>NZ_JBIAWZ010000015.1:0-178245 GCF_042896175.1 Streptomyces sp. NPDC001315 | reverse complement strand
GGCGAATAGACCTTCATCACCATAATCGGTCACCCTCTCCCGACCCCCACCGGGGTCGGCGTCAGGGTGTCCACCACCCGGGGGGAGGTCCCATCCCCGGTCAGATCCTGGCCGCCGTCGCCGTCACGGGCCTGGTGTACGGCGTCATCGAGGGCGGTAGTGCCGGATGGGGCTCGGCCGAGGCAGTGATCGGGTTCCTGGCGGCCGCCGTCGCTCTGCCGGCCTTCGTCCTGGCGGAACTCAGGTCGCCCTGCCCGATGCTGGACATGCGCCTGTTCACGTCCCCGGCGTTCTCGGGCGCCGCGCTCGTGATGGCCCTCACCCTGTTCGCGCAGGTCGGCCTCGTGTTCGCGCTGAGCGAGTACTTCGGGCTCGTCCACCACGCCTCCACGTGGGACATCGGTGTACGCCTCGTCGCGATCAACGGCTTCACCGTTGTGCTGGGTCCCCTGGTCGGCCGGCTGATGAACCGGACCTCTCCCGGGCTCCTGCTGGTCATCGGCCTCGTGGTCGGCGGTATCGGGGCGCTGTGCGTGAACCTGTTCCAGGCCTCCACCGGCACCGGCGAAGCCGCCCTGGTCATCGGAGTGCTGGGCATCGGCATCGCGCTGGCCATGGCGCCGGTCACCACGATCGCCATGGACAGCCTGCCGCACCGGCTGGCGGGGACAGCCGGCGCCGCAAACAGTGCCCTGCGCCAGATCGGCAGCGCGCTCGGCCCCGCCGTCTTCGGCGTGATCCTCACCAACCGCACCCTGGACACGTTGCCCGGACACCTCGCCCAGTCCGGTCTGAGCGCCGCCGACCAGGGACAGGTGGGCGGCCTGGTGTCGCACGTAGGCATCCAGGCCGGCGCGTTCCTGCAACTGAAGACGCCGGAGGCCACAGGCCGGGCCCAGTCCGCCTACGGCGCGAGCTTCACCGACGCGCTGCACACCTGCGCCCTCGTCGGCGGCATCGGCATGCTCGTGGCCGCGGCGATCGCCCTCGCCATGATCGGCGTTCGCACTCGGGCGACGCACGGCACCGGTGGGGCGACCGAGGCGGTGACGCACCCGGTCGCCGCTGGGGCGGCCGCCGTCGGTGAAGGGGGCTGAGCGTCCCACGCTGCCCAGGGCAGTTGTCCGAGTGTTCTGGTGGCAGCCGTCGGAGGAAGGTGCCCACGGCCACGGTGTGCGGTCACGTCGTCGGCCCCGCGCCGGACTCGTACGGTGTCACAATCAGTGTGTCTGCTCTGTCTTTACTGATGAGGCCGAGAGAACAGAGGACACCGTGCGTGAGATCTTGATAGTCGGCGGCGGTTACGCGGGCTTCTACACCGCCTGGGGCCTGGAGAAGAAGTTGCGCCGGGGCGAGGCACGCGTCACTGTCGTCGACCCGCGTCCGTACATGACGTACCAGCCGTTCCTGCCGGAGGTTGTGGCAGGGGCGGTGGAGGCTCGTCATGCCGCGGTGTCACTTCGCCGGCACCTGCACCGCACTCGGCTGATCTCAGGGACCGTGACCGAGATCCGCAACAGTGACCGCAGCGTCACCGTCCGGCCGGAGAGCGGACCGGACTACCAACTCGACTACGACATCCTCGTGGTCACGGCGGGAGCGGTCACCCGTACGTTCCCCGTACCGGGACTCGGTGAGCAGGCATTCGGCCTGAAGCATGTCGAGGAGGCCGTCGCCATCCGCGACCGGCTGCTGACGTCGTTCGACCGTGCGGCGACACTGCCGCGCGGGCCCGAACGCCAAAAGCTCCTCACCGTCACCTTCGTCGGCGGCGGATTCTCCGGTGTGGAGGGATTCGGTGAGTTGCTGTCCCTGGCGTCCGCCGTGCTGAAGCACTACCCGGAACTCGATGTGGAAGAAATCCAGTTCCACATGGTCGAGGCACGCGGTCGGATTCTTCCCGAGGTCAGTGACCAGCCCGGCGCATGGGTGGTCCGGTCACTGCGGAACCGGGGAGCGTTCGTGCACCTGAACACCCAACTCGTCTCCGCCAAGGGCGGTCATGTGGTGCTGTCGAACGGGGAGGAGTTCGATTCGGGCCTGATCGTGTGGGCCGCGGGCAATGCGTCGAACCCCATCGTGCACAACCACACGGACCTTCCGGTCGACGAACGTGGCCTGCTCGTCGTACGGGCGGACCTCCGCGTGGGTACGGAGACGGACGTGGTGGCGGACGTGTGGGCCGCCGGCGACGATGCGGCCGTGCCCGACCTGGCGGCAGGACGGCCAGGGGCGCATACGGTGCCGAACGCCCAGCACGCGGTGCGGCAGGGCAAGCGCCTGGCGAGGAACATCCTGGCGACGCTGAGGGGCCGGCCTGCCAAGGACTACGTCCACCACAGTCTGGGTGTGGTGGCCACGCTGGGCCTGGGCCGAGGCATCTTCCAGTACCGGCGCCTGGTCATCAAGGGTTTCCCGGCCTGGCTCATGCACCGCGGCTATCACGTGCTTGCCGTACCGACGTGGGAACGCAAGGTCCGGGTGCTCGCCGTGTGGCTCACCGCCGCCTTCTACGGACGGGACGTCGTCTCCCTGGCCTCGGTGCAGCACCCTCGGGAAGCCTTCGTGTCCCGGGGAAACCCTCGTCACAGCGAGCGGCTGACCGGCCCGGAGGGCAGCGGCGCCTCGGGCCCGAGGGCCTGAGCCCGCCCGGCCATCGATACCTGCACCGCTGGGAGCGAGCATGAGCCAGGGCTCGACACCGGTCTCCCGTCGCGGGTGGGGCAGCACCTGCCAGGAGATGCTGACGGTGCCGGCCGCCCGCCAACGGTACACACCGTGGCATCGGGCTGAGGAAAGTGTGGTGCAAGGAGCACGGGTCGGCCTGATGCGCAGGGAGCGAGCGCATGGGCCGTCAGTGCCGGGTCGTTTGTCCGCTCGCGGCAACTGGGGCGCCTCGGCAGTGTTCCTCAGGACTTCTTGGCGCGGTACAGGCCTCGCCCGGTTCGACGGATGCGGGAGGTGCCGACAAGGCGGTCCAGGGTGCTCCTGACCGCGTTGATGCTGCCGCTGTCGGTGTCACGGCCGAGAGCCGCTGCGACATCGCGAGCGCGCACGTCCACGTCGCCGACTCCGGCGAAGTGCTCCAGGATCTGCTCGGTCAGTTTGCCGTACTTCATGTGACCGTCGGTGTCGGCCTGCGAATCCGCTGTCGGGCTGTCGCCGGCGCCCTTGGCCGGGGAGGCAGGCTCCTGGGCACCCGGCCGGCGCTCTTGCCGACGGCCCTTCGGCGCGGTCGTGGCTGCGACGTCCGCCGAATCCGAGGACGACATGCCCGGCTGCGGCTCCACGGGCGCGGCAGTCACGCCGGGTTCGGCATCTCCGGCACCGGCGGTGTCGGTCGATGCCGGGCGGCCACCCGTCTCGAGCATCACGGCCCGGAGCGCGCCGAGGGCCCGCTGGACGGAGCCGAGATGGGCGACGACCGCGGCCAGTTCCCTCTCCAGCGCCTGCTTCTGGATCCTCAGGCGGGCCAGGTCCTCCTGAAGGCTCTCGGCGGTGATCTCGATGTCATGTGCCGTGTGGGTTGCAGAGACCATGTGTTCCACTCGTCCTCAAGCCTTCTTGTCGCGTCCTCACCCGGCTTACCCGCGATGTCACTCGGCCCGAACACCGGGAAGGGTCCGGCGGACATCATATGCAGGAGCATGCTCGGCCCGTGGACGTACCGGGCTGGCCACACGTGGTTTCCAGGCTTGCCAGTGAAGGCACTTCGGCGATGCTGGGACAAAGAACCATGAAGTATTGACTGTGTCTCATCCATTCTTGCCACTGTCCCGTCGGAAACGCAACGGGTTCGAGTCGAGGCCGTGGGCAGAAGGGGACCCACCTGCCCTGTGGCGAGGTGCGGGCCGGAATCCACCGGTCCCGAGGTGCCGATGACCTCGTCACCGGAACGGGGAGCAGGGACCCGACATGAACCGGGCGGCCACCGCGCCGTGTGACGGGCGGCGCGCGGCAGGTGTTGCGCGTGAGTTGCCGGTCATGCCGTCAGCGCGGTCCGTTCCGCGGGAGTCCGCGACCGCGCCGGCCAGGCCCCGCGGTCGCTCCGCAGGCCTGGAGGAACGGTGTCACAACCTCTGCGCCTGTCCGGTCTAGCTGACGAGCCGATGGAGAATGGGGGCACCGTGTGCGACGGGAATGGGCCAGGGGTGTGGCGTCCGCGTACACGAGAAACAGCGTCGAGGCACATGTTTGCGCACTGCCGAGGGGAACGCTGCCGGCCGTGGCGCGCGGGCCGGCCACTTGGATGACTGCCGCCGCGACCGCGTGGCGCGGTGCCGTTGGAGAGGGAGGGTGCCGTATGGATGACGCCGATGACGCCGTGCCGATCGCGGAACTGCTGGAGGAGCGGCGGCATCTGCTGGATGTCGCCTACTGGATGCTGGGCAGTGACAGTGAGGCCGAGAGCGTCATTGATGAGACCTACCGGCAGTGGTACCAGCTGTCCGACGCGGAGCGGGCCGAGATCGCGGCACCGCGCTCTTGGCTGACGCAGGTCGTGGGCAGTATCTGCCTGACCCGCCTGGCCCTGCCCGACCGGGGGGATCCGCGTGCGGCCGGGCAACAGGCCGGTGAAGGCGGGGCGGGGCAGTACAAGATGCTCGAGCAGGAGATCAGCGAGGTGCTGCTGAGGGCGTTGGATTCCCTGCCTCCGGCCGAGCGGGCGGCCTTCGCGCTCAATGACGTCTTTGGGATGGCGCCGGGTGCGGTGGCCGACATCGTCGGCCGGTCGGAGCCGGAATGCGCCGAACTGGCCGACCGCGCCCGCCGCAGCCTGCGGGCCCGGCGCTCACACCCCTCCACCCCGCAGCAGTACGACGCGGTGGTCCGCGCGGTACGGCAGGCCTGCGTAGCCGAGGACACCGAACTACTGGCGTCCCTCCTGGCACCCGACGCCACCGCCTTCTTCGACGGCGGCGGCAAGGTCCGGGCCCTGGTCAAACCCGTCCACGGTGACCAGCAGGTCGCCCGCAGCCTGCTGACCCTGCTGGCCCGGCGGCCACGCACCACTTTGCACACTCACTCCGTCAACGGACGTACCGGCCTTGTCGTTCGCTACGACCACCTGGTCGCCGCCGTCATCAGCGTCGACATCGCCGGCCGGCAGGTGGTCCAGGTCTGGGTCATCCTCAACCCCGACAAACTACGTTCCTGGAACCAACGCCGCAATCCGCCCGGCCTGCCGACGGGACACAACAACCCGGCCACAACACGAGGGGACTGATCCCCAACATTCCCCCACTACATCGAGGCGCGGACGGGCTCGACCGGGGTCCCAAGAGGTACTCCACAGCACGTACACGGAGGGGAAGACGGCGGAAGGGACGATGCCTGCCGGTGCGGGCATCTTGCCTCGGAGGGCAGGGCGGTGCACCCGTCGGCGGGTGGGCGCCCGTGTGCCGCTCAAGACAATCGTCACGTCGCCTGTCCTTCAAGTTTGTAGAATCCTGGATTCCCGACAACTCGTTGACCGGCACCTGCCCCTTCTTGTGACACGTAGACGCTCGCTGCATGCTCAGCCGCTCAGGGACGCCACATAGGGCAACAGTTTGGCCGGATTCATCACCCACATGATCCGGTCGATCCCTTCCACGGAGACGTCGACGGACAGCAGAGCCACGGCGTTCCCGCCGGCCGAGACGAGAGCGGCCGGCCGCCCGTTGGCCTCGACCCACCGAATCTCCGACTGGGGCCAGAAGCGTGGAGCGAAGGCCGCGAGGTACTTGGACACGTGCGGACGTCCGATGACCGGGATCTTCGATGCGCCGCGCACCCCTCCGCCGTCGGAGTAGCTGACGACGTCCGCCGTGAGTACGTCCTCGAGCACCGCCAGATCGCCCTTCTGCGCGGCAGCGAGGAAGACTTCCATCAGGCGCCGGTGGTCGGCCGGGCTGACGCGCTCTCTGCGCTCGGCGGCCAGGTGCTTGCGCGCACGGCTCACGATCTGTCGGGTGTTGGCCTCACTCGTCTCCAGGATGTCCGCGACCCGTTTGTAGGGGTAATCGAACGCTTCCCGCAGGACGTACGCCGCCCGTTCCACCGGGTTCAGCTTCTCCAAGAGGAAGAGGACCGCCAGCTCCACTGCCTCGGCCCGTTCCGCCCCCAATTGCGGGTCCGGACCGGTGTCGACCGGCTCGGGAAGCCACGGCCCGACGTACGACTCCCGCCGCACCCTGGCGGACTGGGCCAAGTTGATGGCCAGACGCGTGGTGACCGTGGTCAGGAAGGCCGTCGGCTCGACGATGTTCGTACGGTCCGCGTTCTGCCACCGCAGCCACGCTTCCTGCACGATGTCCTCGGCTTCCGCGGCGCTGCCGAGCAAGCGGTACGCGATGCCGAACAGTTGCGGGCGGGCCGCGACGAAGTCCTGCGTCGCCCGGTCAAGGGAGTTGGCGTCGGCCTCAGCGTGCACGGTTGTCCCTTCAGACTTCGATCCCACCATGCTACAAGCGGCTGGAACGGCATACGTCCACGGCTCGGCACCACGTCACACGGATGTCACCCACCGGAATAAAGTGTCACTCATTGTGTACGCGGCGTCGTGGCCACCAACCGGACAACGACTTTCATCCGGGTCCCTTCCTGTCGGGAGTCAGTGACCCCACTGGTGTCCCCTGACGGTGGCGACAGCCACCCAACTACCTTTAGGGCAGTGCTCCCGCCGCTGTTGTGACACTGTTCCACTACGCACCGTCCGGTTCCCGGGGACGACCAGTGCGCGGTGCCGGTCATGCGTGTCACAGATCCACACCCCACTTGGTCATCACTACGAAACGGTCATGGAAGCCGGGAGATTCGATCGCGCCTCGGGCACACGGTGTGCCGAGCGCTCCATGACGTGGTGGACCGTGGACCTACGGAAGGTGCAACACAATGTCGGACAAGGACTCAGCGCACGTGCACGGGACCGGTGAGCACGGGGAGTCGGCGGGCTGGATGACGGCGGCGAAGATGCTGCAGGACGCTTCACCCATCACCGTCCCCGAGGGTGCCTCGGCGATGACCATCCACGTCGAGTGGGAGCCCGGCGACCCGGGCACTCCACCGCACCGGCACTCGGGGCCGGCCTTCGGGTACGTCATCGAGGGCGCGGTCCGTTTCGAGCTCGAGGGCGAGCCCGAGCGCGTGGTGGAGGCCGGTGGGACTTTCTGGGAGCCGGGCGGTGATGCGATCCACTACCAGGACGGCAACGCGCTGACGGACGCGCGGACCCGGTTCGTGGTGACGATGATGTGCGCGCCGGGCAAGCCCATGCTCGAGCTGGTGGACGAGGAGGAGCTGGCGCAGCGGGCCCACCTGCGCGCCCCGCGGCCCACCCACTGACCTGCCGCCTGCTCGCACACACCGGGGCCGAACGGGAGCCCGTCCGCTCCGTGGGGTCCGGCTGATCGCGCAGGGTGCGACCAACCGCGCCGTCGCCGAAGGGCTCTTCCTCGCGCCGCACACGGTGAGTTCCCACCTGCGGCACGCCTTCGCCGAGCTCGGTGTCAACTCCCGCGTGGAGCTCGCGCGTGTCATCGCGGAACTGGAGGACGAAGGCCGCGCCGGCCCGGGCGGGTGACAGGACGCCCGGTCGTTGCCGGGGCGGTCGGGCCCGAATGCCTGCCCGGCCCGGGGCGGGCAGGCATCAGTCAGCGGCCCAGGAGACCGGCGGCGAGGGCCTCCCAGTCGAGCAGATCGTTCTCGCTGCCAGGGGGAACCAGCTCGTAGGTACTCTCGAGCCACCGCCGTATCTCCGGCAGGCGCGCCTCGAACGTGGCTTGACCGTCCGGTCGGTCGAGACTGAAGTACATGTAGGGACGCGGACTGTGGTGACGGCGCGAAGGCCACACCTTGAAGTCCCCCTCACCGCTCGGTGCCTTCGTGCCGGCGAACAAGAGGTCTCGCGACACCACCCAGGTGATGTGGATCCCGGGTTCCAGGATGAGATCGATCCCCACCGCGAACGGATCGTCGAGGCTGTAACGGAAGCGGCAGCTGATCGTTTCGCGTTCCCCGACGGTGAACAACCGGCGGATGTCCGTGAGGAGTTCTGGAACCCCTTCCCTGGCGGACCCTTCCCCGCTGATGTGCGGCTGCTTGTCGGCCACGTCATTGCTCCCTTCCCGGCCGGCGGACACCCCCACATGGTGTGGTGGCGGCGCCTGACAGGCATCGGTCGAACGACTGGCTGTGGGCCGTCGACGAACCACCGCATGTCGAGTCACGAAGGAGATCAGCCCGACGACCCACGAGACGGTGTGCCCCTGCACACCCTCGCGGAGACGCTGACCGTCGCCTTCCACAGCTGAGCGCCCTTTTCGTATGTGCTCCGTGATGCTTTCCCCTGCGGTGGGACGTTTTTTCCATGAGAAACAGGTCCGTTGACCGCTTTTACGTAATTTCCTACCATGTGCGGGAAGTTACTGCGAGGCTTTCCGGGCACACTTCATGCGGATGAGTGGACGTCCTCTTCCCTCGTTTGTCCGTCGCTGCGGCAGGACAGTTTTTTCCGCGACGGGCGGGAGGGAATTCGTGGACCATTCAAGTGAGTGCCAAAGGGAATTATTCTGGGATGTGATCGCCGGTCAGCGTGAACGGCTGATGCGGCTGGTCCGTCGACGGCTGCCGAATGCCCAGGACGCGGAGGACTGCGTACAAGAGGCCATGCTGCGGGCGGCCGCCCACGGCAATCTGGACCGCGAGCGGATCGGGCCCTTCTTGACCTCGGTCGCCCTGCGGCTGTGCGTCGACCACTACCGCGAGCAGGAGCGACGCCGCCGGTTGCTGCGCCGCGCGGCGTATGTGGGGGTGCCCGAACTGCCGGACGAGGGCGTGTGCGACCAGGACTTCGGGCGCTGGCTGCTCGGCCAGGTCGACCTGCTGCGCGGCCGTGAGCGGCAGGTGGTGCTCGCCCGCGCCCAGGGCATCTCGACGCTGGAATTCGCGCGCATGCACCGGATCTCCGTCAAGGCGGCCGAGGGTGCGTTCACCCGGGGGCGGGCCCGGCTGCGACTCGTCTGCGCACAGGCCCTGTGAGTTCTGTGGTTTCTGTGAGTTCTGTGAATTGCGCGAATTGTGCGGAGTCCAGGAGAAAAGGGAAAAGGCATGGGAAAGAACAATGCTCAGGACACCATCAAGGACCTCATCGGTGACATCGCCGACAGCACGAAGAAGGCCTTTGACGAAATCCTCGACAGGAAGAACAACGACAAGGACTCCCTGGACTGGCTCAATCCAGGAAATCCGTATCAGGCCCTCACCGGGCTGCCGGGGGACGTCCTCAGGACGGTGAGCGCCCTGTCGGCCCTGGGGGGAGTGGCCAACCCGGTGGCCGCGCTGGCGCAGGCCGCCGGCGCCGCGGCCGGCGGCGTCCCGAACCCCCTCGCCGCCAACCCCCTCGCCGCCAACCCGCTTGCCGCGCTCGGCTCCGGCGCGGTGAACCCGGTGGCCGCTCTGACCGGCGCCAACCCCCTTGCGGCGCTGGGGCAGGTCACCGGCGGTGCGGTCTCGGCCGTGTCCGGGGCGGCGGACATGGCCGAGGGCCTCGCCGCGCTGCCCCGGCAGATCGCGCAGCTCACCGAACTCGTCGGCTCCCTGGTGAGCGTGCTGGAGAACGTCCAGCAGGTCACCGGTGCCGTCACCGGCGGCCGGGCGCCCGCTGCCAGGAAGGCCAACTGACGGCCGTCGGTGGCCGCACATGCATGTCGCGTCGCCGGGCCGGGGGCACCACTGCCTCCCGCCCGGCGACCCCGCCGCGGCCTCGACCGCGGGGACCGGACTCGTCAGAACTCCCCATGACACAGGAGGTTGTGGCCCATGGCTGCCGTGCTCGGCAACCGGCTCCGGCTGGTGGTGAAGGTGCTGGGAAGCCTCGTCGCCGACGAGGTGGGACAGATCGCGAAGACCCGCCGGCAGTCCGCGCGGGAGAGGGCCTCGCCCTCGGCCGGACCCCCCGCCGCGGACACAGCCCGCCGCGCCAGAGCCGTACGGCAGGCCCTGGAGAGCCTCGGACCGTTCTACGTGAAGCTCGGTCAGATCCTCTCCACCCGGCCCGACATGGTGCCCCCGGCCGTGATCGCCGAACTGCAGAACCTCCACGACCAGGTCGACGTCCAGCCGTTCTCCGTATTCGAACCCGTGCTGAGCCAGGAGCTGGGCCCTGACTGGAAGCTGCGGTTCGACGACATCGACACCACAAGGCCATTGGGCGCCGCCTCCCTGGCCCAGGTCTACCGGGTGCAACTCCCCGGCGGACGACCCGCGGTCATCAAGGTGCAGCGCCCCGGCATCCGCGAAACGGTCCGCGCCGACATGGCCCTGATGCGCAAGGCGTCCCGGATCGTGGCCCGTACCGCGCCCCGCTTCAACGAGGTCATCGACGTGGAGGCGATGCTCGACTCCATCTTCGACGCCATGGAGCCCGAACTGGACTTCACGGGCGAGGCCCGCAACATGGACGAGGCCCGCGAACACATCCGGCGCTATCCGACGCTCGACGTGCCCCGTGTCGTGCACGCCACCCCCAAGGTGCTGGTGCAGTCGCTGGCCCCCGGCACCTCCGTACGCCACCTCGACCGCAGCATGTTCAGCGAGCGCGAACGCATGGACATCGGCAAGGACCTGCTGCGCTTCATGTACCGGGGCTACTTCGTCGACCGGATGTTCCACGCCGACCCGCACGCGGGCAACGTCTTCGCGCTGCCCGGCGGCCCGGCAACCCTCATCGATTGGGGCATGGTCGGCAGGCTCGACCGGCGTACCAGTCTGCGCCTGCTGCCGCTGCTCATGTCCATCGCCCAGAACGACGGTCACGGACTGGCCTGGGCCTGGGCCGACATGGGCCGGGTCACCGCCTGGTCGAACCTGCCCGCCTTCGCCTCCGACATGGCCGCCCTCGTCCCGAAGGTCGCCACGGCCTCCCTGGAGGACATCAACTTCGGGGTGTCCCTGACGACCGTCCTGGAGAAGGCGACCCGGCGGGGCATCGGGTCCGCGCCCGCCATCTCCCTGCTCGGCAAGTCCTTCGCGAACCTCGAGGGTTCGGTGCGCTGCCTGGCGCCGGACATCGCCCTCGCGGAGGTCTTCAAGGCGGAGGCCCGCGGAATCATCCTGGCGCTGCTGCGCGAGTACTTCTCCGTCGACCAGGTGGCCCGCAACACCATGGACTTCCTGACGGCCGCGACCACGGCCCCCGAGCAGTGGCGCGGTCTGCTCGCCGATGTCGCCAACCGCCGCTTCGCCCTCCAGGTGCAGGAGCCGTACACCCCCGCGTCCATGGGAGGCCACCGCTCCTGGACCCCCTCGGCCGGCCTGATGGCCCTCGGTGCCGCGGCCCTGCTGTTCGACCGCCGCCGCCCGCCCCGCTGAGGGGCGGCCGCGCCCACGGCTCCACGCGCCACCTCACTCAAGCATCCACCTACGAAGGACCAACCATGCCCATGTTCCCGCCGCACCCCGAAACCCCCTCCGCCGCGGCCCCGTTGGAAGGCGTGTCGGTCACCGCCCTGTGGACCGCCCGCATGCGCGCCCAGGAGTCCGCCCGGCCGGACGCGCTCATCCACGACCCGCTGGCGGCGGAGTTCCCGACCGCCGCAGGGACGGCAGGCGCCCCGCCGGGAAGCGGACTGCTGCAGACGGTGCTGCCCGACTGGCTGGCCGTCCGCACCCGCTTCTTCGACGAGCACCTGCTCTCCGCCGCCTCCGGCTGCCGCCAGGTCGTCCTGCTGGGAGCCGGGCTCGACACCCGGGCGTACCGCCTCGACTGGCCCGCCGAGACCACGGTGTTCGAGGTCGACCTGCCGGCCCTGCACGTCTTCAAGGAGCGCGTCGTCGCCGGGCACCGCCCCACCGCCGCCCGCCGCGTCCCCGTGGCGGCCGACCTGCTGGGCGACTGGCGGGGCTCGCTGCTCGCCGCCGGTTTCGACCCGGAGCGCCCCACCGCCTGGCTGTGCGAGGGGCTCCTGTTCTACCTCGCTCCCGAGGCCGTGGACCGCCTGGTCAGCACGGCCGGAGCGCTCTCCGCCCCGGGCAGCACCCTCGGCGCCGAGTGCCTCAACGGCCACACCGCCGAGTCGCCTTTCGTCAGGCCGTGGCTGGAGGCCCTGTCCGGCTCGGGCACGCCCTGGGTCTGGCAGCTCGCGGACCCGGAGCAGTGGTGGGGCGAGCGCGGCTGGCAGGCCGAGGTCGCCGACCTGCTGGCGCTGCCGTACGCAGTCGACCGGTTCGCGCCCCACCTGGCCGCGCACCCCGGCCTGGAGAAGCAGAGCATGATCCTGGTGACCGCGAAGCGCACGTCCGGCGGGCGGTGAGCGTCGTGGACGGGCACAACCTCTGCCAGACGCCCACCACCTACCGGCTGCTGCGCCTGGAGTACCTCCTCGGGCTGCTGGTGTCCGCCGGGTTCTTCCTCGCGCACCTGGACCAGGTCCGCTGGTGGGCCGCCGCCGCCCTCTTCCTCTACGTCGACCTCATCGGCTACCTCCCGGGCGCGGTCGCCTACCACCGCAGCCCTGACCAGCGCATCTCCCGCGTCTACTACGTGCTGTACAACACCATGCACAGCCTGAGCGTACAGGGCGTGGTCCTCGGCGCCTGGGTCCTGCTGTACGGCTGGGAGTGGGCGCTGCTGGTGCTGCCCATCCATCTCTGCGGCGACCGCGCCCTGTTCGGCAACTTCACCAAGTCCTTCACCGTCTCCTTCGAGCCCCGCCCCCACCCCTCCGTCCAGTCCGCGCTACGGGACTTCGCGACCGTTCCCTGGCACCAGGCGGCGGTGCGATGAGCACCCGGGAGGCCCGGCGGGCCCTGACCGACGGCGAGACGTACGACCTGCTGCGCCGCCACGCCGGCCACAGCAGCGCCTTCCTCGCCCTGAACGCGGGAAATCTGCGCTTCCGAACAGACGGCGTCGACGGCTTCGTCCCCTACCGCGAGGGTGGCCGACGGCACCTGTTCCAGCTGGGCGGACCGGTCTGTGCGGCCGGCGACCGGGAGCGGCTGCTGACCGCGCTGCTCGACCGGGCCGGGCGCGAGGGCCGCCGGGTCACCGGCGTCCAGCTGCCGCGCGCCGCGGCCGAACTGCACGCCGGGCACGGCTTCGTCGTCAACCAGTTCGGCGCCTCGTTCAGCATCCACCTGGACGGATACGGCCTCGGCGGGCAACGCATGGTCAAGGTGCGCAACATGGTCAACCGAGCCCGCAGGGAAGGCGTCACGGTCACCGAGGTCCCCGCCGCCGAGCGGGACGACCCCGCCGTCGCCGCGGACCTGGACGCCGTGGACCGGGCCTGGCTGCGGGACAAGGGCCGCCATGTGAAGGAACTGGACTTCCTCATCGGGGAGCGCGGCGGCCCCGGCGCACCGCACCGGCGGCTGTTCACCGCGGTCCACGCCGGACGGACCGTCGGCTACGTGTCGTACTCACCCGTCTTCGGAGAACGGTCGGGCTGGCTCTACGACCTGACGCGACGTCGGCCCGACGCCCCGCCCGGCACGGTGGAGCTGGTCTTCGCCACCGTCCTGCGCCGCTTCCAGGACGAGGGGGCCGGCTGGCTGCACCTCGGCTTCACGCCCTTCGTCCAACTCCGCCCGGACACCGACGCCTTCAGCCCGACCAGCCGAGTCCTGCGCCGCTGCCTGGAACTGGTGGCGGCCAAGGGACAGGCGGTGTACCCGGCGGCGACCCAGGAGTCCTTCAAGCTCAAGTGGCGCCCCCAGCTGATCGAACCGGAGTACCTCGCCTTCCAGCGCGGAGTGAGTCCCGGCGCCGTATGGCGACTGATGCGGCTGACGAAGGCCGTCTGATCACCCTTCACGGAGAGAGGCAGACATGACCACATCCCTCGCACGCGGCCAGAACACCCTCGCAGGCGTCCCCGTGGAGGCCGACCGGCACCGGGCGCCCGGCCTGCTGGACGGCGCGCTGAACACCGAACTGACCCCGGAGGGCTGCGACCTCGGCTACTGGTTCCGCGCTGTGCCCGACGGCACCCTCGGCGGCGACGCGATGGGCCGCTCACCGGACGTGACCGTACCCGATCACATGCTCCGCCACGGTCCGTTGCGGCAGGCCGTCATGCAGGAGCTCGCCTTCCGCTCGATGGCGGAGGAGAAGGCCGCCCGCGCCATCTCCCACCTCGTCGCCTGCGCCCCCGACCTCGCCGGGATGGACTTCTTCACCACCCAGCTGATGGACGAGGCCCGCCACGCCTACGCCTTCCGCGGTCACCTCCTCGAACTGGGCACACCCGGCGACCGGTTGGAAGCCGTCATGGAGGAACTCGCCGGCCCCGACCGGGACGCGATCCTCACCCCGCTGGAGGAGTTCGGACTGGACGTCCTGCGCGACGGGCGGGACTACATCGGCGGCGTCGTCACCCTGACCGTCCTGGTCGAAGGGGTGCTCGCGCCCACCGCGGAGCTCAGCGAACGCAAGTGGTTGCCCTTCGACCCGGCTGCCGCCCAGATCGAACGGGCGGCCGGAATCGACGAGATCCGTCATCTGTCCGTAGGTACCACCATCGTACGGCGGCATCTGCGCCGGCATCCCGAGGAGCTGGACCGGATCAGGGAACTGGTGGCGTCCGGCACGGAGTTGTGGTCGCGGCTGCCGGTGCAGGAGCTCACCTTCCGGCGCGAGCAGCTCTACCAGCAGGGTCTGGAGCAGCACCGCGACCTCGCCGGGGACTACGAGGTGTGGCCGGGCCGCCGACTGGCCGACACCACCGCCGAGGAGCGGATGCTCACCGCCGCCGCATGGGCGCGCACCACCCAGCAGGCCCGGCTCGCCGAGATGGGGCTGGCATGAGCGGGGCGGTCGACTCCGTGCCGCAGGAGCCGGGAGCGGCGGAGGAGGACTTCCGCGAGCTGACCAGGCGGATCCAGGACGCCGGCCTCATGCGGTCCCGCAAGGGCCAGTACGTCACCGCCATCGCGGTCGTCTGGCTGATGAACGCCGTCGGCTGGGCGGCGCTCGTCCTCTCGGACGGCGCCTGGTGGCAGACGGTCCTGGCGGCGCTCTGGCTCGCGGTCTGGCACCAGCAGCTCGCGTTCCTCCTGCACGACGCCGGGCACCGGCAGATCAGCCGCTCCCAGAGGACCATCCGCGCGCTCGGCCTGATCCACGGCAACCTCATGCTCGGCGTCTGCTTCGGCTGGTGGGTGCAGCACCACAACCGGCACCACAACCACCCCAACCATCTGGAGCTCGACCCGGACATCCTGCGCCGCGTGGCGATCTTCGCCCCCGAACAGGCGCGGCAGCGCAGGGGCTTCGCCCGATTCCTGGCCGGCAACCAGCGCTACCTGTTCTTCCCGCTGCTCGGCCTGGAAGGCGTGGTCCTGCGCATCGCCGGGGTCATCGCCCTGCGCCGGCGCGCCCTCCGCCGCCCCCTGCTGGAGGGCGGCCTGATGGCCCTGCACGCCGTGCTGTTCTTCGGCGCGCTGTTCCTGCTGCTGCCGTGGCCGGGCGTGCTGCTGTTCCTGGCCGTGCACCAGGGCCTCCTCGGCTATCTGCTGGGGCTCGGCTTCGCCATCAACCACAAGGGACTGCCGACCCGTACGGGCCGGGAGTGGAGCTGGCTGGAGCGTCAGGTGCTCACCGCGCGCACCCTGCCGACCGGCCTGGTCGGCGACTTCTTCTTCGGTGGCCTCAACTACCAGATCGAGCACCACTTGTTTCCCGGCATGCCGCGCTCCGCGCTGCGCCACGCGTACCCGCTCGTCAAGGACTTCTGCGCCGAGCGCGGGATTCCGTACACCGAGACGGGGGTCCTGGAGTCCTACCGGGACCTCGCACAGCACCTCGGCTCCGCGAGCGAGGTGCTGCGGTCGGGCACCGTGACCGCGTGACCCGGCCTGCCCACCGTACGAATCGAACCCGGCGGGGCGGCGGGCTTCGACGTGTTCGGCCAGGTCTGCTTCCGGCCGGGCGAGAAGGGCCGCCGCACGGCGTACCGACCAGGTGACACGGCGGTGGGGTGAGGTCCGCGAGGGCCTCACCCCACCGTTGTCGTGCGTGCCTTGTACGGTGGGCCCGGTCGCCGGACCGGACCGTCCGCCGCTCGGCGTCCGCGTCAGCTCGGTCCGCGCGTCGGCGGCGTTCACTCCGGGGATCCGAGGCAGGGACAGGTGGCCTCCCGGGGGTGGGGGCGGACGTGCCGGACGCCCGGCCGGTCGAGCTCGTGGCCGGGCGTCCGGGGGACAGGGGGTCGGTCAGGTGAGGGCGTGGAAGGCGCGGTCGTGCCAGAGCAGGGGCCGGCCACCGTTCACGGCCAGCGCCCGTACGCGGCCCACGACCGCGTGATGATCGCCGTACGGGCGGACGTCCTGGACCACGCAGACCGCCCAGGCGAGCGCGTCGGCGAGGACCGGCAGCCCGAGCACGTGCTGTACCGGGACGCCGTCGAACCGTGCGGCGGGCGGGACGGAGGGGTCGGCGAAGCGGCTGGCGCCAGGCCGCTGGTCTTCCGTCAAGACACTTATGGCGAAAGCTCCTTGGTGTCGTAACGCGGTCAGGGTGCGTGCGCCTGTGCGCAGACAGGCCAGCAGCAGAGGCGGCCGGGCCGACAGAGACGTCAGCGCGGAGACCGTCATCCCGGTCGGGCGGCCGCCGGCGTCGAGGGCGCTCACCACACTGACGCCGGCCGTGAGCTTGGCGTACAGGCCGAGGCAGCGGACCGTGTCGGGGCCGGGCTCGTCGCGCAGCGCGTCCCAGCCCTCGGCTGACGGCTCGCCGGGCCGCTGCGGCGCCAGCGTGAGGTCAGCCATGGACAGCGGCCGTGGGGGAGGCCGTGACGCGGCCGAGCAGTCCGCGCAGGATGCGCTCGATGTTGGTGCGCAGCGTCGACTCGGCCACCGGGTCCAGGAGTTCGGCCAGCGTGGGGATGCCCAGGTCGAACACCGCGTCGAAGGTGACGGCCGTACCGCGCTCCGCGGAGGCGGCGCACCGCCAGGTTCCCTCGAACACCTCGAAGTCGCCGCGCAGTTGGGTGAAGCCGAGCGTCAGGGTCTCCGGTGAGAAGGAGTCGCGCTCCGACCAGCGCATCAGGCCGTTGCGGAAGCGGACGGCCCACTCCGACACCACCGTGCCGTCGTCGCCGGGCGGATACACCACGACCTCGCGGACGGTATCGGTGACGTCCGGATATCGGCGGAAGTCGCTGATCCGCTCGTAGGCTGCCTCGGGGGCGACGTCGTGGGCGGTGAACCGTACGGTCACATGACGCATAGGAGTGCCTTTCCGTGGTCGATGGGACGGCTCGGGTGTCTCGGCTCGGTCTGTTCCCGTACTCAGTCGAGGCGTGCCGCGACCGCGTGGAGCGCCTCGGCCAGGACGGTCAGGAACAGCCGCAGCTCCTCCTCGCCGACGACGGCCGGCGGGGTGAGGCGCAGGACGCGGCTCGCGTTGAGGGAGTGGTTCACCAGGATGCCGCGGCCGGCCAGTTCGAGGACCAGTTCGCCCACGGCCTGCTCGGCGGTGAACTCCAGGCCGATCAGCAGCCCCCGCCCGCGTACGTCGTGGACCAGGCCGCCGGTGTACGGAATGCAGGCGGCCCGTACGCCGTGCAGCAGCCGAAGGCCGAGCGTCCGGGCGCGGCCGACGACATCCTCCCGGTCCAGGGTCCGTACGGCGGCCAGCGCGGCGGCGCAGGCGATCGGGGAGGCGGCGAAGGTGGAGGTGTGCAGGTAGGGGTCGCGGGAGAAAGGGCGGTAGGCGTCCTCGGTGGCGACCATGGCGGCCACCGGGACCACACCGCCGCTCAGGCCCTTGCCGACGAGCAGGACGTCCGGGGAGACACGCTCGGTGTCCATGCCCCACCAGGTCCCCAGCCGCCCGAGACCCGTCTGGATCTCGTCGACGATCAGGAAGGCGCCGTGCGTCCGGCACAGCCGGCCCACCTCCGCGAGGTATCCGGGCGGGGGGATGCGCACGCCGCCCTCGCCCTGCACCGGCTCGACGATCACGCAGGCCCGGCGGCCGAGTCGGGTGAGGGTGGCCGCCAGCGCCTCGGTGTCGCCGTACGGCACCACCTCGGTGTCCGGCAGCAGGGGCCGGAAGGGCTGCTGGTACGTCGGGTTGGCGGTGGCGCTCAGTGCGCCGAGGGTCTTGCCGTGGTAGCCGCGGACCATGCTGACCAGCGCGGTGTGCCCGTGGACCCGAGCCAGCTTCAGGCCCGCCTCGGTCGCCTCGGTCCCGGAGTTGACGAAATGGACGCGGTCCAGGCCGGGCGGGGTCCGCGCGGCCAGCGCCTCCGCGGCTCGGGCCGCCACCGGTTCCAGGAAGACCCGGGTCGCGAGGGGGTGGGTGTCCACCTGCCGATGCACAGCCTCGGTGACGGCGGGATGGCGGTGGCCGAGGATGAAGACACCGTAGCCGCCGAAGTCCAGATAGCGGCGGCCGTCCTCGGCGTGCACCCAGGATCCCTCGGACGCCGTTTCCAGCATGCCGCCGAGCACGGTGCCCAGCACGGCGCGGCCGGCCGACAGATGCTCGCGGTAGAGGCGGGCGATGTTCGCGCGGTCCGTCTCCGCCGCGACCGCCCCGCCCCGAGCCGACGTCACGATGCCAACTCCCCGGTCAGAGCGTTCGGTTGGGGCAGTGGATCCGATGCCCGTCGGTGAGGGCGCAGGCCGCCGGGGCCCTCGGACCACGCGGTCAGGTTGCGCAGCAGGGCCCGTTCGAGGTCGCCCTTCGCCAGCGGGGTGCCGCAGTGCGGTGTGCCCAGGGAGGACTCGAAGGGCAGGGCCCGCTGGAAGACCAGCAGCAGTTCCGCGTAGGTGTGGAAGCGGCGGCGCAGCGCCTCGGGGAAGGCGGGGCCCTCGATCAGCGGCAGCAGCAGCCGGTGCACCGACTCCAGCGGAATCAGCCGGGGCGGGTGCGGCCTGGGCCCGAACCGGCTCGCGAACTCCAGGCAGCTGTCGATCACTTCGCGCTGGAGCAGCGCCTCGGCGCCCGCCGTCAGCCAGTACTCGCCCCCGGCGACCCCGCCCCGTACGAGCTCGCCCACGGCCCGGGCCACGACGTCCTGCGGCACCATGTCGATCCGTGACTCGGCTGTCCCCGGCAGTACCGGGACCTGGCCCTTGACGATGGCGCCCAGCGCCCGGGTCAGCCCCTGGGCCCCGGCGATGCGGCCCGTGACGGAGTCGCCCATCACCACCGACGGGCGCAGGATCACCCCCGGTACGGGAGCCTCGCGTACCGCCTGCTCGGCGGCGGTCTTCGACGCCAGATAGGCGGCGGCACCGGGGAAGCGCTCCTGTTCCTCGGGGGCCAGGGGATTGGCCACGAAGGCGGTGCTGATGTGGAAGAACGGCGCGTCGGCGCGGGCGGCGAGGCCGAGCATCGCGGCGGTGCCGTCGAGATTGGCCCGCCAGATCGACTCCGGTGCCGACTTCCAGTTGGTGGCGGCGGCCGAGTGCACGACGACGTCCACGGCGGCGGCCAGCCGCCCGAGGTCCGTGCGCGACAGCCCGAGGTCGGGTTCGAGCAGGTCGGCGCGGATCTCGCGGACCCTGGGGTCGTCCACCGGGGTGCGGTGGCGCAGGCAGACGATCCGGAAGGCGGGCGACAGCTCCTCGATCAGGGCTCTGCCCAGCACACCGGAGCCGCCGGTGAGCAGGAGTGTGGGGCGATGGCCGGTGGTGGGGTGCGGCGGATGGGACTGTGGCATGCGGTTGATCCCCTCGGTCGGGTGGGTGGACGGCGCCGGTCGGGCGCGGGACGCGTGGGGTGCGGGTGCGGGCGCCCGCCGCACGGGTGACGTGGTCTCAGGCGACCGTCAGCGGGGCGTCGCCGAGGTACGCCGACAGCGGCTGCGTCATGCGGGACCGCGACGGCGGGTGCAGGGCGAGGCCGTTGGTGCAGGCGGCGAGGTAGCCGACCTCGTCCGACGTCATGAAGTTGAGGCCGCCGAGGAGTTCGACCGCGCGCGGGACGATCCGGGCGAGGGCGTCCTGCACGCTGTAGCGGACGTAGAGCGAGTCGGCGAGCGTCGACTCGTCGGGGGTGCCGTCGTCCACGCGCCGGGCGAGGCCCTCGACCGCCGCCATCGCGCCCTCGGCGGCCACGAGGAGCCCGATCCGCTCGGCGTCGGGCACACGGTCGTTCAGCAGCACCCGCTCCACCAGGGCGCTCGCGGCGCCGAGGTAGCTGCCGGTCATCAGCAGCTCGAACCAGACCAGACCGATCGTCTGCACCTCGTCCAGCCGGGCACCGGCCGGGCAGGCCGTACGCACCATCAGCTCGGGCGGCACCAGGACGTTGTCCAGGGTCACCTGGTCGCTCTCGGCGCCGGCGAGGAAGCTGCTCGACCAGAAGCCGCTGACGCTCACGCCCTCACTCTCGGCCGGGATCAGCGCGACGGCCAGCTCCGTGCCCTCGCCGTCCGCGCACGGCACCAGCACGCTGGCGGTGAGCAGGTCCATGGAGCGCGCCAGGCTGCACGGCCGTTTCACGCCGCTGATGCGCAGCCCGTCGGCGGTCGGGGTGGCCGACATCGACGGCGACAGGATGCCGGTGCCACTGCGTCCCTCGGCGAACCCGGACGCCATCAGCCGGTTCTCGGCGGCGACGGCCTGGACGAGCATCCACTCCAGTCCCTCACCGGTGTCGCACAGGCCGACCAGTGTGGCCATCGAGAAGTGGTGCATGGTCGTCGCCACGGCGAGGGAGGGCGAGCGGCTGCCCAGCGCCCGCTGCACCCGTACCGCGTCGAGCGCCGAGGCGCCCTTGCCCTGGAGGGACGTCGGGGCGAGCAGCCCCGGGCCGCCGCTCTCCCGGAACAGTCCGATCCCGGGGCCGCGCGCTCCCTCCAGGGTCATCAGTGGTTCGGCTCGCAGACTGTCGTCGAGCCCCGGCAGCAGCTTGGTGAGGGCCGCGCGCTCACGGTCGAGGAATCTCATGTCGTCCCCTGCTCCTTGGTCCTCGGGCGCTGTCAGCAGCAGGCGCTGTCAGCAGCGTCGTTTCTGTTTACGCGCGAGGTGCGAGGACCCCTCGGGGCGAAGTGAGGGTGGGGCGAGAGCAGGACGAGGCGGTGGAGCGGGGCGGTGACCTGCGGCTCCGGCCGGCGGCCCGGCAGCACGAAGAGCCCGCCCGGCAGCGCGAAGGGCCCGCCCGGCGGTCACCGGTTCGACGGTGGCGTCATGCGGTGCGGCGCGCGGCGTTGACGCTCCCCTCCCGGGGCGAAACGGCTCGACAGGGTCCAGGTCGCGGGTTTCCCGGACGCCGTTCCGGGGCAGGCGGGGGCCCCGCGTACTCGCCTGGTGGACGACCTCTTGACGACGGCTCGAGGCGGATCGACACTCCAGAGGGGAATCCTAGTGAATAGGTAGGGAAACATGAGGCGCCTTGGGCCGGTCACCGCACGAGTGGACCGTTCGCCTCTTCTGACCTCCCGCCGTCACATCGATCTGCAGCGCGTCTGCAGCGCGATCAGCCACCGGCGCTGAGCCGGTCTCACCCTGCGCCGACGACGCCCACCGGAAAGGCCGGCGTCAGTCACGCCGGTGAGTACCTCGCCCCTTGCCCGACGCCGCTTCCGCCGCGCGTACGTCCGCGCGCCCGTCCCCGGGGAGAACCATGTCCGTCACACCGTTCGCCGCCGTGCCGTCCGCCCAGTCCGCCCCCACCTTCCGAGGCCGCATCGGCCGGGACGCGCGCAGCGGCCACTACGCCGTGCCGCGCCGCTACCGCCTCCATCTGTCCACCGCCTGTTCCGACGGCCTGCGCATCGCCGTCACCCACAGCCTGCTCGGCCTGGACGCGGCCTGTCCGGTGACCTACCTGCCGGCGGTCCCCGACTGTCCGGACGGGGGGCATGCCGCGCTGCGCCCGCTGTACGAGGCGAGTGCCCACCACTACACCGGCCCGGCCCTCGCGCCGGTGCTCAGCGACGACTGGTCGGGGCGGATCGTCAGCACCCACGCCCCCGACATCATGCGCGACCTCGCCAGCCGCTTCGGCGGTGACCGTCCCTCGCTGTACCCGTGCGGCACCGAGGCGGAGACCGAGGCCGTCGAGCGGCTGTGCGCGGCCGGGATCGACGAGGCCGCACAGCGCGCCGGGCGGGCCGGTGCCGGGGAGGCGGAACGCGCCGCCGCGCTCGACTCCCTGCTCGACACGCTCGATTCGCTGAACCGCCGGCTCGCCGGCCGTGACTGTCTCCTCGGCAACCAACTCACCGCGGCGGACGTGGAGTTGTGGGTAGCCCTGGTCAAGCTCGACACCGTGCACCGCGACCATCTGGACGCCGCCGCCGTGCACCGCATCGTCGGATACCCGGCCCTGTGGGCCTACGCGCGGCGCCTGGCCGCCCACCCGGCCTTCGGTGCCCACCTCGACCTCGACGGCATCGCCCGCCGCCACCACGCCCACTGCCGCGGCCTGGAGGCCGCCGGAGCGGCCGTCCAGATCCTGGACTGGGCCGCCCACGCGGCGGACCGCACCGGGGCCAGGTCGCAGGTCAACAAGCCCTGAACCGTTCCAGTAAGTGGACCGGCGTTGACATACGTCCGGGCAACTGACTTACTTACGGCCCAGAACGGTCATGAGTGTCAGCAACAAGCCCTGGCTGGCTGACCGGCAACCCTCGCACCGCGGTGGGGTGCCCCAGGTGACGACCGGACCGGATGACGTTTCGGTAAGCGCGAGGCCCCACAGGCCGGAAGAGTGACGGTGACTGACATGTACGCAGCTCCCAGGACGGCCGCTCGCCGCCCCCAGGGCTGCGTACTGTCGTACGTGAGCCTGCTCGTCGCCGACCGCGCCGTCGATCTGCTGCGCGTGAACAGCGCCCTCTGTACCGCACCGGGCCGTGCCCGCTGTCGGGGCTGAAACCCTCGCACCGCCCCCACTGCCGGCCTTCGCGATCCTGACGAACACCGCCCGAGCGGTGTGCCGTTGTCCGCCTCGCCCCGGTTCTCCGTACGTATCCGTGCGCCGTGTGCGCGCCTCAGCGCGGTCCCCACCGCCCTGCCGAAGCGCCGCGGCCACCCACGACCACCGTGAACCGGGGTGTCCGACTCCCGCCGGAGCCCCTCATGAGTGAACCCCCAGGCGCCGTGACCCTCGTCGCCGAAATACCCGTCGCTGACTCACCGTCAAAACAACTTACCGCGCAGCGAGTTCAGCCGCTCCGCAAACCCGGACGCTGGATCGCCACCGCCGTCGCGCTGATCCTGGTCGCCCAGTTCGTCCACGGCCTGGTGACCAACCCCTTCTACCAGTGGGACCGCTTCGGCTACTGGTTCCTGCGGCCGACCATCCTCGACGGACTGCTGATCACCCTCGAAGTGGCCGCCTACAGCGCGGTGCTGGGTCTCCTCGGCGGCATCCTGCTGGCCCTCGCCCGGCTCTCGAAGAGCCCGGTCCTGCGCGCCGCCAGCTGGACGTACGTCTGGGCGCTGCGCTCCATCCCGCTCATCGTGGTGCTGTTGTTCCTCTACAACTTCAGTGCCCTGTACAAGACGTTGAGCGTGGGCGTCCCCTTCGGCCCCGCCTTCTTCTCCTTCGACGAGTCCCGGCTCGCCACCGACATGGTGGTCGCGGTCGTCGGCCTCAGCCTCAACGAAGCGGCCTACGCCGCCGAGGTCGTCCGCGGTGGCATCCTCTCCGTCGACCAGGGCCAGCACGAGGCCGCCTCCGCGCTCGGACTGCCGAAGGGCTACCAGTTCCGGAAGATCGTCTTCCCGCAGGCGTTGCGCTCCATCACCCCGAACTACGTCAATCAGCTGATCGGCCTGATCAAGAGCACCTCACTGGTCTTCTACGTGTCGCTGCTCGACCTGTTCGGCTCCGCGCAGAGCATGGGCTCCACCTACCCCGGTGACATCGTGCCGCTGCTCCTGGTCGTCACCGTCTGGTACCTGATCCTCACGAGCCTCGTGTCCATCGTCCAGTTCTACGTCGAGCGGTACTACGCCCGGGGCGCCACGCGCTCCCTGCCGCCGACCCCGCTGCAGAAGCTGCGCACCGGCCTGCGGGACCTTCGTGAGCGTGCGCGCAGGGAGACCGCCGTATGACCACCGAAACGCTCACCACCGCCGAGGCCGCGCCCGCCGCCGTCGAGGTGCACGACGTGCACAAGTGGTACGGCACCCACCGCGTGCTGGACGGCGTCGACCTGACCGTGCGACCCGGCGAGGTCACCGTCATCCTCGGCCCGTCCGGCTCCGGCAAGTCCACCCTGCTGCGGGTCATCAACCATCTGGAGAAGCCGGAGATCGGCTACGTCAGCGTCAACGGCGAGCTGATCGGCGTCCGCCGGCACGGCGAACGGCTGCGCGAGCTGAGCGAGCGGGCGATCCTCACCCAGCGCAGCCGTATCGGCTTCGTCTTCCAGAACTTCAACCTCTTCCCGCACCTGACCGTTCTGGACAATGTCGCCGCCGCACCGGTGGCGACCGGGAAGCTCAGCAAGCCCGAGGCCCTGGAACTGGCCCGTGAGCTGCTCGGCCGGGTCGGCCTGGCCGACAAGGCCGGCGCCTATCCGCGGCAGCTGTCCGGCGGTCAGCAGCAGCGCGTGGCCATCGCCCGTGCCCTCGCGCTGCGCCCCGGCGTCATCCTCTTCGACGAGCCGACCTCGGCTCTCGATCCCGAGCTTGTCGGCGAAGTGCTCGCCGTCATCAAGGACTTGGCGACCAGCGGCACCACCCTCGTCATCGTCACCCACGAGGTCGGTTTCGCCCGGGAGATCGCCGACCGGGTCGTCTTCATCGACGGCGGAAAGATCGTCGAACAGGGCCCGCCCAGCGAGGTCCTCGACAAGCCCCGGCACGAGCGGACGCGGGACTTCCTCAGCAAGGTGCTCTGATCCCACCGGGACATCCCACCGGGACATCCCTGCCGGACGTACCACGTGGGTCCCACTCGGAGATCCCACTCGGAGATCCCGTCCGGACGTCGTGCACCACGACTTCCCCCCATGCACATCACCTTCACCACCACCACCCTCTCGCATCAGCACAAAGGACGGTCATGCCCAACCACTTCCCCCGACGCAGCCTGCTTCGCGGCATCACCGCGGCGACCGCGGTCGCCACTCTCGCCACCGGGCTCGCCGCCTGCGGTGGTGACAGCGACGCCGCCACCACCACCGACAGCGCCGCCTCCGGAAGCGTGACCATCGGCCAGGTCTCCAACGGCGCCGCCAAGGAGACCACCCTCAAGGTGTCCGAGGTCAAGTCCATCAGCGCCGAACTGCCCGACGCCGTCAGGAAGAGCGGCAAGCTGGTGATCGGCAGCGGCACCCTGCCGTCCGGCTCCGCGCCGCTGGGGTACGTGGGCAGCGACCAGAAGACCCTCACCGGCTCCGAGCCCGACCTCGCCCGCCTGGTCGCCGCGGTGCTCGGCCTGAAGCCGGAGATCAAGAGGTTCACCTGGGAGAACCTCTTCGTCGGCATCGACAGCGGGAAGGTCGACGTTGCCTTCACCAACGTCACCGACACCGAGGAGCGCAAGAAGAAGTACGAGTTCGCCTCCTACCGGCAGGACAACCTCGGCTTCGAGGCGCTGAAGTCCAGCAACTGGAAGTTCGACGGCGACTACGCGACCCTCGCCGGAAAGACCGTCTCGGTCGGCGCGGGCACCAACCAGGAACGCATCCTGATCGCGTGGAAGAAGAAGCTGGAGAGCGAGGGCAAGAAGCTCACCATCAAGTACTTCCAGGACAACAACAGCACCTACCTGGCGCTCAACAGCGGCAAGATCGACGCCTACTTCGCCCCCAACCCGAGCGTCGCCTACCACGTCACCCAGACCGCCGCCACAAACACGCCGACGGTCAACGCGGGCACGTACTCCGGCGCCGGCGCGACCCTGCAGGGCCTGATCGCGGCGACCGCCAAGAAGGACAGCGGCCTCGCCAAGCCCCTCGCCGACGCCGTCAACTACCTGATCGAGAACGGCCAGTACACCAAGTGGCTCGCCGCCTGGAACCTCTCCAACGAGGCCGTCACCAAGTCCGAGGTCAACCCGGCCGGGCTGCCCCTCACCGACTCCTGACCTCCTGTCAGGTGTCCTGCGCCCCATGCAAGCCGCGTTAGTTCAGTCAAGGAAGGACTCCGCCTCCGTGGCCCAGCAGACCGACCTCCACAGAGATCCGCACAGAGATCCGCACGGAGACCCGCGGAGAAGTCTCCACGGAGACCTCCGTGGAGGCGGAGCCCCGATCGCGTCCCACCCGCACCCCCTCGACAACGCCGTCTGGGCCGCGCTCAGCGGCCCGCACGCCCACTTCGCCGAACGTGTCGGCCTCGCCGCCCGCTACCCGACCGACGTCTACGCCTTCGCCGCCCTCGCCGACC
Source organism: Streptomyces sp. NPDC001315 (assembly GCF_042896175.1). NCBI lineage: Bacteria > Bacillati > Actinomycetota > Actinomycetes > Kitasatosporales > Streptomycetaceae > Streptomyces > Streptomyces sp. NPDC001315. The sequence continues at coordinate 151,956 of NZ_JBIAWZ010000015.1, read as the reverse complement.
CCGAGGACCCGGCCGCCTGGGACGACCTGCGCAGCCTCGTCGGTCCCGGAACCGCCGTACGGGTCAAGCCGGTCGACCGGGTGCCCGACGGCTGGGAGATCGTCGGCGGGGGAGTGGGCGTCCAACTCGTCGCCACCGAGGCGCTGCGGACCGAACCCGCCCCGGAGGCGGTACCGCTCGGTCCCGACGACGTGCCGGAGATCCTGGACCTCATCGCCCGCACCCGCCCCGGCCCCTTCCTGAAGCGGACCGTCGCCCTCGGCACCTACCTCGGCATCCGGCACGAGGGGCGGCTGATCGCCATGGCCGGTGAACGACTCCGGCTGTCCGGCTGGACCGAGATCAGCGCGGTCTGCACCGACCAGGAGCACCGTGGCCGGGGTCTCGGCACCCGTCTGATCCGCGCGGTCGCCGCCGGCATCCGCGATCGCGGCGACACCCCGTTCCTGCACGCGGCCGCCGACAACACCCCGGCGATCCGCCTCTACGAGTCCCTCGGCTTCACCCTCCGCCGCCGCTCGACCATCGTGTCGGTGCGCACACCGGGAACATCCGGGGAGGTCGGGGCGTTGTGACTCACGACGAGATGTACCAGGCGCCGCCGCGCGCCCGGCAGAGGGAGGTGACGGACGTGACCCGCATACGCCACGCCGTGCACCTTCACTCCCGGCCCCACATAGACCTTCAGCGCGTGGCCGGCGCCCTCTGTCGCTCCTGACCCGTTCCCTCGCCGTGCCCCCATGTCGTGTGTGGCCGGCTCTCTCGTACGGACTTCCAGGAAGGCACCCCTGTGTCCTCAACTCCCTCTGCTCCTCTGCATCTTGCCGTCGCTCTGGACGGCACCGGCTGGCACCCCGCCTCCTGGCGCGAGCCGGTCGCCCGCCCCCGCGAGCTGTTCACCGCCGGATACTGGGCCGACCTGGTCGCCGAGGCCGAGCGTGGCCTGCTCGACTTCGTCACCATCGAGGACGGCCTGGGCCCGCAGTCCTCGCACTTCCTGGACCCGGACGACCGCACCGACCAGGTCCGCGGCCGCCTCGACGCCGTCCTCGTCGCCTCCCGCATCGCCCCCCTCACCCGCCACATAGGCCTGGTCCCGACCGCGGTGGTCACGCACACGGAGCCGTTCCACCTCTCGAAGGCGATCGCCACGCTCGACTATGTGAGCACCGGTCGAGCGGGCCTGCGCGTCCAGATCACCGCCCGCCCGACGGAGGCCGCCCACTTCGGCCGCCGTACGATCCCCCGCATCGAGGCCTACGACGCCCCGGCCACCCAGGACCTGGTGACCGACCTCTTCGACGAGGCCGCCGACTACGTGGAGGTCGTCCGGCGGCTGTGGGACAGCTGGGAGGACGACGCGGAGATCCGGGACGTCGCCACCGGCCGCTTCATCGACCGCGACAAGCTGCACTACATCGACTTCGAGGGCCGCCACTTCAGCGTCAAGGGCCCCTCCATCACCCCGCGCCCGCCGCAGGGGCAGCCCCTGGTCACCGCCCTGGCCCACGACACGGTCCCCTACCGCCTGGTGGCCCGCGCCACCGACGTCGGCTACGTCACCCCGCACGACGCCGATCAGGCTCGCGCGATCGTCGCCGAGATCCGCGCCGAACAGGAGACGGCCGGCCGTGCCGCCGAGCCGGTGCACGTCTTCGGTGACCTGGTGGTCTTCCTCGACGACGACCCCGCCGAGGCCGCGGCCCGCCGCGAACGCCTCGACGCCCTCGCCGACCAGGAGTACACCAGCGACGCCCGTGTCTTCGCCGGCACCCCGGCCCAACTCGCCGACCTGCTCCAGGAGTTGCAGGAGGCCGGGCTGACCGGTTTCCGGCTGCGGCCCGCCGTCGCCGGGCACGACCTCCCGGTGATCACCCGCGGCCTGGTCCCCGAGCTCCAGCGTCGCGACGCCTTCCGCCGCGCCTACGAGGCCGACACCCTGCGCGGGCTGCTCGGCCTGACCCGCCCCGCCAACCGCTACGCCGCCGTCTGAGCGGGAGGGAGACCGACGATGACCAAGCCCCTGAAGCAGATCCACCTGGCCGCGCACTTCCCCGGTGTCAACAACACCACCGTGTGGAGCGACCCGAAGGCCGGCAGCCACATCGAGTTCAGCTCCTTCGCACACTTCGCACAGACCGCCGAACGCGCCAAGTTCGACTTCCTGTTCCTCGCCGAGGGCCTTCGCCTGCGCGAACAAGGCGGGAAAATATACGACTTGGACGTCGTGGGCCGCCCGGACACGTTCACCGTCCTCGCCGCCCTGGCCGCGGTCACCGACCGCCTCGGCCTGACCGGCACCATCAACTCCACCTTCAACGAGCCCTATGAGGTGGCCCGCCAGTTCGCCAGCCTCGACCACCTCTCCGGCGGCCGCTCCGCCTGGAACGTCGTCACCTCCTGGGACGCCTTCACCGGCGAGAACTTCCGCCGCGGCGGCTTCCTGCCGCAGGAGGAGCGCTACTCCCGCGCCAAGGAGTTCCTGGCCACCACGGGCGAACTCTTCGACTCCTGGCACGGCGACGAGATCCTCGCCGACCAGGCCACCGGCGCCTTCCTGCGCGACGCCAAGGCCGGTGCCTTCGCCCACCACGGGCAGCACTTCGACATCCACGGCCGGTTCAACGTCCCGCGCTCCCCGCAGGGCCGCCCGGTGATCTTCCAGGCCGGGGACTCCGAGGAGGGCCGGGAGTTCGCCGCCTCGACCGCCGACGCGATCTTCAGCCGGTACGCCACCCTCGACGCGGGCCAGGCCTTCTACACGGACGTCAAGGCCCGCCTCGCCAAGTACGGCCGCCGCCCCGACCAGCTGCTGATCCTGCCCGCCGCGACCTTCGTCCTCGGCGACACCGACGCCGAGGCGGAGGAGACCGCCCGCGAGGTCCGCCGTCGGCAGGTCAGCGGAGCCACGGCCATCAAGCACCTCGAGTTCGTCTGGAACCGGGACCTGTCCTCGTACGACCCGGACGGACCCCTCCCCGACATCGACCCGGACCTCGGTGAGCACACCATCGCCAAGGGCCGCGCCCAGGTGCGCATGTACCGCGACCCGCTGGCCACCGCCCGCGAGTGGCGCGAACTCGCCGCCGCCAACAACTGGTCGATCCGCGACCTGGTCATCGAGAGTGGCAACCGGCAGAACTTCATCGGCTCCCCGGCCACCGTCGCTAAGGCCATCAACGACTTCGTGCAGGCCGACGCCAGCGACGGCTTCATCCTCGTCCCGCACATCACCCCGAGCGGCCTCGACGCCTTCGCCGACGAGGTCGTCCCGCTCCTCCAGGAGCAGGGCGTGTTCCGCACCGACTACGAGGGCACCACCCTGCGCGACCACCTGGGCCTCGCCCACCCCGACGACGACGTCCGGAGCGAGCGGGTGGCGTCGTGAAGTTCCTCGCCATCACCCTGATCGTGCACCGGCCGGACCCGGTCACCGGCGTACAGAAGCCGACGCGGGACCGCTTCCGCGAGGTCGTCGACAACGCCCTGCTGGCCGAGCAGCTGGGCTTCGACGGGTTCGGCGTGGGAGAGCGGCACGAGCGGCCGTTCATCTCCTCCTCGCCGACCGTCGTCCTCAGCCACATCGCGGCACTCACCAGGCGCATCCGGCTGTTCACCGCCGTGACCACGCTCAGTCTCCTGGACCCGGTGCGCGCGTACGAGGACTACGCCACCCTCGACCATCTCTCCGGCGGACGCCTGGAGCTGATCATCGGCAAGGGCAACGGTGCAGCCCAGCGCGAGCTGTTCCACGTCACACCCGAGGACCAGTGGGAGCGCAACGCCGAGAGCTACGAGGTGTTCCGGCAGATCTGGCGGCAGGACAGGGTGACCGCCGAGACCCGCTTCCGCCCTCCGCTCAAGGACGCGGAGGTGTGGCCGAGGCCGCTGCAGCAGCCGGTGCGGGTCTGGCACGGCAGCGCCACCAGCAAGGAGTCGGTGGATCTGGCCGCCCGCTACGGCGACCCGTTGTTCTCGGCGAACGTCACCAACCCCATCGAGCCCTATGCCGAGTTGATCAGGTACTACCGCGAGCGCTGGGAGTTCTACGGCCACGATCCGGCCGACATCGCGGTCGGCGCCGGCACGGCCGGCCTGTACGTGGCCCGCACCTCCCAGGAGGCGTTGGAGGGGTACCGGCCGATCTTCGAGGCCACCCTGGCGTTCCAGCAGCAGGCCGGACTGCCCGTGGTCTTCGAGTCCCTGGAGGACTTCGTCGAGCGCAGTTCGGCCCTGATCGGCAGTCCGCAGCAGATCATCGACAAGGTGCACCGCTACCACGAGCAGTTCGGACACACCGTGGTCCACCTCCACGCGGACGCGAGCGGCCTCACAGACACCCAGCACCGGGACTCCCTGGAACTCTTCCAGTCGGCGGTCGCCCCGGTCCTTCGCAAGGACATCCCGGACCCGCCCTTCGACTGGGCCCCGGTCCTCCCGACGTCACCGACCACCGAGGAGCCGGCCCATGTCTGACATCCCCCTCGGCGTCCTCGACCTGGTCCCGATCTCCTCCGGCTCGACGGCCGCCGACGCCCTGCGCAACTCCATCGACCTGGCCCAGCAGGCCGAGCGCTTCGGATACGCCCGTCACTGGTTCGCCGAGCACCACCTCAACCCGGGCGTCGCGGGCACATCCCCGGCGGTGGTGCTGGCCCTCACCGCCTCCGCCACCTCCACCATCCGCCTCGGCTCCGGCGCCGTACAACTCGGCCACCGGACCGCGCTGTCCACGGTGGAGGAGTTCGGCCTGATCGACGCGCTGCACCCCGGCCGCTTCGACCTGGGCCTGGGCCGCTCGGGAGGCCGCCCACCGGGACAGCCCGCAGCCCCGCCGCCGACGGCGACTCCGGTCGTCGACGGCAGGGCGCCCAACGGTCTGCTCATCCCGCCCCGCTTCTCCTTCGAGCGCCTCCTCGGCTCGCCCCGGATCGCCCTGCAGCGCAGACTGCTCCAGCTGCCGAACGCCGAGTCGCAGGACTACGCCGAGCAAATCGACGACATCCTTGCCCTGCTGGCCGGCACCTACCGCTCCCCGGAGGGAATCGAGGCGCACGTCGTGCCCGGTGAGGGCGCCGACGTCGAGGTGTGGATCCTGGGCAGCAGCGGCGGCCAGAGCGCGCAGACAGCCGGCGCCCGCGGCCTGCGCTTCGCCGCGAACTACCACGTCAGCCCGGCCACCGTCCTGGAGGCGGTGGACGGCTACCGCGCCTCCTTCCAGCCCTCCGACTTCCTCGACAAGCCGTACGTCAGCGTCTCCGCGGACGTCGTCGTCGCCGAGGACGACGAGACGGCCCGCGAACTCGCCACCGGCTACGGCCCGTGGGTCCGCAGTATCCGTACCGCCGAGGGCGCCATCGAATTCCCGACACCCGAGGAGGCACGCGCCCACAAGTGGTCGGACGAGGACCGTGCGCTGGTCCAGGACCGCCTGGACACCCAGTTCGTCGGCTCACCCGCCCGGGTCGCCGACCAGCTGGAACAACTCCAAGAAGCCACGGGTGCCGACGAGTTGCTGATCACGACGATCACCCACGACCATGCGGCGCGGGTACGGTCGTACGAACTGCTGGCGGAGGAGTGGAAGAGGCGGTGAGCCGGGGTCACTCCGTCCAGTCGAGCTGATGCTCGGGAGTGCCCACCGACCGCCCGTACGCGATCGCCTCGGCGCGGCCCGCCGCGTCGCCGCGCCGATAGCGGAAGACCTTGCCGGCGAAGGCGACTACGCGTTCGTCCCCGAGGGTGAAGTCGGCGTACCACCCGTGTTCCGGCTCCAGCGCCTCGGCGAGGGCGTCGGCGATCCCGCCGACGTCCTCACTGTCGGTCTCCCACTCGATGAGCGTCCACAGCCCGGGCTGCCCGTCGGCGGCACTCGCCGACACGTCGAGCCTGCGCACGGCGCGGACGCGCAGCCCGCCCGGCGCGAACACGGCGCCGGGGCGGAGGCTTTCGCCGATGACGTAACCAGTGATCATGTGCTGCTCCTTCGGACGTCGGGACTGCTCCGCCGGACGCTACGGCCCTATGGCTGACACCCTTTGTCAGTCAAAGGAGTGCGGGAAGGTGATCGAGAGATGCGAGCGGACCGGCTGCTGTCCCTGCTGTTGGCTCTGCAGTCCCGAGGGCAGATGACAGCACGTCGACTCGCCACCGAGCTGGAGGTGTCGGTCCGTACCGTCTACCGCGACCTGGAGGCGCTCGGCGCCGCCGGAGTGCCGGTCGTGGCGAGCGGCGGTCCCGGTGGTGGCTGCCGACTGCTGGACGGCTGGCGCAGCCCGCTGCTGGGCATCAGCGCCGAGGAGGCGACGGCCCTGCTGGCAGTCTCCGCGGGCGGCCCGCTGGAGCGGATCGCGCTGGGGGAAGCGCTGCCGCAGGCGCGGCTGAAGCTGCTGGCGTCTCTCCCGGCGGCGAGCCGCGACCGCACGAACGCTGCGGCCGCACGCTTCCACATCGACACGCAGGCGTGGTTCAGGTCGCCCGAACTGGTGCCGCACCTGCCCGCGTTGGTCGAAGCGGTACGTCAGGACAGGCGGCTGCGGATCACGCACGACGCCCGTGACGGCCATACGACGACGCGGACCGTGGACCCGTTCGGGCTGGTGGCCAAGGCGGGCGTCTGGTATCTGGTGGCCCGGTCGGCCCGCGCGCCCAGAGCACACCGGGTGTCGCGCATCGCCGCGGCGGAGCTGCTTCCGGGTATCTTCACCCGTCCCGCCGACTTCGACCTGGCCGGGTTCTGGAGCCGCTGGACCACGGAGTTCGAGGCGAGCCTGGACCGACTCCCCGTCACCGTAAGGCTCACCTCCGCCGGACTCGCGGCCCTCCCCGAGGTGCTCGGCGACACCACCTCGGCCGCGCGTGCGACCTCCGACCCGGAAGCCGGCTGGCACCGGCTGGTCCTCCACTTCGACTCGCCCCTGGCGGCGTGTCGTCGGCTGCTCGGCTTCGGACCGGACGCAGAGGTGCTCGAGCCCGCCGAAGTGCGACAGCAGTTGCTGGACAAGGCGCGCCGCACGGCGGACCGTTACGGGGAGGCCGCTATCTGAGCAGCAGGAGCGTCACCCAGCCGCCGCAGAGGAACAGGACAAGAGCGCCGGTGGCCGCGGCACTCCTGACCTTGTACGCGGCAGCCGCCACCTCGCCGGCCGCCCTGTGCCTGCGCGCGCCGGTCACGAACGACACGAAGAAGACGGCGCACAGGGCGGCGGTGGCCGGCGCAGCCACGTGGCGAGGAGGATCAGGTCCCTGAGCTCCTGAACCGTGCTGCCGGAAGTCGTGAGCATGGCGGCCCCCCCGTGGCTCGACGGATGTCCGTCGGATCGTACGGCGGACAGACAGCCACCATCAATGAGAATCGGCCGCCGGGAACGTCGCGGCCCGCAGCAGGGACTCCAGCGACTCCGCCGGCGTCTGCCCAGCGGTGTCGACCACGATGTGCTCGCGGTCCCACGGTTCGTATTCCCGCTCCACGATCTGCCGCCAGTCGGGCAGCGGCAGATTCGCGATGTCGGCCGACCGCGAGGTCACCCGCTGCCGGTGCTCGACCGGATCGGAACAGCACACCTCCATCTCGACGACGGGCACGCCCGCCCGCACGGCGGCCTCCCGCCACGCGTCCCGCGTGACGCACAGCGGATTGACCGACTCGGCGATCACGGTCAGCCCCTGCCGCAGATGGTCCCCGGCCAGGGCGTATCCGACGACGTATCCCGCCGGTCCCACCGGGTGCCGTGCGAGCCCGGAGCGGACGAGCGCCTGCTCGATGGTGTCGACGCGCAAGTGGACCGCTCCGAGTCTGGCGGCCAGGAGCCGGGCGAGTGTGGTCTTTCCGGTGCCGGGGAGACCGCCGAGGACGATGAGCATGCCGTCATCCTGCCGGAGCCGAGCCGAGGGACGGTCAAATGTTCACGGGCGCGCAATACTGCGCTCTGGCGGCGCGCGCCGACGGATGCTTACCGTGACGAGGTGACCGGTCCGGCGTTGTTCCGCAGGCTGCACGTGGATCTGGCGCGCATGGGCGCGTCCTGCTGTCCGCGCGCCTGACATCCGCCCGCGCCCCGCCTCGCGCCGGGCCGCCCCCCGCGACTCGCCCGCGGAGGCCGGTGCCTGCCCCGTTGTCCCCGCACGACAACTCACCCCGCACCATTGCCCGAGGAGACGGCATGACCACTGTCGCACGCCCTGACATACGCCGCGTCGGACCGCGCTTCGGCGCCGAGGTGACCGGCGTCGACCTGACCCGGCCCGTGGACGACCTCACCGCCGACGAACTGCGCCGGGCCTTCGCCGAGCACAGGGTGCTGGTGTTCCGCGGCCAGCATCTGACGCCTGATCAGCACGTCGAGGCGGTACGGATCTTCGCGGAGCCCTTCGACCACCCCACCGCGGTGAAGGACCCCGCCAATCCGCTCGTCTACCCGTACAACGTCCGGCAGACCGGAAAGGCCAGCACCTGGCACATCGGCGGACTGTGGCGCAGCCCCGTGTTCGCGATCGAGTCGCTCACCTACGAGGAGGTGCCCGAACTCGGCGGACACACGCTGTGGGCCGACCTCCAGGCGGCCTACGACGACCTTTCCGCCCCCTTCAAGGCGCTGCTGGAGTCCGTGAACGCCGTCTACGACGGCAACGCCGTGCACTACGCGCAGGGCAACAAGGGCAAGACGGTCGACGAGACCGTCGAGCATCCCGTCGTCCTCGAACACCCCGTGACCGGCCGCAAGGGCCTGTTCATCAGCACCTCCGCGATCCGCCTGACCGGGGTCACCGAGCAGGAGGGCAAGGTCCTGCTCGACCATCTGCTCCGGCACGCGTCCTCGCCGAACTACACGATCCGGTTCGGCTGGAGTCCCGGTGACTTCGTCCTCTGGGACAACCAGGCCACCTGGCACTACGCCGTCGACGACTACGGCGACGGCGCCCGCGTGTACCGCAAGGTCATCGGAGTGGAACCATTGAGGACCGCTCCCTGACCCGCTCCAGGAGCGGGCGGCCACCCTCCCCGGCGAACCATTCCGCGTGGCCGACGTAGTACGCGTACGCCAGGCGGGTGTTCTCGGCCGAGCGGGTGACGCCGTGGAAGTAGCCGAGCTCGGAGAGCGCGAACTCCGCGTGGACCAGCGGGAGAAGGGCGGGGAGGGCGGCCAATTCGGCGGGGGAGGGGCCGCACGGAACGGTAGCCGTCGAGGAGGGCGACGGCGTCCTCCTCACGCACCGGGAAGCCGGGCTGCAACCACTGCACCGCGTTGCGCTCGATCGCCGTGGCCAGGTCGTGCACGGCGGTCGTGCGGTCGCTCATGCCGAAGTCCAGGACCGTGGAGACCTCGACGTCCTCGCCCCACAGCAGGTTCGAGGCGTGCCAGTCGTTGTGCGTCCACAACGGCTTCAGGCCCGCGAGTGCGGGGCCAGCCGCGCGTACAGCGGCATGAGGACGCGTTCCGTGTCCTCGCGCCAGGGAAAACCGGCCAGGCCCTCCGCCAGCGCGGGCCGCTCGGCCACGTACTCCTCCAGCGCCCGGAGCGGGTCCTCGGAGGCGAAGACCGTGTACGACGCGACGAGCGGCTGTGCCCGCCTGCGCGGCGCGTCGAAACCCTCCGCCGCGAGGTGCAGCCGGGCCGGCGCCTCGCCCGCCGCCCGGGCGTGGCCCGGGGAGCGGAACGGGGACCAGGACAGCGCGTCCCGACAGAGATCAGTGCCCGCGTCGGCCGAGTGCACCTCGTACGTCCACTCGCCGCGTGCCACCGCGTCCTGTGGCCCCCGCTGCCTTCGGGGATGCCGTTGGCGAATCCGCCGCGCCCACCTCGCAGGTCCGCACAGTGTGACACTTTTTGGGAATGTGTCACACTCGCCGACGGCACACCCCGTCCACCGGACGGGTGCAAGGCGACCCTGAGCCGTCGAGCGGAATTCGCCAACAACATCCCTTCGGGCGGCGGGGACCACTTCGTGCGTCCGGGCTCAGGCGGCGGTGGTCATCTCCGCCTGCTCGGCCGCCACCCACTCATCCACCAGCAGCCGGTACAGGGCCTGCTCGGCACGCGTCCACGCCCTGCCCTGGGCACGCCACACGACAGCCCGGACCGCCGAGTTCACGACCGCAGCAGGACGCACGGCACCAGAGGCGGAAGGGTGGGGGACATAGATCAAGGGTAGCGAGAACGGCGCCCGCTTCACGCGTCCGGTCAGACGCCAGCCAGACGCCGCACGCCAGCGAACGCCCGCGCCCACGGAAACCCTCGCGGGTTCCCCTGCTTCGGCGGATGCGACTCATACCCATCCGGCCCGTCGAGCACCAACACGCCCTGCTCACGCAGCGCGGCAACCGACCTCGCGACCGCAGGCTGCGCGCCCTGCGCCTGGTTGAAGTAGGGCATCGCCGCGACAGGCACACCCATGTGTACAGCCTCCGAAGGGATACCGATCGCCACGGTGTCCGAGACCCCAGCACCCCACTTGTTGAGGCTGGTGCACGACATCGGCGCCACCAGCATCGCCGTCGCCTTCGGCAACACATCCGACTCCCACGGCAACTTGTACCGCGACCGCACCGGATGCCCAGTCAGCTCCACCAACTCGCCCAGGCGCGGCTCCCACCAACTGGCCGCGGACGGAGTAAGGATCAAACACACGTCCCACCCATCGGCCTGGCCGGCGCGCACGCCGTCGTCGATGTACTGGGTGGGCCCTGCAGCGCAGGCGATCAGGTACAACACCGGTCTCGTCATGCACGGAGTCCACAGCGTTCGGCCAGCGCACGCAACTCGCTGCCCGGGCTCGCTGTTGCGCCGACCACGTCCTTCACCAGGTTCACCGTGTCTGGTCTGCCCTCTACCTCTTCGGGTGCCAGCCTGTCGGCCTCCAGGAGTTCCGTCGCCGCGGCGTCCTTACGCCGTGTCAAGAGCGACGCGCGTGCCATCGCAACATGATGTCCGGCCTGCCGCTCCCGGGTCAGCCCGGCGAGGGCCTCGGGGGCAAGCGCGTCGGCGGCTTCGAGCGCGGACCATCCGTCCTCGAAGCGAATCAGCATGTCCACCCGGTGCAGGCCGACGTTGGTCGGGCCGAACATTGTCCAGTCCTCATTCCGATCGCCGCCCTGACGGTCAGCTACATCTCCGGCTTCGTCCACATAGTCGGTGGCCGCGCGCACCCGGGCGGTCGTCCGCTCCTGCGAGGACGCGGCCAACGCGGCGGACAGGTACAGCATGCCGAGGGTGGACAGGCCGAGAGCGCCACGGTCGATGAGGCCGTCGGACAGACGCTGGGCGGCTGCGGTCGCAAACTCGACGGCCGCCTGCGGGCGCTGCTGGTAGACGAGGCTCTTCGCCACCCGTCGCGCTGCAGCCCCAATCTGAACCGGGTCTCCTGACTGCTCGGCCGCAACCAGCGCACGGTCTGCAGCGAGCGCGGCCTGAATCGCGGTCGCCGACCCGTACTTGTGCAGGTACGACGTCACCAGCTGGTAGACCCGGGAGAGCAGGGCTTGCGCGTCGGACCCTGCGCCGGCGGGCGCGGCATGTGCGGCTTGCCCGGCTCCAACGATGAGCCCGGGCAACTCGCGGGCGAGGGTGGCGTAGTGGCAGGCCTGGAACGCTTCGCAGCAGTAGACGAGTCTTCGCTGCAACACGGCCAGCGCGGGCGGGTCGGCGGCGGGGGCGGGCCCGTAGAGGGCGTCAATGACGCCGAAGGCTTCGACGGGCGGGGCGTTGCCCGCGGGTGGTACGGGCGGGCTGTCGGTCAACAACTGCTCCATGGGGATGCGCAGGACTTCAGCCGCGCGCACCAGTACCGACAGGCGCGGGTCCTGTTGGCGTTTCCCGCCTTCGATGTCCTGCACCCAGCGCCGTGTCTGGCCCATGAGTTGGCCGAAGTCGGTCTGGGTGAAGCCGCGCCGTTCTCGCCAGTAGGCGATGCGGCGGCCGATGCCAGAAGTGTCCACTGCGTACCCCCGAGCAAGGCACGCACTTTGCGTGCCCGCTTCTGTTGTACCGCGTCCTACGGTCCGTGTGTGAGACGGATCACCGTGACCGTGGAGGCGTAAGCGATGGCGCATCAAACAGCCCGCCCGGATACTGCCGCGTCGGCAGTTCCGTTGGACATCGCCACCATGCTCGAGTCCGTCCGCCTCCTGCTGGGCGAGATCTCTCCCTCTGTCGCCGACGAGGAGCTGAGGGATCTGTTCGTCCTGCTGCGGGACCACATTCAGCAGCTCATCCCCGAGGTGGAGACCGCGTGCCTGAGCTTGCCGAAGGACGACATCCCCCGAGCGTGCGCGCTGGCCTGCGTGGGCGAGGCCCGCATGCGGCTCCGGCTCGGTGACGGCGACACCAACGATGTCCGCCTGTCCGTCGCGGTGAAACTGGCGCGATCGGTGAGGGCGCTGTGCGACCACTTCGAGAACCTCGGCACGAACTGAGCACACCCCAGACTCCTGCCGAAGGCCTGCGCCCACCGCGCGCCTGGCGACAGGAACGCCCGGACCGTATCCCGCGAAGAACCCGGCCCGGGCGCTCAACCTCATCCGCAACCAGCGAAGGAGATCACTGTGAGCGTACCTCCGAACCCTGGCCCCGATCCTGCCCCGATCCCCGGCCCGGACCAGCCGGCACTGCCCCGCATGCTCATCACCGACGCCCAGTTCGCCTCCTGCCGCGGCACGGTCATGGACGCGAACCCGGACATGGCTGAGGAGATGGCCGGCCGGATCGTCGAGGAGGCCCTGAAGTTCGTGGCGGCCTGCTCCCGTAACCCGGGCGGTGGCCTCGCGCTGTCCCGGATCGTCGATGAGGGCTGGCACGCGCTGCTGCTGCACACTGCGATGTACGCGGAGCTGTGCCAGCAGCTCGACGGCGAGTTCGTGCACCACCTCCCGGGGTACGGCCCGGAGAACTACGACCCGTCGGTCCTGGTCCGGACCCGCGATGCGATCGCGGCGCTCGGCTGGACGACGGACGACGAGCTGTGGGTGGCGCCGGACGACGAGTCCCTCGTGTCGGTCGCCGCGAAGTGCCAGCACTCGGATGACTCGGGGCCGATCGTGGTCCAGCCCAAGCCGAAGCCCGGTGTCGTCTAGCCTCTCGCCGTGAAGGGAGGCCGCATGTCCGAGTGGATCGACCCGCGGTACGCGGATCTGGTGGCAGCGTGGAAGCGCGCTCAGCAACCGCAGTCACGCGACCCGGAGCCCAGGCCGGTGCGGGTATTCATCATCCCGCCCAAGGGCTGACAGCAGTACATGGCCCGGTCGTTGAACCCTGCCGGCCGGGCCGCCTTTGTTCAGCGGACGAGGTCGGCGAGCGGGGAGTCGAGGGCGTCGGCGATGCGGATCAGGTTGTCGATCAACGCGGCCTGGTGCCCCATCTCGATCCTGTTGATGGCCTGCAGGTCCATACCTGCCAGTTCCGCGAGCTTCTCCTGTGACAGCTTCCGGCCGCGTCGGGCGTCGCGGATGCGGTCGCCAATGGCCCGGCGGCGGGCGAGGACCCAGTCGAGCGGCGGGACGGATGGCACCCGCCACACGCTTCCGCGATCATGAGCGGCTGTCTGTATCGCCGACCGTACATTTCCAGATCAGGCAAGTGTCACGATCGCAAGCCTTGACCGACTAAAACGCACGTTCGAGTGACGTGATCATTGACCTATTGTCAAACAGTAATCACCCGGTCACGATTACGTGCACCCCCCACCCACCCCCACCAGCACACCGAACAGGCGACGCCACATGACCGACGAGCAGGGCTGCTGGACGACATGCTGAACCTCTTCGACGAGATCACCCCCACCCAACGCATAAGCGCCCGGACGACAGGAAGGTCCCTGACGCCCGGGCGCTCGGCGTGGTCGAGGGACGTCCCCCTCCCCCGAAGGTGACGTCCCTCGACCCTTTCCCCCGGCGCCGGACAGTGGTTTCTGCGTCCGTGCGCGGCCGGCCATGCGCTCACCAGCACATGACCGCCGTCTCGCCCGAACCCCACGCGGAGTACAGGCGCACCCGGACGAAGTAGCGGCGGCCCTTGACGAGACGGGCCCTGACCGTGGCGTTGTGCGGCGTACCCCCGTCGTCCTGTCCGGAGAGGAAGCGGGGCTCCCCGTCCCGCTCCTCGAAGACCACGACGACGGTGTCGCTGTCGCCGAAGGTGCCCACGGTGTACTCGCGGGTCTCCGACGGCTCGACGGCGAAGTCGGCCTGCTCACCCGGACCGAGACGCAGCGGCGCCGAGCGGAACGGCACCAGCGCGGGCGGCCGCTGCGGGCCGAGCGGCGGGTACCAGCGGAGCACGAACTCCTTGTCGAGGGGCGAGAGACCGCCGGGCGGGTTCAGGCCACCGCGGAACTGCTCCGGCTCCAGGATCAGCCCCGACGAGAAGGGATACTCCATGATCGACAGCGGGTCCCAGACCGAGCCGTTGACCTCGGACGGGTCCAGCTTGCGCAGGATGTTGAAGAACGTCCTGTCCCGGCTCCAGAAGTTCGGCGGACCCGCCAGATCCGCGTACACGGCCTCGTCGTCCCAGTGGATGCCGGCGAACGGGCTCTGGTGTTCGTGCAGCATGCCCAGCGCGTGCCCGATCTCGTGCAGGGCCGTCCCGCGCTCCCCGGGCGCGGTCAGGTCCCAGCCGAAGTTCATGGTGCGCTCGTTCAGGCCGACCTGGAGCGCGTCCTTGCCCACGGCCGACCAGGAGCCGTCGCCGAGCTGGAACCCGATGCGCAGCTCCGCCTCCGAGCGGTCGCCGACCTCGACGAAGGAGATCCCGATGCCGAGGTCCTGCCACTCCCGGAAGCACTCGCGCACGACGTCCCGCTGCTCCTTGGCGCCGACCCACGACACCCGCCGGGTCTCCCCGCTTCCCGGTACGGCAATCACGGACCCGTCGGCGTCGCCGTCGAAGAAGCAGTAGTGCAGAACCGTGCCGTTGACCCACATCGGACGTCCGCCGATGAGCGCACTGAGCCGCTCGGCGGTCAGCCCGGCCGCGAACGCGGGGGCTGACTGCTGCGCGAGGGAGCAGTAGCGGGCGGTCATGGACCCAGACTGCCGTGGACCGCACACCGGAGACCTGAGTCGGGGGCTACTCAAGTCACCCTGTATCAGGGGTGAGTATCCCGGCTCATACCGTCGTGACGACTTTCGAACGTGACGCGAAGACCCTCGGCCTGCCCTGGCCGTTCACCGGACGAGAGGACGAACTGGAGCTGGTCCGGCGGTCTCTGGGCGCCGGACGGCCCGGCATCGTGGTGACCGGAGCGGCGGGCCGCGGCAGGACCCGGCTCGCCACGGAGGCCGTCCGCGGCACCGACTGCGCCAGAGTGGCGGGGACCCCCGAGACCCGCGGCCTCCCCTTCGCCGCCTTCGCCCACCTGCTGCCCGAGACCGTCTCCCTGCACCGGGCCGTCCAACTGCTCACCGGCGTACGGCTGTTGCTGGTCGACGACGCTCACCTGCTCGACGACGCCTCGGCCGCCCTGGTCCACCACCTCGCCGTGCACGGCCGCACTCGTCTGCTGGTCGTCGCGACGGACGGCGCCCCGGCGCCCGCCGCGGTGACCCGGCTGTGGACCGGCGAACTGCTCCCCCGCCTCGCGCTGGAGCCGCTGCCCCGCGAGGAGACGGCACAGCTGCTCGTGGCAGGGGCCGGCGGCCCCCTCGAACCGCTCACCGTCAACCGGCTGCACCGCCTCGCCCAGGGAGATCTGCGGCTGCTGCGCGAACTGCTCTGCGCGGTACGCGAACAGGGGGCGCTCACCTCGATCCCGGACACCGACGAGCGTGCCTGGCGCGGACCGGTGCCGGTGACCACCACCGTCCGCGAGCGCAGCGCACCACTCCTGGACCGGACCTGCCCCGACGAGCGTGAGACCCTCGACCGCCTCGCCTTCGCCGAGCCCCTCCCGCTGGACGTCGACGCCCTCGACCTGCGGATCCTCGAACGCCTCGAGACCGACGGCCTGATCGGCATCGACGACCACGGTGCCGTCCGCCTCGCCCACCCCCTGCACGGCCCGGTGCTGCGGGCCGCGGCCGGCCGGCTGCGGGCGAGGCGGCTGGCCCGCACCCCGGACGAGCGCGAACTCGCCCTCAAGACCGAGACAGCCGCACTCGAAGACCGCATCGAACACACCGACGTACGGGAGCTGCCGACACCCGTGGGGGAGTGGCTCGCGGCGGAGGGCGCACCGCTGCCGGCCGAGTACGCGGCCGTACGAGCCCGCTTCTCCCGTCTGCGAGGAGAGCTGCGCGAGGCGGCGGCCTGGGCCCGGGAGGGACTGCGCGGCGCCCCGCACGACGCCGCCTGCCGCACCGAACTGGCCCTGGCCGCCGCCCAGACGGGCGACGTCACGACCGCGGAGGGAGTCGTCACCGACGGCACCTCGGCAGCGTGGCCGGCGGCCGCCCGCGGGGACGTCGAGGGGGCGCTGGAGGCACTGCACGACGGGAACGGGGAGAGCGACGCGTACACCCTCCACGAAGCCGTCCGCCTCGGTTCCCCCGACGAGGCCGCCCGCCGCCTCCCCGCCGGCGGCGTGTTCGCGGCGCACGCCCAGGCTCTCGCGCGCGGCGACGGACCCGGCCTGGACCGGGCGGCCCTGGCCCTGGAAGAGCGTGGCTTCCTGCTCTTCGCGGCGGAGGCGCACGCCCAGGCCGTACGAGCCCATCGTGACCCCAGCGCCGCACGCACCTCCCGCACCCGCGCCGTCGCGCTCGCCCGCCGCTGCCAGGGCGCCCGCACCCCGGCTCTGTCCGGCCTGGCCCTGGGCGAACTCACCGCCCGCCAGCGGCAGATCGTCACCCTCGCCGCCGCCGGGCTCAGCAACCGGCAGATCGCCGAACGGCTCACCCTGTCGATCCGCACCGTCGGCAACCACCTCTACAGCGCCTACACCCGCCTCGGCGCCGGCGACCGCGCTGCCCTCCCGTGGCTCGTCACGGAGGAGCCGGAGTCACGGTCGGCGTGAGCCCCGGTCGATCCCGGCTTTCAGGCCGCCCCGAACGCCGTGAACGCCCACCCCGTCGCCTGGTGCACCGCATCGCCCGGCAGGGCCGCGCGGGCGTCGCGCAGGGCCTCGGCCAGCGACAGGCCCGCGCTCAGCCCCTTGTGCAGCGCGAGCATCAGCGGCACCACCGCGGCGTCGTTGACGGGTGCGCTGCTCGCCACCACCCCGGCCGTGCCCAGCGGCAGCAGCGCGGTGACCAGGCCGAGGAGCTCGTCGGCGCCGACCGAGGCGAGCCGGGCGGTGTCGCAACTGGAGAGGATGATCCGGTACGGGCTGCGGTCCAGGCGTTCGAAGTCGTGCACGATGAGCGGGCCGTCGGCCATCCGCAGCGACGAGAACAGAGGGCTGTCCGCGCGGAAGGTGCCGTGCGCCGCGATGTGGGCCAGCGCCGCGCCGTCGAGCTCCTCCAGGACCCGCGGCACGCGCGCGTCGGCGTGCTCCAGGACCGTCGGCGTGCCGTACCGGTCGGCCAGGTCGGGCACCTCCGCACCCCCCGTGGCCAACCCCGGCCCCCGGACCAGCACATGGCGCCCACCGGGCGGCGGCTCGGTCTCCCGGGCGCGCAGCCAGCTGCTCGCCGACGGCGACACGCTCAGCACCCTCTCCCGCAGCGAGGGCAGCAGCGCCCACGGCACCCGGTGCAGCCGCCCCGGCGGTACGACCACGACCGGCCCGCCACCCAGCTCCGAGGCCGCAGGCCCGAACAGCAGCTCCTCCAGCCGGGCGCCGGCCGCCTCCACCACCGGCAGCCGGCTCTCCGCCCCGGGGTGCGCCAGCCGTCGCAGCCCCGCCTGGATGTGCTCGGCCTCCCGCTCCGCCTCCACGAGCAGCCCGGCCTCGTAGCGCCGTACCCGGCCCCGACCGCACAGCAGCACGTGCACCCGCCCGTCCACCACGGCGAGTTCGAGCAGCCGCCCGTCGCCCAGCCGCTCCAGCAGCCGGCCCGCGTCGAACCGGTCGCCGCCGCCTGGATCGTCACCGCGGATGTGCAGGGTCCGGGAGCGGACCTCCCGCTCCAGGCGCCGCTGTTCCCGCTCCAGGGCGGGGATCGGACGGCCGTCCCTGCGCGCCTCCTCCGCCCGCGCAGCGATCTCACGGAAGGCGGTCATCCCGCTCAGCAGCGCCGGGTCGGCGGGCGGCCGAGTCGGGGGCGCCGACAGGACGGTGGCCCGCCAGCGTTCGCTCCACTCCAGCAGCCGTCGCGGCCCGCCCCGGGCCAGACTCGCCTGCTGGGCCAGCGCCGCCAGCTCCGCGCCCTGCTCGGTGGCGCGGGCGCGCAGCTCCGAGGCCCCCAGCGTCATCCGGTGGTCGTCGAGCACGTCCAGCCCGCGCCGGCAGGCCTCCAGTACGCCCCGGCCGGAGCCGGCGGCCCGGGCGCTCAGCGCCTGAGCGGCCCAGCCCGTCATCCGCGCCAGCGGCGGCCCGCTGTGCCGGCTGCGCGCGGCGACGGCCAGATGCCGCTCGGCGTCCGCGGTCCAGCCGAGGCCGAGCGCGATCCGCCCCGCGAGCAGCGACGCCTCCGGCGCGGCCGGCGCGCCGAACGAGGCCAGCCGTTCCGCCACCGCCGCCGCGTCCGCGACCAGCCGCCCCGAGCCGCGCCCGGCGGCCACCCGCGCCTCGATCAGCACCAGCCGGGCGTGCGTCTCCCACCAGCCGCGGCGCTGCGCGGCGAACAGCCTTACGGCCAGGTCCGCGCGGGCTATCGCGGTGTGCGGGTCGCCCGACCGCCGGGCGGCACGCGCGGCGCCGAGCAGCAGCTCCGCCTTGCGGGTGGACTGCCCGCCGATCCCGTCGAGCACCCCGATCGCCGCGTCCGCCTCCGCCAGCGCCTCCGGCGCGAGCCCCGCGGCCATCAGCACCTCACAGCGCCGGATGTTGAGCATGAACGTCGGTGTGCCGAGCTTGGCGTACCGCTCCTCGGCCTCGTCCAGCAGCCGCAGTGCCGCCGGGACGTCACCGGAGCGGAACGCGGCCAGGCCCCGGCTCTCCACGGCGTCGGCCTTGTCGTGTTCCTGGCCGGTGGTGTCCCACAGCGCCTCCGCCGAGGTGAAGTCGGCGTCCGCCCGGTCCACCGCGCCGAGGGCCAGATGCACGGTCGCGCGCAGCGTCAGCGCCCGGGCCGTCCAGATCACGTCATCGGCCTGCCGTAGCACCGGGATCGCCCGGCGTACGTCCTCCAGTGCCTCACGATGGTGACCCAGTACCCACCAGGAGTAGGCCCGCCGGTACAGCACGCGCGCACGGGTGTGTCCGGTGCCGCGCCCCACACCCCGCTCGAAGGCGGCCAGGCCCTGCCGGGTGCGGCCGGCGTGCACGAGGGCCACGCCGAGCGTGCCCAGTACGTCGGCCTCCCGCTCGGCCGACTCCGCGCGCGCCGCCAGGTCCCGGGCACGCCGAAGGTGCCGCAGGGCGGTCCGCATGTCGCCCCAGTCCCGCTGCCAGATGCCGATCACCTGGTGGGCGACGGAGGCGTGCAACGGCGGTGGGTCGGTGCCGAGCACACCCTCCGCCCTCGCCAGCGCGTCGTTGGGAGCGGCGAACACCATCGGCAGCAGTTCGAGAACCGAGTCGCTTCCCGCTGTCACTTGACGGATGGTAGTGCTCCCGGGCTTCCGGAACCATGTCACGCGGGTTTGTCGCTGTATCAATCGGCTTTCCGGCGGCTCTGATTGACGACCACCGCCTCAGTGGGAGGACACGCATGGCACCTCAGCGATTCCACGAACAGTTCGACCAGATCCAGCGCTCGCTTCCCGACGTCGCCCTCGCGATGGGGCCGGACGACTCGGCCGAGTTCATCTACGAGAAGGGCGTCGTGCTCGCCCGCGACGGCGAGGAGGCACGGGTCGTCGAGGACACCGTGCGTACGCACTTCACCGACACCACCGGCCTGGTCGCCGACCATGTGCGCCGCGCGGGCCCGGAGACCAACCGCTCCGGCATCACCCGCATCCAGGTCGGCGACCCCGGACACGGCGACCGGCGGGGCGACCGCGCCGTCGCGGGCGCCCTGCGTGCCCTCAGGGAGGCGGAGGGTCGCGCGGGCCGCCGCCTGGTCAGCCGCAACCACGTGGTGTCCATCGCCGTCAACGCCTGCCCCGGCGACGAGCCCGTGCCCGCACCGCTCACCCAGGCGCCCAACCCCGCGGCGGCCGAGACGGCGTACGACCAGGGCACCGCCGTCGGCGTCCTGGTGATCGACACCGGCCTGATGCGCGACTACCGCTCCTACCCGCTGCTCGCCCACACCGACGGCGACGCCCAGCTCCAGGAGACCGACGACCAGGGCATCCTCCAGCAGTACGTCGGCCACGGCACGTTCATCGCCGGACTCGTCGCCGCCGTCGCGCCCAACACCGACGTGACCGTCCGCAACACGCTCAACGACGCGGGCGCCATCCTGGAGTCCGACTTCGGCGAGGCGCTCTTCGCGGCCGTCGACCGCGACGGCTGGCCCGACATCATCAGCCTCTCCGCCGGCACCTCCAACGGCCGCACCGACGGTCTGCTCGGTGTGGACGCCTTCATGCGGGAACTCCGCGGACAGCGCACCCTGTTGGTCGCGGCGGCCGGCAACAACGCCAGCGCCACCCCCTTCTGGCCCGCCGCCTACGCCGCCCTGCCCGAGTACGAGAACACCGTGCTGTCGGTCGGAGCGCTGCGCGGCGACGGCGAGTTCGGCGCCTGCTTCAGCAATCACGGCTCCTGGGTGCAGGTCTACGCCCCCGGCGAGCGCCTCACCAGCTCCCTCACCGGCTTCGACGCGCCGGTCCCGTACGTGTACCAGCACTCCACGTACGACGCCTGCCGGTACGGCTTCACCTACGTCTGCACCTGCCAGTCGCCCCGGCACACCGGTGCGCTGAGCGAGGGACGGGAGACCACCAACTCGGGCAAGCCCGACCAGGTGATGTTCGAGGGGTTCGCACACTGGAGCGGCACCTCCTTCGCCACCCCGGTCGCCGCCGGTCTGATCGCCTCGTACATGACCGCGCACAAGGAGTCCGACCCGCGCGCGGCCCGGCAGCAACTGCTCGCGACGAACACCGAGTTCGCGGAGGTGCGCGGGGCGCACGTACCGGCGCTCCGGCCGCCCACGTGGCACCCGGTGCCGGTCGTGCAGCTCGCTCCTCCGGCATGACGGCCGGAGGTGCCCCTTCCACGGCGTACGATGACTTGCCGTACACGAGGGGTGGGGCCGTGGACCGTACAGATGTCGGCGCGCTCGTCCAGTCCGCCGTCGACGGTGACGCGGCGGCCTGGAAGGCGCTCGTGGAAGGGCTGAGCCCACTGGTGTGGTCCGTGGTGCGCGCCCACCGGCTCTCCGACGCCGACGGGCACGAGGTGTACCAGACCGCCTGGTTCCGTTTCGCCCAGAACCTGGGGCGGATCCGCGAGCCGCACAAGGCCGGTTCGTGGCTCGCGAGCACCGCGCGCCACGAGTGCCTGAAGGTGCTCAAGAGCTCACGGCGGCTGATGCCGACCGACGATCCGCAACTGCTCGACCGGGTCAGCGAGGACCGGACGCCGGAGCAGTCGGTGCTCGACTCGGAGGAGGCCGCCGCCGAGAGCGAGCGCGTCCGGCATCTGTGGCAGGAGTTCGAGGAACTCGGCGAACGCTGCAGGCAGTTGCTGCGGGTCCTGATGGCCGCGCAGCCGCCCAGCTATCAGGAGGTGTCCGCGGCACTGGGCATCGCCGTCGGCAGCATCGGACCGCTGCGCCAGCGCTGTCTGCGCCGCCTGCGGGCCCGACTCGACGCACGGGGAGCACTGTGAACGACATGAACGACGACGTCTTCGACGGAGTCGACGAGGACGCGTGGGACGACGGGTTCGACTGCGATCGCCTGGAGGAGGAACTCCGTGAGGCCGCCGCCATCCTGGACCCGGTGCCGGCCGAGCTGTGCCGGATCGCCGTGGAGGCGTACGCGCTGCACGACCTCGACGCCCGCATCGCCGAGCTGACCTTCGACTCGCTGGTCGACGCCATCCCGGTCAGAGGAGCGATGGACCCGCCCCGCATGCTGACCTTCCGCACGGGTGAGCTGACCGTCGACGTGGAGGTGACGTCCGAGGGCCTGCTCGGGCAGGTGCTGCCGCCGCAGGCGGCCCGGATCGAGGTGCTCAACGGCCCGCAGCCGACCGCCCCGCTCACCACGGACGACCTGGGCCGCTTCGCCTGCGACGCGCCTCCCGCCGGCCCTTTCGCGCTGCGGCTGCGGACCGGCGGCGAGGTGGTCGTCACGGAGTGGCTGCGCGCCTGAGCCACGGCCCGCCGGTCAGTGCGGGACGGCGTCGACGAGGGCGGCCAGCGCGGAGGCGAGCGGGGTCAGCCCCGCCCCCGCCGGGCCGCCCGGCTCGGCCATGTACGTGTCCCTGCGGATCTCCACCATGAGGGCACTCACCCGTGCGTCCTCGCCGTAGAACTCCAGCGGCACGTACGCACCGCCGAACGGGCTGTCGAGCCCCGTCTCCCCGCACCCCGAGAACGCCTCCCGCGCCGCCGCCAGCAGGCCGGGCGGCGTGTGGAAGGGGTCGGTGCCCAGGCAGACCGGGGGCCGCGGGCCCTCGCCGTGCAGCTCGTAGGGGAGCCGCTCGGTCGGGTACGAGTGCACGTCGATGATCACAGCCCGCCCCGTCACGGCCAGCCGCCCCGCCACCGCCTCCGTCATGGCGCGCGCGTACGGGTGGAAGTACCGCTCGATCAACGGTTTCGGGTCGACGTCCTCGGCCCGCAGCACATCCCGGTGCGTGGTCCGCGTGTACACCGCGCCCATCCCCACGGCGAGCATCTCCTCCCGCTCGTCCGGGAAGCGCTCCGGGTCGATCACCAGCCGGGAGAGGCGGTTGACGAACTGCCAGGGCGCGACGCCCGAGAGCTTCGCCGCCTCGGCGGCGAGCTCCGCGGTGTGCGCGTCGGTGATGTGGTCCAGCTCCTGTTCCAGCGCCGCGTCGTCGAGCACGATCCCCGCCCGCACCGCGGGCGGTATCGCGCGTGCGGAGTGCGGCACGTGCAGGATCACCGGCGAGTCGCCGGCCCCGGACAGCAGCTCGAAGGACGGTGCGGCAGGGGTCATGCGGCGGCTCCGGGGGGTGTCGTCAGTGGCAAGGTGCACGATCAAGGTGCCACATCGAATGCCGGGGAGCTCATTCGGAGGCGCGCTCGGCCGGCGCCACGTCACCGATGACATCGAGCGTTCCCGAACGGTGTCCGCGCCGTGGGCGGACACGACTGCGCCCCGGCCGGGCAGGATGCCGGCCGGGGCGCGGTCAGGAACAGTGGGCCTCGGGCCCGGGGCGTCAGCTCAGGGACGCGAGCGCCTCGTTCCAGGTGGTGGACGGGCGCATGACCGCGGCGGCCTTGGCCGGGTCGGGCTGGTAGTAGCCGCCGATGTCGGCCGGCTTGCCCTGGGCGGCGATCAGCTCGTCGACGATGCGCTGCTCGTTCGCGGCGAGGGTCTCGGCGAGCGCGGCGAAGGCCTTGGCCAGGTCGGCGTCGTCGGTCTGCGCGGCCAGCTCCTGCGCCCAGTACAGGGACAGGTAGAAGTGGCTGCCGCGGTTGTCGATGCCGCCGACGCGACGGGTCGGGGACTTGTCCTCGTTGAGGAAGGTCGCCGTGGCGCGGTCGAGGGTGTCGGCGAGGACCTGGGCGCGGGCGTTGTCCGTGGTCTTCGCGTACTGCTCGAGGGACGGCACCAGGGCGAAGAACTCACCCAGGGAGTCCCAGCGCAGGTAGTTCTCCTTGACCAGCTGCTGGACGTGCTTCGGCGCGGAACCGCCGGCGCCCGTCTCGAACAGGCCGCCGCCCGCCATCAGCGGGACGACCGACAGCATCTTGGCGCTGGTGCCCAGCTCCAGGATCGGGAACAGGTCGGTCAGGTAGTCGCGCAGCACGTTGCCGGTGACGGAGATGGTGTTCTCGCCGCGGCGGATGCGCTCGACCGACAGCTTGGTCGCCTCGACCGGGTTGAGGATCCGGATGTCCAGGCCCTCGGTGTCGTGCTCCGGCAGGTACGCGTTGACCTTGGCGATCAGGTTCGCGTCGTGGGCGCGGGTCTCGTCCAGCCAGAACACGGCCGGGTCACCGGTGGCGCGGGCGCGGGTGACGGCCAGCTTCACCCAGTCCCGGATCGGGTCGTCCTTCGTCTGGCAGGCGCGGAAGATGTCGCCGGCGGAGACGGTCTGCTCCAGGACGACGTTGCCGGCCTGGTCGACGAGGCGGACGGTACCCGTGGTCGGGATCTCGAAGGTCTTGTCGTGGCTGCCGTACTCCTCGGCCTTCTGCGCCATGAGGCCGACGTTCGGGACGGAGCCCATGGTCGACGGGTCGTAGGCGCCGTTGGCGCGGCAGTCCTCGATGACGGCCTGGTAGACACCCGAGTAGCTGCTGTCGGGCAGGACCGCGAGGGTGTCGGCCTCCTGGCCGTCCGGGCCCCACATGTGGCCGGAGGTGCGGATCATCGCCGGCATGGAGGCGTCGACGATGACGTCCGACGGGACGTGCAGGTTGGTGATGCCCTTGTCGGAGTCGACCATCGCCAGGGCCGGGCCCTCGGCGAGCTCGGCGTCGAAGGAGGCCTTGATCTCGGCGCCCTCCGGCAGGGACTCCAGGCCCTTGTAGATGCCACCGAGACCGTCGTTCGGCGTCAGACCGGCGGCGGCGAACACCTCGCCGTACTTGGCGAACGTCTTCGGGAAGAAGGCGCGCACCACGTGGCCGAAGACGATCGGGTCGGAGACCTTCATCATCGTGGCCTTGAGGTGCACGGAGAAGAGGACGCCCTCCTCCTTGGCGCGGGCGACCTGCGCGGTGAGGAACTCGCGCAGCGCGGCGACGCGCATCACGGAGGCGTCGACGACCTCGCCCGCGAGGACCGGTACGGACTCGCGCAGGACGGTGGTGGAGCCGTCGTCGCCCTTCAGCTCGATACGGAGCGAGCCGGCCTCGGAGATCACCGCGGACTTCTCGGTGGAACGGAAGTCGTCCACGCCCATCGTCGCGACGTTCGTCTTGGACTCGGAGGTCCAGGCGCCCATGCGGTGCGGGTGGGTCTTCGCGTAGTTCTTGACCGAGGCGGGAGCGCGGCGGTCCGAGTTGCCCTCACGCAGGACCGGGTTCACCGCGGAACCCTTGATCTTGTCGTAGCGGGCGCGGATCTCGCGCTCCTCGTCGGTCTTCGGCTCGTCCGGGTAGTCGGGCAGTGCGTAGCCCTGCGCCTGGAGCTCGGCCACCGCGGCCTTCAGCTGCGGGATCGACGCCGAGATGTTCGGCAGCTTGATGATGTTGGCCTCGGGCGTCTTCGCCAGCTCGCCCAGCTCGTGCAGGGCGTCCGGGATGCGCTGGTCCTCGGTCAGGTACTCCGGGAACACGGCGATGATCCGCCCGGCCAGCGAGATGTCACGCGTCTCCACGGCGACACCCGCCTGCGAGGCGTACGCCCGGACCACCGGCAGGAAGGAATACGTCGCCAGGGCCGGGGCCTCGTCAGTGTGCGTATAGATGATGGTCGAGTCAGTCACCGGTGCTCCGCTCCACGTCTGCAACATTGCTCGACATCAAGATATCTCGTGAGCGGCCTCGGCTCGACAGGGGTCCGGGGCGGATCGCCGATGAGGGTGGCATGCGCATGTAATCGGGCCCGGCTTCCCGCGGTCCCGGGAAGGCGCTCCCGGGACCGCGCCCACCCTCAGTGGCCGGCACCTGTACCGAACGTGCACGGTCCCGAGCCGGCGGGGCTCAGTCGAGACGGACGGGGTCCACCTCGTCCGTCTCCTCCGCGGTGCGCTGCTGCGGAATCACCACCGACCCCTGCTGCAACGCCACCGTCCGCGTCGGCGCCGGAATCCGGATGCCCTCCTGGCGGTAGCGCTGGTGCAGGCGCTTGATGAACTCGTGCTTGATCCGGTACTGGTCGCTGAACTCGCCCACGCCCAGGATCACGGTGAAACCGATGCGCGAGTCGCCGAAGGTGTGGAAGCGCACCGCCGGCTCGTGGTCCGGGAGGGCGCCGGTGATCCCGGTCATCACCTCGGCGACCACCTCGGTGGTCACCCGCTCGACGTGCTCGAGGTCGCTGTCGTAGGCGACGCCGACCTGGACCAGGACGGTCAGCTGCTGCTCGGGACGCGTGTAGTTGGTCATGTTCGTCTTCGCCAGCTGCCCGTTGGGGATGACGACCAGGTTGTTGGAGAGCTGGCGCACGGTCGTCTGACGCCAGTTGATGTCGACGACGTACCCCTCCTCGCCGCTGCTCAGCCGGATGTAGTCGCCGGGCTGGACGGTCTTGGAGGCGAGGATGTGGATGCCGGCGAAGAGGTTGGCCAGGGTGTCCTGCAACGCGAGCGCGACGGCCAGACCGCCGACGCCCAGGGCGGTGAGCAGCGGCGCTATGGAGATGCCCAGTGTCTGGAGCACCACCAGGAAGCCGATCGCCAGCACCAGCACCCGGGTGATGTTGACGAAGATCGTGGCCGATCCGGCGACGCCGGAGCGGGACTGGGTGACCGTCTGCACCAGGCCGGCGATCACCCGCGCCGCCGACAGCGTCACGACGAAGATGAGCAGCACGGTCAGGGACTGGTTGACATGCCGCTGCACCGACCGGGTGAGCGGCAGCACCGCGCCCGCGGTGGCCGCGCCGCCCGCGATCGCGGCCCAGGGGACGACGGTCCGCAGGGCGTCCACGACCACGTCGTCGCCGCTCCAGCGGGTGCGCTTGGCGTGCTTGGCCAGCCAGCGCAGCAGTGTGCGCGACAGGAAGGCCACCAACAGACCCGCCGCCAGGGCGATTCCGGCGAGGATCAGGTCGTCGAGAGTCACCGCGCGGTTCACCTGTCACCTCCGGAGGGTCGATCTGCGGCGTGCGCCGCCGCGTACGGCCGGATGTGAAGTCTCGTCACGTTGTCACCTGCTCGATTCCGGGATGTGCGGTCGCGCCGCCGCACCCTGCTCGGGGGCGGCGCGACCGCTCATCCTGCCGTATCCGGCACAGGAGTTCGTACCGGGCCCGGCGGGAGACCGCGCAGCTCAGGCCATTCGCGGACCGGTCTCAGACGATTCCCTCGGCGAGTTCGGCCTGTTCCTGGTCGGAGCCGTACGCGGCGGTCGTGGGCGTCCCGTACGAACGGCGGGCGACGAACCACCACACCGTGGCGAGGACCAGTACGACGACGAGGGCCAGGGACGCGTAGTTCATCGTGTCCACCGTCACCGGCGACGCCTGCGGCAGGCAGAACAGCACCGTCACACAGGCCACCCACACCACCGCGATCCAGCCGATCGGCCTGCTCCACTTGCCCAGGTGCCAGGGCCCCGGCCGGAAACGGTCGCCCGCGCGCAGCCGCAGCAGGACGGGAATGGCGTACGCGGGGGTGATGCCGATGACGTTGATGGCCGTGACCGCGCCGTACGCGGTCGCCGAGTACAGCGACGGCAGCGCGAGAAGACCGGCGACCACCACCGACAGCCAGACGGCGGCCACCGGGGTCTGGGTACGGCTGCTGACCCGGCGCCAGAGGTCGGACCCGGGCAGGGCCTTGTCCCGGCTGAACGCGAACACCATCCGGCTGGCCGCGGCGACCTCGGCGTTGCCACAGAACAACTGGGCGATGATCACGACGATCAGCAGGGCGCTCGCGCCGTCCGTGCCCAGGCCGTCGAGCAGGATCTGAGCGGGGGGCACCCCGGTCTCACTGGCCCGGGTGGCGTCGTAGTCCTGGATGGCGAAGGTGAGACCGGCGAGCAGGACGAAGCCCGCGATCCACGACACCCAGATGGAGCGGACGATGCCGCGTGCCGCCGACACCGAGGCGTTGGAGGTCTCCTCCGACAGGTGGGCCGAGGCGTCGTAGCCGGAGAAGGTGTACTGGGCGAGCAGCAGGCCGACCGCGGCCACGTACACGGGGTTGTCCCAGCCGGTGTCATTGACGAACTTCGTGAACACGAAGGACGGCGACTGGTGGTGGTCGGGGACGATCGCCAGTGCGCCGACTATGACCGCGACGCCGGCCAGGTGCCACCAGACGCTGATCGAGTTGAGCACGCTGACCAGCCGGACGCCGAACAGGTTCAGCACGGCGTGCAGCAGCAGGATCGCGACGAAGATCAGCATCGTCTTGCCGGGCGTCGGTTCGAAGCCCCACTGGAGGTTGGCGAAGGCGCCGGCGAACAGGGCGGCGCCGTAGTCGATGCCGGCGATCGCGCCGAGCAGTCCGAGGAGATTCAGCCAGCCCGTGTACCAGCCCCAGCGGCGGCCGCCGAGGCGGTCGGCCATGTAGTACAGGGCGCCGGACGTCGGATACGCGCTGGTGACCTCGGCCAGCGCGAGCCCTACGCACAGCACGAACAGGCCGACGCCGGCCCAGCCCCACAGCATCACGGCGGGACCGCCGGCGCCCATGCCGAAGCCGTAGAGGGTCATGCAGCCGGACAGGATCGAGATCACCGAGAAGCTGATCGCGAAGTTGCCGAAGCCGCCCATGCGGCGGGCGAGCACCGGCCGGTAGCCGAGCTCGCGCAGGCGTTGTTCCTCGTCGCGCGGGCTGTCCGGGGAACTCCCCGGAGAGCCCTCTCGGGAATACGACGGATCGGATGTATCGGCTGGATCGAACGGATCAGAGGTGCGGGACATGGGGAACCTCCGGAGGGAGAGACGGGCGGTTGGGGGGCGTCAGTCGGGGTCGTGCGCGGCGGCCCGGGAGCGCGCCCGGGCCTGGAGGAAGACCTCCACGGCCCGGTCGCGGTCCGCGGTGCGGTACGTCCAGGGCACGGGCGTGTAGTACGGCCCGAGCGCCTCGAACACCCGGGCGGCGTCCCGGAACCGGAGCGCGCCCCACAGGGCGTGCGCCAGATGGTTGAGGTCCAGCGGGGAGCGCTCGTCGGCGTCGGTCCCCTCGAACCAGGAGAGCAGCGCCCGCTCTGCCTCACGGGTGGCGTCCTCCGCCACCCAGTGCAGGTCCAGGGCGGCGTCGCGCCCGCCGCCGCGCCGGTAGCGCTCGGCCCGGACGTACAGCGGCAGGAGGTGCAGCGGGGAGCCCGGCGGTGCCGCGTCGGCGGTCCGGTGGGCGTAGCCGGTCGCCTCGGCCAGCCGCTCCGAGGCCGCGTGCGTGTACAGGAACTGCAGCATGCGGTGATGGGCCTCGCGGTTGTACGGGTCGCGTTGGTCGGCCTCGGCGAGCAGGCCCCACGGGCCCGGCGGCAGCGTCGGCTCGGGTGCCGCCACCCGGTGCTCGTCCCACAGCAGCCGCCGGTCCAGCTGCGCGAGCGACAGCAGGCACACCCATGGCACGGGGTCCTGCGGAGCGGAGCCGGCGGCGGTCCGGCTGGCGTCCCAGGCCTCGATCCACAGCTCGTGGGCGCGTCGGTGACCCTCGCGGTGCGCCCGCAGCGCCCGTTCCACGGCGACCCTGGCGTGCATCACCGCGGCCGGCACGCTGGACGGCTCCTCGGCGAGCCAGGCGCGCACCACGTCGGTGCCGGCGGCCGCGGTGGCCAGCACCTGGGTGCGCTGCGTCCACTGCCACCATGCCGTGGTCTCGGCGAGCAGCCCGCGCATCGACATCCACCGCCCGGTGCGCAGCTCCTGCAGGGCGGCGCGCAACGCGGAGTCGTGGCCCGCGGGATCGTAGGAGGGCCGGGCTCCTTCTCTGGCCATCAGCCGCGCGCCCCCGGACGAGGGCAGGGCAGGACGGCAGGGTGGAGTAACAACAGCCCTCCTCTGGGCGGCAGTCGAGAAGATCACGCCGGGACGGCGGTCACTATAGAGGCGGCGGTTCCGCATCACCCACGCTTTCCCGATCATCTCGAACTTCGTTATGTACGAGGCGAGTTGACTGTCCCTCAGCCAGTGAACGGCGAGGCGGAACCCGCGGCGGATGTCGCTTGACGCGGTACGCGCGGCGACGGCAGGCTGTCGGGCTGTGATCACCAGGATCACTTGGGGAGGGGCGCGATGACAGGTCCGGTGCTCGCCGTCGACCAGGGCACGTCCGGCACCAAGGCGCTGGTGATCTGTCCCGAACGCGGCGTCATCGGCACCGGGTTCACTGCCGTGCACCCCCGCCATCTGCCCGGCGGTCTGGTCGAGGTCGACCCTGACGAGCTCTACGGCTCGGTGGTCGAGGCAGGGACGCGCGCCCTGGCCGAGGCGGGTGAACCCGTCACGGCACTCGGCCTCGCCAACCAGGGTGAGACCGTGCTCGCCTGGGACCCCGCGAGCGGCCGCCCGCTGACCGACGCGCTCGTCTGGCAGGACCGCCGAGCCGAGAGCGTCTGCGCCGAACTCACCCCGCACGCGGACGAGTTGCGCGACCTCACCGGCCTTCCCCTCGATCCTTACTTCGCCGCCCCCAAAATGGCCTGGATACGACGTCACCTCACCTCCGAGGGAGTCGTCACCACCAGCGACGCCTGGCTCGTCCACCGCCTCACCGGCGCCTACGTCACCGACGCCGCCACCGCCGGCCGCACCCAGCTCCTCGACCTCGACCACGCCACCTGGTCGCCCCGCGCCCTCGACCTGTACGGGCTGTCCGGCGAACACCTCCCGGACGTCGTCGACAACGCCACCCCCGTCGGCACCACCACTGCCTTCGGTCCCGAGATCCCGCTCACCGGCCTCGTCGTCGACCAGCAGGCGGCCCTGCTCGCCCAGCGCGTCACCGCGCCCGGTGGCGCCAAGTGCACCTACGGCACCGGCGCGTTCCTCCTCGCCCACACCGGCGACACCCCCAGGCGCGGCACCTCCGGACTGGTCAGCTGCGTCGCCTGGCGGCTGGCCGGAAGCACCGGCTACTGCCTCGACGGCCAGGTCTACACGGCCGCCTCCGCCGTCCGCTGGCTCACCGGCCTCGGCGTCATCACCGGCGCCGCCGACCTCGACCGCGTGGGCGGCGCCGTCCCCGACAGCGGCGGCGTCACCTTCGTACCGGCGCTGTCCGGCCTCGCCGCCCCCTGGTGGCGCGGCGACGTGCGCGGCTCGCTCACCGGACTCGGCCTCGACACCTCCCCGGGGCACGTGGTGCGCGCCCTGTGCGAGGGCCTCGCCGCCCAGGTCACCGAACTCGCCGACGCCGCCGCGACCGACCAGGGTGCCCCCCTCACGGAACTGCGCGTCGACGGCGGCCTGACCCGTTCGGCCCTTCTCATGCAGACCCAGGCCGACCTGCTGCAACGCCCCGTCGAGGTCTCCCCGCTCCCCGACGCGACCGCCCTCGGCGTGGGCACCCTGGCCCGCCTCGGCGCCGGCTCCGGCCTGACGGTCGCCGAGGCCCTGCCGGACTGGAAGCCCGCCGCCGTGTACGAGCCGCGCATCACGCCCGACGAGGCGGCCGAACGCCGCGCTTCCTTCCGTACCGCCGTGACCGCGCTCCTCGACGGGGCGCCCGCATGACGGTCACGGGGGGAGGCGCGCTGCCCGCGGCGGCGTACGACGCGACTGCCGAGTGCCTCGCCGGCTCGCGCGTCGCCGTGCTCGCCCACCTCGACGGCGCGCTCGCATGACGGTCACCGTGCGAGGGGCGCTGCCTGCGACGACGTACGACGTGGTGGTCGTCGGCGCCGGAGTCGTCGGCTGTGCGATCGCCCGGGAACTCGCCCGCCACCCCGGGCTGCGCGTCGCCCTCGTCGAGGCTCAGGACGACGTGGGACAGGGCACCTCCAAGGCCAACACCGCGATCCTGCACACCGGTTTCGACGCCGTCCCCGGCTCCCTGGAGGGCCGCCTCGTCCGCGAGGGCGCACGGCTGCTGGCCGCGTACGCCGCCGAGTCCGGCATCCCCGTCGAACCGGTCGGGGCGCTCCTCGTGGCCTGGGACGAGGAACAGCTCGCCGCCCTGCCCCGCCTCGCGCACAAGGCCGAGCGCAACGACTACCACGCCGCCCGCCTGCTGGACCCCGCCGAGCTGTACGACCGCGAACCGCACCTCGGCCCCGGCGCGCTGGGCGCCCTGCACGTGCCCGGCGAGAGCATCATCTGCCCCTGGACGACGACCCTGGCGTACGCCACTCAGGCGGTCCGGCACGGGGTCGACCTGCACCTCGACTCCCGTGTGGAGCAAGTGGGTCGGAGCAACGGCACCCACGTCCTCACCACCACCCGGGGTGAGGTGCGCGCCCGCCGGCTGGTCAACGCGGCCGGCCTGCACTCCGACACCCTCGACCGCCACCTCGGCCACCACGACTTCACCGTCACCCCGCGCCGAGGCCAGCTCGTCGTCTTCGACAAGGCCGCCCGCGACCTCGTCCGCCACATCCTGCTGCCGGTCCCCACGGCACTGGGCAAGGGTGTCCTGGTCGCGCCCACGGTGTACGGCAACGTGCTCCTCGGCCCCACGGCGGAGGACCTGGACGACAAGCGGGCCACCGGTTCGACCTCCGAAGGGCTCGCCCGACTGCTCGAGAAGGGCCGTCGCATCCTGCCGGAGCTGCCGGAGGAGGAGGTCACCGCCGTCTACGCGGGCCTGCGCGCCGCCACCGAGCACGAGGACTACCGCATCTGGGTCCACCCCGGGCAGGCGTATGTCACCGTCGGCGGCATCCGTTCCACCGGACTGACGGCGTCCCTCGCCATCGCCGCGCACGTCGTCGAACTGCTCACCGCCGACGGACTCGACCCGGCCCCGGCGCGGGACCTGGAGCCGGTCCGCATGCCCAACCTCGGCGAGGCGTTCCCGCGGCCCTACCAGCGGCCCGAACTCATCGCCGCCGACCCGGAGTACGGCACCCTCGTCTGCCACTGCGAACGCGTCTCACGCGGCGAGATCCGCGACGCCCTCACCGCCACGATCCCCCCGCACACCCTCGACGGACTGCGCCGCCGTACCCGCGCCCGGGCGGGCCGCTGCCAGGGGTTCTACTGCGGGGCGGCGGTACGGGCGCTGTTCGAGGAGGTCCGGCCATGACGGCCGTACGCCAGGTCGACGTCCTCGTCGTCGGGGCCGGCCCCGCAGGACTCGCGGCAGCCGCCCGCCTCGCCGCCGCGGGCGCGGGCCGGGTCGAGGTGCTGGACCGGGAGCGGCAGGCCGGAGGAGTGCCCCGCCACTGCGCGCACGGCGGCTACGGCACCCTGCTGCACCCGCTGACCGGTCCCGAGTACGCCCGTCTGCTGGTCACCGCGACGGAACGGGCCGGAGCCGCCGTCCGCACCGGCGTGACGGCCCTCGACTGGGCCGGACCGCTGTCCCTGCGCACCGTCAGCCCCGGCGGCCCGGAGACGATCAGCGCCCGCGCGGTGGTCCTGGCCACCGGCGCCCGCGAACGGCCGCGCGCCGCACGGCTGGTGCCGGGCACCCGGCCGGCCGGTGTGTACACCACCGGCGAACTGCAGCAGGCGGTGCACCTGTACCGGCAGCACATCGGCACGCGCGCGGTGGTGGTGGGCGCCGAGGACGTCTCCTACGCGGCCGCCGCGACGGTACGGGCCGCCGGAGCCTCCGTCGTCGCGATGCTCACCGACCTGCCGTGCGCCCAGACGAGCGAGGCACGTGCCCTGGACGCCCGGCTCCGGCACCGCATTCCTCTGCTGACCGACACCACGGTCACCGAACTCGTCGGCCACGGCCGCCTGTCGGGCGTCCGCGTCCGCCACCGTGACGGCCGTACGACCACACTCGCCTGCGACACGGTCGTCTTCACCGGCGACTTCGTCCCCGACCACGAACTGGCCCGGCGCGGCGGACTGCTGCTGGACCCCGGCACCCGCGGTCCCGCCGTCGACGGTACGCTGCACACCTCGCGCCCCGGCGTGTTCGCCGTCGGCAGCGTGCTGCACGCCGTGGAGAGCGCGGCGACGGCGGCCCGCGAGGGCGCGCACGCGGCGACCGCGATCCAGCGGTGGCTGGAGACAGGAGACCGGCCCGACGGCGTCCCGCTGCTCGTGGCCCCGCCGCTGCGCTGGATCGCCCCGAACCGCGTCGGCCCGGCCGACCGCACCCCGTACGTCCTGCGCACCTCGGCCGTACTCACCCGCCCGGTCCTGCACGTCACCCAGAACGACCGCCTCCTGCACGCCCAACCCCTGCGCACGCGTACGGCCCTGCCGAACCGCACTCTGACCCTGACCGCCGGCTGGGCCCGGCGGGTCGATCCGAAGGGCGGCCCGGTGCGGGTGACGCTCGCCTGACCGTGCGCCGGCGGCACACGGCGGCGCACGCAGGTTCACAGGTCGCCGAACGACCCGTGCCGTCCCGCACCGCCGGCGAACCGCGCCGCGCCCTCCAGCGCCTCCTCCAACACGGCGGCGCCGTATCGGAGTTCGCCCTGCATGGCCGCGGCCTCGTCGAGTCCCTCCTGGTCGAGGACGGAGGCCCGGTCGCCGCGCAGGCACGCCTGGGGGAAGCGGGCGATCGTCGCGGCCAGCTCCTCGGCCTCGGCGCGGGCGGTGCCGGTGGGGACCACCCGGTTCGCGAGCCCCATGTCGTACGCCTCGCGGGCCGGGACCGGGCGGCCCGTGAGGATCATGTCCAGGGCGCGGCTCGTGCCGATCAGCCGGGGCAGGCGTACCGTGCCGCCGTCGATCAGGGGCACCCCCCAGCGGCGGCAGAACACCCCGAAGACCGCGTCCTCCTCGGCGACCCGCAGGTCACACCAGAGGGCCAGTTCCAGGCCCCCGGCCACGGCGTGCCCGGCGACGGCGGCGATCACCGGCTTGGACAGCCGCATCCGGGTCGGCCCCATCGGGCCGTCGCCGACCTCGGCGACCCGGTTGCCGCGCCCACCGCCCAGCGCCTTGAGGTCGGCACCCGCGCAGAACGTACCGCCCTCACCCCACAACACCGCCACCCGCGCCTCGTCGTCCGCCTCGAACTCCCGGAACGCGGTGGCGAGTTCGGCGGCCGTCGGGCCGTCCACGGCGTTGCGGACCTCGGGGCGGGAAAGGACGACGGTGGTGACGTGTCCCTGGCGCTCTGTCCGGATCTGCATGGTGGAGTCCCCTTCTGCGTGACAAGATCGTTCAAGGCGAGTTACTCACAGGAGCTCCTGATGTCAACGCCCTCACCCGGCTCCTCGCCGGCGAGCCGACCCAACACGGGGTACTAGTCAACGCCGTCTGTCCGGGCCGGACCGACACGGACATGGCCCCCGGCGGCCGGCCCGTGCCGTGGGCGCCGCGGGTGTCGTCTGGGCGGCCACGCTCCCCGGCGACGGCCCGAGCGGAGACTTCTTCCGGGACGGCAAGCCCCTGCCCCGGTGACGGCCGGGCGCATCGCGGGCACCAGGTTCAGATCACCTTCAGCCGTACCAGCGCCCCCAGTGTCAGCGCCCCCGGCAGCAACGGCAGCCACACCGTGATGATCCGGTACGCGAGAACCACCGCCGTGGCCACCGCCACCGGACCGCCCGCCGCCACCAGCGCCACGACCAGGGCCGCCTCGACCGACCCGAGCCCGCCCGGCGTGGGCACCAGCGCCACGGCGACGGTCGCCGCGAGATACGCCACCGCGATGTGCGCGGGCGGCACCGGCAGCCCCAGCGCCTGCCCCACCGCCGCCAGACCGGCGGCCTGGAGCGCGGGGAACGCCAGCGAACCGCCCCACAGGGCGAACGCCCGCGCCGGACGGGCGTGCACCGAGCGCGCCTCACCCAGCGCGGTGCGCAGGAAGGAGCACACGACCGTACGCAGCCGCCGTACGACCGTGAGCACCACCGCGGCCACGCCCACGGCCGCACCGACGGCGTACAACAGCGGCCCGAGCGCCCCCTGCGGCAGCAGGCTGCCGATCCGCAGCGCGTCCGGGAACGCGACGAGCAGAGCGGCCAGCAGGCCCAGCCGGCCCACGCACTCGGCGAGCATGTACAGCGCGAGGGCGGCCGAGGAGCGGGCCAGCGGCACCCCGCACACCGTCATGAAGCGCAGGTTGACGGCGCTCGCGCCCAGCCCGGTGGGCAGCAGGTGGTTGGCCGCGCCGGCCGCGAACTGGGTCGCGAGCAGCCGCCGTCTCGGCAGCCGCTCGACGACCGCCCCCTGCCGGGTGAAGGCCGCGGCGACCCAGGTCAGACAGGTCGCACCGGCCGCGGCCAGCAGCCAGGGCCACTCGGCACTCCGCAGCTGGCCGAAGCCCTCGGCGAGCACCGAGCGGTGCTGGACCGCGACCGCGGTGAGGAGCAGGAGCGGGAGCAGGCACAGGAGCTTGCGGACCGGGACACGTGTCACATCGGGAGAGGGTTTCCGCACCACGTCAACGACGGGTTGCGGCAGCGGGGACGGCGGCTTACGGACGGGAAGCGGCTGGGGAGGAAGGGTCATCAGGTCCTTCGTCTGCGCAAAAGTCGGCCGGACATTGACCTCAACGAAGCTTGAGGTTCTAAGTTCTCTCTCATGAGCATGGAATCCACCGCCTGGACGCAGTTGTACAGCGTCATGCACGCCCAGCAGGAAAGCCGCCCCTACGCCCGCGCGACACTGCGCCGCATAGGCGCGTTCGCCCGCCCGCACCGCCGCCGCATCGCGCTGTTCGTCCTGCTCGGGATGGTGACCGCACTGCTCGCCGTGGCGACACCGGTCCTGGCCGGACGCGTCGTGGACGCGATCGTGTCGAAGGGCGACGAGGGCACGGTCGTCCGGCTCGCCCTGCTCATCGCGCTCATCGCGGTGCTGGAGGCGGCGCTCGGCATCCTCGGCAGACGGCTGTCGGCGACGCTCGGCGAGGGGCTCATCCTCGATCTGCGGACGGCTGTGTTCGATCATGTGCAGCGGATGCCGGTCGCGTTCTTCACACGCACTCGTACGGGAGCGCTCGTCTCCCGTCTCAACAACGACGTCATCGGCGCCCAGCGCGCGTTCAGCAACACGCTCTCCGGAGTGGTCAGCAACCTGGTCACGCTGCTGCTCACCCTCGCCGTGATGCTCACCCTGTCCTGGCAGATCACCCTGCTCGCGCTCGTGCTGCTCCCCGTGTTCGTGGTGCCCGCCCGGCGCATGGGCAGCCGCATGGCCCGCATGCAGCGGGAGGCGGCGGCGCTCAACGCGGCCATGGGCACCCGGATGACCGAACGCTTCTCCGCCCCCGGCGCCACCCTCGTCAAGCTCTTCGGGCGTCCGGAGGAGGAGTCCGAGGAGTTCGCGGCCCGCGCCGGCCTCGTCCGGGACATCGGCGTCCGTACGGCCACGGCTCAGTCGGTGTTCATGACCGCCCTGACGCTGGTCTCGGCCCTCGCCCTGGCCCTCGTCTACGGCCTCGGCGGCTGGTTCGCCCTGCGGGGCACCCTGGAGCCGGGCGCGGTCGTCTCCCTGGCCCTGCTGCTGACCCGCCTCTACGCCCCGCTCACGGCGCTCGCCGGGGCCCGTGTCGAGGTGATGAGCGCGCTCGTCAGCTTCGAGCGGGTCTTCGAGGTGCTCGACCTCAAGCCGCTCATCGAGGAGAAGGCCGACGCCCGCCAAGTGCCCGACGGCCCGGTCGCCGTCGAGTTCGACGACGTCCGCTTCGCCTACCCCTCCGCCGACAAGGTCTCCCTCGCCTCCCTGGAGGAGGTCGCGTCCCTGGACACCCGCGGCGGCGCCGAGGTCCTGCACGGCGTCTCCTTCCGCGCCGAACCCGGCCACACGATCGCCCTCGTCGGCTCCTCAGGCGCCGGCAAGTCCACGATCGCGCAACTCCTCCCGCGCCTGTACGACGTCGACGAGGGCGCCGTACGCCTCGGCGGCGTCGACGTCCGCGACCTCAGCGCCGCCTCCCTGCGCGGCACCCTCGGCATGGTCACCCAGGACGGCCACCTCTTCCACGACTCGGTCCGGGCCAACCTCCTGCTGGCCCGCCCCACCGCCACCGAGGACGAACTGTGGGACGCCCTGCGCCGCGCCCGCCTCGACGACCTCGTACGCTCCCTGCCCGACGGCCTCGACACGGTCGTCGGCGAACGCGGCTACCGCCTCTCCGGCGGCGAACGCCAGCGCATGACCATCGCCCGCCTGCTCCTGGCCCGCCAGCGCGTCGTCATCCTCGACGAGGCCACCGCCCACCTCGACAACACCTCGGAAGCTGCCGTCCAGGAGGCGCTCACCGAGGCCCTGGCGGACCGCACCGCGATCGTGATCGCCCACCGTCTGTCCACCGTACGTGCGGCGGACCTGATCCTGGTGATCGAGTCCGGTCACATCGTGGAACGCGGCACACACGAAGAACTCTTGGCGGCCGACGGCCGCTACGCGGAGCTGTACCGCACGCAGTTCGCACAGCGCGGCGGCGACGGCGCGACGGAGATCGCGGCGATGGAGATCGCGGCGACGGGGGAGGCGGTCGCGTAGTCGCAGGAGGGTGCCGCGTAGTCGGAGAAAGGACGCCCGCCGTGCCTTGGCGGGCGTCCGCACGCATGTCCCGGAGGCGGCCGTCGACCGGGGTCGGCGGCCTCGCCCCCGGCCGGGACCGGCGCCGAAATCCCTTCGAGTTCCGCACAGGCCGCGCCTACCCTGCTGACATGGCCCACGCGAAGACCTCCTACGTCTGCCTGCCCTGCCGGGCCTCGTACAAGCAGCCCTACGACCGGGACAGGCAGCGGACCTGCCCCCGCTGCGCGCAGCAGCTGATCCACGTGGGCTCCGCCTTCGCCGCGCCTCGCCGCCGGGACACCGCGTCCTGGCGGACGCTGTCCGTACTGCTGCACGCCGGCGTCCGCTTCCACAAGAGCTGCTGCGGCGGGCCCGGGTACCGCCCCCGCACCCTGCGCGAGGTCCGCGAGCGGATGACGTACGCCCGCCGCAGCGGCGAGCCCTTCGCGAGGGCACTCGTACGGCATGAGGTGCCATGACACCGGCGCGGGGCCGGGACAGGCGGATGGAGACAAGGATCGAACCGGCCTGCGCAGACTAGGAGCGTGGGTCAGTAACGGGCGATTGGCCGGTCGGTCGTGATCGGGGTGATTGATTGCGGTCGCCCGGTCGCCCGGTCGGGCGGCCAGGCGTCCCATGCGACCGGCGTGCGTTCGTCGCCAGCGCGGCCGAGGCGGAAGAACTTGACGCCTTCGACGTCCGGGTCGCCAAGGTCGTGGCGGCCTCCGGACGCCGGTACGGCTTCGATCCGACCAAGGCCACTCGTGCAGCTGAACGGGTCAGGGATTCCCGTAGACGGTGGTGAATGTGCGGTCGAAGCGGCGGGCCGCCAGGTCAGCACGCTGGATTCCCCATTGCACGTCCGTGCCCTCCGGATAGTGGAGCAACGGGCCCCAGTGGGCGAGCAGCACCCAGTCCTCGACGGCGCCTGAGACCGGCTCACCACCGCCCCAATACCCTTGCTCTGCCTGCTGCACCGCGCGGGACGCGAGATCATTCAGCGGGTCCACCTCGGAGTCTTCCTGGTCTGGATATCCTCCGATCTGCAGTTGATGCCCTTGGAAAGGCCGCCTGTCCCTGGCGCTGCCCCAGACCTCGGTCAGCTCGTAGGCGTGCGGAAACCCGGGGAGTGTCTTGCTGGACCAATCGGGCAGGTAGTAGTACGGCAGGTCCGGCTCAGTCCTGACTCTCAGCTCGCACTGCGGGAGGGAACGGAAGGCATGCGCTTCTGCGCCTCCCTCGATGCCGTGGTCATGCCAGGCGTTCCTGTCGCGTTCCTCTACGGGGGTGCCGGCCGGGACATAGACGGCCTGGCCGTGGTTGGCGGTGTCGCTTATGTACCAGGGCGAGGCGAAGAGCAGCAAGCGCCCGGCGGGTGGCAGGGGGAGGTCCGTCGAGTCCTCCGGCAGCGCGGCAAGGTCGACGGACGCCACGTAGGGGTGCGCAGGATCCGGAACCCCCGCGGGCAGCAGCAGCGGCCCGCCGAACCGGCCTGCGACCGGCCCGTCCCCCCCGGATGTAAGGACCGCGCAAGGCCGGGCCTGGCCGATCCACCGGTCCACCTCCTCGGCCGGTATCCCCTCCTCAACTGCCTTCACACAAAAGGGGCGCAACTTCTCCCGAAGCTCATCGAGCATTCGGGCATGGTAGTCCGGCAATGGGAGCGTGTCTCAGTGACCGGCAACCTGCCTGCGGTTCGTGATCATTCATGCGGGATGGTGCCGGTATGAGTGGTGGCGATGGGCTGTTCGAGGTCGAGCCGGTCGAGAAGAAGCGACCGCAGGGCCGTCCGGCGGGGGCGGACAAGACGTTCCGGGCCTTCGACCCGCACCAGGTCCTGCTGCTGCCGCCGTC
This sequence comes from Streptomyces sp. NPDC001315, assembly GCF_042896175.1. Lineage (NCBI taxonomy): Bacteria > Bacillati > Actinomycetota > Actinomycetes > Kitasatosporales > Streptomycetaceae > Streptomyces > Streptomyces sp. NPDC001315. The sequence goes on along the minus strand of NZ_JBIAWZ010000015.1, from coordinate 111,853 downwards.
GCTGGACGAGTGGCTGCCCGAGGACCACCTGGCCCGGTTCGTCGCCGACCTGGTCGACGATGTACTCGACCTCGGTCCGGTCCTGGCGGCCTACACCGAGAAGCGCGGCTACCCGCCCTACGACCCGCGGCTGATGGTGCGCCTGCTGATCTACGGCTACACCACCGGCGTCCGCTCCGCCCGGGCGATCGAGCGCAAGTGCGCCGACGATGTCGCCTTCCGGTTCCTGGCCGCCGACCAGGCCCCGGACTTCCGCTCGATCGCCCGGTTCCGCCGCCGCCACCTGGACGCACTCGCCGACCTGTTCACCCAGTCGCTGCACCTCGCCATGAGGCTCGGCATGGTCAAGCTGGGCCGCGTCGCCCTGGACGGCACGAAACTGGAGGCAGGCGCCTCCAAGCACAAGGCGATGAGCTACGGCCGGCTGATAACGAAGGAAGAGCAGGTGGAGGCCGAGATTGCCGAACTGGAGGCCAGGGCCGCCGCTCTGCTGGCCGACGCCGAGGCCACCGACACCGCCGAGGATGAGGCATTCGGTGTCGACGGCAAGGACACCGACCTGCCCGCCGAGCTGGACCGCCGGGAGAAGCGCCTGGCCAGGCTGCAGGCCGCCCGCGCGCAGATCGAGGCCGAGGCCGCCGAGAAAGCGCGCCGCCACGCGGAGGAGAAGGAGCGCCGTCGGCAGGAACGCGCCGGCACCAGCGACGAGCGGGCCGTCACCGACGCCGGGGACGAGGCCGCCGCGAAGGCCCGGCCCAAGCCCAAAGCGCAGGCCAACTTCACCGACCCCGACTCACGGATCATGAAGAACAGCGACGGCGCCTACATCCAGGCCTACAGCGCCCAGGCCGTCGTGGACGACAAGCACCAGGTCATCACCGCCGCCGACGTGACGACGAACCCGTCGGACGCGCTGAACTACACCACGATGCTCGACCAGTCCGCGCACAACACCGGCGCTCATCCCCGGCAGGCGCTGGTCGACGCCGGGTACTGCTCGGAGGCGAACCTGGAAGCAGCCAAAGAGCGCCAACTGTCCTGCGGCACCGACACGTTCATGGCCACCGGCCGACTCAAGCACGACGAGCAGGTCCCGCCCGCACCCCGCGGACGCATCCCCAAGGACGCCACCCTGAAGGAGCGCATGGCCCGCAAGCTGCGGACCAAGCCCGGCAAGACCGCCTACAGCCGCCGCAAGGCCATCGTCGAACCCGTCTTCGGCCAGATCATGACCTGCCAGAACGGCCGCCAGCTCCTCCTGCGGGGCGAGAACGGGGCACGGGGCGAGTGGCGGCTGCTGGCCGCCTGCCACAACCTCCGCAAGATCTTCCGACACGCCGGCACGGCGGGGCTCACCGCACTGACCGGGTGACCAGCCCAGCAGGCCGGGCCCCGCCGCCCGACCGGGCGACCGCAATCAATCACCCCGATCACGACCGACCGGCCAATCGCCCATTACTGACCCACGCTCCTAGTTCTCCAGGCGGACCGGCATCAGGATCGAGAAACTGTCCTCGTCGTCGGGGCGGCGGACGGCGATCGGTGCCGTGGGAGCGCCCAGCTCCAGGACCAACTCGTCCCGGGCTCCGGCGGCGAGCGCGTGCAGCAGGAACTCGCGGTTGACGGCGACGTTGTTCTGGTCGTCGTCACCGTCGTCGCACACGATCACGGTCCCGTTCTCCGTCACCCTGAGCACGCTGAGGTCCTGGGGCTCGTCGTCCTGCTTGCGCGTCTCGCTCGCGCGGACGGGACCGGTCTCCAGCGCCTTGCGGAAGGCCACCGTATCGATGTGGGCCCGATGACCGGCCGGGAGGCGGACAAGGCGACGGTAGTCGGGGAACTCGTGGCCGAGGCTCTGCCCGGCCGTCTGCCGATCCCCGGTCTCCAGCGTGACGCGGTCGACGTCCACCGTGAGCCGGACAGGTTCCTCGCCGGTCAGCAAGGCCCGCATCGCGTCGGCGAGCGGAAGAGGCACGACGGTCTGCACGCGAGAGCCGCCGTGCCCGGTCGCACGGGCCCGCGCGACGGCCATCCGGTACCGGTCGGTGGCCACGACATGGAGTCCTTCGCCCTCGATGTCGAACAGGATCCCGCCGAGCATCGGCAGCTCCGCGTCGGTACCGGCAGCGAAACGGACCGCGTCCAGCGCGGCGGTCAGCTCCGCCGCGGGGACGGACAGCCGGGTGGTGGCGGTGTGGAGCGAGGCCATGGGGTTCTCCCTGTGGTCGAGTAGGGCTCGGAGCGTGGAGAACTCACTGCGGGCATCGGACAGCCCCAGTTCGAGACGGCGCAGGTGCGCCTCGAGGAGACCCCGCACCAGGTCCGTGTCCGTGCCGGCCCAGCCGGCCAGGACGAGTCGAATGTCCGCCAGGGGCATGCCTGCCCTGCGCAGACGGGCCAGCAACCGGACCTCCTCGAGCTGCTCGGGCTCGTACCAGCGGTAGCCGCTGACCGGGTCCACCCAGGCGGGGACCAGCACACCGGCCCGGTCATAGAAACGGAGCGCACTCACGCTCAGTCCGCCGTCCCGGGCCGTCTCCCCAATGCTGCGCATCTCGTTCTCCACACCCGGAACTCTGGCCCCTCGACATGGTCGAGGGTCAACCTCGACCATGTCCGCCACGGCACAGCGAGAATACGGCGAGGCGCTTCCCACGCTCTCGCGTTCGCTCACGAGCTCGGTCAACGATCGACTCTTCACGGCCGGACGATCGTCACATCGGGCAACAAGTGGATTCGTCCCCCATGGTGGCCGGTTTTCCCCGACTTTCTCCGGAGTGTCAGTGGTGGTCCGTAGGCTCGTCGGCATGGAAGGGGACGAACTGCGCCAGGAACTGCCCGATCAGGGGCGCGGCACCGAGGCCTGGGACCGGCTGAGCGTGTACGCCTGTCTCAGTGCGCCCGAGCGCCTCGAGTACGTCGCGGTGATGCGGGTGTTCTGCGGCACACTGCTCGCGGATCTGGCCGTACCCGACGTGCTGGCCAAACTGGCCCAGGCGGGCAGTCCGGGCAACCCGGCGGCAGGGCTCGACGCGGAGACCCTCACCGCCCGGCTCGAACAGCTCGTGCGCTGGGGCAATCTGCTGCGCAGCACGCACACGGTCAGAGCGAGCAGCATCACCGAGTACCAGCGCTCCCGGTCCCGCTACCAGCTGTCCAAGCTGGGGGAGCGCGTGCAGCGCGACGCGGACGAGGTGCTGGCCGGAGCGGACGCCGCGCGCGAGGTCAGCAGCGAGCTGCTCACGCTCGTCGACCGGGGCCTGCGCGAGATCGCAGCCATGGCAGCCGCGCCGGGCGGAGTGGACCCGCAGCAGGCGCTGGAGAAGATCAGCACCCTCTTCGTGCAGTTCGCCGAATTCGCCGAGTCGGTAAGGGACTTCTACGCCTACCTGGGCCAGGTGCTCGCCCGCTACGACCTCGACGGAGCCGAGTACCAGGGGTTCAAGGAGCTGCTGCTCGACTATGTGGAGGCGATCACCGAGGACGTGTCCTTCCGCGCCCCGCGCATCGCCACACACCTGCGGGTCGTCTGGCCCCACCTGCCCACCCTGCTGGGCCGCATCGACGCACACGCGGCAGGCCTCGGAGCACTGTCCGACGCGCTGCCCGAGACGCGCGTGCAGCGCAGCCGGGGGCGGGACCTCGCGGACTGGGAGGGGCTGCGCGACTGGTTCGCCGACGCCGACGGGCACGGCAGCCAGGTCGACCAGCTCCGGGACGCGACCCTGCGCGCCCTGCAGTCACTGCTCGCCAACGCCAAACGGATGCTGCGTTCGGCGTCCGGGGAGATGTCCCGCCGCAAGGACCTGCTCAGGCTCGCGGCCTGGTTCGACGCCGCGGAACCGGAGGAGGCCCACGACATCGCGGTCGCCGCCTTCGGACTCTACGGAGCACGGCACATGGGGGTCGCACCGGATCCCGACCTCTCCGTACCGGCGTACGTGAGCTGGTGGACCGGACCCGTCGTGGACGTACCGGTGGCGTTGCGCGAGCGCGGCAGCCGGGCCCCGCGCGGGCGGGCCGCGGCCGTGGAGGACCACGGCGAGCAGAAGCACCGTCTCATGGAGGCGGCGCGCGAACAGGCCGCCGCCCGCCACGCCGCGGCCGCCGAGCTACGCAGCGCCTCCGGCCGGTTCGAGCAGGTCAAGCTGGGTTCAGCGGCCATGCGACTGCTGCTGGAGCTCCTCACCACCGCCCTCGGCAACGCCCAACTGCACAAGGGCGACACCGGCGCCGGTGCCTTCCTGCTCGACGGCGCGCAGGTGAGCGACGCCGACCTGGGCATCAGGCTGACGGCGTGGCGCACTCCGGGCCGGCACACACTCCTGCGCTCCGTGGACGGCGACCTGACGGCGGACGACCTCACCCTGGTCGTCGAGAGCGCCGCGAAGCCCGCCGCCGAGGAGGCGAGCGCCTGATGACCCTGCCCTCCGCACACGACGTCGCCCTGGCCGCCGAGCGGCGCACCGCCGCCCGCCTGCTGCTGGCCCACCCCTTGGTCACCTGCGACGGCCCGTACAACGACACTTTCCCGCTGATCCGGCGGCACGCCGACTGGCTGGCCCAGCGCTTCCAGCAGGTGTTCGGCTACCGGCTCCTGGTCGAGGCGTCGTACGCCCGCCTGTTCAAGGCGGGCCTCGGCCCCGGCTCGGGCCACCGCCTGGAACGGCCGTCCACCGGCACACCGTTCACTCCACGGACGTACGCCTACCTGACGCTGGCCCTCTCGGTCCTCGTCACCGCCCCGGAACAGCTCCTGCTGTCCCAGCTCGTCGCCGACCTGCGGGCCGCGGCGGTGGACGCCGGGATCGAGATCAGCGACACCGGGCGGCAGGCGGAACGCCGCACGCTCGCCGCCGCACTGCGGCAACTCGTCGACTGGGGCGTCCTGGCGGAGACCGAGGGCCACGTCGCGGCCGTCGCCGAGGAGCGGGGCGGTGAGGCGCTGCTGACCGTGGACCGCGAGATCGCCCGCGCGGTCGTGGCCGGCCCGCTGGCCCAGAGCCGCGACGGAGCGGACCTCGTACGCCGCGCGGCCGACCCCGGCTTCGGCGGCCCGCGTACGTACGTCCGCAGGCGCCTCGTCGAGACTCCCGTCGTCCACCTCGACGACCTCACCGGCGCCGAGCGCGAATGGCTGCGGACCCGGCAGCGGCGCGAGTCCCAGGCCTTCTCCGAACTGCTGGGTCTGGAGGCCGAGATCCGCGCCGAGGGCATCGCCCTCGTCGACCCGGACGACGAACTCACCGATTTGCACCTGCCCGGCACCGGCACCGTCGCCCAGGCCGCGCTGCTGCTGGTGGAACGGCTGGTCGGCCGACTGCGCCCGGAGGATCCGGGTCACCCCGCGGTCGGCGGGCGGCTGGTCATCGGCGTGCCCGTCCCGGACGGGCTGCTGCCCGAACTGCTCGACGAACTGATCGAGGAGTACGGCCGGCGCGGCACCTGGCAGCGCGGCCTCCTGGAGGACCGGGACGGCCTGCTCACCGCCGTACTCGGCCTCCTCGTCCGGATGCGCCTGGTGGCGCCCGCCGGCCCGGTACGCGCCGACGGCCACGGTCTGCCCGAGGGATACGAGGACGCCGCGCCGGACGGCCGGCCCGTCACGGACGTCTCGGGCGCCCGCGGGCCGGACGGTGGCGGTTGGGTGCTGCTCGCCGCCGCTGCCCGGTTCGCCACCAGGGTGGCCGTCAACTCCCCTGCCGAACAGTCCGCAGCGGACCATGCGACCGAGGAGCCGCCCCGGTGAACAGCCTCCCGTCCCCGCACCGTTACCGCCTGCACCGCGCCGGCATCCGGAACGTCTGGCAGTACGACGAGCAGGAGTTCTCCTTCGGCGACGGCCGCCTGCTGCTGCGCGGCAAGAACGGCGCGGGCAAGTCCAAGGCCCTGGAGATGCTGCTGCCGTACCTCCTCGACGGGGACGCCCGCGCCCTGGACGCCACCGGGACGGGCCGGACCACCCTCCTGTGGCTGATGCTCGACGGCTTCGAGCAGACCAACCGACTGGGGTATCTGTGGGTGGAGTTCGTGCGGACGGACGAGGAGGGCGACGACCACCATCTCACCCTCGGGGCGGCCGTCCGTGCCTCCCGGTCGACCAGGACGGCCAAGCCGTTCTTCTTCGTCACCCCGCTGCGGGTGGGCGAGGAGCTGCAGCTGGCCCCCGCGGGCCAGCCGCTTCCCCTCGACCAGCTCAAGTCGCTCATCGGCGCGGAGAACGTCACCGACCGCGCGGTGGAGCACCGGGCCCGGGTCGCCCGCCAGTTGTTCGGCCTCACCGACCCGGCGCGCTACCGCAACCTGCTCCACCTGCTGCACCGTCTGCGCCGCCCCACCATCGGTGACCGCATCGACTCCGGCGGCCTGGTCTCCGTCCTCGCGGAGACGCTGCCCGCGCTCGACGACGAGATCGTGGAGACGGTGGCCCGCAACCTCGACGATCTGGACGCCGTACGAACCGACCTCGGGCGTCTGGAGCGGACCGACGACGCACTGCGGACCTTCCTCACCGGTTACCGCGGCTACCTGCACGGAGTGCTGCGCCGCCGGGCCGGTCAGGTGAGCGGGGAACTGGATCGGCTGGCGGAGCACCGGCGTGCGGCGGGCGAGGCGGCGAAGAGGGCGGCGGAGCTGCGCACGAGCGAGGACGAACTCGCCGCCCGTCTCGAAGCCCTCGAGGCAGAGCAGGAGGCGGCCGAGACGGACCTCGCCGCCCTGCATGACAGTGCCGCCTACCGCGGCCTGCAGGAACTGGCGGAGAAGCGCGCCACGGTGACCGCCCTGCACAGCGCGGCGTCGGCCGCCTTCAAAGCCCTGCGTCAGGCCCACAGCAGCCAGGAAGAGGCAGGGCGCCGTCTCACCGACGACGGCGGAAGGCTCAGCGACGAGTTGGCGGAACTCGGCACGGCGTACGGCGAGTTGCTGCGGGAGGCCGAGAGGTCCGGGCTCGACCCCGTGCACTTGGGAGAACCCGCGGTGGTTCCGGTCAGCCCGGTCACGGCCGCGGCGGCGGTCGAACTGGCGGCCCCCGACGGCGACTTCCACTTCGTCCGCCATGGCGAGGTGCTGGCCCTCGACACGGAGGCCTGCGCGGGCGCCCTGCACAGCTGGGACACGCAACTGGACGCCGCGGGGCCGGTGATCAGGAACCGGGCCCGAGCCGTGACCGACCTGGTCGCGCTCATGGAACAGTCGCGTCGCGCCCAGCGAGAGGCGAACGAGGCCGATGCCGCCCGGGAGCGCCTGGAGGAGCAGGCGGAAGAGGCACGTTCGCGGGCCGGACGCCGCCGGGAGGACACGGCGCGCGAGGGGGTGGCGTACTCCGACGCCGTCCGGACCTGGACCGAGCGACTGCAGAGCCTCACCGGCGTGTCCCTCGACAGCGTCCGAGCCCTGACCGCTCACGACCCCACGGACGGCCCGCTGCCCGCCCACGCCCCCGACGAGGTGGCCGACACCGCCCGGTCGGCCGTCGACCCGTGGTTGGCGGAGCTGGGCGAGCAGCGCGACGCGCGTGCTGTGACGATCCGCGAACTGGCCGCCGAACAGAACCGGCTGCAGGCTGAACGGCACGACTGGGAACGCCGCACCGACCCCGCGCCCCTGCCCCCGCCGCACCGCGAAGCACCGCGCACACCCGGTACCGGCGCACCCCTGTACCGCCTCGTCGACTTCGCCGAGGACGTGGAGGCGGCGGTCCGGGCAGGCCTGGAAGCCGCGCTCGAGGCGAGCGGCCTGCTCGACGCCTGGATGTGCGCCGACGGCACCGTCCTGGACCCGGCCACCCGGGACACCCTCCTCACCCCCGGCGCGCCACCTGCCGGCCCCACGCTCGCCGAGGTACTGCGCCCGGTCGCGGCGCCGGACAGCGGAGTGACGGCCGAGCAGGTCGACAGCGCGCTGCGGGCGGTGGCCCTGGTCACCGAGGTGGTCCCGGGCTCGACGGCGGACTCCGCGATCGGCACCGACGGTTCCTGGCAGCTGGGCGTCGCCCGCGGTCGCCACACCAAGCAGACCGCCGAGTACGTCGGGGCGCAGGTGCGCGCCGAGACCCGCCGCCGGGCCCTGGCCGAACTCGACCGGCAACTCGGCGACGTACAGGAGAGGTTGACCGAGCAGGAGAGCGGTCTGCGGATCCTGACGGAGCACCGAAGGCAGGTGGCCGACACGCTGAGCCACCCGCCCACCGCACGGCGGCTGACCGACGCGTGGGCCCGCGCGGCCGAGGCCGAGCGCACCGCACAGGTGCTGGCCGGCAAGGCGTCCGCGGCCGCCCGCGAGGCGGAGCAGGCGCGCGCCCGCGCGGTCGCCGCCCGGCGTGACACCGAGGCGACCGCGAGCGCGAACGACCTCCCGGTCGACCCGACCGCACTCGACTCCGTACATCTCGCCCTCGACCGCCTCGGCACGGGCACGGAACGACTGCGCCGACGCCTGCGCGCGGTCGTCTCCTCCGCCGACGGCCATCGCCAGGCCCGCGAGGGCTTTGAGCGCGCTCTGACGGCCTGCCGGGAAGCGCAGTCCGACTACGCCGAGCCGCTCGCCCGCCTGGACGCCGCCCGCCGCACGGTCCGGGGCCTGGAGGAGGCCCTGGGAGCGACAGAGCAGGAGATCCTCGCCCGCGAGGACGACGCGAAGCGTCACCTGGAGGCTGTACGACGCCAACTCCCCGGCCTTCAGCGGGACATCAGCGCCGCACACGATGATCGCGTGCGCGCGGAGGAGGACGAGAGGGTACGGCGCGAGGCGCTGGCCACGCAGGAGGGCGAGGCGCTCGCGAGCGGCAGGCGACTGCGTGCGGGGCTGTCCTTGCCGGGCGTGAGCAGAGGCGCGGGCCTCGACGTTCCGACGGAGGGCGGGGCAGCCGACTCCACGGCGGACGACGCACGCGACCGCACCAAGGCCTTGCGCCGACTGGTGGAGTCCGTGCAGAGCCGCCTGGACACGGAGCGACACGACATCTCGGACACCACCCTCCTCAACCGTCATACGGAGCTGCGCGACCAGCTCTCCGGGGGCTACGACGCCACGCTCGAGGAGCATGACGGCATCAAGGTCTGCCGCCTCGTCGACGACCACGGACCGCACGACATCGCCGCGGTGGGCGAGCGCATCGCCGCCCAGGCGGCCGCGGCCCGGGAACGGCTGACGGAGCGCGAGCGCGAGGTGTTCCAGCGATTCCTGACGGGAGAGCTGGGTGACCACCTGTCCACCCAGGTCCTGGCCGCGGGCGCCCTGGTGACCGCCCTGAACGCCACCCTGTCCACGGTCCGCACCTCCCACGGCCTGGGGGTCACCCTCGACTGGAAGCTGGCCGACGGCGTGGAAGCCGACGTCAAGGCGGCCGTCGACCTCCTGCGCAGCCCCTCGGGACTGCGCACCCGCGTACAGTCCGAGCAGCTCCGCGACGTACTCCAGCGCCGCATCGAGGACGCCCGCCGCGCCGACCCGGGCGCGGGCTACGCGGCCCACCTGCGCACCGCCCTCGACTACCGCGACTGGTTCACCTTCACCCCCTGGGTCGTGAACGACGCCGCCCCCGGCAGCCGCCGCAAGCTCTCCGGCCGCACAGGGCTCAGCCAGGGCGAGCAACGCGTCCTGTCGTATCTGGTCCTCTTCGCCGCCGCGGCCGCCCACTTCACGAGCCTCGCGGAGTCGGCCCCGCACGCGCCCCGTCTGATCCTCCTGGACGACGCGTTCGCCAAGGTCGACGAGCCCACCCATGCCCGTCTCGGCCGCATCCTGGTCGACCTGGACCTGGACTTCGTCCTCACCAGCGAACGCCTGATCGGCAACTGGCCCGACGTGCCTTCGCTGCACATCTACGAGTGCCTGCGCGACCCGCACGTACGAGGCGTGGCGACGCTGCACTACATGTGGAACGGGCGGCAGAGGAGGCTGATGCCGGTATGACGGGACCCGAGCGAGCCGACGGACATTCCCCGGACGCCGACACCCTCGCGTTTCTCACCCGGCCGGGTCTCACCCGCCTCTGGGCGGCGGCACGCACCCGTCTCGAACGCAACGGCCTCCAACCAGCCGGAAGCCTCAGGCTCGAGCACCTGGATGCGCGGGAGCGCGAGGCACTGTCCCTCCTCCTGGCCAGGCCGCTCACCGCCCCCACCGCCACGATCCGCCTGCCGGACCTGGACACCCGCCTGCGTGCCAGCGCGGTCGGACGGGGCCTCGCCGCGACGCTGGCGGAACTGGGCCCACCTCTGACGGACCGCCGCGGGGCCCGCGACGCGGCGACGGCCGAACGCACCCGCCTGTGGTCCGCGGCGGAAGCGACCTTGGCCGGCACGCCGCTGGCCGACCAGCCCTGGGCCCGGCGATGGCTGGAGGAGATACGGCGGAGCGGTACCCTCACCCGCCCGTCGTCCGGCCCCGCGCTCACCACCGTGAGCCAGGCCATCCAGACCCTCGCGACCCTCTTCCCCGGCGACGGCCCCGACCCCACGCCGGCCACCTGGGGCCGCGGCGAACTCGCCACACGCACCACGGGCTCGGCGCACGGTCTGGACGACGGCACCCCGCTGGCCCGACTGGTCCTGCGCGGTATCGCGCTGGCCCGGGGTGTCGAGTTCCCGACCGACGCCCCGGGCCGCCGCGCCCTGTGGCGCCGGGCGTCGGTCACCCCCGACGAGGTCTCCAGCACCGTCCTCACCTACGGCCTGCGCCCGACCGGCGGCACATGGCAGGAGACGACTCTCTGCGAACGTGCCGACCACCACCTGGAGACGCATCTGACCCTGCGCGAACTACGCACCCTGCGTCTGCGGCTGCCCCCGCGCACCCGCGTCCACGTCTGCGAGAACCCGCGTGTCGTGGAGGCCGCAGCGGACGCCGGCTGCACCGCACCCTTGATCTGTACCGCGGGCAACGCGACGACGGTCGTCCTGACCCTCCTGGACACGCTGGCCGCAGCCGGCTGCGTCTTCGCCTACCACGGAGACTTCGACTGGGCGGGGATCGCTCTGGCCAACCGTGTCGTGGGCCGGTACGAGGCGGCGACGCCCTGGCGCATGACAGCCGCCGACTACGAATACCTCGCAGCACGTACGCAGCTGCAGGGAGCTCCGCATCTGCCTCTCACAGGTACTCCCGTCGAGGCCTGCTGGGACTCCGAACTGGCGTCCGCCATGGAGATCCTGGGCATCGCCCTGCACGAGGAGTCAGCCTTGGACCTTCTCGTCAGTGACTTGGAGTAAGGGGCTCGTCATGCGCACGTGACAGGGCTTTCAGCGCGACCTGGCGCACCGTTTCGGATCGCCGAGCGGTCCTCGAGGTGGCGGACATCTGCGTGGGTCCGGACGCGCGGCGACCGCTTCATGCGGGACACGGGCCCGTCGGCCGGTTGCGATCCCCGATACGGGTACTCGGGGAAGCCCGGACACACACCGCACTTCGAAGGTAAGACAATGGCAACTTCTCCCAGCCCGTCCATGGAAACGCATCCGGACATCGTCGACATGCGCCTTCGTCACGAGATGGCCGAGCGTGCCACGAGCACGCCGAAAGGCCAGGCCATCGAGACCATGGCGCTGCTGACCGGTCTGTACCTCGCGGCATCGCCGTGGATAACCGGCTTCAACAACCTGTCGACGCTGGCGGTCACCAACCTGCTCACCGGTATCGCCTTCGCGGTCCTGATGAGCGGCGGATTCGGACGTGCCTACGAACGCACCCACAGCATGGCGTGGGCATCCTGTGCCCTGGGTGTGTGGGCCATCATCTCTCCCTGGGTGGTCGCGGGTAACGTCAGTACGACGAAGACGATCGTGAACAACGTCATCACCGGCGCGCTGGCTCTTCTGCTCGCCCTGGCTGCCAGCGCGGCCGCCCGAGCGGCCGGGTCGACTCAGGCACGGCGGGGCATGCCGACCGCCTACCCACCTGGTCGTAGCTGACAGTGAGCAGACACCCCGGTCGGCTTTGTCTCTGCCGACCGGGGCTTCGCCCTGTTTGCCGGCGGCGTCCTTCCTGCGATGAGTACGCAAACACCTGGGGATGGCTGACCAGGCATGTGAACCGATGTAGCCTCCGGATACCGCCCTTGACCTGCAGAAGCAGGCAGGGAGCAGACAAATCGGGAGTATCTCCGTGCTTCGTACCATGTTCAAGTCCAAGATCCACCGAGCCACCGTCACCCAAGCCGACCTGCACTACGTGGGATCGGTGACCATCGACGCCGACCTCCTGGACGCCGCCGACCTGCTGCCCGGCGAGCTTGTCCACATCGTCGACGTCACCAATGGCGCCCGGCTCGAGACGTACGTCATCGAGGGCGAACGCGGCTCCGGGGTCGTCGGGATCAACGGGGCCGCGGCCCACCTGGTGCACCCCGGAGACCTGGTGATCATCATCAGCTACGCTCAGGTCACCGACGCCGAGGCCCGGACCCTGCGCCCCCGAGTCGTGCACGTGGACGGCGACAACCGGATCGTGGCCCTGGGCACGGACCCGTCGGAACCCGTGCCGGGCTCGGACCAGGAGCGCAGCCCGCAGGCGGTCGGCGCCTGACCGACGAACCGTTCGACTGCTCTTCGAGGGAGTATCCATGGGCGACATCGAGATCCGTGACGACCGTCCGGGCGGACGCCTGGAGGCGTTGGGCGTGGACGGCGAGGTGGTCGGTCACATCGAGTACTTCGTGCTCGAATCCCCCGGGCGGGCTGTGGTTCCGGTGCACACCATCGTCGAACCGGCCCACGAGGGAAAGGGCATCGCGGGCTCGCTTGCCCGTGAGCTCTACGCCATCGCCGCGCGCGAGGGAGTCCCGGTTGCGCCCCTGTGCCCGTACGTCGTGAAGTGGGCCGAACGCCACCCGGACGAGGCCCCGGCAGCCGACCCCGAGCTGCTGCGGGCGGCGAAGGACTGGCTGATCTCGCACCCCGGCAGGTTCTGACACCGCTCATGCTCGCTCTCCTGCACACGTCACCCGTCCACGTCCCGGTTTTCGACGCCTTGCGCGACGAGGGCCATCCGGACCTGGAGCTGCGGCACTTCGTCGACGAGTCCCTGCTGGACCGGGCCCGTGCGGCGGGACCGGACGCCGTGGCGGCGGACGTACGCGCCGCCGTCGACCGGGCCGTCGCCGGCGGCGCGCGGGCGGTGCTGTGCACCTGCTCGACCATCGGCGGCGTCGCGGAGGCGTACGCGGCGGAGGCCGGTGTCCCGGTCCTGCGCGTCGACCGCCCGATGGCGGCGGCCGCGGTGGCGGCGGGGGCGCGTGTCGTCGTCCTCGCCGCCCTGGAGAGCACGCACGCCCCGACGGCGGCGCTGATCGAGGAGGAGGCCCGCCGAGCCACCCGTCCCGTCATGGTCCGCAGCATCCTGGTCGACGGCGCGTGGGCCCGCTTCGAGGCGGGCGACAGCGGGGCCTATGTCCGCCTGGTGGCAGCCGCGGCAGATGCGGTCACCGACGCCGACGCGATCGTCCTGGCCCAGGCCTCGATGGCCCCGGCCCAGCACCTGACGACCACCCCGATACCGGTACTCGCCAGCCCCCGCCCGGGCCTGGCGGCGGGCGCGGAGGCGGCCTGGCGCGGGTGAGCCCGGAGGCGGGCCTCGGGCTGCCGACCGTACACCGTCCCCTCGTGCTGCCTGCCGCACACAACCGCCTCGGGCTGCCTGCCCTAGACAACCGACTCATGCTGCCTGCCGTACACAACCGCCTCGGGCTGCCTGCCGTACACAACAGCCCCAGGCTGTACATCGCGCCCCCGAGCCGGAGGCCGCTCGTCGGATGAGGCCGGCTGGGCTCCCGTGGTGACGCCCGGGGGTGAGTGGCGGCGCGGGCCCCGGGTACGCGGGGATTAGTCCAGAGCCAAGGTTCATCGACTGGCCGGAGGACGCCATGACGAATCCCCATCCCGACCCCGTCCCACCCGGACCGACGCCGGGCCCCGACCCGCGGCACCCGGAGCCGTACCCGGACCCCGTACAGCCTCCGACCCCGGATCCCGCCCAGCCTCCCATCCCGACTCCGCCCCCGGCCCCCGGACCGACACCGCCCCCGGCTCCGGGCCCGCCCCCGGACCCCGGACAGCCTCCGCCGCCGACCCCCGGACCGGTACCGCCGCCGACCCCGGGCCCGCCTCCGGAACCCTCTCCGTCCCCGATCCCCCCGGGGCCGGAGCCCGTACCGACCCCCGAACCGGGACCGCCCCTGACGTGACACCTGAGTACGCCGCCGGAGAGGCGCCCTGCCCACGACCCGTCTGCGGCGCGGCTCCGCCCGGCGCCTGCTCGACCGGGTCACCGGCACGGTCGTCGGCGCGTTCGGCACCCGGCTCGCACTCGGCGACTGACGCCGAAGCCGACATGCCGACGGCGGGCGACCGCTCGGGTCGCCCGCCGTCTCAGTGGTCGACCACCTGGGTCGCCCGCCGTCTCAAGCGGCCGTCCTGCCCTACGCCTCCACCTCCGACCGGTCCCCGCCCCACAGGGTGTGGAACGAGCCCTCCCGGTCCACCCGCCGGTAGGTGTGCGCACCGAAGAAGTCCCGCTGACCCTGCGTGAGGGCCGCCGGCAGCCGCTCGGCACGCAGGGCGTCGTAGTAGGCGAGGGCCGCGGCGAAGCCGGGCGTCGGGACGCCCTCGCGGGTCGCGGCGATCAGGACCTCGCGCCAGTCGTCCTGGGCGGCTCCGATCTCCTGTGCGAAGGTGTCGTCGGACAGCAGGCTCGGCAGGTCCGGCCGGGCGTCGTACGCGGCACGGATGCGGTCCAGGAACGCCGCGCGGATGATGCAGCCGCCCCGCCAGATCGAGGAGACCGCGCCGAGGTCGATGTCCCAGTCGTACTCCTCGCTGCCCGCCGCGATCTCGTGGAAGCCCTGCGTGTACGACACGATCTTCGACGCGTACAGGGCCTGCTCCACCCGGTCCGCGAAGGCCGCCGCCTCGGTCTCCGACAGCGCCGAGGCCTTCGGCCCGGCCAGCCCCCGCGACGCCTCGCGCAGCGCGCTGTGCCCGGACAGGGAGCGCGCGAAGACCGCCTCGGCGATGCCGGACACCGGCACGCCCAGGTCCAGGGCGATCTGGACCGTCCAGCGGCCGGTGCCCTTCTGCTCGGCCTGGTCCTGGACGACGTCCACGAAGGGCTTGCCCGTCGCCGCGTCCACATGCGACAGAACCTCCGCCGTGATCTCGATCAGGTACGAATCGAGCCGGCCCGTGTTCCACGTGCGGAAGATGTCGGCGATCTGCGCGGGGGAGTACCCGGCGACATCGCGCAGCAGCTGGTACGCCTCACCGATCAGCTGCATGTCGGCGTACTCGATGCCGTTGTGGACCATCTTCACGAAGTGCCCGGCGCCGTCGGGACCCACATGCGTCACGCACGGCGCCCCGTCCTTCGCCTTCGCGGAGATCTTCTCCAGCATGGGGCCGAGGGACTCGTACGACTCCTTCGAACCGCCCGGCATGATGCTCGGTCCGTGCAGCGCGCCCTCCTCGCCGCCGGAGACGCCCGTACCGACGAAGTGGATGCCCTGCTCGCGCAGTGCGCGCTCCCGGCGGCGGGTGTCCGCGAAGTGCGCGTTGCCACCGTCGATGATCATGTCACCGGGCTCCAGGAGCGGGGCGAACTCCTCGATCACCGCGTCCGTCGGCTCGCCGGCCTTCACCATGATGACCAGACGACGCGGCCGCTCCAGCGCCGCGACGAAGTCCTTGGCGGTCTCGGCCGGGACGAACTCTCCCTCGTGCCCGAACTCCTCGACCAGGGCGTGCATGCGCGCCGCTGTCCGGTTGTGCACCGCGACCGTGTAGCCGTTGCGCGCGAAGTTGCGGGCGAGGTTGCGTCCCATGACCGCGAGACCCGTGACGCCGATCTGGGCTGTAGTGCTCATACGGTTGGCTCCTCAGGATCCTGATATCGGTCGTGCCGGTCGTGTCCGCCAGTATTGCCGCACCGACCATCCTGACGTTCCGGTACGCCGACCGCACGTCCGGGCTGTTCCCTGCTGCGTACGCAGATACGCGGCGGAACCCCCACCTGCCTCACCCGTTCGGCAACTCGGATGGATTCCCTGTCCCTTGCGTGACACGGCGGCTGATTGCTGCCTTGTCATGGCCTGTTCGGGGCGCTTACTTTTGGCCCTCCTGACGCACGAGGGGGCTCTCCATGGCCGTACGCGGCCGGCACCGCCGGTATCAGCCGAACAGGATCAACCGTGCCTCACTCACCGTCACGGCGGGCAGCGCCGGAATCGCGATCCCGCTCATCGGCGCCGGCACCGCCCAGGCGGCCGACGTGGACACCTGGAACAAGGTCGCGGCGTGCGAGTCGAGCCACAACTGGAGCATCAACACCGGCAACGGCTACTACGGCGGACTGCAGTTCACCCAGTCCACCTGGGAGGCGTACGGGGGCACGGCGTACGCGCGGCGGGCGGATCTGGCCACCAAGGACCAGCAGATCGCCGTCGCGGAGAAGGTGCTGAAGAGGCAGGGCCCCGGCGCCTGGCCGGTGTGCTCGGTACGAGCCGGGCTCACCCGGGGCGGCGACACACCCGCCATCCACCCCGCCGGCACCACCACGACCCGGACCGCCAAGAGTTCCGCGCAGACGTCCGCGCAGACCTCGACGCGGACCTCCACGCATGCCTCCGAGCAGACCTCCACCCATGCTTCCGCGCAGACCTCCACCCATGCTTCCGCGCAGACCTCCGTGCAGGACGTGCGGCCGCAGACCACGCCCCAGTCACGGGCCGGCACGGCCGAGATGTACACGGTGGTGCGCGGTGACACGCTCTCCGGGATCGCCGAGGACCAGCATGTCAAGGGCGGTTGGCATGGGCTGTACACCGCCAACCGCACGACCGTCGGAGACGACCCCGACCTGATCCTGCCCGGCCAGCGGCTGAACCTGCGCGCCAAGGCCGCCGCCACCACTACGACGCCGCACACCACGCCCAAGCCCGCCACGGAGAAGTCGTCTTCGGACAGCGCCGGGACGACCAGCGCGAGCGGTCACTCCCTCGTCGCCCCGGTCCATGCGGCCATGGGCACCTCGTACCATGCGGCGGGCTCCTCCTGGTCGAAGGGGTACCACACCGGTGTCGACTTCCCCGTGCCCACCGGTACGACCGTCAAGGCGGTCGCGCCGGGGCGGGTCGTCAGCGCCGGCTGGGGCGGATCCTTCGGCTACCAGGTGGTCATCCGGCACGCCGACGGCCGCTACACCCAGTACGCGCACCTCTCGGCGATCTCCGTGAAGACCGGGCAGTCGGTGGGCGCGGGCCTGCGCATCGGCCGCTCGGGCTCCACGGGCAACACCACGGGCCCGCATCTGCACTTCGAGGTGCGGACGGGGCCCGGCTTCGGTACGGACGTCGACCCGGTGGCGTATCTACGGGACGGTGGCGTCAGGATTTGACGCGCGTGCGATGCAGGTCCAGGACGGGCATCGGGATGATCGGGCCGCCGTAGAAGGAGCCGTAGTAGCGCTGCGGCTCCTTCCGCGGTCCGCCGTCGGAGCCGGGGAGCTGGGAAACCAGCTCAGGGCCGTCCTCCCGCAGGGCGGCGACCGCCTGCTCGGGAGTTGCCGGGATCTCCGGCATTTCCGGCATCTCCGGCATCTCCGGAAGCTCCGGAAGCTCCGCGAGGAGGAGTTCCTCGGCCGGCAGTTCCTCCGCCATGACCGGATCGACGACCGCCATCGTCTCGGTCCGCTGTGCGGGCACCGTCCCGGTCCCCTGCGCGGGCAGTGCCTCGGTCTGCGCGGGTACCGTCACCTCCGCCGTGCGCGTGAGGCGCTCGGTCGTCAGCAGGATCAGGCCGCCGGCCGCCACCACTCCGCAGCTCAGGGCGAGCGCGGTGCCCGTGGTGCCGTAGCGGAAGGTTTCGCCGAACATCGTGATGCCCACCGCGGCAGCCACCACAGGGTTCACGACCGTCAGCGTGGCCAGCGGAGCCGCGAGGCCGGCGCCCCGGTAGGAGGCCTGCGACAGCAGCATGCCGGCCGTGGCCAGGACGCCGATCACGGCCAGGGAGGGCAGGTCGCCCGCCGCCACCCCGCCGGTCCAGTCGACCGCGACCGTCTTGGTGAACACCGAGGACATACCGAACGCGATACCGGACGCGGTGGCCAGCAGCACACTGCGCACCGCCGGGTGCCGGTGCGCCGCCCGGGCGGCCACCATCAGCGCCAGCACCGCGCCACCGGTGACCACGGCCGCGGCCACCCGCTGGGCCGTGCTGAGCGACTGCGCGTGGGACGCGCCGACCAGGGAGAGCAGGCCCGCGAGCCCCACCGTCGCCATGATCGCGCCCCGCCAGGCCGTGGCACCGGCCTTGCGGCCGACGAACAGGGCGGCCATGGGCAGCGCGAAGACGATGGTCAGCGCGCCCAGCGGCTGCACCAGGCTCAGCGGTCCGTAGGCGAGCGCCACCACGTGGAGGATTCCGCCGAGGCCGTTCAGCGCCACGGCCGCCCACCAGCTCGGCCGACGCAGCGGCGCGAACTGTTCGTCGGGGGAGGACGCCGCGACCTGCTCCTGCACGATCGCCCCGCCCGCGTACGCCACGGCCGAGACGAGCGACAGGACCACGGACAACGCGAGGGCACTCATGGGCAGCTCCTCTGCGTGAGGCGGGGGCGCTGGGCCCGGCGCGGCGAACGGTCGGCTCTCATGGCCAACAGCCTGCCGTGTCGATCTCTTCCCGTCGTCGTACCTGAGCAGGCAATCGGTCCTACTGCCGATGGAGTACGAAAGGAGGACGCTCCTCCCCAGGGTGGGTGACACGGAGGGCAACCGGCTGATCACCGCTCCTACCGCTCTTGGTACTACTGCTGGTCGTGGACTTCGACCTCGACTCCGACCTCGCCGCCCTCCGCCCGCTCGGCGGCTTCTTCGTCCTGCGTACGGCCCCAGGAAGGGCCGGAGCGCCGTCCGGGCCGTCGGCGACGCTGCCGACGCTCGGCGAGACCTACGCGAATCGGGCAACGGACGTTCACGGAGATTCCCTGAGTTTCCGCGTTCGCACGGTGACGAGGAGCCTCCGCGCTGCCGAAGTGCGCGTCGGGGCGTCCGTCGCGCACCAGGCGCTCGCGGCCCGGCTCTGGTCGGTGGCGCTCGGGTGCGCCGCCCTGTACGGCGGGATCCCCGACCTCGACCCGGGCCTGCTGCGCTGGGACGCCGGCGGCACCGCCCCCGACGACCTGTGGCTGCCGGAGGTACGCCCGCTGCCGGGAGACGCTGCGACCGTCGCCCAGGCCGTGCTGGACGCCCACCTCCGGCCGCTGACGGCGGCAGTGCAGGCCCGCTACCGGGTCGCGGCGGGCCTGCTGTGGGGCAACGCCGGATCCGCGCTCGCGGGGGCGGCCCGGGAGCTGGACGGCTGGGCGCGGGCGAACGGCCGTACGGACGTCGGCACCAGAGCCTGCTCCCTGACCGCCGAACTCTTCGACCACCCCCTTCTCGCCGGATCCGGCATCCGCACCGGCACCGCCTTCCGTCGCCGCAGCTGCTGCCTGTACTACCGGGTGCCGGGCGGAGGCGTCTGCGGCGACTGTTGCTTCACACGACCCCCGCGCTCTTCCCCACGCGACCCATCTGGGTGACCATGAGGGAACCAGCTGAGACAGGGGGTTGCGGGTGCGAGTGGGACTGCTGACCCGGGAGTATCCCCCGGACGTGTACGGCGGCGCGGGGGTCCATGTCGAGTTCCTCGCCCGGGAGTTGCGGACCCTCGTCGACCTCGACGTGCACTGCTGGGGTGAGGGCCGCGCGGAGGGCGTCGTACGCCACCGCTCCTGGTCCGCCCTCGACGGCGCCAACGACGCGCTGCGCACCTTCTCCACGGACCTGTCGATCGCCGCCGCCGTCGAGGGGCGCGAACTCGTCCACTCGCACACCTGGTACGCGAACCTCGCCGGCCACTTCGCGAAGCTCCTGTACGGCATCCCGCACGTGCTGACGGCCCACTCGCTGGAGCCGCTGCGCCCCTGGAAGGCCGAGCAACTCGGCGGTGGATACGCGCTGTCCGGCTGGGCCGAGCGCACCGCGATCGGGGCGGCCGACGCGGTGATCGCGGTGTCCGGCGCCATGCGCGAGGACATCCTCGGCTGTTACCCCGCCCTGGACCCGGACCGGGTCCACGTCGTGCACAACGGCATCGACACCGCCCTCTACCGGCCCGACCACGGCACGGAGGCCCTCACCCGCGTCGGCATCGACCCGAGCCGCCCGTATGTGCTGTTCGTCGGCCGCATCACCCGCCAGAAGGGCGTCCCCCATCTGCTGCGCGCGGTACGGGACATCGACCCGGCGGCGCAGGTCGTCCTGTGCGCGGGCGCGCCCGACACCCCGGAGATCGACCGCGAGTTCCGTGACCTCTTCGAAGAGCTGAGCCGTGCGCGCGACGGCGTGCACTGGATCCCGCGGATGCTGCCGCGCCCGGAGGTGATCCAACTCCTCACCCGGGCGTCCGTGTTCGTCTGCCCCTCGGTGTACGAGCCCCTCGGCATCGTCAACCTGGAGGCGATGGCCTGCGGCACGCCCGTCGTGGCCTCGCGGGTCGGCGGCATTCCCGAGGTCGTGGCGGACGGGGAGACCGGCGTACTGGTGCCCGTGGACGACGACTTCGAGGGGGGCCTCGCGCGGGCGCTGGACTCGGTGCTCGACGATCCGGAGGCGGCCCGGCGGATGGGCGAGGCCGGACGGGAGCGCGCGGTGGCCGAGTTCGGCTGGGACGCGGTGGCGCGGCGCACGGTCCGGCTGTACGAGGAGATCCTCAAACAGGCCTAGTACAGGGGAGACACAGCTCGGAGATCCTCGAACAGGCTTAGTGCGACCGGCTCAGGGGCAGGCATGGGTCAACCAGGGTGAGGGGAGCGGCCATGCGTCGTGGAGGGCCTTCGGTGCTCGGAATCGTTCTGGCGGGCGGTGAGGGGAAGCGTCTGATGCCCCTGACCGCGGACCGTGCGAAACCCGCGGTCACCTTCGGCGGCACCTACCGTCTCGTCGACTTCGTTCTTTCCAATCTCGTCAACGGCGACATCCTGCGCATCTGCGTCCTGACGCAGTACAAGTCGCACTCGCTGGACCGGCACATCACCACGACGTGGCGGATGTCCAGCCTGCTCGGCAACTACGTCACACCGGTTCCGGCGCAGCAGCGGCTCGGCCCGCGCTGGTACCTGGGCAGCGCCGACGCGATCCTCCAGTCGCTGAACCTGATCTACGACGAACGGCCCGAGTACGTCGTGGTGTTCGGCGCCGACCACGTCTACCGCATGGACCCGCGGCAGATGCTCGCCCAGCACATCGACAGCGGGGCCGGGGTGACGGTGGCGGGGATACGCGTACCGCGCACGGAGTCGTCGTCCTTCGGCGTGATCACACCGGGCTCTGACGGCCAGACCGTCCAACGCTTCCTGGAGAAGCCCGCCGACCCGCCGGGCCTGCCCGACGACCCGGAGTCCGTGTTCGCCTCGATGGGCAACTACGTCTTCACCACGAAGGCGCTGATCGAGGCGCTCCAGCGGGATGCCGAGGACGAGGGCTCGCTGCACGACATGGGCGGCTCGATCCTGCCCCAGCTCACCAGCCGGGGCGAGGCGCACCTGTACGACTTCAGCGCCAACCACGTGCCCGGCGAGACCACCCGCGACCAGGGGTACTGGCGTGACGTCGGCACCCTCGACGCCTACTACGAGGCCCACATGGACCTGATCGCCGAGCGTCCCGCCTTCAACCTCTACAACCGCAGCTGGCCCATCTACACCCACTCCAACCAGCTCTCACCCGCCCGCTTCAACTCGGGCGGGATCGCCGGCGAGTCCATCATCAGCGCCGGGTGCCTGATCCGCGGGCAGGTGACGCGCTCCGTGCTGTCCCCGGGTGTGGTGGTCGACCCGGGCGCCGTCGTCCAGGGCTCGATCCTGCACGACAACGTCCACATCGGCCGCGGCGCGGTGGTGCGCGGGGCCGTCCTGGACAAGAACGTCGAGGTACCGCCGGGCGCGACCATCGGCGTGAACCCGGAGCGGGACGCGGAGCTGTACACCGTGTCGAAGGGTGGAGTGATCGCGCTGGGCAAGGGGCAGCTGGTCCCCTAGCCCGCATGGGTTGTTTCCGGTCACTCCCAGACATCTGTGACCAGCGAGGTTGGTGAGGTTACGTGACCGGGACTTAATCCGCAGTTTACTGTGCGTAGCCTGATCGCGCTTGACCGTAATCGGCAACGGGCGATTGACTACGTTCACCCGTCCCGTCGTCGACGCGAGGCAAGCCATTGACTTCCGACCTGCTCGCCCCTCTCGACCTGGCGTTCTGGAACATCGAGTCCGCCGAGCATCCCATGCACATCGGCGCGCTCGGCGTCTTCTCGGCCCGCTCGCCCACCGCCGGCGCACACGCGGCCGACCTGCTCGCCGCCCGTGCGGCCGCCGTGCCGGGGCTGCGGATGCGGATCCGCGACGTATGGCAGCCGCTCGGCCTGCGCAGCCCCTTCACCTTCGGCGGCGCCGCCCGTGAGCCCGACCCGGAGTTCGACCCCCTCCAGCACGTGCGGCTGCACGCCCCGACCGCCGACTTCCACGCCGACGCGGGCCGGCTCATGGAGCGCCCGCTGGAGCGCGGCCGGCCGCCGTGGGAGGCGCATGTGCTGCCGGGCGAGGACGGTGTCTCGTTCGCCGTGCTCTTCAAGTTCCACCACGCCCTCGCCGACGGCCTGCGGGCGCTGACGCTCGCCGCCGCCGTCCTCGACCCCATGGACATGCCCGCACCCCGGCCGCGTCCGGCGGAGCCACCCGCGCGCGGCTTGCTGCCCGACGTGCGCAAGCTGCCGGGGTTGCTGCGCGGCGCTCTGTCCGACGCCGGCCGGGCCCTGGACATCGGCGCCTCCGTCGCCGTGTCCACCCTGGGTATGCGTCCCGTCCCGGCGCTCACCGCCGAGCCCACCGGCACCCGGCGCACCGCCGGAGTGGTGCTCGACCTCGACGACGTGCACCGCGTCCGCAAAGCCGTGGGCGGCACCGTCAACGACGTGCTCATCGCCGTCGTCGCCGGCGCGCTGCGCCGCTGGCTCGACGAGCGTGGCGACGGCAGCGACGGCGTCGCGCCCCGCGCGCTCATCCCCGTCTCCCGGCGCCGCCCGCGCACCGCGCACCCACAGGGCAACCGGCTGTCGGGCTACTTGATACGGCTGCCCGTCGACGACCCGGACCCGCTCGGCCGGCTCGACACGGTCCGCGCCGCCATGGACCGCAACAAGGACGCCGGACCCCAGCGCGGTGCCGGCGCGGTCGCCCTGCTCGCCGACCACGTTCCCGCGCTCGGCCACCGGCTCGGCGGTCCGCTGGTGAGCCAGGCGGCCCGGCTCTGGTTCGACATCCTGGTCACCAGCGTGCCGCTGCCCAGCCTCGGCCTGAAGCTCGGCGGCAACCCCGTCACCGCCGTCTACCCCCTCGCGCCGCTCGCCCGCGGCCAGTCCCTGGCGGTCGCCGTCTCGACCTACCGCGGCCGCGTCCACTACGGGCTCGTCGCCGACGCGAAGGCCGTACCGGACCTGGACCGGTTCGCCCGTGCGCTCTCCGAGGAGGTGGAGACGCTCATCACTGCCTGCGGTCCTTGACCGCCGCCGGTTTTGGTCCCGGGGTCGGGCGCTCCGTAGAATTCCCCGTTCGAAAGCGAGCGCGGTCGGAGCGCCGCGACGGGACCCCAGGGATCGGCAGCGCGATGACGGTGACGCAGGACGGCACGACGACCACGGACGAGGTGGTGTACGGACCCGGTATCGACCCGGAGCGGCTGGCCGTCTGCCTCGGCGTGCTCGAGGAACTCGACAAGCTGGACGTCGACCACCCCGACGCGATCGCTGTGCGCCGGGCCACCGCGGGCATCTACCGCACGGTCAAGCAGCGCCGCCGTCAGGAGCGCCGGGCCGCCAAGACCGCCCACGACAAGGCGGTCACGGAGGCCACGGCGACCGGCTCCGCCCAGCGCATCGATGACGAGACCGAGGGCATCCTGCCGTCGTCGGTGACGGAGGAGGGCCAGATCGCGGGGATACTCCAGCGCCCGCGGTCCTGCTACACCTGCAAGACCCGCTACGTCGAGGTCGACTACTTCTACCACCAGCTCTGCCAGGACTGCGCCGCCCTGAACCGCGCCCGCCGCGACGCCCGCACCGACCTCACCGGCAAGCGCGCGCTGCTCACCGGCGGCCGCGCCAAGATCGGTATGTACATCGCGCTGCGGCTGCTGCGTGACGGTGCCCACACCACCATCACGACCCGCTTCCCGAACGACGCGATCCGCCGCTTCAAGGCCATGGACGACTCGGCGGACTGGATCCACCGCCTGGAGGTCGTCGGCATCGACCTGCGCGACCCGGCCCAGGCCGTGGCCCTGGCCGACCAGATCGCCGAGCAGGGCCCGCTCGACATCCTGATCAACAACGCGACCCAGACCGTGCGCCGTCTGCCCTCCGCCTACGCCGCCCTCGTGGAGGGCGAGAGCGCCCCGCTGCCGGCCGGTGAACTGCCCGCCCGCCACGTGATCGGCGCCTTCAACTCCGGCGCGGTCGATGGACTGACCGCCCTGCCCGTCGGTGTCACCGGGCTGGACGCGCAGAAGGTGGCCGACCTCGCCCTGGTAGCCGGCAACGCCAGCGTGGTCCGGCACCGTGAAGGCACCGCCATCGACGCGGGCGGCCTGGTTCCCGACGTGGTCGACAGCAACACCTGGGTGCAGACCATCGAGCAGATCTCCCCCGTGGAGCTGCTGGAGACCCAGCTGTGCAACTACACGGCGCCGTTCATCCTGATCAGCAAGCTGCGGCCACTGATGGCCGAGGCCGCGCGCCGGGCGCCCGCGGGGCGCGCGTACGTCGTCAACGTCTCGGCGATGGAGGGGGTGTTCAGCCGCGGCTACAAGGGCGCGGGCCACCCGAACACCAACGCCGCCAAGGCCGCCATGAACATGGTGACGCGCACCAGCGCCCAGGAGATGTTCCAGACCGACGGCATCCTCATGACCTCGGTCGACACCGGGTGGATCACCGACGAGCGGCCGCACTACGACAAGCTGCGCCTGGCCGACGAAGGCTTCCACGCCCCACTCGACCTGGTCGACGGCGCGGCCCGCGTCTACGACCCGATCGTGCGCGGCGAGGCGGGCGAGGACCTGTACGGCGTCTTCCTGAAGGACTACGCGCCGGGCAAGTGGTGAGTCCCGCGCAGCCGGTCGTGGACCGCGTACGCCCCTGAGGCGTGTGCGGCCCGCACCCGTGTCCCGCCGTCCACCAGCAGATCGGCCCCGGTGATCCAGGCCGCCGCATCGGAGACCAGCCACACCACGGCTCGCGCGACGTCCTCCGGCTCCCCGATCCGGCCCATCGGCAGCCCCGCGGCCACCTCCGCCTCACCCGGCTCCCACACGAACCGCGCCATCTCGGTACGGACGAGGCCGGGGGAGACGGAGTTGACCCGTACCTTCGGCGCCAGCTCGCCCGCGAGCTGCGCGGTGAGGTGCAGCAGGGCCGCCTTGCTGGTGCCGTAGGCGCCGACGTTCGGACCGACATGCCCCGCACCCTCGGTGCACACGTTGACCACGGCGCCCCCGTGCTGCCGCAGCCACGCCCGCCACGCGCACTGCACCAGCCGCAGCGGCGCCTCGACATTGACGGCGAACGCCTCGCGCCACGCGTCCGGATCGACGTCCATGAGCGGCCCGTACGGCTGGTTCGTCGCCGCGTTGTTGACCACGACGTCGATCCGCCCGAACTCGCGCAGGACCAGCTCCGTCAGCTCCTGGGGATGCGCGGGGTCGGCCACGCCGCCCGCGAGCCCGATGCCGCCCAGCTCTTCGGCGGTCCGCCGCACGGCATCGGCGTCACGCCCGGTCACGCACACGCGCGCCCCTGCCGCGGCGAGCTCCCGGGCGACCGCCCGCCCGATCCCGCGCGTGCCCCCGGTGACGACGGCTGCCCGGCCCGCCAGTTCGTGGGACGACGTCATCGACGTACCGTCTCATGACGGACCGTCAGCCAACAGCCCTGCGTCGCAGCCCTTCGTCGACAGCGCTCAGTCGACAGCGCCCGGTCCACGGTCCTCAGTCGACGGCGGCCCTCACTCACCGCAGCTCCAAGGCGCCGGCCCTCAGTCGCCGGCAGCTCCGAAGGTACCGGCCCTCAGTAACCGGCAGCTCCAAGGCGCCAGCCCTCAGTAACCGGCAGCTCCAAGGTGCCAGCCCTCAGTAACCGGCAGCTCCGAAGTCGACGGCCCTCAGTCACCGGCAGCTCTCAGTCCACGCTCCTCAGCGTCGAGTGCCGCCCGGCGACCAGCTCCAGGACGGTGCGCCAGTCCTCCAGGACCCCGGCGTCGAAGCCTGCCGTCCGGCCCTCCTCGTCCGCGTGGCGCAGGCTCGCCAGGTCGTCGTCGGCGGGAGCGCCGTGCCAGGGGTGCCGGCGCACCAGGCGCGAGACCCGGTCGCCGAGGAGCAGGCGTACGGCGTCGGCCGCGTGATCGGCCTGCGTGGCGGGGTCGCCGGGCCGCAGCAGCTGCCCGATGGGGTGCACCAGGCCGGTCACCTGGAGTTCCTTGTCGGCGGGCCGGCTTCGGCGCAGCAGTGCGGCCGTCCGCAGGGCGTGTTCGTGCAGGTCGACCGGGCTGCCGCCGGGCACCCGGGGGTCGCGGACGCCCCGGCAGGCGTACAGCAGGTCCATCAGCTCCTCGACGCTGCGCAGCTCCATGCGTCGGTCCTCCCGCGAGACAGCCGTTGCGGTACGTCAGCAGATCATGGCCTGCTTTCCATCGGGCCAACGGCACTTGAACTGCCCGGCCGTCTCGAAGTCACTTTCGCCGACGTAGGCCGAACGGGTGATAACTGAAAGGCGCAGAGTGGGGCAAAGGGTTTGAATCAAGGGGTGATGTACGCGGGTGACTTGCGATAGTTACCCCAAGTTTTCAGCCCCGCTGAGCACTGCTCCGCTCATTTGGTTAATCTGTAGCGGACGGGCAGCAGCAAGGGGTCCCACCCACACCCGAGGTCCGTCAACCGGCGCCACCGCGTCCGAACTGCCTAACAGCAACACCCGAGCGGGCGTCGATGAAGAGGCCGGAGAATCGGCCGGTACGTCCCGAGGGTGACCGACACATAAGGAGTGCGCGGTGACACCAGAGAAGACGAATCGCGAGGACCGCCCCAAGGAACGCCCGGAGCGCACGGGCCGCCGGTCAGGAGAGCTCGGCAGCCTCGACGTGTGGGCCCGGTCCGCCCCGATCCGCCTGGCGGGTTACGAGGACGACCTCGCCGAACCCCACATCCTGCCCAGCGTGGACTGACCCCTCCCGGGGCAGGGTCATCGCGATCGCCGAACGCATGGGCGTGGGAGACTCACGCCCATGCTGATCAGAGAAGCCGAGGCCGACGACTGGCCGCGGATCTGGCCCTTCTGGCGCCGCATCGTCGCCGCCGCCGAGACCTACACCTGGGACCCGGACACCTCCGAGGAGGCGGCGCGCGCCCTGTGGATGAGCCAGGCCAAGCGCGTGTACGTCGCCGAGGACGAGACCGGAGCCGTGGTCGGCTCCGCCTTCGTCACCCCCAACTACGCCGGTCCCGCCGCCCGTATCGCCAACGCCGGCTTCATGGTCGACCCCGACCAGGCCGGCCGTGGCATCGGCCGTGCCCTCGCCGAGCACATCCTGACCGAGGCGAAGGCCGCCGGCTACCGGGGCATGGTGTTCAACGCCGTGGTCGAGACGAACCCCGCCGTGCAGCTGTGGAGCTCGCTCGGCTTCACGATCCTGGGCACCGTGCCGGAGGCGTACGAGCATCCCCGGCACGGCCTCGTCGGACTGCACGTCATGTACAAGGCCCTGTGACCGCGTCCGCTCAGTCGAGCGGCGCCGTTCGCCGCCACGGACGCAGCTCCTCCAGCTGCTCCGCCAGTCGCAGCAGTTCCGCCTCCGACCCGGGCAACCCCACCAGCTGCACGGCGGTGGGGGCGCCCGAGGGCAGCGTGCCGAACGGCACCGTCATCGCGGGCCAGCCGGTGAGGTTCCACGGCGGGGTCAGCGGCGAGTAGTTCGTGTTGGCCAGGACGTTGCGCAGCCAGCCCCGGTCGTGCCAGGCCGCCGACCGGGGGGAGCGGCGGGCGAGCGCCGGGGTGAGCAGCACGTCGTGCTCGGCGAAGAACGGCTCCAGCCGTCGGCGCAGCCGCTCGCGGCCCTCACCGGTGCGCACCCCGTTCAGGAACCGCTGCCCGACCGTGGCGTGCATCCGGGTGCGCCGGGTCAGCAGCCGCGGATCGAGCCCCCGGGCGTCGACGGCCGAGCCCGCCGTCCAGTGCGCGAGCGAGGTGACACCGAGCGACAGCGGGTACGGCGGCTCGGCGCGCCGCACCTGGTGACCCGCGTCGGCCAGCAGCCGGGCGGCCTCCCGCACGGCGGTCGCGTACGGCGTGCTGATGGTGACGCCGGCCAGGGGGCTGCGCACCGAGACGGCGATCCTGCGCTTGCCGGGTTCCTCCTCGCGTATGACCTCCGTGTCCGCGAGGACCGAGAACATCAGGCGTGCGTCCTCGACCGTCGTGGCCAGCGGCCCGTTCTCGGACATGCCGAACCAGTCGCCGTCGCTGATGCCGGCGGGCACGACTCCGTGGCCCGGCTTGATGGTGACGAGGCCGCAGTTGGCCGCCGGGATACGCAGGGAGCCCATGCCGTCGTTGCCGAGGGCGATCGGCACCATTCCGGCCGCGACCGCGGCCGCGCTGCCGCCCGACGAACCGCCCGCCGTGCGCGAGGTGTCCCACGGATTGCGGGCCGTGCCGTGGACGCCCTCCGTGGTGCCGAAGATGCACAGCTCCGGCACGTTCGTCAGGCCCACGACCACCGCGCCCGCCGCCCGCAGCCGGGCCACGGTGACATGGTCCTCGGCAGCGGGCGTGTCGGGCGTCGCCGCCGAGCCGACGCGGGTGGACTCGCCGCGCACGGCGAGGTTGTCCTTGACGGCCACCGGTACCCCCGCGAGGGGCAGTCCGCCCAGGTCGGGCCGGTCGGCCAGCTCTTCGGCCTCGGCGAGCGCGGCCTCGGCCCGCACGGTACGGAAGGCTCCGACGCGGCCGTCGAGACGCTCGACACGGGCGAGGTGCTCGGCCACCACCTCGCGGGGTGTGGCCCGCTTCTCGCGTACGGCGGCGGCGATCTCGGCGGCGGTCCGGCCGACCCAGCTGGTCACGGGCGCTCCTCGGGGCGGAGTGGTGCTACTGGCGAGTACGTAGGGAGAACTCTGCACCCGAGCACGCCCCGCGTCGAGAGGTAGTGATCAGTTCTCGGTGCCCCCTGTCCGGGACAGGCCTTGAGCTGCGCAAGCGCGCGGTCCGCACAGTCGCCGAGGTGCGGCCCGAACACGACACGGAGTGGTCCGCGATGAAGGCGGTCGCGAAGCCACTGGTTTCCGATCGCGGAAGAGATCAGGACGGCGAAGCGCCGACGCGCCCCTGGGAATCAGACGTGGGTGCAGGTGACCTGCCCGTCCACGGACTCCCTAGCCGGCTGCGGCATCGCGGGTGCGCTGGTAGTGGCGTCGTGCCTTCATGCGGTTGCCGCAGACGGCCATCGAGCACCAGCGGCCCTTGTTGGTCTTGCTGCGGTCGAGGAGGAAGCGCCGGCACTCGGGGTTGGCGCACGCCCGCAGCCGGCCGGGCATCGTCTCCTGCAGGGCGCTCCACGCCAGGACCGCTTCCACCGCCATGCGGCGCTCCGCAGGGGCGTCCAGCTCCCACGACACCCCACTGGGCGAAAGGTGCGGGCGGGACGTCACTCCCCTCAGCAGCGGGGTCAGCGATGTGGCGGGCAGGCTGCCGCGCACCACCTCCTGCAGGCCGTCGCGCGCCTGAAGGAGGTGTCGGCGCTCCGCGGGGGTGCCGCTGCCGCCGTGGGCCCGCTGCCAGGACTCGGCCGCTTCCGGATCCGCCAGCTGGTCCTGGACGACGCCATGGACCACGGGCGTGGTGTTGAGGAGCTCCAGTAGTGCGTCTTGCTGTGCTCGATCTGCCGCCATCACACCTCCTAACCATGTTGGTTCGCCTGGCAGGTTATACCCATGCCCTTCGGCGGCAGCGGCTGCGCTGGCAGACGGCCGTTCATGGGCGGAGGGTTTGGGGTGGGCCGGCGTTCCGCGGCGCGGGCGCGGCGGCGTCCTGAACGCGAGCTCGGTCTAACCAGCTAAACCATCTTGACAGGTTAGGTTGAGCGTGCTCGACTGGCTGCATAACCACTGAAGACCGATAGGGAGGTTAGAGATATGGGTTCCGCAGTCCACCACCGCACCGCCACCGTCGACGGTCTCGAGGTCTTCTACCGGGAGGCCGGTGACCCGAAGGCACCAGCCGTTGTGCTTCTCCACGGCTTCCCGACCAGCTCGCACATGTTCCGTCACCTGATCCCTGCGCTCGCTGACCGCTACCGCGTCATCGCCCCCGACCACATCGGGTTCGGTCAGTCCGCGATGCCCGCCCTGGGGGACTTTCCGTACACCTTCGAGGCCCTTACCGAGATCACCTCCGGCCTGCTCGGGCATCTGGGCATCGACCGGTTCGCGATGTACGTCCAGGATTACGGCGCCCCCATCGGCTGGCGGCTCGCCCTGAAGGCCCCGGACCGCATCACCGCGATCATCACCCAGAACGGCAACGCCTACGAAGAAGGCTTCGTCAAGCCCTTCTGGGACGGCGTCTTCGCCTACGCCAAGGCCCCGGGACCGGAAACCGAGGCTCCCATGCGAGGTGCCCTGACCCCCGAGGTCACCCGGTGGCAGTACGTGAACGGAGTCTCCGACCCGAGCCTGGTCAGTCCCGACAACTGGGTCCACGACCAAGCCCTGCTGGACCGCCCGGGAAACGACGAGATCCAGCTCAAGCTCTTCCGTGACTACCCCACCAACGTGGACCTCTACCCGCAGGTCCACCGGTACTTCCGCGATTCCCGGGTCCCGCTGCTGGCGGTCTGGGGAGCGAACGACGAGATCTTCGGCCCCGACGGCGCCAAGGCGTTCAGCCGGGACCTGCCCGACGCCGAGATCCACCTGCTCGACTCCGGGCACTTCGCCCTGGAAAGCCACTTCGAGGTCATCACCGAGCACATGCGCGACTTCCTCGCCCGCGTCCTCGCCTGACGGGCGGGGGGCGGAGGTATCGGCACAAGCTCCAGCACTGCCGCCAGGTCGAAGTCCCTGAAAGCGCGGGGCCCCTCCCGCGTACGGGTCTGGCGTCGTGCGGACCGGACAGGATCGAAGTCTGCCTCGACGGCGCGCCTGCACCTGGAGCCCGGGTCGCTGAACAGCTTTGACCAGCCCCGATTGCGATGTGAGAGAAAATGAGTGAAACAAGCGCCAACCAGGCAGGCAGCACCTACGACGTGATCGTGCTGGGTGCCGGTCCGGTCGGCCAGAACGTCGCCGACCGCGCTCGCGCCGCTGGTCTCTCCGTGGCCGTCGTGGAACGGGAACTCGTCGGTGGCGAATGCTCCTACTGGGCCTGCGTGCCCAGCAAGGCGCTGCTGCGGCCGGTCATCGCGGTCGCCGACGCCCGCCGTGTGGACGGTGCCCGGCAGGCCGTCACCGGCCGGCTCGACACCGATGGTGTCTTCGCCCGCCGTAATCGTTATGTCACCGACTGGGACGACACCGGACAAGCCGAAGGGGTCAAGTCCATCGGTGCCGACCTCTTCCGCGGCCACGGACGGATGGAAGGTCCCCGCCGTGTCACGGTCACCCGCGACGACGGCGCACGCCAGATTCTCACGGCCCGGCACGCGGTGGCCGTCGCCACCGGGAGCCGGCCGGCCCTGCCCGCCATCCCCGGTATCGAGGAGGCCCGGCCGTGGACGAACCGGCACGGTACCGACTCCAGCAGCGTGCCCGCCCGGCTCGCCGTGATCGGTGGCGGCGGGGTCGGCGTGGAGATGGCCACCCTGTGGCAAGGCCTGGGCGCCCAGGTCACCCTGCTCGTCCGGCGCCGTCTGCTTCCTCGTATGGAGCCCTTCGCCGGGGAGCTGGTCGCCCAGGGGCTGACCGAGGCGGGCGTGGGCGTCCGGATCGGCGTGCAGGTGACCGCCCTGCGCCGCCCGGACCCCGAGGGGCCGGTCACCCTCACCCTCGACGACGGCAGCGAGCTGGAGGCCGACGAGGTCCTCTTCGCCACCGGCCGCACCCCCGCCACCGACGACATCGGACTGGACGCGATCGGCCTCACCCCCGGCTCCTGGCTGGATGTGGACACCACCTGCCTGGTCCGCGGTGTCGACGGCGACTGGCTGTACGCCCTCGGCGACGTCAACCACCGTGCCCTGCTCACCCACCAGGGCAAGTACCAGGCCCGGACCGCGGGCGACGCCATCGGTGCCCGCGCCGCCGGCCGGCCGGTGGACGACGGCCTGTGGGGAGACCACGCCACCACCGCCGACCAGCACGCCGTGCCCCAGGTCTTCTTCACCGACCCCGAGGCGGCCGCAGTAGGCCTCAGCGCCGAGCAGGCCGCGGCCTCCGGCCACCGGATCAAGACCGTCGACGTCGACTTCAACGCCGCCCAGGGAGCGAACCTCTACGCCGACGGCTACCAGGGCCATGCCCGGCTGGTCGTCGACCTCGACCGGGACATCCTGCTCGGAGTGACCTTCGTCGGCCCGGGCGTCAGCGAGCTCCTGCACTCGGCGACCATCGCGGTCGCGGGCGAGGTCCCGCTCAAACGGCTCAGGCACGCCATCGCCTGCTTCCCCACCGTCAGCGAGATCTGGCTGTTCCTTCTCGCCGCCCACCAACGCGACTGAGCCACACGGCATACGCACACGCCTGTCCGGCGGTGAGGACGACGGCGAGGGGCCGGTAGCGGCCGTCGGCAGCAAGGTGGGCGGTGCACACCCGCTCCCAGGTGCCGTCGACGGCCCACATCCGCAGCCGGTTGTCCACGCGATCTGAACGAAACCGCCTAGGCCCCCACCTGCCCCCGCAGCCACTCCTCCACTTCCCCCACGTGCGCGGCGGCTGCCGCTTTGGCCGCCTCGGGGTCCCGGGCGACCAGGGCGCGGTGGATCGCGGCATGTTCGCGGCGGGTGCGTTCGAAGGCGCCCTCCTCCTGGTAGCCGCGCCAGACGCGGGCCCGGAAGGTACGGGAGGAGAGGCCCTCCAGGATGGCGGCCAAGGTGTCGTTTCCGGCGGCCGCCGCGATCTCACGGTGGAAGGCCAGATCGTGGGCGAGGATTTCCTCCGGGTCGTCCGACGCGTTCATCGCGGTCAGATGCTTCTCGACCTCGGCCAGCTGGTCCGGCGTGATGCGCGCGGCGGCCAGCGCGGTCGCCGTCGACTCCAGTACGCGGCGCACCTCCAGCAGCTCCACCAGCCGCGGCCCCCGGGACAGATCGGCCACGACACCGAACGTCTCCAGCAGGTCGCCGGCCTCCAGCTGTGTGACGTAGATGCCGGAGCCGTGCCGGGCCTCCAGGACGCCCATGACCGTGAGCGCGCGGATCGCCTCCCGCATAGAGCTGCGGGAGATGCCCAGTTGGGCCGCGAGGTCCCGTTCCGTCGGCAGTCGCTGTCCCGGCTCCAGCAGGCCCTCCGCGATCATCGCCTTGATCCGCTCGATGGCGCGCTGCGTCACCGTGCCCTTTTGCGGAGCGGCCGCGCTCTCCGCCCCCGGTGTCACGGTCTCGTCCAAGCCACTCCTTCTGTCGCTGGTGCGCGCAGTCTAGCCACGGAGGTGGTCGGACCACTATGCCTCGAAACCGGGGAGATTTGCCTTCGGAGGGTGTTGCATGCCCGAAGTGGTCTGATAAATATGCGGGCAACTGCTCGATCACGCTCAACGAGGAGCTGACAGTGCGGAACGGATCGCGGAACGGACGGCGGAGCCGACGAATTTCCTCCCGGGTGACGCGTGCGGCGGCGGTGGCCGCCTGCTCCGCCGAACGCGTTCATCGTGACGCTCGCGACGCTGATCGTGCTGCGCGGTCTGCCGGTCGGCGCCACCAAGGGCAAGACTCTGTTCGGGATGCCGGACTCCTTCCACTCCCTGGCGACCACGACCTTCCGCACCGTCCCGATGTCGGTGTGGCCGGCCGGAATCGCCTTCGGCGTCGCCGGCCGCCGTACCCTGCAACCGACCGAAAGGCCTTCCGTGCCCCCGTCTCCCGCCCGCGTCACCGCGGTCGACACCTATGACATCCGTTTCCCCACCTCGCGCGAGCTCGACGGCTCCGACGCGATGAACCCGGACCCCGACTACTCGGCGGCGTACGTCGTCCTGCGCACCGACGCGGCCGACGGGCACGAGGGGCACGGATTCACCTTCACCATCGGGCGGGGCAACGAGGTGCAGGTCGCCGCGATCGAGGCACTGCGCGGGCACGTGGTCGGACGGGACGTGGCCGAACTGTGCGCCGACCCCGGCACGCTGAACCGCGACCTGATCGGCGACAGCCAACTGCGCTGGCTCGGGCCGGAGAAGGGCGTGATGCACATGGCGATCGGGGCCGTGGTCAACGCGGTGTGGGACCTGGCCGCCAAGCGCGCGGAGAAGCCGCTGTGGCAGCTCCTCGCCGACGCCGACCCGGCCTGGCTCGTACGTCAGATCGACTTCCGCTACCTCACGGACGCGCTGACGCCGGAGGAGGCCCTGGATCTGCTGCGGCGTGGGAGGGAGGGTGCGCAGGAGCGCAGAGGCCGTCTGCTGGAGCGCGGTTTCCCCGCCTACACCACCTCCGCCGGCTGGCTCGGCTATGACGACGAGAAGCTCACCCGGCTCGCCGCCCAGGCGGTCGCCGACGGCTTCCGGCAGATCAAGCTGAAGGTCGGCGCGGACCTGGCGGACGACGTACGCCGTTGCCGGGTCGCCCGCTCGGTGATCGGCCCCGGCATCCGCATGGCGATCGACGCCAACCAGCGCTGGGACATCGACGAGGCGGTCACCTGGACCAAGGCCCTCGCCGAGTTCGACCCCTACTGGATCGAGGAGCCCACCAGCCCCGACGACATCCTCGGCCACGCGGCGATCCGCCGGGCCGTCGCCCCGGTGAAGGTGGCCACGGGTGAGCATGTCCAGAACAGGATCGTCTTCAAGCAGCTGCTTCAGGCCGGCGCCGTCGACATCGTCCAGATCGACGCGGCCCGCGTCGGCGGCGTGCACGAGAACCTCGCCATCCTGCTCCTCGCGGCCAAGTTCGGCGTACCGGTCTGCCCGCACGCCGGCGGTGTCGGCCTGTGCGAACTCGTCCAGCACCTCTCGATGTTCGACTACGTGGCGCTGTCCGGCAGCACCGACGACCGGGTCATCGAGTACGTCGACCATCTGCACGACCACTTCCTCGACCCGGTGGTGATCCGCGAGGGTCACTACACGGCACCCACCGCGCCGGGCTTCTCGGCCACCATGCGGCCCGAGTCCATCGCGCGGTACACATTCCCCGGCGGCACCTTCTGGGCCGCCGACCTCGACGTGCAGAAGGGACCGGTGGGATGACCGACTTCGAGGGACTCAAGGCGCTGGTGACGGGCGGCGCCTCCGGCATCGGCCGGGCCACCGCGGAACTCATCGCCGCCCGGGGCGCCCAGGTCGCCGTCCTCGACCTGGACCCGTCGTCGGTCGAGAAACCGCTGCTCGCCTACCGTGCCGACGTCACCGACGACACGTCCGTACGCGAGGCGGTGGCCGCGGCCGTCGCCGACCTGGGTGGACTCGACGTACTGGTCAACAACGCCGGGATCGGCGCCCAGGGCACCGTCGAGGACAACGACGACACGGAGTGGCACCGCGTCCTGGACGTCAACGTCGTCGGCATGGTCCGCACGGCCCGGGCCGCCCTGCCGCACCTGCGCGCGTCGGAGCACGCGGCCATCGTCAACACCTGCTCCATCGCGGCCACCGCGGGCCTGCCGCAGCGGGCGCTCTACAGCGCGACCAAGGGCGCCGTGTACTCCCTCACGCTCGCCATGGCCGCCGACCACATCCGCGAGGGCATCCGCGTGAACTGCGTCAATCCGGGTACGGCCGACACCCCCTGGATCGGCCGCCTGCTGGACGCGGCCGACGACCCGGCCGCCGAACGCGCCGGCCTGGAGGCCCGCCAGCCCACCGGCCGACTGGTCACCGCGGCCGAGGTCGCCGGCGCCATCGCCTACTTGGCGAGCCCGCTGTCCGCCGCCACCACCGGCACGTCACTCGCGGTCGACGGCGGCTTGCAGGGCCTGCGGCTGCGCCCGGCGGGACAGCGGTGAGCGCGCTCGGCCGCAGCGGCGTCGAGGTCACCGACCTGGCCTTCGGCGCCGCCGTCATCGGCAACCTGTACACCGAGGTCGGCGAGGAGCAGGCACGCCGAGCCGTGGACGCTGCGTGGCAGCGGGGCGTCCGCTACTTCGACACCGCACCCCACTACGGCCTCGGCCTGTCCGAGCGCCGGCTCGGCGCCGCCCTGCGCGAGCGCCCGCGCTCGGCCTACACCATCTCCACCAAGGTGGGCCGCCGTCTGGAACCGTCCGACGGCGCGGGCGACGACCTCGCCAACGGTTTCGCCGTGCCGGCCACGCACCACCGCGTGTGGGACTTCAGCGGGGACGGTGTACGACGCACCCTGGACGCCTGCCTGGAACGGCTCGGCCTCGACCGCGTGGACATCGTCTACCTCCACGATCCCGACGACCACGCCGAACAGGCCTTCCGGGAAGGCTATCCGGCGCTGGAGAAGCTGCGCTCGGAGGGCGTGGTCGGCGCGATCGGCGCGGGCATGAACCAGGCCGAGATGCTCGCGCGCTTCGTCCGCGACACGGACGTCGACGTGGTGCTGTGCGCCGGCCGCTACACCCTGCTCGACCAGAGCGCGCTCACCGACCTCCTGCCCGCGGCCGTCGCCCGCGGCACATCGGTCGTCGTCGGCGGCGCCTTCAACTCGGGCCTGCTGGCGGACCCGAAGCCGACGGCGACATACAACTACGGGCAGGCGCCGACCGAGTTGCTGGACCGCGCCCTGCACCTGAAGTCCGTCGCCGACCGCCACGGCACCACCCTGCGTGCCGTCGCGCTCGCCTTCTGTGCGGCTCATCCGGCCGTCGCGAGCGTCCTCGTCGGCGCCCGCTCGGCGCACGAAGTCCACGACTGCGCCGACCAGTTCGCGACGCCCGTGCCCGCGTCCTTCTGGCAGGAGCTGCGGGACACCGGACACCTCCCCGCCGACGCCCCCGTACCGGGCGAGGCGCCGTCATGAGAGTCGCCCCGCACACCAGGGTCGTCCTGGAGTGCGAGGACTACGCGCGCCTGCCCGCCGAGCTGGAGCGGCTGCCGCACGCCGGCCGCGACCTACGCCGAAGTGACGGGCGCCGTCCACGAGTTGACCGCCCACCTCGGCGCCGCCGAGCGCGCGCGACTGTACGAGGGCACGGCCACCGCCGTCTACGACCTCGGGCCGGCCCGAAGACGTCCAGGCGTCCAGTGGGGAGTCCCTCACGACCGCTGAGCGACGCCCGCGAGCCGCGTCGGCGGCAGATACTCCCGCACGTACGTCCGCTCCCAGCAGGCGCCTGTCTCCCGCAGCTCGCGCCAGGTCGTGTAGCGGTAGCGGAAGAGGCGGGCGCGGACGTAGCGCGGGGGCTCGTCGGGCGGGAACGGAGAGCGGCGGATCAGCTTCAGCGTGTCGCGGTCGTTCTCCAGGAGCCGCTCCACCAGGGCGCCGAACCACGGGCCGGCGTAGGCGGGCGACAGCGCGGCGAACCACATCAGCCAGTCCAGCCGCAGGTGGTACGGAGCGTACTGGTGCGGCCAGTGCCGTGGATCGCCCGGTTTTCCCTTGAACTCGTACTCCCGCCAGTCCGAGTCCTGGTGCGGTACGGCGTCGAGCGTGCCCTCGACCACGACTTCGTACCTGACGCGGCTGACGCTGCCGAACGCGCCGTAGGTGTTCACCAGGTGGAGGGGGTCGAAGGAGCGGTTCATGACCTGGCGGCGGGAGATCATGTTCACCACCGGGTGGTAGCTCAGGAACAGGATCAACGCGACGACGGCGAGGACCACCACCTCGTACCAGAGCGGGGTGGCGGGCACGGACGGCGGGGATCCGGGGATCCGCAGCGCCGACAGGGCCAGCACGATGGTGATCCAGTTCAGCCAGGCGAAGTTGCCCGACAGCACCAGCCACAGCTGAGTGACGATCATCAGGGACGCGGCGGCGGTGGCGACGGGCTGCGGGGCGAACAGCAGGAAGGGAACGATCAGTTGGGTGACGTGGTTGGCCGCCACCTCCGCCCGGTGCAGCGGCTTGGGGAGGTGGTGGAAGAACCAGCTCAGCGGGCCGGGCATCGGCTGCGTCTCGTGGTGGTGGTACAGGCAGGTCAGCTTCCGCCAGCACGCGTCGCCGCGCATCTTGATCAGCCCCGCCCCGAACTCCACCCGGAACAGGATCCAGCGCAGCAGGAACAGCACCAGCACCGGCGGGGCCACCTCTTCGTTGCCCAGGAACACGGCGAGGAAGCCCACTTCCAGCAGCAGGGACTCCCAGCCGAACCCGTACCAGGTCTGGCCGACGTTGACGATCGACAGATACAGCGCCCAGGGCACCAGCCACAGCAGCATCCCGCCCCACAGGGGCAGCAGGGAGTCCAGCCCCGCGATCAGTGCCGCCGAGACCGCGCAGCCTGACCAGGCGCAGGCCGCGAAGAAGCGGTCGGAGTAGTGGAGATGGAACAGGCTGGGCGCCTGCCGGAACGGCACCCGTGCGACGAAGCGGGGCACCGGCAGCATCCCGCGCTCGCCCAGCAGCGCGCGGAACTGCAGGGCCGCCGTCAGGAACGAGACGAGGTACATGGCGGCCAGGGCCCGCTGGAAGACCAGCCGGCTCAGCCAGTACTCGGATGCGGTGAACCAGTCCACGGCTGTGCGCTCCTCTCCTCCATTCTGCCGCCGGTCACTCCCCGTGTTCCATTCCTCCGCTTGCGTAACCCAGGTGAGTGCCGCAGACAATGGTCATCGTGCGGACATCCAGCAGAACCATCGTCACGGCGTGCGCGCTCTCGGCGGCGCTCCTCGTCGCCGGCTGCGGCGGGAACGAGGGGCCGGCGCGTACGACGGCGCCCCAG
Source organism: Streptomyces sp. NPDC001315 (assembly GCF_042896175.1). NCBI lineage: Bacteria > Bacillati > Actinomycetota > Actinomycetes > Kitasatosporales > Streptomycetaceae > Streptomyces > Streptomyces sp. NPDC001315. The sequence continues at coordinate 72,777 of NZ_JBIAWZ010000015.1, read as the reverse complement.
TTGATCACCGGCATCACCCTCGATCACGGTGCCCTCCCGGGCAAGTCCACCATGGACACCACCAGCCTCACCGACACCACGGCCACCGGGGAGGAGGCGGACGACCTCGAGTCGCTGTCCGACGAGATCGGCCCGGACTTCGTGCCGGAGATACCGGATCTGCCCGACGGTGGCGGGCTCATACCCGACGACACCGACGAGCCCGATGGCTCCGACACCACCGGAAGCATCTTCGACGGTCCGGCCGACCTCTTCGTGGATTGAACCGACCTCTTCGTGGATTGATCCGGCGTGACTGATCCTGTTCCCCGTCGTGCTCACCGGTCGAAGATTCGGGCAAATCCTGGCAAAGTGGCTCCATGGTTGATCGGGGAGCGAGCGCCCTGTCACTCCCGGACGACTGGCCCGCCCACCCGGATCCGATTCTGGCGCTCAACCGCATGGGCAGCTTCGACTGGGACCTGGACACCGGCCTGTTCCACATGGACGCCCTCGCCCACGAGATCTTCGACGTGCGTCCCGACGAATACGACGGCCACCCGGAGACCCTCGCCCTGCGGGTCCCGCCGGCCGAGGGCCGGCGCCTGGACACCCTGATCGCCCAGGCCATCAAGGACGGCAGCGAGAACTACGGCGCCTACTTCCGCCTCCGCTGCCGCGACGGCACCCTGCGCTGGACCCACACCCAGGGCTACATCCGGCGCGACGTGACCGGCCGCCCGCGCCGGATCGTGGGCATCGTCCGCGACGCCACGCAGGAGCTCAGCGACCTCGCCGAGCGCCGTGACGCGGCCGCCCTGGACGACGCCCGCCGCAAGCAGACCGACGTCGTGCAGCTCACCACGGCCGCCCTCGCGCACGCCCGCACCGTGCGGGACGTCATCGACGTACTCAAAGACACCCACGGTCTCAGCCACCTCGGGGCGACCAGCCTGGTCATGGGCCTCGTCGAGGCCGGCCGCATCCGCCTGGTCGCCGAGGGGCCCGAGGGCAGCTTCGTGCCCGGCACCCTGGTCACCCGCATCGACGAGCCGTACCCGATGAGCGAGGTCGTGCGCACTCTCAGCCCCCGGTTCATCGAGTCGCCCGACGAGTTCGCCGCCGGTTATCCGATCCTGTGGCCGGGCCTCACCGACTTGAAGATCACCTCGGCCGCGTATCTGCCGCTGATCGTCCAGGCCCGCCCGATAGGCGCCATGGGGCTGCTCTACAGCGACCGCCGCGGCTTTACCCCCGAGGAACGCAACATCCTCGTCGCCCTCGGCAGCAGCATCGCGCAGAGCCTGCAACGGGCCATGTTCTACGAGCAGGAGAAGGACATCGCCCAGGGCCTGCAACAGGCCATGCTGCCGCGCACCATCCCCAGCGTGCCCGGCGCCGACATCGCGGTCCGCTACCGGGCCGCCACCATCGGCGGCTCCCTCGGCCGGGACATCGGCGGCGACTGGTACGACCTGATCCCGCTGCCCGGCGGCCGGGTCGGTGCCGTCATCGGCGACGTCCAGGGCCATGACACGCACGCGGCGGCCGTGATGGGCCAGCTGCGCATCGTGCTGCGCGCCTACGCCGCCGAGGGCCACACCCCGGCCGCCGTGATGGCCCGCGCCTCCGTCTTCCTGCACGAACTCGACACCGACCGCTTCGCGACCTGCCTGTACGCGGAGGCCGACCTGGCCACCGGCGTGGTCCAGGTGGTCCGGGCCGGCCACATCGATCCGCTGCTGCGGGCACCCGACGGCACCTGCCGCCGTGTCGCCGTCCCGGGCGGACTGCCGCTCGGCCTGTCCGTGGAGTTCGGCAGGCTGGAGTACCCGGTCGGCACCATCGAACTCGACCCCGGCCACACCCTGCTGCTGTGCACGGACGGCCTGGTCGAACAGCCGGGCGCCGACCTCGACGACGGCATGAAGGCCCTCACCGCGTTCATCGCCGACGGCCCCGACGACGTACGCGACCTCGCCGACCGGCTCATCGACGTGGCCGAGGAACGAGGTGGCGACGACGACGTGGCCCTGCTCCTGCTGCGCCGCCGCGGCCTGGACTCCCCGCGGACCGGTGGCCGCCTCCAGCAGCACGTGGCCCCCGGCGACCCCGAGGCGCTCACCCACGCCCGCCATCTGATCCGCGCCGCGGTCCGTGCCTGGGACGCGGGCGGGCGCGCCGACGAGGTCGAACTGGTCGCCGACGAACTGATCACCAACGCGCTCATGCACACCGAGGGAGCCGCGATCGTCACGCTGCGGGTCCTCACCGGCTCCGGCCGCAGGCTGCGCGTCGAGGTCGAGGACTCCTCCAGCGCCCTGCCGCGCCGCCGTGAGGCCGGGGAGTCCGGCGTCTCCGGCCGGGGCCTGCTCCTGGTGGACCTGCTCACCGACGTGTGGGGCGTGGAGGCTCGGGGCGGCGGGAAGTGCGTGTGGTGCGAGTTCGTGGTGCCGGAGCAGCCCTGACCACAGCCGCCTGACGATGGCACTCTGGACGTATGCCGGAACTTCCCGAGGTCGAAGCGCTCAAGGACTTCCTCGCCGAGCACCTGGTCGGCCACGAGATCGTACGGGTGCTGCCCGTCGCGATCAGCGTCCTGAAGACGTACGACCCTCCGGTCACCGCCGTCGAGGGCCATGAGGTCACCGCCGTGCGCCGGCACGGCAAGTTCCTCGACCTCGGGACGGACGACGGACTCCACCTCGTGACGCACCTGGCCCGCGCGGGCTGGCTCCATTGGAAGGACCGCCTCCCGGACGGCCCGCCCCGCCCCGGCAAGGGCCCGCTCGCCCTGCGCGTGGCGCTGGAGACGGGCGCGGGCTTCGACCTGACGGAGGCGGGCACGCAGAAGCGGCTCGCCGTGTACGTCGTACGGGATCCGCAGGAGGTCCCGGGGGTGGCCCGGCTCGGCCCGGACCCGCTCGCCGACGACTTCGACGAGACCCGCCTCGCGGCCCTGCTCGCGGGGGAGCGGCGCCAGATCAAGGGCGCCCTGCGTGACCAGAGCCTGATCGCCGGCCTGGGCAACGCCTACAGCGACGAGATCCTGCACGCGGCGAAGATGTCCCCGTTCAAGCTGGCCGCCTCCCTCACCCCGGAGGAGGTCCGAGGCCTCCACGAGGCCCTGCGCGGCACGTTGACGGAGGCCCTCGAGCGTTCCCGGGGCGTGGCGGCCGGCCGCCTGAAGGCCGAGAAGAAGACCGGCCTGCGCGTCCACGGCCGCACCGGCGAACCCTGCCCGGTCTGCGGCGACACCATCCGCGAGGTCTCCTTCAGCGACTCCTCACTCCAGTACTGCCCCACCTGCCAGACGGGCGGCAAACCACTGGCGGACCGCAGGCTGTCGAAGCTGCTGAAGTAGCGCCCTAGCTCGGCGTGAGCGTCACCAGGTGCTCCCCGGTGGCCGTGCGGACCTCGTAGCGGGCGATCTGGTCGGGGTGGAAGGTCGAGCCGCTGTGCATCGTGAGAGGGCGGGCGTCGTGGTTCGGCACCATCCAGCCGGCCAGCGTCTGCTCCGAGCCGTCGTTGCCGACGGCGATCAGGCGGCAGGAGCGCGGGCCCGCCCCATCCTTGACCTGGAGCTCCACATCGCTGCCGTAGCTCTCGTCCTGGGTCGTGACCTGTGCCCACACCCCCGACCGCTCGTCGGTCGCCGCGATCCGCACGGCCCCGTCGCCGCCGCTCGCCACGAGCGAGAGCACGCTCCCGGCCAGCGCGACCACCACGGAGGCGGCCAGGGCGAACACCAGCCGCCGGCGCCCGGCCCGGTGCCGGGCCGCGACCTCGCCGAGCAGCTTGTCCAGCAGTTGCGGGCCGGGACCGGCCATGGGGTGCACGGAGCGCGGCGTCGCCCGCCGGTACAGCAGCAACTGCCGTGCCACGGGGCCGAATTCGGTGACCTGCGCGGCGCACCGAGGGCACTCCATGAGGTGGTCCTCGAAGCGGAAGGCCTCCACTTCGTCCAGGAGGCCGAGCGCGTACGCGCCGACGTCGCGATGCCTTTCCAGGGACCTCATGCAGAATCCTCGTGCCGTTGGGTGTTGGTGGGGTTACTGCTTGCTCCCACCGGTACGCACCCGACAGCCGAATCACTCAAGCCCCGCACAGAATCGCAACCAACGAGTTCGTAGCGGTCGAGCCCGCGGATTGGTCCGATTCTAAAAAAGATGGATGGCGAGATGTCCGAGGGGCAGTCCGAGCTGCCACGCGGGCGTCCACACCTTCGGTCCGTCGTCCTCGCCGACCGGCGGCGCGCCGCCCGGCACCGCGTTCAGATCGGGCGCGAGCAGCTCTGTCTCCTGCAGCCAGCGCCAGGCCGCCTCCGCCAGGTCCAGGTCCGGCGCCGGCCCCGTCGACGCGGCCGCCTCGGCGGCCAGCTGGGCCAGCCGCTCGCCCACCCAGTCCTGCCACGGCTGGTCGTACGCCGTCAGCGAGAGCCAGGTCTCCAGCTGCGTGACGACCCGGATGCCGGAGAGCTCGCCGTCGGTGTCGGACAGGAAGATGGTGAGCGCCAGGGCGTCCCGCCCGGCCCGGAACTCGAAGGACGTCGGCGGCATCAGGTCGCCGGTCCGCAGCAGCTCGTCGGCGATGTACTCGGCGTACAGCCACGCCATGGGGACGGTCAGTTCACCGCCGTCGGTGCCGTCCGTGTCCTGTTGACCTCTGTGCAGCATCCCTTCCTGCCTTCCTCCGGTGCGTGCGCGTCGCCCGAACCCGGGCCCCCGGTCCGGAACACGGATGAGGACAGCCGATTACTCAACAGGGGTCCTCAGCAAGGCGCTTTACGGAGGTTTGACTTGCCCATTGGTTTCAGTGCAGGTCGGCCGCATAACCCGGAAGCACTCGGCGCAGGGCGCGCAGCGCGTAGTACGCGCGGGACTTCACGGTACCGGGCGGGATTCCCAGGGCCGCCGCGGCCTCCGCCACACTCGCCCCTTGGAAATACACCAGCACCAGGACTTCACGGTGCTCCGGAGTGAGTGTCTTCACAGCCTCGCGCACATCGAGCGTGGCCGCCGACCGCTCGGCGTGATCGGCACACACCGGCGCGTGCTCCAGGACCGCGTCCCCGACCTCCGCCGGACGCGCCTGCCGGGCCCGCCGTGCGTCGATCGCGAGCCGCCGCCCCACGGTCAGCAGCCATGGCCGTACGGAGTCGAAATCCTCGGCACGCAGGGCCTCGGGATGCTGCCAGGCGCGCACCAGCGTCTCCTGCACGAGGTCCTCGGCGCGCTGCCGGTCGCCGTCGCAGAGCCTCAGCAGCAGCGCGAAGAGCGGCCGGCCGTGCTCGCGCTGCAGCGCGACGAGCTCGTGTTCGGCGGTCGTCGACTTCATGAGGGTGGTTCCGGCCGTCATGGCCGTATGGGAACGCAGGGTGCCGTCCGGGGACAGGGCGCGCACACGGATCTGCGGCGGACGGTCGATCGCGTCGACGAACGGTTCGACGAACGGTCCGCCCACCCCGCCCGCGCACGCCCAAAGGGTTAATAGGAGTGCCGAGGTCGTTTGCGGCGGCGGTCAAGCTCATACCTATTTGTGCGTAAATACGACCACGACGGGGTGAGTGATGATCGCACGCAGACGACAGATGGCCCTGGCCCTGACGGCCGTCCTCGCCGCGGCCGCCGCCTGCCAGGCCCACGAACGCCAACCGCCCGACCGGCCAGGACGGCCGGCCCCGTCCGGGGCCGCCGCCCGCGCCTTCACCCTCGTCGCCTCCGGCGACGTGCTCCCGCACGACTCGATCATCGACCGGGCGCAGTTCGACGCAGGGGGCACGGGCTACGACTTCCGGCCGATGTTCGCCGGCATCGAAACCGTCGTCTCCCGGGCGGATCTGGCGCTGTGCCACATGGAAACCGTGTACGGCGCCGACGGCCACTACACCGGCTACCCCGATTTCAAGTCTCCGCCCGAGGTCGCCGAGGCCCTCGCCGCCACCGGCTACGACGGCTGCTCCACCGCCTCCAACCACAGCCTCGACGACGGCGCCCCCGGCATCCGGCGCACCCTGGACGCGCTCGACGCCGTCGGCGTGCGGCATGCCGGAACGGCCCGCAGCGAGGCGGAGTCGCGCACCGTCACGATGCTGCGCGCGGGCCCCGCGAAGGTCGCCCACCTCGCGTACACGTTCGGCACCAACGACAACCCACTGCCGGCCGGCCAGCCCTGGGCCGTCAACCTGACCGACCAGAACCGGATCCTCGCCGACGCCCGGGCCGCCCGGCAGGCGGGCGCCGACGTGGTCGTCGTCTCCGTGCACTGGGGCACCGAATGGCAGGACGCGCCGGACACACAGCAGCAGACCCTCGCCCAGCGGCTCACCGCCTCCCGCACTGCCGGCCGCCCCGACATCGACCTCATCCTCGGCACCCACGCCCATGTCCCGCAGGCGTACGAGAAGGTCAACGGCACCTGGGTGATCTACGGGATGGGTGACCAGATCGCCGGTGAGATGTTCGACCACACGGGCGCCCGGGATGTGCGCGGCAACCAGTCCACCCTCGGCCGCTTCACCTTCACCCCGCCGACCCGGCCGGGCGGGCGCTGGGAGGTGACCAGGGCCGAGTTCGTCCCGCAGCTGTTCGACATCGACGCCGGCCGCGTGGTCAACCTCAACCAGGCACTCACCCAGGGCGCCGACGTGGAGGGCGTGCGCGACCGGATCCGGGACGTGGTGTTCAGCCGGGGCGCGGCGAAGGACGGGCTGGTGATGGGGCAGTAGGACCGGCCCGTCCACGCATACGGGCAATGGCTGCGCTAACGCCCCGCCAGCGCCGACCGCTTGTACGAGTACCCGAAGTAGACCGCCGTTCCGATCAGGAACCACACCGCGAACCGCACCCAGGTCTGCCACTGCAGGAAGGTGATGAGCCAGAGCGAGAAGACGACACCCAGCGCGGGCACGAACGGCATCCACGGCGTACGGAAGGTGCGTGGCAGCTCCGGCTGCCGGTAGCGCAGCACGATCACCGCCGTGCACACCACCACGAACGCCAGCAGGATGCCGATGTTGGTCAGCTCGGCCGCCTCGCCGATGGGCAGGAACCCGGCGATGGCGGCCGACGCCGCCCCGACGATCCACGTCACGCGCGTCGGCACGTGCCGTGTGGGGTGCGTCTTCGCGAACCACTTGGGCAGCAGCCCGTCCCGGGACATGGAGAACCACACCCGGGTCACGCCCAGCATGAACGTGAACATCACGGTCAGGATGCCGATGATCGCGCCCACCGCGATCACGTCCGCGAGACCGCTCAGCCCGACCGACTTGAACGCGGTGGAGAAGCCGCTCTCCGGGTCGATGTCCTTGTAGTTCTGCATGCCCGTCAGCACCAGGCAGGCGGCGACGTACAGAACCATCGAGATCGCCAGTGAGTAGAGGATCGCTTTCGGCATGTGTTGCTGCGCGTCCTTCGACTCCTCGGCCGCCGTGGACATGGCGTCGTAGCCGAATACCGCGAAGAACACGGTGGCCGCGCCGGTGAAGGCCCCGCTGATCCCGAACGGGAAGAAGGGGTTGTAGTTCGAGGTGTCGATGTGGAAGACGCCCACCCCGATCACCACCAGCACTACCAGCACCTTGAGCACCACGACCGTCGTCTCGAAGCGGGCCGCGTTGCGGATGCCGAGGGTGAGCAGATACGCGATGAGCAGGCACAGCACCGCGGCGAACAGGTCGACGCGGTGCCCGTCGCCGGTCCCCGGCGCCCCCAGCATCCAGTTCGGCAGGTTCGCGCCCAGCTCGCCGATCAGGAAGCCGAAGTACCCGGAGATGCCGATCGCGACCACCGCCACGATCGCCGTGTACTCCAGCAGCAGGTCCCAGCCGATGAACCAGCCGGCGAACTCGCCCAGCACCGCGTAGCCGTACGTGTAGGCGGAGCCCGCCTTCGGGATCAGCCCGGCGAACTCGGCGTACGACAGCGCGGCCGCGGCGCTCGCGACGCCGGCGATCAGAAACGAGACGAGGACCGCCGGGCCCGCCGTGCCGTTGGCCACCGTCCCCGCGAGCGTGAAGATGCCGGCGCCGATGATGCCGCCGACGCCGATGGCGGTCAGCTGCCACAGGCCCAGCGACCGGTCCAGCCGTGGGCCCTCGGCGACCTCGGTGTCCTCGATGTGTTCGATCGGTTTGCGGCGGAGAATGCCCTCGCCCGCCCGGAGTCCGGCCATGCGCCTCACCTCTTCACGGTCCGCGAACGGCTGACGGCGGATCATGATGGCGCAGCCAGCCGGGCGACGGAAGACGCCACGCACGGACCCCCGGGACTCTCTCCTCCGGCGCCTACGGCACCACCGTGACCGGCCACCGCCCCGCTTTCACCAGCCGGATCGCGACGGACCCGATGATCCGGTGGCCGGCCTGCTCGGAGGCGCCCACCACCACGGCGTCCGCCTTGAGCTCGTCCGCCGCCTTCACCAGACCGCTGTAGGGGTCACCGCGGAAGGTGTGGAACTCCCAGCGCAGGTCGAATATCCCCTTGACCCGCTCGGCGGCCTCCCGGATGTGCCCGACCAGGTCCTCGGCGATCTCGTCGGTCGTCTCGGCCACCGGCACCCCCAGGGCAGCGCCCGCCGCCATCACCGGCTGCACGTACACCACGGCGAGCAGCGCGTGCTGCCGCCGGGCCAGGCCACCGGCATATGCCGCAGCCCGGAGCGAGGAGTCGGAGCCATCCATCCCGACCACGATGACCTTGGGTCCGTCCGTGCCCCGTTCGAACTGGGAAGCGCGCTGTTCCGTCACGTCCCGAGGCTATCGGAGGCAAAGGCTCCGGTCACCGGGCGGACCACTCGACGGGCGGGTCCGCAGAGGTGTTCCTACAGTCGGAACATGAGTCCCACCGTGGAGGCCACCACGGCCAAGGACGCCCAGGGCCCGATACGCACGCCCGGCGGCGGTTTCCTCAGCCGGGTGCCCGAGGCCTTCGCGACCTTCTTCGGCGCCCTGGGCCTGCTCTGCGCGCTGCTGGACCTGATCCCGCCGCTGCGCGCCCTGCTGCGCCCGGTCGTCCGCTTCCTCGACCTGCTCACCGTCCCTGTCAGCGCCAACCTCGCCTACGCCGTCTTCCTGTTCCTGCTGGCCGCCGCGACCGCCGCCCGTAAGAAGGTCGCCTGGTGGCTGGTCGTGGTCTATCTGGGTCTGCTGGTCCTGACCGACGCGCTCGGCGCGGCTGACGGCCTGTACGCCGAGTCCGTCCCCTCCCTCGTCGTGTGCGGCCTGGCCCTGGTCCTGCTGGTCGTGGCCCGCAAGGAGTTCTACGCCGCCTCCCGCCGCGCCGCCGTACGGCGGGCGCTCGTCGTGCTGATCGCCGGGCTCGCGGTGGCGATCCTGGCCGGCTGGGGCCTGGTCTCGCTGTTCCCCGGCACACTGCCGGAGAGCCAGCACCTGGCCTGGGCGGCCGCACGGGTCCTCGGCGGCCTGGTCTCGGCGCGCTCCTTCGACGGCCGCCCGCCCCGCGCACTGTTCTTCGTACTCGGCCTGTTCGGCGCCCTCGCCCTGCTCAACGCCGCTGCCACACTGTTCCGCTCCCAGCGCCTCGAAGCCGCCCTGCACGACGACGAGGAGCTTCGCATCCGCGCCCTGCTGGCGCGCTACGGCGACCAGGACTCGCTCGGCTACTTCACCACCCGCCGTGACAAGGCCGTCGTCTTCTCGCCCAGCGGCAAGGCGGCCGTCACCTACCGCGTCGAGGCCGGCGTCTGCCTCGCCGGCGGCGACCCCGTGGGCGACCGGGAGGCCTGGCCGCACGCCGTCGCCGCCTGGCTCGACATGGCTCGCCACCACGCCTGGGCGCCCGCCGTCATGGGCGCCTCCGAGGACGGCGCCAAGGCCTATGCGCGCGCCGGCCTCGGCGCCCTCCAACTGGGCGACGAGGCCATCGTGCACCCCGCCGGCTTCGACCTCGACGGCCGCGACATGCGCGTCACCCGCCAGGCCGTCCACCGCGTCCGGCGCACCGGCGCCCGCTGCCGCATCCGCCGCCACTCCAGCCTCAGCGAGGTGGAGATGGAGGAGATCGTCGACAAGGCCGACACCTGGCGCGACACCGAGACCGAACGCGGCTTCTCCATGGCCCTGGACCGCCTCGGCGACCCCGCCGACGGCGACTGCCTCCTCGTGGAGGCGCTGGGTGAGGACGGCCGGCTCCTCGCCCTGCTCTCCTTCGTGCCCTGGGGCAAGGACGGGGTCTCCCTGGACCTGATGCGCCGGGACCGCACCGCCCCCAACGGCGTCATGGAGTTCATGGTCGCCGAACTGTGTGCCGCGGCCCCGCAACTGGGCGTGCGCCGCATCTCCCTCAACTTCGCGGTGTTCCGGTCGGTCTTCGAGGAGGGCGCCCGCATCGGTGCCGGACCCGTGCTGCGCGGGTGGCGCCGCCTGCTGTTGTTCTTCTCCCGCTGGTGGCAGCTGGAGGCCCTCTACCGCTCCAACGCCAAGTACCACCCCGCGTGGTACCCGCGCTTCCTCTGCTACGGCGACGCCGCCTCCCTGGCCCGTATCGGCCTCGCCTCCGCCATCGCCGAGGGCTTCGTCTCCGTACCCTCGCTGCGCAAACTCTGGGGAAAGGGGCACCCGAAGGGCGCGCAGCGGCCCGCGACCACAGAAGGGCTGCCGTCGCTGTCGGCGCTCGGCCTCTACGGAGGGGACGAGGCCGAGGCAGCCGGCCCGGACGCGGGCCTGCCGGAGCAGGTCCGCGTCCGGCACCGCAAGCTGGACCGGCTGCGCGCCGACGCCACCGACCCCTACCCGGTCGGCATCCCGCCCCGCACCCACTCGCTCGCCGACGTACCCCGGGGCGGACAGGTCACCGTCGCGGGCCGCGTCATGCTCGTGCGCGACTTCGGCGGCATCGTCTTCGCCGTGTTGCGGGACTGGTCCGGCGACCGCCAAGTGGCCCTCACCCGCGCGGAGTCCGGCCCCGCCCTCGACCGCTTCACCGCCGACGCCGACATCGGCGACCACGTCACCGTCACCGGCCGCGCGGGCGTCAGCGACCGGGGCGAACCGACCGTCTTCGTCACCTCGTGGCAGCTCACCGGCAAGTGCCTGCGTCCCCTGCCCGACAAGCACCGCGGTCTCGCCGACCCCGAGGCCAAGGTCCGTATGCGCTACCTCGACCTGGTGACCAGCCCCGCCGCCCGCGATGTCGTCCGCGCCCGCTCCACCGCCGTACAGGCACTGCGTCAGGGCCTCCTCGACCGCGGCTACATCGAGGTCGAGACCCCGATGCTCCAGCAGATCCACGGCGGCGCCAACGCGCGCCCCTTCACCACCCACATCAACGCCTACGACCTCGACCTGTACCTGCGCATCGCCCCCGAGCTGTACTTGAAGCGGCTGTGCGTCGGCGGCCTCGAAAAGGTCTTCGAAATGGGCCGGACCTTCCGCAACGAGGGCGTCTCCTACAAGCACAACCCCGAGTTCACGATGCTGGAGGCCTACCAGGCCTTCGCCGACTACGACGTGATGCTCGACCTCACCCGTGAGCTGATCCAGGGCGCCGCGACCGCCGCCTTCGGCAGCCCCGTCACCCGCAAGGACGGCGAGGAGTACGACATCTCCGGGAGCTGGCCGGTCAAGACCGTCCACGGCGCGATCTCCGCGGCACTGGGGGAGGAGGTCGACGCCGGCACCGACCTGCCGACCCTGCACCGGCTGTGCGATCGGGCGGGCGTGCCGTACACCGCCGACGACGGCCGCGGCGACGTCGTCCTGGAGATGTACGAACGGCTGGTCGAGGAGAAGACCCGGCTGCCCACCTTCTACAAGGACTTCCCGACCGACGTCTCCCCGTTCACCCGGCAGCACCGCACCGACCCGCGCCTCGCCGAACGCTGGGACCTCGTCGCCTTCGGCATCGAACTCGGCACCGCCTACTCCGAACTGACCGACCCCGTCGAGCAGCGCCGCCGCCTGACCCGGCAGTCCCTGCTCGCCGCCGGGGGAGACCCCGAGGCGATGGAGTTGGACGAGGACTTCCTCGACGCCCTGGAGTACGCGATGCCGCCCACCGGCGGACTCGGCATCGGCGTCGACCGGCTGGTCATGTTCCTCACCGGTCTGACGATTCGCGAGACGCTGCTGTTCCCCCTGGTACGCCGCCGCTGAACGCGGCCACTGGGCCGGGCGGGTGGACTCCCGCCGCCGCTCCAGTGTCGCTGCGGTGCGCCGGGCCCCGGCCGGGCGACTGATGAGTCATGAAGAAGGATCAGTTCCTCGCGAGGCGCCGTGCTTTGCTCGTCGGCGCCGCCGCTCTGGGCGCGGCCGCCGGCGCCGGTCTGCTCGCACTGGGCACGGATGACGAGCCGGCCAGGTCCGCGGTCCCGGCCGCGGGCGCCCCGGCGCGCCGCCTGCCGTCGAAGCCCTCCGCCTACCGCCTCCAGCCCCTGACCGGATACGGTCCCCCGGTCGCCGAGCGCGGCCGGACCCCGGTACGCCACGAGCCGCTGTTGCGGGTGTCAGGACGCGGCCGCACCATGGTGCTGACCTTCGACGACGGACCCGACCGCCGCTACACGCCGGGCATCCTGAGCACCCTGCGCGAGTACGACGTACGCGCCATGTTCTTCGTGTGCGGGGAGATGGCGGTCGACAACAAGGACCTCCTCGCCCGGATGGCCGACGAGGGGCACGTCGTCGGCAACCACACCTGGACCCACCCCCTGCTCACCCAGCTCAGCCGCGCGCAGATCCGCTCCGAGATGGAGCGCACCAGCGATGTCATCGAGGATGCCTACGGCGAGCGCCCGCAGTGGTTCCGGGCCCCCTACGGCGCCTGGAACCGGGCCGCCTTCCAGCTCGGCGCCGAACTCGGCATGGATCCCCTCGCCTGGACGGTCGACTCCCTCGACTGGACCACCCCCGGCACCCGCACCATCGTCGACCGGGTGGAGAGCGGCGCCGCCCCCGGCGTCGTCGTGCTGTCGCACGACGCCGGGGGAGATCGTTCCCAGAGCGTGCGGGCGCTGCGTGACTACCTGCCGCAGCTGCTGGACTCCGGCTACCACATCACCGTGCCGCGCCGGGAGTACGTCTGACGGGCCTTCGCCCGCCCGGCCGGGGAACGCTCAGCGGACCTCGACCAGACGGGCGAAGACGACGACGTTGCCGTCGTAGCCGTGCTGCTTGGAGAAACCGCCGCCGCAGGTGATGACCCGCAGTTCGGGGGCTCCCTTGGAGGCGTAGACGCGGTCGCTCGGGAAATTGCTCTTCGCGAAGACCTCGATGCCGTAGATCTCGAATACAGCCGTCTTTTCGTCCTTGCGGGCGACCTCGATGCGATTTCCCTTCTTCAGGGCCCCGAGTCCGTAGAACACGGCGGGGCCCTGTTGGTTGTCGACGTGACCGACGATCACGGCGGTTCCCTTTTCGCCGGGCGAGACGGCGCCGGTGAACCACCCGGCCAGATTCGGGTCCTCCGGCGGCGGCGCGTCGACCCAGCCGTCCGTGTCCAGGCCGACCGGTGTCACGGGCGCGTCGACCTGGATCGCGGGGATCCTGACCCGGTCGGGGACGGAGTACGGCAATGGGGCCGCGACCTGGCCGAAGGTGCTATTGGTGCTGCGGCTGTCCGTGGCTGCCGCCGCTGCCGCCGACGACGCGGGCTGCGGCGGCCCCACGTCGAACTCCCCCGAACCGTTCCGGATGAGCGCGAGACCGGTCAGCAGAACAAGCGCTATCACGCCCCACGGGGCACGCTTCTTCTGCCGCTGCTCCTCCTCTTCCGCCATCACGGACAGCTCGTACGGATACATTCGCCATCCCCTCTCGACACGGCCGTCGCCGCGTCACTTCGCGCGTGCGTAAACGCTAAGTCCCCCATGCGAAACCGGCGACGGGGCAGAGGCGAACGGGTGGCTCCGTGTCGCGGGGTGCGCCATCCGGGTCGACGCCGGACAGGAAGTTTCTGACGGTGTGTGACCTGCGGCAACATCAGATTGTGCGATTTTCCCTCGGCGTGTCCGCTCACCAGGACGGACCATCCCCGAAATGCGGCGGCGTGCACGGCATCTGAGGGTGTATCGAGAGACGCTTTCTCGCCGATCGACCGGGGACGGGTCCCGGGGCGTCTCCGCGGAGGATCACATGCGAAACTCACGTGCCCTGGCGGCCGCGGCCACTGTGGCTGCCGTCCTCGGGTTCGCCGCCCCCGCGGCCGTCGCGGACGGGATGGGCAACGGGGGCGGCACCTCGAATGACCTGGTCGGCATCAACGGGGTCGCGCCTGGCGCCAACGGGGTCACGCCGGGCGTGAACGGGATCGCGCCCGGCGGGGTCGGGCCGGGCGGGGTCGGGCCGGGCGTCGTAATCGGGCCGGCCAACAACTGGGGCGGGGGCTTCCCCAACAACAACGGGGGTTTCCCCAACAACAACGGGGGCGGCTTCGGCAACAACAATGGAGGTGGCCCCGGGAACAACAACGGGAACGGCTTCGGCAACAACAACGGGGGCGGTCCCGGGAACAACAACGGGAACGGCTTCGGCAACAACAACGGCTTCGGCAACAACAACGGGCGGGGCCCCGGCAACAACAATGGAGGCGGTCCCGGGAACAACAACGGGAACGGCTTCGGCAACAACAACGGCTTCGGCAACAACGGCTTCGGCAACAACAACGGACGGGGTCCAGGGAACAACAACGGCTTCGGCAACAACAACGAGGGTGGCTTCGGCAACAACGGCTTCGGCAACAACAACGGACGGGGTCCAGGGAACAATAACGGAAACGGATTCGGCCCCAACAACGGGAACGGCTTCGGCAACAACGGATTCGGTAATGGCTTCGGCAACAACAACGGCTTCGGTAATGGCTTCGGCAACAACAACGGCTTCGGCAACAATGGCTTCGGAGCGAGGAACATCGTCGCCCAGCCCGGCGTGATCGCCGCCGGCGGCCGGCTCACCGTCACCGTGGACGGTTGCCGCAACGGCGGCACCATGTCGTCGCGTGCCTTCCGCACCACCCCGCTGCGGCCGCTCAACGGCGCCAACGACACCTCCAGGGGCATCGCGACGATCAACGACGACGCCCGTCCCGGCCGTTACGACATCACGGTCAACTGCAACGGCCGGACCCTGACCCGCCCGGGGGCCTTCACCGTCATCGGCGGAGTCCGCGGCGGCCTGGGCGGCAGTATTTCCATCGGGGCGACCCCGACCGACATGGCCATCGGCGGCGGACTCGTGGGCGCGGCCGTCATCAGCGGCGGGGCGTTCTGGCTGCGCCGCCGCGCCGAGAAGCGCGGCTGATCCCGGTCCCCTCGAAGCGGGGCGCACGCCGAAAGACCCTCGCCCCGGATCCTCGGCGGATCCGGGGCGTAGCGGGCTCCCCGGGGACCGGCAAGGTCCCCGGGGAGCGACCGTGGCGGCCCCCCGCAGCCACCGTCGTCGCGGTTGCTCACGCCGTCGCACGGCTCGTCAGCGGCCCGCGTGCGGGAAGAGGTTCAGGAACGGCTCCGCCGAAGCAGTGATGCCACGGCTGTAGGGGGAGTCGAAGTCCCAGATCAGGAAGAGCAGGAAGGCGATCAGAGCCGAGAACAGCCCGGCCAGGACCAGTTCCCGTGCCGTACGCCGGATCTGCAGGGCGAAGACCATGCCGATGGTGATGGCGGCCCCACTGAGCAGGCCGAACCACACCACGCCGGGCATGGTGGCCCCGGTGGAGTCGGCACGGGCGTTGCGTGCCTGGTCAGCCGTGGCGACCTGGTCGAGGAGCGGCTGGTAGGCCTGGGCCTCGAAGTCCGTCTTCGGCTGGTAGTCCGTGACGTCCTCGCGGACGCGCTGCATCAGTTCGGTGCCCCGCTTCGTGACCTCCCCGTGGTCCGCCATCGCCTTCCACTCGGTGGTCACGACGTACCCGACATAGGCGTCGGTGTCCGCCCGGACACGGTCACGGACATCGGGCGGATACACCCGGACCCGTGCCGAGATCTCGTGCAGCGCCTGGGCCTCCGCCTGGACGTGGTCCTGGGCGACGCTGCGCGCCTCCCAGACGCCGGCGATGGCCAGGCCCAGGACGATCGCGTAGATCACGCCGATCCACATCGTCATGTACTCGATGACATCCGGGGTGTCGTTGGGATCCTCGTCCTCGGGAGCCCTGCGATGCCGTACGAGGGTGATGACGACCACCACGGCGCAGGCCGCGGCCATCGCGAGGGTGAGAACAAGCCATTCCGGCAAGAGATGCCTCCAGGGATCAGCGCGGACGCAGTGCGGCGACGGCGACCACCGCGGGCGCCGTGATGAGCAGGACGTAGACGACGGGCGACGTGGTGCCGCGCACGGGCCGCCGGGGCGGCGTGGAGTGGTACCGCGGATAGCTCACCGGCGTCACGGAGGGACGCGGAGTCGGCGTGGGCGACGGCTCGGGTGCCTTCGGCGGTGTGGGTGCCGACGTCGGGGCCGGACGTGGGCGGGGTGCCGCGGGCTGCGGCGTCGGCGTGGGCGGCGGCTCGGGCCGGGGCTTCGGAGGCAGGGGCGGAGTCGGAGTCGGGGGCGGGGTGGGCGTGGGGGTCGGCTTCGGTGGCGGCGGGGTCGGAGTCGGGGTGGGCGTCGGGGTCGGCGACGGCACCGGGCACGACGGGGGAGTCGGCCAGGTGCCGCTCCCCGCGACCGCCACCGCTTCCGTGCCGTCCGGGCCGGTCGAGGCCCACGCGCAGGCGTCGGCCGCCGCCGTCCCGGCCGGTGCGCCCACGAGGATCCAGGCCAGCGCGAAGAGGGCCAACACCCTTGTGGCGAGGGCGGATCGGGTCGGTTCGGGTCCATGCACGACGGAGATCATTCGTCGTGTCGCGCCTGCCCACGCGGGAGCGCCGGAGGATTGCCCCGAAGGGGGGAAAAGCGACGTACAGCGGTTTGAGCGGTTCACCGCCGGGACGGCGGCGGCACGCACGTGCGTACGAGACGGGGCGGTGCGCGTCACAGGTTTCCGGAAAGAAATTTGTGACGCGGCTGAACACAACCCCTGTCCCCGTGCGTACCCAGTGTCGTGCGGCGGCCCAGAGGGGGCTGCAACACCTGGTGATGATCGGGGAGTTGACGATGAAGACCTCCTGGCGGAGCGCCTCTCTCGTGGCGAGCGCTGTGTCCGTGCTGGCGCTGACGACGGCGTGCGGTCAGGAAGGCGGCACTCAGGCCGCGAGCCAGAACGTGGGTGCCACGGCCGCGGCCGGCAACTACGGCAGCGCCGGCAGCACGGGCCTCGGCACCACCGCCGGCGCCGGAACCAGCACGCAGGCCCCCGCGGCTCAGACCTCCACCGCCGGTGAGCTGGCCGTTTCCGACAACGCGGAACTCGGGAAGGTGCTCACCGACAGCACCGGTCTCACCCTGTACCGCTTCGACGACGACACCGCCGAGCCGCCCAAGTCGAACTGCGACGGCGACTGCGCCACGGCCTGGCCGCCCGTTCCCGCGGACGACGCCACGGCCGGCGCGGGCATCGACAAGGCGCTCCTCGGCGAGGTCACCCGCTCCGACGGCACCAAGCAGCTGACCGTCGCCGGCTGGCCCGCGTACCGCTACGCGAAGGACACCAAGTCCGGTGACACCACCGGCCAGGGTGTGGGCGGCAAGTGGTACGCGCTGGCCCCCGACGGCAAGAAGGCGAAGCTCACCAGCCTGCCCGGGCTGTCCACCCGCAAGGATCCCGACCTGGGTGAGGTCGTCGTCGACAAGAACGGCATGACGGTCTACCGCTTCCTGAAGGACAAGGCATGGCCGAAGCCGGTGTCGGCGTGCACCGGCGCCTGCCTGGAGAAGTGGCCCGCTGTCGGGCCCGTCGCCACGAACGACACCGAGGGCGTCGTGAAGAAGGGGCTGATGAGTTTCACCCGGCCCGACGGCGTCAAGCAGCAGACGGTCAACTGCTGGCCGATTTACACCTTCTCCGGTGACAAGGCGCCCGGAGACACCAATGGTCAGGGCGTGGGCGGCACGTGGTACGCCGTGGCTCCCGACGGAAAGCCGGTCGGCGCGCCGAAGGAGTAGAGATCGCCTCCCCAGGGCTGATCGTCCTTCCCCGCAGCGCGCGCGACCCCCGGTCCGCCCCCTCCGCACCGCACGGAGGGGGCGGACCGCTGTATGCCCTTCACCCAGAATTTTCCTGGCGGTTCATCGCTCTTCACACCTCTCCGGAACTCTCCGGAACACCCCGGATACTTTTCGTAGAGTCGTTCGCCGCACCTCAATTCGGCACGTGCCGCAGGCAGTGACCGGGAACGGACGGTCAATTTCCGTTTCCGCTCGCCCCTTTGGCGGGCGATCAGTAGCCTCTGCTCGAACACCGGATCGCCTACGTCTTGGAGTGTTGGATGGAGCGTCCCGCTTGGGCCGCACGCAGCATCGACATCTCGGTGCCGAGCGTTTCGCGAATCTACGACTACTACCTGGGCGGTTCGCACAACTTCGAGGTCGACCGGGAAGCGGCCCGCAAGGCCATGGAGTTCATGCCGGGACTCCCCAAGATCACGCAGGCGAACCGGGCGTTCATGCGCCGCGCCGTGCGCTTCGCGGCCGCCGAGGGCATCACCCAGTTCCTCGACATCGGCTCCGGCATCCCCACCTTCGGAAACGTCCACGAGGTGGCCCAGGCCGCCGCCCCGGGCGCCCACGTCATGTACGTCGACCACGACCCGGTGGCCGTCGCGCACAGCCAGGCGGTGCTCGCGGGCAACGACGGCGCGGATGTCGTCGCAGCCGATCTCCGCAAGCCCCGGGAGATCCTGTCGAGTCCTCAGGTTCAGCACCTGATCGACCTGAATCGGCCAGTGGCGCTGCTTCTCGTTGCCATACTGCATTTCGTGGAAGACGTGGACGACCCGTACGGAGTGGTGGCCGAGCTGCGCGAGGCGCTCGCGCCCGGCAGCCTGCTGATCCTGACGCATGCCTCGTACGAGGGAATCCCGTTGTCACCGGAGCGGGCCGACGGCGCGGTGGACGTATACAAGGACATTCGCAATCCGCTCATCATGCGCTCGCGGAACGAGATCGAGCGGTTTTTCGAAGGGTACGACATGGTGGAACCGGGACTGGTGCCGATGCCGCTCTGGCGGCCGGAGACGGCGCCGGAGGACGAGGATCCCTACGCCTACTCCGGTTTCGCGGGCGTGGGGCGTACGGCGTGACGGCGGATCCGGACGGCCCGGAGGACAGACTGCGCCGGTTCGCCACGATCTGGAGCCGGGCGGTGTTTTCGGTGACCTCGACATCACTGACCCGGCCGGAGTTCGAGGAGCAACTGCTCCCGCTGGCCAGGAGGTTGAGCGAGGCGCTGCGGGCCCGGGCCTTCGACGCGGACGCGGGCAGGTCGGTCGGCGCCGCCCTCGTCGAGGCGCACTGCACGGACCCCGAGGCGCTCAGCCGTGCGCTGGAGTGCGTCGAGGCCTACCTCGTGCTCTACTGCGGCGAGGACGGCCCACAGGAGGCTCTGCGAAGCCGCTCCTCCCGGCTGCAGCACGCCATGGCCGCCGGGTTCGCGCAGGCACTGCGCGAGCGGACGCTCGCCGAGCAGGAGGCGATCGCGCAGGCCGCGCTCCAGGCCCAGGGCCTGGTCGCGCAGGCGCTGCACGCGAGCGAGGCGCGGTTCCGCGCGGTGTTCGAGGACGCGGCCATAGGAATCGGCATCGCCGACCTGGACGGCAACGTCCTGGAGGTCAACGGGGCGATGCTGCGCATGTTCGGCGGCTCCGAACAGTCCGTGCGCGGCCGCAACGTCCGGGAGTGGACGCACGCCGAGGACGCACCGCAGATCTGGCGGCTGTACGAGGAACTGGTGCGTGGCGACCGCGAGCACTACCACGTGGAGAAGGCGTTCTACCGCCCTGACGGAACGGTCCTGTGGACCAACCTGACGGTGTCCCTGCTGCGCGACGCCGACGGCGACCCGCAGTACCAGCTGGCGCTGATGGAGGACACCACCGAGCGCCGCCTGCTCAACCTCCGGCTGCGCTACGAGGCCACGCACGACGCGCTCACCGGCCTGCCCAACCGCACGCTGTTCTTCGAGCGCCTGGAAAAGGCGCTGAGCGCCGGCCCGGGACAGCGGTTCGGACTGTGCTACCTCGACCTGGACGGCTTCAAGACCATCAACGACAGCCTCGGTCACGCGGCCGGCGACCGGCTGCTCGTCGAGGTCGCCGACCGGCTCCAGTCCTGCGCGACCGCGCCGGGCGAGATGGTCGCGCGGCTCGGCGGCGACGAGTTCGTGGCGCTGACCACCGGGCCGGACACCCAGCGGGAGGTCGACGAGCTCGCCGCGCGCATCATGAGCGCGCTGATCGCCCCGGTCAGCGTCGACGGCCGGGAGCTGACCGTGCGCGGCAGCATCGGTATCGTCGAGGGCGCGGCGCAGGAGCGGAGCGCGGCGGAGGTGCTGCGCAGCGCCGACATCACGATGTACCGGGCCAAGTCCGCGGGCGGCAACCGCTTCGAGCTCGCCGACCCGGAGGCCGACGCCCGCGCCATCACCCGGCACGGACTCACCACGGCCCTGCCGACCGCCCTGGAGCGGGGCGAGTTCTTCATCGAGTACCAGCCGTTGGTCCACCTCGGCGACGGCAGCGTCCGCGGCGCCGAGGCCCTGGTGCGCTGGCTGCACCCGCAGCACGGCGTCCTCGGCCCCGACCGTTTCATCCCGCTCGCCGAACACACGGGCCTGATCGTTCCGCTGGGCCGCTGGGTCCTGGAGCAGTCGGTCCGCCAGGCCCGCGAGTGGCGGGACCGCCACACCGACGCCGGCCCGTTGCGCATCAACGTCAACCTCTCGCCCTGCCAGCTCACTCACCCCGGTCTGGTGCAGGACACCGTCGACATCCTGGAGCGCACCGGCGTCGCCCCCGACGCGCTCTGCCTGGAGGTGACCGAGTCGGCGCTGATCGGGGCCGACGACGACCTGCTCAAGCCGCTGCGCCGGCTGGCCGAGATGGGCGTCGACATCGCTCTGGACGACTTCGGCACCGGCTACTCCAACCTCGCCAACCTGCGCCGGCTGCCGGTGAGCATCCTCAAGCTGGACCGTTCCTTCACGCAGAGCATGCAGCGGTTCCCGGCCGACCCCGTCGACCTCAAGATCGTCGAAGGTATCGTTTCGCTTGCCCACAGCCTGGACCTCGCGGTGACCGTCGAGGGCGTCGAAACCGGCGCCCAGGCCGCGCAGTTGCGGATACTGGGCTGCGACACGGCCCAGGGCTGGTACTACGCCCGCCCGGGCCCGCCGGAGCGGCTGCACGAACTGGCGCTGGTGGACGCGACGGGGTGACGGCCGTAACCCGGTTGCGGGGGTGCCGGGGCCGCGGGCGACGATATGCGGGTGACCCAGGAATCAGATGACGTGAACGAGGCGATCGCGGGCGAACTGCGCCTCATGGACCCCGCCGTCCGCTCCGGTGCCGAGGCCGCCCGCCTGTTCGACCCGGAGTTCGTCGAGGTCGGCGCCTCGGGCCGGCGCTACACCTACGAGGAGACGATCGCCGGGCTGCCCGACAAGCCGGGGAGCTCGGCGGACGGCCCGCGCTACGAGCCGTCGGCGATCACGGGCGTCCTGGTGGCCCCCGGTCTGGTGCACCTCACCTTCGAGACCGTTTTTGACGGCCGCCGCGCCCGCCGCAGCTCCCTGTGGCGCAAGCGCGACGAGGAGACGGGGTGGCGCATGTACTACCACCAGGGCACGCCGGTGCCGCCCGAAATCGACTGAGCGCTCCGCGGGATGTGCGGCGATGCGCCGTCCCTCGTCTGCGGCATCGTCGTGGCTGGTCGCGCAGTTCCCCGCGCCCCTCATTGGGGCGCTGCGGAACCGCGGCGGACTTCACCGAGGCGGCAGGGCCGTTCACCGCTCCAGCAGCATGCGCTGCAGCTCCCGGGCCGCCCGCGGCGGTGCCACATCGCTGCGGTGGGCCAGGGCGATGGTCCGGTACAGGCCGGGGCGTGCCAGCGGGGTCACCCGTAGCCCGTGCCCGGAGCGCGCCGCCACCATGCGCGGGACGACGGCGACGCCCAGCCCCGCCCGTACGAACCCCAGCACCGCGTCCATCTCGCCGCCCTCCACCGCGAAGTCCGGCTCGAACCCCTCGGCGCGGCACGCGGCGACGGTCAGCTCCCTGAGGTCGTAGCCGTGCCGGAACATCACAAGACGCTCGCCCTCCAGGTCGGCGATGCGTACCGTCCGCCGCCCGCCGCCGGGCCGGGGAGCCTCCGGCGACGACACCACGACCAGGTCCTCGCGCAGCAGCTCCACCGTGGTCAGCGCGGGCGACGGGGTGGGCAGCGGCAGGACCACCAGGGCCAGGTCGAGGGCCCCGCGCGCCAGCTCCCGTACGAGATCGTGCGAGCCGCCCTCCTCGATCAGCAGCCGGATGCCGGGGTAGCGGTCGTGGAAGGCGCGCAGCACGTCCGGCAGCAGACCGGTGCACAGGCTCGGCGTCGCGCCCAGCCGCACCCGGCCGCTGCGCAGCTGCACCAGCTCCAGCACCTCGTGCCGTGCCGTGTCCGCGTCGGCCAGGATGCGCCGGGCCAGCGGCAGCAGCGCCTCGCCCGCGTCGGTGAGCGTGATGTTCCCCCGGGCGCGCAGGAACAGATCCGCCCCGAGCTCCCGCTCCAGCGCCCTGATCTGCTGCGACAGCGACGGCTGCGCGACATGGACCAGCTCGGCGGCCCGGGTGAAGTGCCGGGTCTCGGCGACCGCCACGAAGTACTGGAGCTGCTGGAACTGCATGAACCCACGATACCCACGACAATAGCGACAGCCTATTGAATCGAGCCGGACCATGTCTTGGACCGATCGGGTCTCCCGGCCCTAGCGTCTAGGACCATGGCTCTGGCAACGCGGACGGACCGACGGCCGTCCTTGGCACGCACCGTGTGGGACTCCTCCGTCGGCAAGAAGACAGTGATGGCCGTCAGCGGCCTGATCATGTTGCTGTATCTGGTCGCGCACGTGATCGGCAACCTGAAGATCTTCTTCGGAGCGGGCGAGTTCAACCACTACGCCCACTGGCTGCGCACGGTCGGCGAGCCCTTCATGCACTACGAGTGGACGCTGTGGCTGGTCCGCATCGTTCTCGTCGTCGCCGTGGTCGCGCACGCCGTCTCCGCGTACCAGCTCAGCCGACGCGACATCAAGGCGCGCCCCAGCAAGTACGTGCACAAGAAACCGCGGGCGAGCTACGCGACGCGCACCATGCGCTGGGGCGGAATCATCCTCGCCCTGTTCATCGTCTGGCACATCCTGGACCTCACCACCGGCACCGTGCACTCCGGCGGCTTCCAGGAGGGCCACCCGTACCAGAACGTCGTGGACACCTTCTCCACCTGGTACGGCAACGTCATCTACATCGTCGCGATGCTCGCCATGGGCCTGCACGTCCGGCACGGCTTCTGGAGCGCCGCCCAGACCCTCGGCGTCGGCAGCCGCACCCGCGACCGCGCCCTGAAGATCGTCGCCGACGTCCTCGCGCTGCTGCTCACGGCCGGCTTCATCGCCGTCCCGGTGGGCGTCATGACCGGAGTGGTGAGCTGACATGCAGAACTATGCCGATTACAAGACGGGTGAGCCGGTCGTGGACGGCAAGGCCCCGTCCGGCCCTGTCGGCGAGCGCTGGGACAAGCGCCGTTTCGAGGCCAAGCTGGTCAACCCCGCGAACCGCCGCAAGCACACGATCATCGTCGTGGGCACCGGTCTCGCGGGCGGCTCGGCCGGCGCCACCCTCGCCGAACAGGGCTACCACGTCGTCCAGTTCTGCTACCAGGACTCCCCGCGCCGGGCCCACTCCATCGCGGCCCAGGGCGGCATCAACGCCGCCAAGAACTACCGCAACGACGGCGACTCGATCCACCGGCTGTTCTACGACACCGTCAAGGGCGGCGACTTCCGGGCGCGCGAGTCCAACGTCCACCGCCTCGCCCAGATCTCGGTCGAGATCATCGACCAGTGCGTGGCGCAGGGCGTGCCCTTCGCCCGCGAGTACGGCGGCCTCCTCGACACCCGCTCCTTCGGCGGCGTACAGGTGTCCCGTACGTTCTACGCCCGCGGTCAGACGGGCCAGCAGCTCCTCCTGGGCGCCTACCAGGCGCTGTCCCGGCAGATCGCGGCCGGGAACGTGGAGATGCACCCGCGCACCGAGATGCTCGACCTGATCGTCATCGACGGGCGGGCGCGCGGCATCGTGGCCCGGGATCTGATCACCGGCAAGATCGACACGTACTTCGCGGACGCCGTCGTACTGGCGAGCGGCGGTTACGGCAACGTCTTCTACCTGTCGACGAACGCCATGAACTCCAACGCCACCGCCATCTGGCGGGCCCACCGGCGCGGCGCCCTCTTCGCCAACCCCTGCTTCACGCAGATCCACCCCACCTGCATTCCGCGCACCGGCGACCACCAGTCCAAGCTCACGCTGATGAGCGAGTCACTGCGCAACGACGGCCGGATCTGGGTGCCCAAGGCCAAGGGCGACGACCGGCCGCCGAACAAGATCCCCGAGGACGAGCGCGACTACTACCTGGAGCGCATCTACCCGTCCTTCGGCAACCTGGTCCCGCGTGACATCGCCTCCCGCGCCGCCAAGAACGTGTGCGACGAGGGCAGGGGAGTGGGCCCGGGCGGACAGGGCGTCTACCTCGACTTCGCCGACGCCATCAAGCGCATGGGCAGGAAGGCGGTCGAGGAGAAGTACGGCAATCTCTTCGACATGTACGCGCGGATCACCGCCGAGGACCCCTACACGGTCCCCATGCGGATCTACCCCGCCGTGCACTACACGATGGGCGGTCTCTGGGTCGACTACGACCTCCAGACCACCGTCCCCGGCCTGTTCGCGATCGGCGAGGCCAACTTCTCCGACCACGGCGCGAACCGCCTCGGCGCCTCCGCGCTGATGCAGGGCCTGGCCGACGGCTACTTCGTGCTGCCGTCCACCATCAACGACTACCTGGCCCGCAACCCGCACCAGGAGTCGGTGACCACCGAACACCCCGCGGTCCAGGAAGTGTTGGCCGAGACCCAGGACCGGCTCAGCCGGCTCCTCGCCGTCGACGGGGACCGCACCCCCGACTCCTTCCACCGTGAAGTCGGCGAGCTCATGTGGGAGTTCTGCGGCATGGCCCGCACGGACGCCG
This sequence comes from Streptomyces sp. NPDC001315, assembly GCF_042896175.1. NCBI lineage: Bacteria > Bacillati > Actinomycetota > Actinomycetes > Kitasatosporales > Streptomycetaceae > Streptomyces > Streptomyces sp. NPDC001315. Next base: position 47,678 of record NZ_JBIAWZ010000015.1, on the reverse strand, counting down.
GCCTGCGCAAGGCCCTCGAACGCATCCCGCAGATCCGCGAGGAGTTCTGGCGGCGCATCAAGGTGCCCGGCACGGGCGAGGAGTTCAACCAGTCCCTGGAGAAGGCCAACCGCGTCGTCGACTACATCGAGCTCGCCGAGCTCATGTGCCTCGACGCGCTGCACCGCTCCGAGTCGTGCGGCGGTCACTTCCGTGAGGAGTCCCAGACCGCCGACGGTGAGGCGGCCCGCAAGGACGACGAGTTCTCGTACGCGGCCGCCTGGGAGTTCACGGGAACGGGCGAGGCCCCGACCCTCCACAAGGAAGACCTGGTCTTCGAGTACGTCCACCCCACTCAGCGGAGCTACGCATGAAGCTCACCCTGCGCGTCTGGCGGCAGCGCAATGCCGACGCCGAAGGCGCCATGTCCACGTACGAGGTGGACGGCATCTCCTCCGACATGTCCTTCCTGGAGATGCTCGACACGCTCAACGAGGAACTCATCCTCAAGGGCGAGGACCCCGTCGCCTTCGACCACGACTGCCGCGAGGGCATCTGCGGCGCGTGCAGCCTGGTGATCAACGGCGACGCGCACGGCCCCGAGCGCACCACCACCTGCCAACTGCACATGCGGTCCTTCCAGGACGGCGACACGATCGACATCGAGCCCTGGCGGGCCTCGGCGTTCCCGGTCGTCAAGGACCTGGTCGTGGACCGCTCGTCCTTCGACCGGATCATCCAGGCCGGCGGCTACATCACCGCCCCGACCGGCGCGGCGCCCGAGGCCCACGCCACGCCCGTACCGAAGCCGGACGCCGACCTCGCCTTCGAGCACGCCGAGTGCATCGGCTGCGGCGCCTGCGTGGCCGCCTGCCCGAACGGTGCGGCGATGCTGTTCACCTCGGCCAAGGTCAACCACCTGAACGTGCTGCCGCAGGGCGCGCCGGAACGCGAGACCCGCGTCCTGGACATGGTGGCCCAGATGGACGAGGAGGGCTTCGGCGGCTGCACCCTCACCGGAGAGTGCGCCACCGCCTGCCCCAAGGGCATCCCGCTGGTGTCCATCACCAGCATGAACAAGGAGTGGCTGCGCGCGACCCGCAAGGTGGCGAAGCGCTGAGCGCTCCGCGGGATGTGCGGCGATGCGCCGCCGATCGCCTGCGGCATCGTCGTGGCTGGTCGCGCCCACGCGGCGGAGCCACATATCGACACAGCCCCGCGCCCCTTTGGGGCGCTGCGGAACCGCGGCGACTTCACCGAGGCCGCTTAGCGCGCGGCCAGGAACGTTCGCCGGCGAAGTGCGGACGGGCGGGACCGGGAGTGGTGCTCTCCGGTCCCGCCAGGCACTCGCTCGGCGCACCACGCCCCTGACAGCCGGGCCCGAGGCCGAACAGGGGAAAGCGGGCCGGGTCGGCGGGTCGCGGCCGGTGCCCGCGGTGCCGCGCCGCTATGGCTGTCGGCATGGCACTTCTCTCCCCGCCCGCCCCGCCCACGGGCGACGCTGAGGCTTCCGAAGGGCGGCACGACCGGTCGGCCGCCCGGGTAGGTCTGTGGCTGTGGCCGACGCTGGCCACGCTCGTCGGCGCGCTGTACCGGATCGGTGACCCGCTGCTCGGGCGCGACGAGCTGACCAGCTGGGACGTGTCCGGGCGCAGCATCGCCCAGGTGCTGGCCACGGTGCGGCGGGTGGACGCGGTGGTGGGCACGTACTACCTGCTGCTGCACGCGTGGACGCGCCTCTTCGGGGACTCGCCCCTGGCCCTGCGCCTGCCCTCCGCACTGGCCATGGCCGCCACGGCGGCCTGCGTGGCGCTGATCGGGCGGCGCCTGTTCGGCCGCCGCGCCGGACTGGTCGGGGGCCTGCTGTTCGCGCTGATCCCGGGGGTGAGCCGGTTCGCCCACGAGGCCCGCCCGTACGCCCTGGTGATGCTGGCCGTGGCCCTGGCCTCGCTGCTGTTGCTGCGCGCCCTGGACCGCCCCGGCAGTCCGGCACGCTGGGCGGCGTACACGCTGGGCGTGGTGGCCGTCGGGCTGTTCCACCTGATCGCCCTGACCTGTCTCATGGGGCATCTGGTCCTGGTGGCTCTGCGGGCCCGGCACGAGCGTCGCCTGTGGTGGGGCTTCTGCCTCGCGGTCCTGGCCGGAGCAGCCGTGCTGTCCCCGCTGGTGGTACTGGGCCGTGCGCAGACCGTCCGGCAGAGCTCGTGGATCGCCGTGCCGGAGGGATGGGGCCTGGTCGACATCTGGCCGCAGCTGTTCTACTCCGGCCTGTGCACGGGGGCGATGATGCTGCTCGTCGCGCTGGCGTGCGGGGAACGCCGTGACGCCGTCGTCTTCTGCGCGGTGTCGGCCGTGGCGCCCCCGGTGGTGATCTGGGCGGTGTCCCAGGGCGGGATGTCGTACTTCTACTTTCGGTACATGCTGTTCACGCTGCCGCTGTTCGCGGTGCCGGCGGGCGCCGGACTCGCGGCCGCGGCCCGGTCCCGGCCTGCGGTCGCCTCCGCCCTCGCGGTTCTCGCCCTGCTCACCCTGCACGATCAGAGGTCTCTGGGGGAGCGGCTCGCGCACTACTGGGTCGGCGGCCCCGACTACGCGGCGGCCGCACGGACCATCCAGAAGTACTACGTCCCCGGCGACGCGATCGTCTACGACAGGGACGAGGAGGCGGGCATGTTCCCCCTCGGCGTCCGCTACTACCTGCCCCGCGGCCTGGAGCTGCGCGACGTCTTCCTCGCCGAGCCGGCCGCCCGGCGCAACGACCTGCTGTCGACCGACTGCCCGCAGCCGGCCCGCTGCCTGAAGGGCGAGAAGCGGATCTGGCTGGTGGTGATGGGGAACGAGACGGACCCGTTCAACGGGCTGCCCCCGAACCAGGCGGCGGCCCTGCGCGCCCACTACACGGCGTCCGGGGCGGAGCGTCCCGGCGGTCTGACGGTGGCTCTGCTGGTGCGTACGAAGTAGCGGCGGCGGGCGCCGGACACGGCGAACCCGGCATTCAGCAGCCGCACATCCACGGTCCCCGCGCAGGACACGTCGAGGCCAGCCGGCCGCGGAAGAAGTGAGGTGCAGATTTCCTCATGCTTCCGCTCGGCACAGGAGACCGTCATGACCGCCATGCCCGCCTCGCCCCCCGCCCTGGCCGCCCCGCCCGGAGGATCCGGCTATCTCGTCTCGCTCGCCCGCGACCAGGACGACGTCCGGGCCGCGCAGCGCCTGCGCCACCAGGTGTTCGCGGGCGAGCTGGGCGCCCGCCTCGACGGCCCCGAACCGGGCCTCGACATGGACGCCTTCGACGCCTACTGCGATCACCTTCTCATACGGGACAACGCCACCGGCGAGGTCGTCGGCACCTACCGCCTGCTGCCGCCCGAGCGGGCCGCGATCGCCGGACGCCTGTACTCGGAGGGCGAGTTCGACCTCGCCCCGCTCGACGCGATCCGGCCCGGCCTGGTCGAGGTCGGCCGCTCCTGCGTGCACCCCGACCACCGTGACGGCGCGGTCATCGGCCTGATCTGGGCCGGGATAGCCCGCTACATGGTGGACCGCGGCCACGAATGGCTGGCCGGCTGCTGCTCCGTCCCGCTGGCCGACGGCGGCGCCCTGGCGGCGGCGACCTGGGACCGGGTGCGGGAGAAGCACCTGGCGCCCGAGGAGTTCCGGGTACGGCCACTGCGCCCCTGGATCCCGGACGACACGACCGCCCCGACCCGGACCGAGCTTCCCGCGCTTCTGCGCGGCTACCTCCGCCTCGGCGCCTGGGTGTGCGCCGAGCCCGCCCATGACCCCGACTTCGGGGTCGCCGACCTGTACGTGCTGCTGTCGATGCGCCGGGTCAACCCGCGCTATCTGCGGCACTTCCTCTCCCTCGTCCCGGCCTGATGAGCGTCTGGCTGCCCAGCGCGCCCTGCACGCCGGGGGCGTGCGTGGAGCCGGCGGGTTCCGCCGCCGTACCGCGGGCCGTGCTGCGGCTGACGGCGATGGTCGTGCTGCTCCTCGCCGGGATCACGCTGTCGCCGTTCGGCCGGTGGATCCCGGCGGAGCTGATACGGCGGTGGAGCCGGGCGACCGTACGGGCCGCGGGGGTCCGGGTCCGTATCACCGGCACCGCCGCGCCCACCGGAGGACTCCTTCTCGTCGCCAACCACATCTCCTGGCTCGACATCCCGCTGCTGGCCGCCGTACGCCCGGCCCGGATGCTGGCGAAAGCCGAGATCCGGCGGTGGCCGGTGGCGGGCCCGCTGGCCGCGCGTGCCGCCCTGTTCATCGACCGCGACCGCCTGCGCGCCCTCCCCGGCACGGTCGCCCGCATGGCGGACACCCTGCGGGCGGGCCGGGCGGTCGCCGTCTTCCCCGAGGGCAGCACCTGGTGCGGGCGCGCCCAGGGCGACTTCCGCCGTGCGGCCTTCCAGGCCGCGCTCGACGCGGGGGCGGCCGTCCAGCCGGTGTGTATCCGCTACCGGCTCGCCGGGGGAGCGGCCAGCACGGCTCCCGCCTTCGTCGGCGACGACTCGCTGCTCGCCTCGGTGTGGCGGGTGGTGTCGGCGCGTGGACTGGTCGCCGAGGTGGAGGTACGACCCGTACTCCCCGGTGGCGGTGCCGTCGACCGGCGGGCCCTCGCCCGGGCGGCGCAGCACAGCCTGGGCCTGCGGGCCGCCGCCCATCCCTGACGTCCTCCGTTACCGGGTGTCCTCCGTTACCGGGCGTTCTCCGTCACCGGGTCTCCGCCGTCACCGGGCGTCCTCCGTCCGGGGGCGTGTTCCGTCCCCGAGGTCCTCCATCCCTGGCGTCCGGCGGGGCGGACGGATCAGGCGCCGCCGGACCACTCCCGCGCGAGATACGGTGCCGTGGCGCTCCCCTCCGCGCGTGCCACCTCCGCCGGCACCCCCGCCGCCACGATCCGTCCGCCCGCCTCCCCGCCGCCCGGCCCCAGGTCGATCACCCAGTCCGTGCCCGCGACGACCGACATGTCGTGCTCGACCACGACCACGGTGTGCCCGGCGTCGACCAGCCCGTGCAGCTGGCGCATCAGTACCTCGACGTCGGCGGGGTGGAGGCCGGTCGTCGGCTCGTCCAGGAGGTAGAGGGTGTGGCCGCGGCGGCCGCGCTGGAGTTCGCTCGCCAGCTTGATGCGCTGGGCCTCGCCGCCGGAGAGCTCCGTCGCCGGCTGGCCCAGGCGCAGATAGCCGAGGCCCACGTCGAGCAGGGTGCTCAGGCTGCGGGCGACCGTCGGGGTGTCCGCGAAGAAGTCCGCCGCCGCCTCGACGGTGAGGTCCAGCACCGACGCGATGTTCCGTTCCCGGTACGTCACATCGAGCGTCTCGGGGTTGTAGCGCGCCCCGCCGCAGTCCGGGCACGGTGCGTAGGTGCTCGGCAGGAACAGCAGCTCCACGCTGACGAACCCCTCGCCCTGGCAGGTCTCGCAGCGCCCGCCCGGCACGTTGAAGGAGAACCGGCCGACGCCGTAGCCGCGCTCGCGGGCCACGTCGGTCGCCGCGAACTCCTTGCGGACGACGTCGAACAGGCCGGTGTAGGTGGCGAGATTGGAACGAGGGGTGCGGCCGATCGGCTTCTGGTCGACTGCTACCAGGCGGCCCACCCCCGCCAGTTCCTCCGTGATCTCGCCGATGAGCGTGGACTTGCCGGAGCCGGACACACCGGTGACCGCCGTGAACACACCCAACGGGAACTCGGCGGTCACCCCGCGCAGGTTGTGCCGGGTCACCGGACCCACCGTCAACTTGCTGCGCGGGGTGCGGACTTCGCGCACGGCGGCGGGGGAGCGGTCGAAGAGGAAACGGGCCGTCGCCGACTCCTCGACCGCGGCCAGCTCCGCCACCGGACCGCTGTGCAGCACGCGCCCGCCGTGCTCACCGGCCCGTGGCCCGACGTCCACCAGCCAGTCGGCGGCGCGTACCACGTCGAGGTGGTGTTCCACGACGAACACCGAGTTCCCGGCCGTCTTCAGCCGCTCCAGCACCGTGAGCAGCGCCTCGGTGTCGGCGGGGTGCAGTCCGGCGGACGGCTCGTCGAGGACGTAGACCACGCCGAACAGCCCGGAGCGCAGCTGGGTGGCGAGCCGCAGTCGCTGCAGCTCGCCCGCCGAGAGGGTCGGCGTCGCGCGGTCCAGGCTCAGATAGCCGAGGCCGAGCTCGACGACCGGTGCGATACGCGACTTGAGGTCCGCGGTGAGGACGCGGGCGGTCTCCGAGGTGCCGTCGAGCGTCCCGGCCAGCTCCGCCAGCGGGAGCGCGGCCAGCTCGGCGATGGTCCGGCCCGCGAAGGTCACCGCCAGCGCCTCCGGACGCAGCCGGCTGCCGCCGCACGCCGGACAGGGCGCACTGGTCAGGAAGCGTTCCGCCTTCGCCCGCAGGGTCGGGCTCTTGGAGTCCGAGAACGTCTTCATCACATACCGCCGGGCGCTCATGTAGGTGCCCTGGTACGGCCGTTGGATGCGGTCGGCGTCCCGCACCGGGTGGACCGTCACCACCGGCTGCTCGTCCGTGAACAGGATCCACTCCCGCTGCTCGGCGGGCAGCTCGTGCCACGGCCGGTCCACGTCGTGGCCGAGCGCGTCGAGGATGTCGCGCAGGTTCTTGCCCTGCCAGGCGCCCGGCCACGCGGCGATCGCGCCCTCGCGGATCGACAGCGACGGGTCGGGGACCAGCGCCTCCTCGGTCGTACGGTGGACCCGGCCGAGCCCGTGGCACTCCGGGCAGGCGCCGGCGGCCGTGTTGGGGGAGAAGGCGTCCGAGTCGAGGCGTTCGGCGCCCGGCGGGTGGTCCCCGGCGCGGGAGAACAGCATCCGCAGGGAGTTGGAGAGGTTCGTGACCGTGCCGACGGAGGAGCGGGAGGTGGGGGCGGAGCGGCGCTGTTCGAGGGAGACCGCGGGCGGCAGACCGGTGATCTCACCGACCTCGGGCGCCCCGACCTGGTGGATCAGTCTGCGCGCGTACGGCGCGACCGACTCGAAGTAGCGGCGCTGGGCCTCGGCGTAGATCGTGCCGAACGCCAGCGACGACTTCCCGGAGCCGGACACCCCGGTGAACACGGCCACGACGTCCCGCGGGATGGCGACGTCCACGCCCTTGAGGTTGTGCTCACGGGCGCCGCGGACCCGGACGTACGGATCGTGTGGGTTGTGCATGGCGGGGAGCTCCGTACAGGTCTTCGACTGCGGCGGGACAAACCCCGCGATTCTATGCGAGCGGGGTGGGTGACGCTCGGTGACCGGCGGGATGGCGGGGATGCGGGGGCGCCCGGCCTGTGCCAGCTTGGAAGTCTCGGATGCCTGTCGTCGGCGCATGGAAGGCCCGTGAGGATGACTTCTCCCGGTTTCGGTTTCGGACGCAGCCCCTTCGAGGAGTTCGACGAGCTGATGTCCAGGTACTTCGGCGGCGAGGGACAGGCCGCGCCCGCGCGGCGGGTGCAGCGGGTCGACATCGGCAGCCTGCTGTCGGAGCGGGCCCGCGAGCTGGTCGCCGAGGCCAGGCACATCGCCTCCGTCCAGGGCAGTGAGGAGCTCGACGCGCGGCAGCTGCTGGCGGCGGCCACCGAGCAGGACTCGACCCGGCGGCTGATCGAGGAGGCGGGCGCGGATCCCGACCGGATCAGGGAGCGGCTCGGCACGGGCACGGACGACGATGAGAAGACCCAGCCCGCCACCCTCACCCCGGCGGCCAAGCGGGCGCTGCTCGACGCCTACCAGATCTCCCGCGCCGAGGACTCCTCCTACATCGGCCCCGAGCACCTGCTGCGCGCCCTCGCCGCCAATCCGGAGTCGGCGGCGGGACAGGTCCTCGCCGACAGTGGCTGGGAGCTCACCCGGCTGCCGACCGAGAGCGCGGCCGAGCGCGCCAAGGCGCCCAGCAGCACACCGACCGTCGACGAGTTCGGCCGCGACCTCACCGAGGACGCCCGGGCCGGACGCCTCGACCCGGTGATCGGACGCGATGACGAGGTCGAACAGACCATCGAGGTGCTCTCCCGGCGCAGCAAGAACAACCCTGTCCTGATCGGCGACCCCGGCGTCGGCAAGACCGCCATCGTCGAGGGCATCGCCCAGCGCATCGCGGCCGGCGAGGTGCCCAGGACCCTCGCGGACAAGCGGCTCGTCCTGCTCGACCTCGCCGGGATGGTGGCGGGCACCAAGTACCGCGGCGAGTTCGAGGAACGAGTGAAGAAGCTGCTCGAGGAGGTCCGCGAGCACGGCGACGAGCTCGTGCTGTTCCTCGACGAGATGCACACCGTCGTCGGCGCGGGCGGAGGCGGCGAGGGCGCCATGGACGCGGGCAACATGCTCAAGCCCGCCCTGGCCCGCGGCGAGCTGCACCTGATCGGCGCCACCACCGTCGACGAGTACCGCAAGCACATCGAGAAGGACGCCGCGCTGGAGCGCCGCTTCGCCCCCATCCTGGTCGGCGAGCCGACCGTCGACGACACCATCGAGATCCTGCGCGGTCTGCGCGACCGTTACGAGGCCCACCACCAGGTCCGCATCACGGACGAGGCGGTGGTCGCCGCGGCCGAGCTGTCCGACCGCTACATCACCTCCCGCTTCCTGCCCGACAAGGCCATCGACCTGATGGACCAGGCCGCCGCCCGGGTACGGCTGCGCGCCAGGACCCCGCTCGCCGACACCCGCGAGATCGAGGACCGCATCGCCGCCCTGAACCGGGAGAAGGACCAGGCCGTCGCCGACGAGGAGTACGAGCGCGCCAAGGAGCTCCGCGACCGGATCAAGGAGGCGGAGGCCGGGCTGGGCGAGGCGGGCCGGGCGGACGAGGAGACGCCCAGGGTCACCGCCGACGACATCGCCGAGGTCGTCTCCCGCACCACCGGCATCCCCGTCGCCCAGCTCACCGAGGAGGAGCGCGAGCGGCTGATGAAGCTGGAGGAGCACCTCCACGAGCGGGTCGTCGGCCAGGACGAGGCCATCACGGCTGTCGCCCGCGCCGTCCGCCGCGCCCGGGCCGGCATGAGCGACCCCAACCGCCCCGTCGGCAGCTTCCTCTTCCTCGGCCCCACCGGCGTCGGCAAGACCGAGCTGGCCCGGGCGCTCGCCGCGGCCCTCTTCGGCGACGAGAGCCGCATGATCCGCCTGGACATGAGCGAGTTCCAGGAGCGGCACACCGTCTCCCGCCTGGTGGGCGCCCCGCCCGGATACGTCGGTCACGAGGACGCCGGCCAGCTCACCGAGGCGGTTCGCAGGCAGCCGTACGCGGTGCTGCTGCTGGACGAGGTGGAGAAGGCGCACCCCGACGTCTTCAACACCCTGCTGCAACTGCTCGACGACGGGCGGCTGACCGACTCCCAGGGGCGCACGGTCGACTTCAAGAACACCGTGGTCATCATGACGTCCAACATCGGCGCCGACCGTATCCTCGCCGCCGGCGTGGAGGACTACGCCATGGTGCGCGAGTCGGTCATGCCGGCCCTCCACCAGCACTTCCGGCCGGAGTTCCTCAACCGCATCGACGAGATCATCGTCTTCCGCGGCCTGGACCGCGCCCAGCTGCGCGAGATCGTCGACCTCCTGTTGGAGCACACCCGGCGCCGCCTGCACGCCCAGGACGTCACCCTGGAGGTCACGGACGCGGCCGCCGACCTGCTCGCCGACATCGGCTACCAGCCCGACTTCGGCGCCCGCCCACTGCGCCGCACCATCCAGCGCGAGATCGACGACCGGCTCGCCGACCTGCTGCTGTCGGGCGAGCTGAAGCCGGGGGACGGGGCGCGGGTGGACGCCGAGGACGGCGGGATCGTCATCCGTGCGGACAGGCCCACCGCGGTCTGACCCCGCTCAAGGGGCGGGGTTCGTCGACCGGTTCACGATTGCGGCGAGCCGCCGGTAGGAGTCCGACAGGGCCGCACGATCGTAGGTGCTCGTGGTGACGAGCACCTCCTGCGCGCCCGTCTCCTTCAGGACCGTCTCCAGTTCGTGGGCGACCTGCTCCTCGGTGCCGGCGAGGTGGCCGGTCAGTCCTGAGTCGTAGAAGCCGCGTTCCTTCGCGGTCATCGTGCGGGCCTCGACGGCCTCGGCCGGGGGCAGCGGCGGGAAGGTGCCGTGCGTGCGCGAGTTCGCCATGGACCAGGCCTCCGGAACCAGCAGACGTCGCGCCGCCTCCGGCGTCGCGGCCACCGCGATCGAGCCGGAGACCACGACGTACGGTTCCGGGGCCCAGGGGGAGGGGCGGAAGTGGGCGCGGTAGCGGTCGATGCCGCGTCGCATCTTCTCGCGGTTGCGGAGGTCGCCGATGACCATCGGCAGGCCCGCGCGGGCCGCGATGTCCGCGCCCTCGCCCATGGCCAGCACGAACGGCGGCACGGCCAGGCCCTCAGCGGGGCGCGCGTGCACCCCCGTCGGGGAGGTGCCGCGGAACCAGCCGAGCAGTTCGTCGAGTTGGCCCGCGAAGTCCTCGGCGTCGCCCTTGTCGTGCCCCAGTGCCCTGCGCACTCCGTCGGTGAACCCCACCGACCGGCCCAGACCCATGTCGATGCGCCCGGGGAATAGTGACTCCAGCACCCCGAACTGCTCGGCCACGACCAGCGGCGGGTGGTTGGGCAGCATCACCCCGCCCGTGCCGACCCGGATGGTGCGGGTCGCGCCGGCCACGGCGGCGGCCAGCACGGTCGGCGCGGAGCCGGCCACACCGGGCACGCCGTGGTGCTCCGACACCCAGAACCGGTGGTAGCCGAGCCGCTCCAGCTCCTGCGCCAGCCGCACGGTGTCGCGCAGCGCCTCGGCGGCCGGGCGGCCCTCCCGGATGCGGGAGCGGTCGAGGACGGAGAAGCGGGCCGAGGCGATCACGGAGCTCATAGCAGGTTCAACACCGGAGAGACCGCGGGATTCCCGTCGTCGCCCGACGTCAGCGGACGGACACAGGACATCGTTCACGCGGGCCCTATCGGCGACGGGTACGCACCCGCGCCTCTCGCGGTGGCTGGATGAACTGCAACTCCAGCGTGACCGGCGGCTCGGCGACTCCCGGCCCGCCCGCGGCCGCCCACGCCAGGACCTCCTCCGTGCAGTCGTCGTCCATGGCGAACCCGATCCAGGTGGCCCGCCCGCCGGCCCGGCGCCCCACGGCCGAGGGCTGGACGACGATGACGTTGGCCTGGTCGCAGGGGCCCAGGCAGTCGGTCCTACGTACCTGAAAGCCGTGCTCGGCCGCCGCCGCGCGCAACCGGTCCAGCTGCCAGGCGTGGTCGGTTCCGGGGTGCTTGCGCGCGTCGCCGCAGCAGCAGCCCCGGCACACGACCAGGGTGCAGGGGCGCCGGCCGGCGGCGCCGATGAGGGACGTACGGGAGGCGGGAGGCACAGAAGGCATGGGAGAAGCATGATCCATCGGGTCTGTGCCATCCGGCGGAGGGTGGGCTTCAGAACCGGGCGCCGACGTTCGCCCCGTTGCGCGGGACGAGGAACGACGGGGCCGGGGGCAGGAAGCCGTCGGCGGCGCGGGCGGCTGTGAGAGGGGCCGGGTGGGCGCTCAGGACCGAGGACGACGACGCCGAACGGCGGGGTTCACCGTCGTGCGGGCTCGCTGGAGCGTTCCGTCGGCCGTGCCGCAGACCGTCCAGGAGCAGGAGGGGCGGGCGGACCTGAGGTCCGCGACGGCCGCGTGCCGTGCGTTCACTCGGTCGTGTCGTCGAGCCGGAAACCGACCTTCAGGCCGACCTGCCAGTGCTCGATCACGCCGTTCTCGATCTGGCCGCGGACCTGGGTCACCTCGAACCAGTCCAGGTTGCGCAGGGTCTGCGAAGCGCGGGAGATGCCGTTGCGGATGGCCTGGTCGACGCCCTCGGGCGAGGTGCCGACGATCTCCGTGACCCGGTAGGTGTGGTTCGTCATGCGGGTGCTCCTCTCCGCTGTGACGTCCGGAACGTGCAGGGAGCGTCACATCCGTCGTGACGGGTATGTCACGTCTCACTCCACCGTGCCCCAAGCCGCGCCGGAGCGCGAGGCGTCGGGCTCCTCGCCCCCCCCATACGGGGGCCCGCCGTGCGACAGGCACCGGCGGACCCCCTCGGTCGACGGCCGCGCTCAGCGCGCGGTGCTGAGCGACAGCGCGAAGCGGCCCTCCGCGTCCGTCCACCAGCGGGTCAACTCCAGTCCGGCCGTGGCAAGCTCGCCGCGCACGCCCTCTTCCCGGAACTTCGCCGACACCTCGGTGCGCAGCTCCTCACCGTCCTTGAAGTCGACGGCGAGGTCGAGCGCGGGGATCTTCACGGTCTGCTCGGCACGCGAGCGCAGCCGCATCTCGATCCACTCGTTCTCCGGATCCCACAGGGCGACGTGCTCGAAGGTGCCGAGGTCGAAGTCGGCCCCCAGCTCGCGGTCCACGACGGCCAGGACGTTCTTGTTGAACTCGGCCGTCACGCCGGCCGCGTCGTCGTACGCCCGGACCAGGACCTGTTCGTCCTTGACCAGGTCCGTGCCCAGCAGCAGGGCGTCACCGGGCGAGAGCAGCGCCCGTACGGACGCCAGGAACGCGGCGCGCTCGGCCGGCAGCAGATTGCCGATCGTGCCGCCGAGGAACGCCACCAGCCGGGGGCCCGGCGTGTCGGGGAGTGTCAGCGCCGTGGTGAAGTCGGCGATCAGCGCGTGCACTTGGAGCCCGGGCCGCTCGGCGACCAGTGCCTGTCCGGCCTGGGTGAGGGCGCTCTCGCTGACGTCCACCGGGACGTAGGTGCGCAGGTCGGTGAGGGCGTCGATCAGGTACCGGGTCTTCTCGGAGGACCCGGAGCCGAGTTCGACGAGGGTACGGGCCCGGGTCGCCGCCGCGATCTCGCCGGCGCGGGTGGCCAGGATCTCGCGCTCGGCGCGCGTGGGGTAGTACTCGTCCAGCTCGGTGATCTGCTCGAACAGCTCGCTGCCGCGCGCGTCGTAGAACCACTTCGGCGGCAGCGTCTTGGGGTCGGAGGTGAGGCCGAGCAGGACGTCCGCGCGCAGGGCGGCGTCCGTGGCGTCCTCGGGAAGGGTGCGGGTGATCTGGAACGGGCTCACGAACAGGGCTCCTTCAGGGATGCGGGTGCCGCCTCGGTGCTCGGCTCCTTGAGCGCGGTGAGCAGCACGTCCGTGCGGTTCGCCACGAGCAGCGTGCGGTCGGGGACCTGAAGCCAGTGCGGATCGTCGTCGTAGGGTTCGGAGGCCACGACGGTGCGTCGGCCGGGCTCCGCCAGGTACCAGAGGCTGTCTCCCCAGGCGGTCGCGGCGATGGTCTCGCCGTTGGTCAGCAGCAGGTTGAGGCGGGATCCCGGGGCCGCGGCGGCGACGTCGAGGACCGTGTCCGCCAGTGCCCGGCCTTCTTCGTCGCCGCCGTGCAGCCGGTGCAGGACCAGCGCCCAGACGAGCGCCGAGTCGTTGCGTGCCTCCAGCGACAGCAGGTCCTCGGGCGGCAGGGTCCGGGAGGCGGCGGCCAGCGAGTGCGGCCAGCCGGCGACGGCTCCGTTGTGACTGAACAGCCAGGGGCCCGTCGCGAACGGTGCCGCGGCGGCCTCCGCGTCGGCGCCCGCCAGGGTCGCGTCCCGGACCGCGGCGAGCAGCGCGGTGGTCCGTACGACCCGGGACAGGTCGGCGAAGGACAGGTCGGCCCAGATGGGCCCGGCGCGGCGGTACCGGGCCGGCACCGGATCACCCTCCGCGTACCAACCCACCCCGAAGCCATCGGCGTTGACCGTCCCGTACCGCTGCCGTCGTGGCGCCCACGACTGGCGGTACAGGCCGTGCGGGGGCTCCACGAGAAACCGGCCGAGCGGCTCGGCGGGGCCCAGGTACGCCAGGTGGCGGCACATCAGACGGCCCCCGAGCGGGCGGTGCGGAAGCCGGCGAAGATCTGCCGCCGGATCGGGTAGTCCCAGTTGCGGAACGTGCCCCGGCAGGCCACCGGGTCCACGGCGAACGAGCCGCCGCGCAGCACCTTGTATTCGGGGCCGAAGAACACCTCCGAGTACTCCTTGTACGGGAACGCCCGGAACCCGGGGTACGGCTGCAAGTCGCTCGCCGTCCACTCCCACACGTCACCGATCAACTGCCGTACGCCGAGCGGCGACTCGCCCGCCGGGTAGCTGCCGACGGGGGCCGGCCGCAGGTGCCGCTGGCCCAGGTTGGCGTGTTCCGGCGTCGGGTCCGCGTCGCCCCACGGGTAGCGCGTCGAGCGGTCGCCCGCCGGGTCGTGCCGGGCCGCCTTCTCCCACTCGGCCTCGGTGGGCAGCCGCCGCCCGGCCCAGCGGGCGTAGGCGTCGGCCTCGTACCAGCTCACATGCAGCACCGGCTCGTCGGGAGGCACCACCTCGGTGACGCCGAAGTGGCGACGCAGCCACTGCTTGCCGTCGCTGTGCCAGAACAGCGGGGCGGTGATGGAGTGCTTGCGGATGTGTGTCCATCCCTCGGGCGCCCACCAGCGCTCGGTGTCGTAGCCGCCGTCCTCGATGAACACCTGGTACGCGGCGTTCGTCACCGGGGTCGTGTCGATGTGGAACGGTGGCACGTCGCGCCGGTGCGCCGGGCGTTCGTTGTCCAGTGCCCAGGGCTCGGTGGAGGTGCCCATGATGAACGGGCCGCCGGGGACGAGGACTTCGGCCGGTCCCGTGAACAGCGGTGCGGGCTTCGGGTCCGGCGCGGTGAGCGCCTGCGGGCCCGTACGGAGCTGGTGGGTGATCAGCATCGTCTCGTCGTGCTGCTGTTCGTGCTGCGCGATCATCCCGAAGGCGAAGCCGGCCTCCGTCAGCCGCGTCCCGTGGAACGCGGTGCTCTCCAGCACGTCCAGGGCCCGGCCGCGCACCTCCGCCGCGTACGTGCGCGCCTCGGCGGGCGGCAGCAGTGGCAGTTTGGGCCGTTCGGAGCGCGGATGCTCGAAGGCGTCGTACAGGCTGTCGATCTCGGGTCGCATCGCGTCCCGGCCGGCGACCGTGCGCAGCAGCCACAACTCCTCCTGGTTGCCGATGTGCGCGAGGTCCCACACCAGGGGCGACATCAGCGGGGAGTGCTGGGCGGTCAGATCGGGCTCGTCGACGCAGTCGGTGAGCAGTGTCGTGCGCTCGCGGGCGGTGATCAGCGACGTCAGCGCGCGCTCGCGGAGGGTCTCGGCGTCGAGGGCGGGCTCGGTCATGTGCGGATGTCCTTCCACTGCGCGCGACGGTCCGTGCCGCGCAGCCGGTCGAGCAGGTCGTCGGCGGGGCAGCGGCCCCGCAGCACATAGCGGTTCAGGAACGCCGTCACGGCGTCCGTGACCCGGGTGCCGGCGCCGAGCCGGGGCAGGGCCTCCAGGGCGGCGGCGAAACAGGCGACGGCAGCCTCGCGCAGTTCGGGATCGCCCAGCCCGTACCGGGCCGCGTCGGACCACAGCGGGTTGTGCGGCGCGGGCAGCCCGTCGGTCCGTTCGGCCAGCGGTTTCACGGTCCGGTAGGCGGTCTCGGCGGCCTCCGGGTCGTCGAACAGGGCCGTGGTCACCGCGAGGGGCACGATCCACCCGTCGTCGCCGGGCTGTGCGTCGATCATGCGCAGCTCCAGGTGGCCGCGCGGTCTGACCGGCGGGAACAGGGTCGTGACGTGGTAGTCGAGGTCCGCGCGGGTCGGCGGCCGTGGCGTCCCGGACCTGATCCACTCCCGGAAGGTCAGCCCGTCGGGCACGTCCCACGGGCCGCCGTCCCGCCGTACGCACATCACCGGAGCGTCCAGGACGTGCCGGGCCCAGGCGCCGCGCGGCTCGGCCTCCAGCGGGGGCGCGCCCGCCCGGCCCGCGCCGATCTCCATCCAGATCAGCTGCCGGGTGGACATCCAGCCGGTGGGCCGGCCGGCGAACACGGGCGAGTTGGCGAAGGCGGCCACCAGGACCGGGCCCAGTGTGTGCGCCAGCCACCAGCGCCGCCCGTGCCCGAGGGTGCCCGGCTCCTCGTACCCGGCGTCCAGGCACACCTGGACGGAGGCCGAGGCGCACATCATGGCGCGGCCGGCCGGACCCGTGCGGTCCAGGCAGGTCTCCATGGCGTCGTAGCGCGGCTCGTGCAGGAACCGGCGGGGTGTGTGCCAGGGATCCGTGCCGATGCCGAGGAGACCGAGGTCGTCCTCGCGGAGCGCCGCGCGGACGGCGTCGAGGTCGGCGGAGACGGTACCGATGCACTCCGTCAGGGAGGCGGCGGGCGGCGAGCTCAGCTCCAGCTGGCCGCCGGGCTCAACGGTGAGCGCCGACCTCAGGGGCACGGTCCGCAGTGCGGCGTAGGCCGCGTCGAGTCGTTCGGGTGAGACGGGGAGCTGCGGCAGATGCAGCTCATGGATGAGCCATTCCACTTCCACCCCGAGGGTGCGGGGCGGGCCGGTCTTGAAGCAGATGCCCCGGACCAGGGCTTCCACCTCGGCTTCGGTGACGGCGGTGCGGGGCTCCGTACAGTCGCCTTCCGTACAGTCACTCATCGAATCGGACATGTCAGGATCCTCCTGAGATTCCACCGGTCCGCCGGCCCCCGGGTCGACGGGGCGGCGTCGGCGCTCGTCCCACCCAAGACCGTCGCGTCGAATCGCACAAGGGTGCACATCATCAGTTTCAGGACACATAACCTCCTGTCCCGGAGTGTTTCCGAGGCCGGGAAACTCTGTTGCACAGCTAGACCAGCATCGCTCACGATGCGTTCATGAGCACGACGGGGGAGATCGCGAGGGAGATCGCGCAGGTCGCGTTCACGGCGCGTACGGGGGTCGCGCCGTGAGCGCGCGTCTGCGCGGCATCGCCCGTGAGACGGAACAGATCGTGGCCGCGGGGGCGTACCGAGCGCCCGGCGGGCACGAGGTGTCCGTCGCCGCGGCGGTCGAGGCCGCGCGCAGCGGTACGCGGATGTACGGGCCGGAACCGGTGCGGGTGTCACCGACTCCGCTCGCGGACACGTTCTTCGAGGTCACCGGCGAGAGCAGCCTGGAGGCCGCGCGTCGTCTGGCCGGGCCGGTCGCCGTCCTGAACTTCTCCTCCGCCCGCAATCCCGGCGGCGGCTACCTCAACGGCGCCCAGGCCCAGGAGGAGGCCCTGTGCCGCGCCTCCGCGCTGTACACGTGCCTGCTCCAGGCCCGGGAGTTCTACGACCACCACCGCACCCACCGGGACCCGTTCTACACGGACCGGGTCATCCACGCCCCGGCCGTTCCCGTCTTCCGCGACGACCGGGGACGGCTCCTGGACGAGCCGTTCACCGCCGGATTCCTGACCGCGGCCGCGCCGAACGCCGGAGTCGTACGGCGCACGGCCCCCGAGCACGCCTCCGAGCTGCCGCACGCCCTGTCCGTACGGGCCGAGCGGGTTCTGGAGACGGCCGCGGCGCACCGCTACCACAGGCTCGTGCTCGGCGCCTGGGGATGCGGGGTGTTCCGCAACGACCCGGCGCAGGTGGCGGCCGCCTTCCGGGCGCTGCTCGGCCCCGGCGGCCGGTTCGCCGGAACCTTCGGGCACGTGGTGTTCGGCGTGCTGGACCGCACGCCGGGAGCGACGATCCGGGCGGCCTTCGCCCAGGCGTTCCCGACCCGTCAGCTCCAGCCGTAGCGCTCCCGCAGCCGTTGCCGGACCAGGTTGAAGCGCATCCGGTCCAGCGCGCACGCCTCCCGGCGCATGCCCTCCTCGTGCAGCCGCAGCACCCGGTCCACGTCCACCCACGAGTCGCGCCCCGACCGGTCCCACGGGCCGCTGCCGATCGCCACCCACCGGGGCAAGCCCCGGCTCCACTGGAGCGGCTTTGCCGCGCCCCCTGCTGCGCCGTCGTGCCGCTTGCTGGAGAGCTGGACGGCGAGCAGTGTCCCGGCGGCCTCGCGGGCGACGACGAGCACCGGGCGGTCCTTGCCCCGGCCGTCGTTCTCCTCGAAGGGCACCCACGTCCACACGATCTCCCCGGGATCGGGGTCGCCGTCGTGCGCGGGCGCGTACTCGGTGTGCACCTTGCCGACCTCGCGGGGGTCGGCCTCGGTGGTCGCGGTGGGGCCGTGGCGGCCGGGGACGTTCTCATCGGTAAACACAGTCACGAGGCGTACCGTACGGGACTTGGGCGTACGGCGGCCGACCGCCGTACGCCCAAGGCGTCAGCCGCCTTCCACCGGCACCTTCTGCGACGGAGGGTTCGCGATCCCGTTCAGGGACGAAGTCCCCTTCGTGCTCTGCCCGTCCTTGTTCATGGACGCCAGCAGCTGGCGGGCCAGACCCAGCCCGGTCCCACCCATCGTGAGCGCCTTGGCGAACAACTCCGCCATGCCGTCCGCGCCGTTGAGCAGCACCATGTTGTCGACATTGCCGAAGGCGGACGCGCCGGCCCTGACGATCTCCGGCCAGTTCTCGGCGAGTTGCTGGGCGACGACCGCCTCCTGGTTCTCGGCGAGGGCGGCGGCGCGGGCCTTGATGGCCTCCGCCTCGGCGAGACCCTGGGCCTTGGTCGCCTCGGCCTCCGCCAGACCCTTGGCCTGGGCCGCTGCTGCCTCGGCCTCACCGGTGGCCCGGGTCGCCGTGGCGGCCGCGGCACCCCGTGCCTTCGTGGCCTCGGCCTCGGCACTCGCGGCCGTCTTGACGCGGGTCGCCTCCGCCGCCGCCGCGAGCTCCGTCTCCTTCGCCTTGGCCTGCGCCGCCGAGATGCGCGCGTCGCGCTCGGCCTCGGCCAGCGTGCGCTTCTCGTAGGCCTTGGCGTCCGCCGGCTTGCGGACGTCCGCCTGGAGCTGCTGTTCCCGGCGGTTGGCCTCCAGCTCGGCGACCCGGGTCTCCTGGACGACGACCTCCTGCCGGGCGGCGGCGTCGGCGAGCGGGCCGGACTGCCGTGCCTTGGCCGCCGCATGGTCGCGTTCCGCCTGGTAGCCGGCCTGGAGAATCTCACTGTCCCGGGTGGCCTCCGCCATCCGCGCGAACGACTGCTGCTCGGCCTCGGTGGCGAGACGATTCGCCTCCGCCTGTGCGATGCGCGCGTCCCGCTGGACGGCCGCGGCGTGCGGCATCGCCAGGTTCTGGATGTACCCGGTCGGATCCTCGATCTCGTGGATCTGCAGCGAGTCGACGATCAGGCCCAGCTTCTCCATCTCCGTGCCGCAGGCGGCCCGGGTCTGCCCGGTGAGCTTCTCCCGGTCGCGGATCATGTCCTCGACCGTCAACCCGCCCACGATGGACCGCAGATGACCGGCGAAGACGTTGTGCACCCGCTCCGACATCAGTTTCTGCTGGTCCAGGAAGCGGCGGCCCGCGTTGGCGATCGACACGAAGTCGTCGCCCACCTTGAAGATGACCACGCCCCGCACCTTGAGCGGAATGCCCTGGTGGGTCACGCAGTCCACGTGCAACTCGGTCTCGTTCAGGTCGAGCGAGAGCTTGCGCACCGCCTGCACACCGGGCAGCACCAGCGTGCCGCGCCCGGTGACGATGCGGAATCCCATGCCCTCCTCGAGCCCCTCGGTCCGGTGCTTGGACCCGGAGATGATGAGCGCCTCGTTGGGTTCCGCGACCCGCCACATCATCTTGAACACACCGATCAGAACGAGGACGGCCCCTACCGCCACCCCCGCAACGACGCCGACGACCATCGGCATACGCCCCCTTTGCATGGTGCCCTTTCGGCACCGAACGAAGGGAGTGTGCTCCTGTGCGAGCCCGGGGAGAAGACGCTGACGGATCCTTGTCGCAACCTTGACGCAGACGGCTCTCACCTGCGGAGGGGCAGGCTCAACTGTCGTACGCGGCAGTGACGTAGACCGTGCGCGGCGGCAGGTGTTCCACCACCATCACCACCGTGCCCCGCTCGATCCGGTCCGTCCCGGTGGCGGGGTACGCCAGGAAGTGCTCGGCCCCGCCGCGCACCCGGACGATCACCTCGCCGACCAGGCCGGGCCCGACCGTTCCGGTGACCCGCCCCATCAGACCCACCATCGACGCGTCGTCCATGGTCACAGCCTACGTGCGGAATGTCCTTACGTCGCCGGGGAATCCAGCGCGGCGAGCTCCGGCCACCGCTCGTGCCAGCGCAGGTCCGCCTCCAGTTGGGCGGCGAGCGAGACGAGCAGGGGTTCGCTGTTCGCCGGGCCGAGCAGTTGCGCTCCCACCGGCAGGCCCCCGTCGACGAAGCCGGCGGGGACGTTGACGCCGGGCCAGCCCAGGACGTTCCACGGCCAGGCATAGGGGCAGGCGGCGATCATGGCGCGGTCGGTGGCCAGGCCGCCCAGGCCGAGCATGGCGCCGATGCGGGGCGGCGGAGCGGCGGTCGTCGGCGCCAGGACCACGTCGTACGACTCGAAGAATCCGCCGATACGGCGGTGCAGGACCGCTTCGGCACGCCGGGCCGCCCGCAGCGGTGCCCCGCCGAGCAGCCGGCCGAGCCGCGCGGCGCCGTGGGTGCGCGGGTCGAGCAGCGCGGGGAAGGGCACCTGCGCGACCCGCTCGGCGATCCCGGCCGTGGCACGCGGTACGAACGTCAGCCCGATCTGCCCGTACGGCGGATCGGCCTCCTCGACCGTGTGTCCCGACGCGGCGAGCTGCTCGGCGAGTTCGACGACGCGGGCGCGCACCTCAGGCAGCAGCCGCGCAGGCGCCGCGGTGAACGGCGGCTTCAGGGCGAGCGCGATGCGCAGCCGCCCGGGATCGCGGCCCACCGCCGCCGAGATGTCGAGCGTGGGCGGTTGGTGCGGGTCGAGGGCGTGGTTGCCACTCGCCGCGTCCAGCAGCAGGGCGGCGTCCGCGACCGTACGGGCCAGGGTGCCGTTGACCGTGATGCCCTGGAAGGACTCGCCGAGCGGCCAGGTCGAGATACGCCCGCGCTGCGGCTTGATGCCGACGAGATGGGTCCAGGAGGCCGGGATCCGCACCGAGCCGGCGCCGTCCGAGCCGAGCGCGGCCGGTACGAGACCGGCGGCGACCGCGGCGGCGGAACCACCGGACGACCCGCCCGGCGTGTGCTCCGTGTTCCAGGGGTTGCGGGTCGCGCCGAAGGCGGGCCCCTCGGTGAAGGGCCACTGCCCGAGCTCGCACGTGTTGGTCTTGCCGACGACGACGGCCCCGGCCGCGCGCAGCCGCCGTACCGCTTCCCCGTCCTCGGCGACCGGCGGGAACTCACCCGGACAGCCGAACGCGGTCGGCTCACCCGCCACGTCCATGTCGTCCTTCACGGCCACGGGCACTCCGAGCAGCGGGCGGCGCACCCCGGCGGCCAGCTCCGTGTCCGCCGCCGCGGCCTCGGCGAGCGCGGCCTCGGTCCGTACGATCCGGAAGGCGTTGAGGGTGTTCTGCGTGGCCCCGATCCGGGCCAGGGCGTCCTCGACGAGCGCACGGGACGACACCTCCCCGGCGGCCAGCGCACGGGCGGTCTCCGCCAGGCCGGCGGAACGGTCGAGCGTCATACGGGACTCCTCCAGGGCGGCTGCGGGACTGCTCCGGGACTCCGATGTCTACCGAACGGTAACGTCTGGCGGCACAGCGATGGAACGTCCCACGCGGGAGAGGGAAGTCGGCTGGACAGAGCTGCCCGCCACAGGATTCCCACAAGGCTCACCAGGTCGTGTGCAAAGCATTGACGCGCCTGGGTCCCACCCCTACTTTCTGATCGCATTTCCGAACCATGTCCGGAATCTCGAACATGCGAGCCGAGGGAGAGTCGTACGTGACCACACGTCCCCCCACCCCGTCCCGCCGCGTCCTGCTGCGCGCGATGGCCGCACTGCCCGCCTCGGCCGTCCTCCTGGGCGGCCTGCCGGAACTGACCGGAACGGCCGCCGCGGCCGCACCGGCCTCCGGCTCCGCCACCCGTTACACCATCGTTCCGTTCCTCAACAGCAACGACGGCACGGTCAACGTCTACCAGTCCGACGACGCCACCGACTTCCGGCTCGTGCAGGCCTCCGCCTACACCCCGCCGAGCAACCGCATCCGCGACGCCAGCGTCTTCAAGCACACCAACGGCTACTACTACATCACCTACACCACTCACACCTGGCAGGACGTCAGTACCACCATCGGCTTCGCCCGCAGCTCCGACCGGGTCAACTGGACTTTCCTGTACGACTACACGGTTCCGATCACCAACCTCTCCCGTGCCTGGGCGCCCGAGTGGTACGTCGACAGCGACGGCAGTGTGAACGTCATCGTGTCCTGCTCGACCACCGACGACGAGTGGATCTTCACCCCGTACCTGCTGAAGGCCACCAACTCGGGCCTCACGTCCTGGGGTTCACCGCTCGCCCTGTCCGGCATCGGCAGCAACCACATCGACACGTTCATCGTGAAGGTCGGCTCCACGTACCACGCGTTCACCAAGAACGAGACGACCAAGTACATCGAGTACGCCACGGCCTCGAGCCTCGCCGGCCCCTACACCATCTCCAGAACCGGCGACTGGGCGGGCTGGGGCAGCTACCGCGAGGGGCCGGCCCTCGTGCAGCTCGACAACGGCGGCTGGCGCATCTTCTTCGACGGCTACGGCGACGGGAACTACTACTACAGCGACAGCTACGACACCTTCGCCACCTGGAGCGCCCCGCAGGCACTGGCGGGCATCTCGGGCACCGCACGCCACTTCACCGTGATCAAGGAGACGGTCTCCGGCGGCGTGAGCCTCGCGAAGAACGTCTCCCGTTCCCTCCGGTCGGCCAACTACACGACACGGTACTGGCAGGAGCAGTCCGCACTCCTCAACCTCCCCGTCGTGGCCAGCTCCAGCACCACCGCCGAGAAGCAGGCCTCCGCCTTCACCGTCGTCCCGGGCCTCGCCGACGCCAACGGTTACTCCTTCCGCGACTCCTCCGGCAACTACCTGCGCCACTACGCCTTCCGGGGCCGCTTCGACGCGAACGACGGCACGGCGACATTCGCCAGGGACGCGACGTTCATCGCCAGAACCGGCACGACGAGCGGCGCGGTCCGCTTCGAGTCGTACAACTACCCCGGCTACTACCTGCGCCACTACAACTACCAACTACGGGTCGAGCCGGCGAACGCGACAGACCTGTTCCGGCAGGACAGTTCCTTCGTGCCGGTGACCTCCTGGGCCTGAGTCGCACCCTCGCTGACCACCGCGAGCCCGGCCGGCGTGGGCCGGGCCCCACATCGGGCGCGGACCGCCCCGGCCGGGCGGGGGTCCACAGTTGCCCAAGGCGCCGGACACGGTTCGGCTCACCGGGCACGCCGATGGAGCGTCCACCCTGCGGATCGGGGTCGTGACCTCCGTCAGCAGTTCGTCGGCGTGCCCCCGCATGGCTCGTCGCCCGGCAGGTGCGCATCCGCCCACTGCCGCAGTTCCTCAAGGGCCGGTGCCAGAGCAGCCCCCGTCGCGGTGAGCCGATAGGAGACCCGCAGCGGAGGCCCCTCGTCGACCTCGCGCACGACGAGCCCGGATGCGCCGAGCTCCGTCAGCCGGTCCGACAGCATGCGCTCGCTGATGCCGGGGATGGCCCGGCGCAGGTCGGTGAAGTAGCCGGGCCCTCCGAGCAGGACGGACACGATCGGTCCGGTCCACCTCTTCCCCAGCAGTCCGAAGACGCGCGTGATGCCCTCGTCCACGCGCGAGCAGGCCGCGGTGCTGTGGGCCACTTCGTTCTCGACCCCGTCGATCGCCATGCCCCCAGGGTACTGCCTTCATGTGCGGGGATGAAAAATAGTAAGTACCTGTGTTATCCATAGCTAGGTACGAAACCTCAGCCCGCCTTTCCGGCCGGGCACCCCCTCTTCTGGAGATACTCATGGCCACGCTGCTGCTGATCGACTCGTCCGTGTTCCCCCTGGGGGAGTCCGCGTCCCGTTCCGTCACGGACGCCTTCCGCAAGACCTGGGAGGAGCAGCACCCCGAGGGCACGGTGATCTACCGCGACCTCGCCGCGAACCCCGTCCCGCACATCACCGCCGACGCCCACACCGCCGGCTTCGCCGACCCCGCCACGCACACGCCCGAGCAGGCCGCCGCCTTCGCCGAGCGCGTGCAGCTCATAGCGGAGCTGGAGCAGGCGGACGCGGTGGTGATCGGCGCCCCGATGTACAACTTCACGATCCCGTCGACCCTCAAGGCGTGGCTGGACAACGTGACCCTCGTGGGCCGCACCGCCATGACCGAGGAGTCGAAGATCAAGGGCACCCCGGTCACCGTGGTCGCCAGCCGTGGCGGCTCCTACGCCCCCGGCACCCCGCGTGAGGGCTACGAGTACGTGCAGAACTTCCTGGAGGCCATCCTGCGCGACATGCTGGGCCTGGATGTCGACTTCATCGTCCCCGAGCTCACCATGGCCCCGCACAACCCGGCGATGTCCGAGCTGGTCCCGCTCTTCGAGGCCTCCCGCGAGCGCGCCCACCAGGACGCGACCGTCAAGGCCAAGGAGGTCGTGGAGCGCCTCGCGGCGTGACCGACGCGCGGTCGTCTCCACCTCCCCACTCCCGGTCGGCGCTCACGGCACAGTGGTGGACATGCACGCAGATGACAGGAACGGCCTGGCCGGGGCAGCACACGTGGCGACGAGGCTGCCGGCCCAGGATCTGGACCGGGCCAGGCGTTTCTACTCCGAGCGGCTCGGTCTGGAACCCGTCGACGAGCGGCCCGGCGGGCTGTTGTACCGGTGCGGCGACACGGAGTTCGTACTCTTCCGTTCGACGGGTGCCTCTCCCGGCACGTTCACGCAGATGGCGTGGACGGTCGACGACCTCGAACCGGTCGTGGCGGAACTCAGGCGGCGTGGCGTGGCGTTCGAAGAGGTCGACGCACCCGGGTTCCGAACGCGGGACGGGATCGCCGAGATCGAAGGCAACTACCCGAGCAAGGGCGCCCGGGGTGAGCGCGGCGCCTGGTTCCGTGACAGCGAGGGGAACCTGCTGGGCATCGGCCAGCCGGTCGTCTGAGGAGACCGCGGGAGCTGTCTGCGGCCTGTTCCACAGGGTCTTGACGGACCGTCCCTGAGGAACAGGCCGTGCGTCGTCACGCCGTGACGAGGTTCCGACGGTGGAGGGGAGAATCGGTCAAGCCGTTGATTGATCAATGAGTGTTACGTTGGGTGCATGGCTCTGCGCAATGCGGTGATGGCCGCCCTTCTGGAGGGTGAGGCGTCCGGATACG
Source organism: Streptomyces sp. NPDC001315 (assembly GCF_042896175.1). Taxonomy (NCBI): domain Bacteria; kingdom Bacillati; phylum Actinomycetota; class Actinomycetes; order Kitasatosporales; family Streptomycetaceae; genus Streptomyces; species Streptomyces sp. NPDC001315. The sequence continues at coordinate 22,673 of NZ_JBIAWZ010000015.1, read as the reverse complement.
ACCTCGCGAAGGGATTCGAGGCCTCGGTCGCCAACTTCTGGATGGCCACCCCGCAGCAGATCTACCGGGAACTGGAACGCATGGCGGGCGAGGGGCTCGTAGCCGCGCGCGTCGTGCAGCAGGAGCGCCGGCCCGACAAGCGGCTCTTCTCGCTCACCGAGGCGGGTCTCGACGCCGTACGCGCCTTCCTCGCCGAAGGCCCCGCGAAGCCGCTGGCCATCCGCGACGAGCTACTGGTCAAGGTCCAGTGCGTCGACCTCGGTGACATCGACATCGTGCGTGCCGAGATCGTTCAGCGCATGGAGCGGTCCGCCGCCAAACTGGCCCGGTACGAGCGCGCTCAGGAACGTCTGCTGGCCGGACGTACCGAGGAGGAGTACTGCGCCACCGTCGAGCGCGTCGGCCCCTACCTCACCCTCCAGGCCGGCCTGGCTTTTGAGCGGAGCAGCGTCCAGTGGGGCGAGCGGGCCGTCAAGCTGCTCGAACGGCGCGCCGCCGTGGCCGGTGCGCCGGCCCGCGGCTGACCCCCGAGCGGTGTCAGGGCGCTGTGCGCATTCCGCGGCGAGCGCCGGAACATGCCGCGCCTGTTCCGGAACCGGGAGCTACGGTCGTGCCAAGTGCCGCATCGTCAGGGCGAGTTGCAGTCTGAACCGGCCCTGTGGGGTGCGTACCGGCCAGCCCAGCAGGTGCTCCGCGTGGGTCAGCCGGTCCTGGAGTGTGGAGTGGTGCACGTTGACCTCGGCGGCGGCCGCCCGCAGGCTCGCCGTCACAGCGACGGCGTGCAGCGTGGCGAGCATCCAGGGCGCCGCAGCGGCGGCCGCCTCCACGGCGTGGACGTCGGGCGGCGGTTCGTCACCCGGCTGGACGAGCCCGGCGAGCAGTGCGATGCCGCCGAGCTCATCGGCGTACACGACCGGCTGCCCAGGGTCCTGCTCGGTGCCGTTCGCGGTGAAGCGCAGGGCCGTGCGGGCGGCGGCCCAGGAACGGGGCAGGTCGAGCACGGGGACGGCTGGGCCGACGCCGAGCCGGTCGGTGGTGCGACGGCCCGTAACGGGGTGCGCGTCGGTGACGATCAGGGGCCGGCCGTCGAGCGCGGCTACGGCTCGCGCCCGGCCGCCGAGGTCCAGGCCGAGCCCGCGAGCCGCGTGCAGCCGGGCGGCCTCCGGAGCGGTCGCGTCGAGAACGGTCTCGACCAGCGCGGGGTCGTCGAGGGGCGCCCGGCCCCGCGTCCGGTCGAGGACGAGCCGTACGGCGCCGGCGGCCCGCTCCAGGATCACCGCGTCGACGACGCTGGGCGCCGCCGCCTCCGTGCGCTCCAGCCACAGGGCCGGAGCGCCGCCGGGCACCAGTGGCGCGCAGGGCCAGGCCGGGTCCGGTGGCAGGTCCGTGTCCCGGCGCGTGCCGTCGGTGTCGACCCGGACCCGCACCCGCCGGTCGGCGTCGACCAGCCGCGCGGGCACCCCCGCCAGCACGGCCGCCCCACGCACCAGTGCCTCCACACCGGCCCGCGACTCGGCCAGCCGGTCGAAGTAGGCGATGACCTGCACGGCGACCCCGGCATCCGGATCAAGCGCGGTCAGTCGCCCGGCCAGCTCTTTCATACGGTCATGATGCGGCACACGCGCGCTGGTGAGGAGCTCGCACGGGGCGCCGTTCCGGGAGAAGCTCGCGCTGCTCCGGGCCCTGGCGCTCGGCGAGCCGCGCACTGATCGACCCGTCGAGCTCTGCCATGGTCCGGTGGCGCCCGGTGCCCGGGCGGAGAGGTTCCCGGCGACCGCGACCCCCATGCACACTTCACACGCGGCCTCAGCCCCCGATCACCCTCCGCACCCACTCCAGCTGAGCGTTCCGAGCCGCCTGGGACAGTGCCGCCTGTGGGGCGAAGCCGTCGAAGCCGTGGAAGCCGCCGGGCCATACGTGGAGTTCGGCGGCGCCGCCGGCCTGCCAGAGGCGGGAGGCGTAGGTGACGACCTCGTCCCGGAAGGTCTCCGCGGAACCGACGTCGAGGAAGGCCGGGGGGAGGCCGGAGAGGTCCTCGGCGCGGGCGGGGGCGGCGTAGGGGGAGACGTCGGGGCCGCCGCGGCGGTCGCCCAGGAGGGCGGTCCAGCCGCTCTCGTTGGCGGTACGGTCCCAGACGCCGAGGCCCGCCATCTGGTGGGCGGAGGGGGTGTCGTTGCGGTCGTCGAGCATCGGGCACATCAGCATCTGGCCGAGGGGACGCGGGCCCTTGCGGTCGCGCAGGAGGAGGGCGAGGGCCGCGGTCAGGCCGCCACCCGCGCTGGCACCGGCGACGACGATCCGTTCCGGGTCGGCGCCGAGCTGCTCCGCGTGCTCCGCCGTCCACAGCAGACCGGTGTACACGTCCTCGACCGGCGCCGGGTGCGGATGCTCGGGGGCCAGACGGTACTCGACGGACACCACCACGGCGTCCAACTCCTTCGCCCAGGCCAGCGGGCCGTCCACGCCGACCCTGTTGTTGCCGACGACCATGCCGCCGCCGTGGATGTGGTAGATGAGCGGGCGCGCGACCGGGGCCGCGTCTGCCGGGGCGGCGGAGGGGCGGCAGATCAGCAGGGAGATGTCGGGGGCGTCCTCGGGGCCCGGCACCGTGCGGTCCTCCACGTCGAAGAAACCGTCCAGGGTGAGGTCCAGATCGGCCAGCAGCTGGATTCCCGGCCCTTGGCGTACGCGGTCGATCTCGTCCAGGGTGAATCCCGGCGAGATCGTGTCCTTGATCAGCTCCAGGGCTGCGGCGAGTTCGGGGTCGAACGGCGGCGGGACCGAGGCCATGGCTTCTCCTGGTGTGCGGGACGGCGTGCGGTTCGTGTGGCTTGTGCGGACATGATGTGCGCACCGCCCGGCAGACCGGCGCCGCCGTCCGGCGGAACCTGCCCGCCATCCGGCGGGTGGTCCCGCCGTGACACTCCCGGGTCGCCCGGGGAGGACGCCCTCGGCTCCGTCCCCCGCCTGCTACGGGCTGCCCCGGACCCCGTGCATCGCCTTCACGACCGACACCTTCGCCCTGATGGGCCTCAGGCAGGCTTCATCAGCGTCGAACCGCTGCTGCACGAGTCCGGGGACCACGTCCCGGAGACCGGCATCCCCTTCTCGCTCGGCTTCGTCGTGCTCGTCCTGGCGGTCACGACGTTCCTCAGCCTGCTGCCCGCAAGGCGGCGGAGAGCGAGGCGGTGCAGCCGGGTCAGCCCTTCTCGGGGGCCGCGTCCGCGCGCATCATCACGCAGTCGAACTCGATCACCCGTCCGGTGTTCGCCTCGCGGGTCACCGGGTACATGCCCGTGATCCCGAAGCCGCCGGCCTCGTACACGCCGATCGCCTCGGTCATCGGCGGGCTGCCCTCGTACAGCCGCAGCACGGCGACCTCCGACTGCAGGCCCACGAATTCCGCGACGCGGTCGCCGCCACCGGCGAACACCTCCAGGTCGTAGCCCTGGGTGTCCATCTTGAGGAACGGGCGGGGCTCGTCGATGCCGTCGAGCGCCTTCTCCATCATCGAGTCCAGTCGCCGGATCTGGATCTCCTCGGTGTCGCTCTTCGCGAACCGGAGGTAGCGGTCCTTGCCGTATTCGCTGGGCGGGAGCAGGGAGTTCATGGTGTTCCAGCCCGTGTGGATGGCGCTGGTGGTGTCCTCGCGGCCGAGGCCGTACTGGTACACCCACCAGTCCGGGTCGTCCGCGGCGGCCTTCTCCAGCTTGGCGAAGTGCTCGGAGGTGGGCTCGAAGGACACGATGCGGCCGGTGTAGCCGAACCGGCGCAGCCGCCGGGCGTACTGCCCCTTGTTGGCTCCGACGTCGAACACGCAGTTCACGCCGTAGAGCTCAAGCATCCCGGCCACGTGCTGGGTACAGAGGTACTCGGCCGCCGCGAGTTGCAGCTTGCGCTCGTCGTCCCCGGCCGCCGGATCGAGGAGCAGCCGTGCCCCGCTGTCGCCGAGGCGGACGGTGGTCGACTCTCTGCCGCCCTCCTCCCGCTGCGCACGGGTCTTGCGGCGGCGGACGACCCAGGTGTCGTCGCCGGCGCCGGCCACTGTGTACCGGCCGTTGTCCCTGGCCAGCACGTCGGCACCCGGTCCCAACGGGATCCGGACCCGTCGGCCGCGCCGCGAGACCACAGCGGTACCGGGGCCGAGATCGGTCACCTGCAGGCCCAGTCGGGGCATCAGCTTGAGCAGTCTTCGGTAAGCGGTCTGCATCGCTTCACCCTTGCAGACGAGGCGGCCGACCGTCGCCCCTATGAATCATATTTGTCGTCCCAGTGAATGACGTTCTTCGGCCCGGGCCCGGCTCGCCCTGCCTCGCTTGACTTCGAGAGTGCTCGAAGTTCTAGCGTCACCGGGGACGGAGAAGGTCTGTGAGAGCGGAGACGGACATGCGTGTGGGTGTGCACATCAACCGGTTCGACCACTCCGGGGGCGCCCCCGCGCTCGGTGCCGAACTCGCCGCTGCGGGCGCCGCGGCCGAGGCGGCAGGCGTCAGCTGGCTGTCGGTCATGGACCACTACTTCCAGATGGAGTTCAACGGCGGTGCCGAAGCCCCCATGCTGGAGGCGTACACGACGCTCGCGTACCTCGCCGGGCATACCTCCACCGTGCGGCTCGGCGCACTGGTGACGGGCGTGACCTACCGGCATCCGGGGCTGCTCGCCAAGATCGCCACCACGCTGGACGTCCTGTCCGGCGGCCGGGCCACGCTGGGTATCGGTGCGGCCTGGTACGACCGTGAGCACGAGGGGCTCGGGGTGCCGTTCCCGCCGCTCGCGGAGCGTTTCGAGCGGCTGGAGGAGACACTGCGGATCTGTCTGCGGATGTGGGACCCGAAGGACGACGGCCCGTTCGAGGGCACGTACTACCGGCTCGCCGAGACGCTGTGTGTTCCGGCGCCGGTCAGCGCGCCGCACCCGGAGATCATGATCGGCGGTGGTGGGGAGAAGAAGACGCTGCGGCTGGTCGCGCGGTACGCGGACGCCTGCAACCTGATGGCGGCCTCGCCCGAGGAGACCCGGCACAAGCTCGACGTGCTGCGCGGGCACTGCGACACCGAGGGGCGCGACTACGAGACGATCCGCAAGACGATCGCCTACACCGGCGAACCGGCCACCACGGGCGACCTCGACGCCTTCCTGCGGGACATCGGCGGCTACACAGAGCTCGGCATCGACACCGTGATCCTCGCCCCGGCCCTGGGCGAGCCCGCCGCCTGGATCGAGAGTTTCGTGGCGCCGGCCGTGCGGCGCCTGGCCGAGCTCGACTGACGCACACGGGGGCCGCAGCCCGAAGGCTGCGGCCCCCGTGGGAGCTGCGGCGAACGTCAGGCGGCAGCGGCGTCGTCGGCGTGGCCGTGCAGACGGGCGACGACCTCGGCCAGCTGGGCGGCGACCTCGGCGTCGTCGACCGGGTGGGTCTCGGCGAAGCGGACGACGGAACCCGGGATGGACAGCTTGACGTCCTCGAGCACCTTGCCGCCGGCGATGCCCACGGCCTTGCGGGTGTCGTCCTGCGCCCACACGCCGCCGTACTGGCCGAAGGCGGTGCCGACCACGGCGACGGGCTTGCCGGTGAAGGCGCCGGCGCCGTACGGGCGGGACAGCCAGTCGATGGCGTTCTTCAGGACGGCCGGGATGGTGCCGTTGTACTCCGGCGAGAAGAGCAGGAAGGCGTCGGACGCCTGGGCGGCGGCGCGCAGCTTGGCGGCGGCGGCCGGGACGCTGCCCTCGACGTCGATGTCCTCGTTGTAGAAGGGGACGTCGGCCAGGCCCTCGAACAGCTCGACCTCGGCGCCCGCGGGAGCGAGCTTGACGGCCGCCTCGGCGAGCTGGCGGTTGTGCGAACCGGCGCGGAGGCTACCGACGAGCGCGAGGATACGAACGGACATGGGAACTCCCAGGGTGCTGAAACATGGCTGTCAGGATCCGGACCAAGGTCCGTTTAAGTTTCTATCACCCTAAACGGACCGCGGTCCAGTTTGATTCCCGATGCTTTACGCTGTGTTCATGTCCGCAGTCCTGCCGCCCTTCCCGAAGCCGGAACAGCCGGTCGAAGAGCCCGAGTTGCTGCAACTCGGCTCCGCAGAGGACGAGCCGTGCCTGCGCGCCGACGCCGCGCGCAACCGGGCCCGTCTGCTCGACGCGGCCGCTCGTCTGATCGCGGAGCACGGCGCTGCGGGCGTCACCATGGAGGCCGTGGCCGCGGAGGCCGCGGTGGGCAAGGGGACGGTCTTCCGCCGCTTCGGCGACCGCACCGGGCTGCTCATGGCGCTGCTCGACCACTCCGAGAGGAAGTTCCAGGCCGCGTTTCTCGCCGGGCCGCCGCCGCTGGGGCCCGGGGCGCCGCCGGTGGAGCGGCTGCGGGCGTTCGGGTGCGCGATGCTGCGCCGCGCGGTCGACGAACTGGACCTGCAACTGGCCGCCGAGCCGAGTCCGGACCGCCGGTTCTCCGCGCCGCCCCTCCGCGTGCTGCACGGCCATGTCGTACTGCTGCTGCGGACGGCCGTCCCGGACGCGGACTGCGAGCTGCTCGCCCACACGCTGATGGCCCAGCTCAACCCCGCGCTCATCCACCATCTGACCAAGCAGTGCGGCATGCCCCTGCAGCGTCTCGAGGCGAACTGGGCGGACCTGGTCGCACGCGTCACCTGTAGCGAGCCGCCCCGCTGAGCCGGTCTCGGCCGTGGGCGGCGAACCGCTGACGAACACGTCCGGCACGGACCTTCGTGCCCCCGTCGCGCTCGCTCACGTTGGTTGCATCGTGAACGGCCTTCCCCCGCCCGGGACCCTCGCCCGCGCTTCTGCCAAGATGCGGTACGTCATGGTGCAGATACCGAAATCGCCCACACCCTCGTCGCCCGCACCGCGCTCCGTACCCACGAGTGCCGACGTGGCCCGACTGGCCGGCGTCTCGCGTGCGACCGTCTCCTACGTCCTCAACAACACCAGCGCCGTACGGATCAGCGAACCCACGCGCCGCCGCGTCCACCAGGCCGCGAAGGAACTGGGGTACGTCCCGCACGCGGCGGCCCGCAGTCTGCGCGCCGGGCACAGCCGGATGGTGCTCATGCCCGCGCCGGCCATCCCGGCCGGCCCGCTCTACAGTCAGTTCCTCAGCGAACTCCAGTGGGCGCTCGGCCGCCTCGACTACACGGTCGTGCAGTACGGCACCGTCGGCCTGCCCGGCGAGGAGGCCGCCCGCGCCTGGGCCGAACTCCGGCCGGTCGCCGTCCTGGTTCCCGGAGCCGGGCTCGGTCCGCGAGGCGTGGCGGTGCTCAAGCGCTCCGGCGCCCGGGCCGTGGTCACGTTCGGCCCCGAGGCCGTCGAGGGTGCCCACGCCCTGCTCATGGACCACGAGGGCGTCGGCCACGCGGCCGGAACCCACCTGTACGCTCGCGGCCGCCGCCGTATCGGCGTCGTCGTCCCCGAGGAGCCCGGCCTGGAGTTCTTCTCCCGGCCCCGCCTCGCCGGGGTGCGCGGCGCCCTGGCCGGTACCGGCGCCACGGTCGCCGAACTGCCGCTCGCCTACGAGGAGGAGTCCGCCGCCCGCCTCGCCGCGAGCTGGCGGGACCTCGACCTCGACGCCGTGTTCGCCTACAACGACGAGTACGCGATGCTGCTGATGCGCGCCCTGCAGGACGAGGGCATCCGGATTCCCGGGGAAACGGCCGTCATCGGCGCCGACGACCTCATGCTCGGCCGGCTGCTGCGGCCCCGGCTGAGCACGGTCCATATCGAGCTGCCGTCCGGCCTTGACCTCGCCGAACTGGTCGACCGCGCGGTGCGCGACCCCGGCGCCGCGCCCGAGACGCACAAGGTCCTGGGAGCCTCGGTGGTGCACCGCGACTCCAGCTGACGCGGGCGGGGACGCGGCATGCGCACGACGGCCGCACGGGGTCCGGCCAACTGCTGGACTCCTGTTCCGTGTTGTGTCCGACGCGCGAGCAGCGGGCGACGCGCTTTTCGAACGGCATGACTAGGATGTTGCGCGCTCAACCAGATGGGGATGCGTTCGACCACCGGATGCGGCTCGCGCGGCTTGCCGGATCAGCGCGTCCCGCCCCGCGGCCGCCGAACCGGCCGCGAACCACACGGGACTCCCGCAGCGAGTCCCCCGGTGACGAACGGAGAGCCGCCATGCTGTTGCTCGACCCCAAGACCTGGCAGTCCCGGACACTGACGGGACCGGAGTACGCCGTCACCGAGCCCGCCACCGGCGAAATGCTCGGCACGGTCACCCTGGCCGGCGCCGAGGACGTCCGCACGGCCGCCGCCGACGCCCGCACCGCCCAGGCGGAGTGGGCGCGCCTGCCGCACTTCGTCCGCGCCGGGGTGCTGCGCAAGGCCGGCGACCTGTTCGCGGCGCACGCCGACGAGCTGCGGGAGTGGATCGTCCGCGAGTCAGGGTCCATCGCGGGCAAGGCGGACTTCGAGCTGCATGTCGCCGCCCAGGAGTGCTACGAGGCCGCCGCGCTGGCATCCCGCCCGGCCGGCCAGGTGCTGCCCAGCGAGGCGCCCCGGCTGTCGTACACGCGGCGCGTCCCGGTCGGCGTGGTGGGCGTGATCTCCCCGTTCAACGCCCCGCTGATCCTCTCCATCCGCTCCGTCGCCCCGGCCCTCGCCCTCGGCAACGCGGTCCTACTGAAGCCCGACCCGCGCACGGCGGTCTGCGGCGGACTGGCCCTGGCCGCGGTCTTCGCGGCGGCGGGCCTGCCCGAGGGCCTGCTGCACGTCCTGCCCGGCGGTCCCGAGGCGGGCCAGGCGCTGGTCGCCGACCCGCACGTCCCCGTCATCTCCTTCACCGGCTCCACCGGGGCGGGGCGCGCCGTCGGCGAGGCGGCCGGACGGTACCTGAAGCGGGCGCATCTGGAACTGGGCGGCAACTCCGCCCTGATCGTGCTGGAGGACGCCGACCTGGACGCGGTGATCTCCACGGCGGCCTGGGGCTCGTTCTTCCACCAGGGCCAGATCTGCATGACGACCGGCCGCCACCTGGTGCACCGCTCCCTGTACGAGGAGTACGTCGAGCGGCTCGCCGCCAAGGCCGACTCCCTGGCCGTCGGCGACCCGCACCGCGCGCAGGTGCACCTCGGCCCGCTCATCGACGACAGCCAGCTCGCCAAGGTGCACGGCCTGGTCGAGGCGAGCACCGCCCAGGGCGCCAAGCTCGCCGCGGGCGGCACACACGAGGAACTCTTCTACCGGCCGACCGTGCTGGCGGGCGTCGACGACCACACCCCCGCCTACGCGGAGGAGGTCTTCGGCCCGGTCGCGCCCGTACGGCCCTTCGCCACCCCCGACGAAGCGGTGGCGCTGGCCGCCCACAGCCCTTACGGCCTCTCCCTGGGCATCGTCACCCGCGACACCGCCCGCGGCCTGGACCTCGCCGAGCGCATCCCGACCGGCATCGTCCACATCAACGACCAGACGGTGAACGACGAGGCCGTGGCACCCTTCGGCGGTGTCGCCGCGTCCGGCACCGGCGCCCGTTTCGGCGGCGAGGCCAACCTGGAGGCCTTCACCGACGTGCGCTGGACGACGGTGCGCGGGGACGTGGCGCCCTATCCCTTCTAGGGACCACTCGCCTCCAGGGACTACTCGCCCTGGGCCTGCTCCTGCTGCTCGGCGATGCTCTTGCGCACCTCGTCCATGTCCAGCTTCCGGGCCTGCCCGATGATGTCCGCGAGGGCGGGCTCGGGCAGCGCGCCGGGCTGGGCGAACACGGCGACCTGGTCGCGGACGATCATCAGCGTCGGAATGGACTGGATACCGAAGGCCGCGGCCAGCTCCGGCTGCGCCTCGGTGTCGATCTTGCCGAAGACCAGGTCGGGGTTCTCCGCGGCGGCCTTCTCGTAGACCGGTGCGAACTGACGGCACGGCCCGCACCAGGCAGCCCAGAAGTCGATGAGAACGAACTCGTTCTCCGTGACGGTCTGGTCGAAGTTCTCCTTGGTGAGCTCCACGGTGCTGCTCATGCGTGTATCCCTCTTTCTGATCCGGGGGCGAAGCCGTCGGCACAACACGGCCGGACGGGAAGGTATTCCGGTGGGTGATCCATGCGGGTCCGGAGCACGTACCCATGTGGCCACCCCGCACACCACCCACCAGACTGTCCCCATGACGGAAACGGAATCCATCGCGTACGACGTCGTGGTGCTCGGGGCCGGCCCAGTGGGGGAGAACGTCGCCGACCGCACCCGCGCGGCCGGCCTGTCCACCGCGGTCGTGGAGAGCGAACTGGTCGGCGGAGAGTGTTCCTACTGGGCCTGTATGCCCAGCAAGGCCCTGCTGCGCCCGGTCATCGCCCGCGCCGACGCCCGCCGCCTGCCGGGCCTGCGCCAGGCGGTGCAGGGGCCCCTGGACGCGGCCGCTGTCCTCGCCCGCCGCGACGACTACACCTCCCACTGGCACGACGACGGACAGATCCGGTGGCTGGACGGCATCGGCGCCGTCCTCTACCGCGGCCACGGCCGGCTCGCCGGATCCCGCACGGTGACGGTGACCGGCCCCCAGGGCGAGCACCACGTCCTCACCGCCCGGCACGCCGTCGCCGTGTGCACCGGCACCCGCGCCCTGCTGCCTGGCCTGCCGGGCCTCGCCGACGTCGGGCCCTGGACCAGCCGGGAGGCCACCAGCGCGAAGACGGTCCCCGGCCGTCTCGTGGTGGTGGGCGGCGGCGTGGTCGCCACCGAGATGGCCACCGCCTGGCAGGCCCTCGGCTCGCAGGTCACCGTCCTCGTCCGCGGCAAGGGCCTGCTGTCCCGCATGGAGCCGTTCGCCGGCGAACTGGTCGCCGAGGGGCTCACGGAGGCGGGCGCCGACGTCCGTACCGGCACGTCCGTCGAGTCGGTGACCCGTGAGAACGGCACGGTCGTGGTCGTCACCGACAAGGGCGACCGGATCGAGGCCGACGAGATCCTCTTCGCCACCGGCCGCGCCCCGCGCACCGACGACCTCGGCCTCGACACGATCGGCCTGGAGCCCGGCTCCTGGCTGCCGGTCGACGACAGCCTGCGCGTGACCGGCAGCGACTGGCTGTACGCCGTCGGCGACGTCAACCACCGTGCCCTGCTCACCCACCAGGGCAAGTACCAGGCCCGCATCGCGGGCGCCGCGATCGCAGCCCGCGCCGCCGGAGTCCCCGTCCTCGAGACGGACCCCTGGGGCGCCCACTCCGCGACGGCCGACCACGCCGCCGTCCCCCAGGTCGTCTTCACCGACCCGGAGGCGGCGGCGGTCGGTCTGTCCCTGGCGGAAGCCGAACAGGCCGGCCACCGCGTGCGCGGCGTCGACGTGGAGATGTCCTCCGTCGCCGGCGCGGGTCTGTACGCCGACGGCTACCGCGGCCGCGCCCGCATGGTCGTCGACCTGGACCGCGAGATCCTCCTCGGCGTCACCCTCGTCGGGCCGGGCGTGGGCGAGCTCATCCATTCGGCCACCGTCGCCGTCGCCGGCGAGGTGCCGATCGGCAGGCTCTGGCACGCGGTTCCGTCGTATCCGACGATCAGCGAGGTGTGGCTGCGGCTGCTGGAGGCGTACCGGGGCTGATCCCACTCCAGGGGCACTGCGGGGTCGCTCCCGTCCCCGGCGGACGGGAACGAGGCCGGCACGGAGCCGATTTCACCGCCCGGCAGGTGCGGGGCGGCTCCGGCCCCCGGTGGCCCGTGGGCCACCTGGCCGGGCGCCCGGCCAGGTGGCCGGGCGCCTCCGGTTTCTCAGTCCGGCAGCTCGAACCCCAGGGCCTTCGCCGCCTCCTCGGGCGCCGCCGCCGCCCAACGCTCCAGCATCGCCTGGTTCGAGGACAGCGAGCGCAGCTCCGCCCGGTCGAGATAGAGCAGCCCGTCCAGGTGGTCCGTCTCGTGCTGCACGATCCGCGCGGGCCACCCGGTGAACACCTCGTCCAGCGCCCGGCCGTGCTCGTCCTCGCCGGTCAGCCGCACCTCGGCGGCCCGCGCCACCACCGCCTGCCAGCCGGGCACGCTCAGACAGCCCTCGAAGAACGCGGCACGGGCGGCACCGACGGGCTCGTACGACGGATTGACCAGCACCCGGAACGGCTGCGGCACCCGACCGCGGGCCAGCCGCACCTCCTCGGGCACCGGCGCCGGGTCTTCGATGACCGCGATCCGCAGCCCCACGCCCACCTGCGGTGCCGCGAGGCCGACGCCCGGCGCCGCGCGCATCGTGACGCGCAGCGCCTCGATGAAACGGGCCAGCAGCGTGGGGTCCAGCTGTCCGTCGTAGCGCTCGGTGCCGCGCCGCAGCACCGGGTCGCCGGCCGCGACGATGGGCAACGGGCCCTCGGTGGCGAGGAGTTCCTCGACCAGCTCGGCAAGGGGCGTGCGATCGCTCGGAGATGCCATCACGCCAGCATGCCACGGCGCCCCGCGATCCCCGGCACCCTCGTGTGACGCACGCCACTCGACGCCCCGGGAACTCGGCCGCTCCCCACTCCGACTACTGGACCGCCACGATCACCGCCGTGGCATCCCACGTCCCCGACCGCCGGAGAAGCCGCCGATGTCCACCGCTCCCTCGACCACCACGGACGAGGCCCCGAAACCCGCCGCACCCGCGCCGTCCCCCCGCCGGTGGGCCTCCCTGCGCCCCCTCGTCCTGCGGCTGCACTTCTACGCCGGCGTGCTCGTCGCGCCCTTCCTGCTCGTCGCCGCGGTCACCGGCTTCCTGTACGCCGGCTCCTTCCAGGCCGAGAAGCTCGTCTACGCCCACGAGATGACCGTGCCCGTCGGCGACAGCAAGCTGCCGATCTCCGAGCAGGTCACCGCCGCCCGCAAGGCCCACCCCGAGGGCACCGTCGCGGCCGTACGGCCCTCCCCGCAGCCGGACGCGACCACCAGGGTGCTGCTCTCCGGCGTCGAGGGCGTCGACGCCGACCACACCGTCGCCGTGTTCGTCGACCCGTACACCGGCAAGGTGCGCGGCGCCCTCGAGCAGTACGGCGCGTCCGGGGCGCTCCCGCTGCGCATCTGGATCGACGAACTCCACCGTGACCTGCACCTGGGCGAGAGCGGCCGCCTCTACAGCGAACTCGCCGCGAGCTGGCTGTGGGTCATCGCGCTCGGCGGCCTGGTGCTGTGGTTCTCACGCCGCCGCGCGCTGCGCAAGGTGCGCGGCACCGGCGGGCGGCGCCGCACGCTGGGCCTGCACGGCAGCGTGGGGGTGTGGGCCGCGGCGGGGTTCCTCTTCCTGTCGGCGACCGGTCTGACCTGGTCGACGTACGCCGGCGCGAACATCGACGAGCTGCGCACCTCCCTCGGTCAGGCCACCCCGTCCGTCTCGGCGGCGGCCGACGCCGGCGAGCACGCCGGCCACGACTCGGCCTCCGCCGCCGGCGGGGACGCGGAACACGGCGTCGGCCTCGACAAGGTCCTGGCGGCCGCGCGTGCCGAGGGGCTGAGCGACCCGGTGGAGATCGTCCCGCCCGCGGACGCGTCCTCCGCGTACGTCGTGAAGCAGGTGCAGCGCAGCTGGCCCGAGAAGCAGGACTCGGTCGCCATCGACCCGGCCACCGGCGAGGTCACGGACGTCCTGCGGTTCGCGGACCATCCGGTGCTCGCCAAGCTGACCCGCTGGGGCATCGACCTGCACACCGGTGTCCTGTTCGGCCTGGTCAACCAGATCGCGCTGATGCTGCTCGCGCTCTGCCTCATCCTGCTGATCGTCTGGGGCTACCGCATGTGGTGGCAGCGCGGCCGCGGTTCCGCCTTCGGCCGGCCGATCCCGCGCGGCGCCTGGCAGCAGGTGCCGCCCTACGTCCTCGTCCCGGGGCTCGCGGCGATCGCCGTCCTCGGCTACTTCGTGCCGCTGCTCGGCATTCCGCTGGTCTGTTTCGTCGTCGTCGACGTCGTTCTCGGCGAGATCGCGCATCGGCGGGAGCGGCAGACCACCGCGAGCCCGGATAGGTGACGTCTGCCCTCAGGCCTGCTCGAAGTCGCCCGCCAGCGCCGAGGCGATCCGCAGGTGCGAGGACGCCTCCTCGTGCCGGCCCTGGCGCTCCAGGGTGCGTCCCAGCATCAGCCGGGCGTAGTGCTCCACCGGGTCGCGCTCCACGATGACGCGCAACTCGGCCTCCGCGCGGCGCAGTTGGGCCGAGTGGTAGTAGGCGCGCGCCAGCAGCAGCCGCGGTGCGGTCTGCTCCGGCACCTCCTCGACCAGCCCGCCCAGGACGCGCGCCGCGGCCGCATAGTCCTTGGCCTCGAAGAACATCAGCGCGCGCTCCCAGCGCTCCGCCGTCGTTCCGTGGTCGTAGTACGTCGTGTCCACTCCTGACCTCCTTCGACGCCGACAACGGAACGGGGTCGTTCAATATTCCACTACCTGGTCAGGTGCGGCCGCGCACGAAAAGACCGGGCCGCTCCCTACCCCGCTCGACCGTGCCCGGTCAGGCCCGGCCGCGGTGCATTCGGGGGCCGGTGGAACAACAGCCCAATTGACGGACTGACGGAGTGGGCCCGGCGGGGCTAGGTTGGGCGTCATGAGCAATCTTGATCGCGAGCCGGTTCCCGCCGTCTGCGGTGGCCGTGGTTTCGTCGTGGCGGAGCCGGTACGCGAACTCCTCAGCCCTCGCCGCGTCAAGCTCGGCGAGTCCACCGAGGTCCGTCGGCTCCTGCCCAACCTGGGGCGACGCATGGTCGGCGCGTGGTGCTTCGTCGACCACTACGGCCCCGACGACATCGCCGACGAGCCCGGCATGCAGGTACCCCCGCACCCGCACATGGGCCTGCAGACGGTGAGTTGGCTGCACGAGGGCGAGGTGCTGCACCGCGACTCCACCGGAAGCCTCCAGACGATCCGCCCCCGCGAACTGGGCCTGATGACCTCCGGCCGCGCCATCAGCCACTCCGAGGAGAGCCCCAGGTCGCACGCCCGCTTCCTGCACGGGGCGCAGTTGTGGGTCGCCCTGCCCGACAGTCACCGCCACACCGACCCGCACTTCGAACACCATGCCGAGCTGCCGGTCGTCACGGCTCGGGGCCTGAAGGCCACGATGATCCTCGGCAGCCTCGACGGCGCGACGTCGCCCGGAACGACCTACACCCCGATCGTCGGCGCCGATCTGACCCTCGTAGCCGACACGGACGTACGCCTGCCGCTGGAGCCGGACTTCGAGTACGCGGTGCTGTCCATGTCCGGCGAGGCCCGCGTGGACGGCGTACCGGTGCTGCCCGGCTCGATGCTCTACCTCGGCTGCGGCCGCGACGAACTGCCGCTGCGCGCCGAGTCGGACGCGACGCTGATGCTCCTGGGCGGCGAACCCTTCGAGGAGGAGCTGATCATGTTCTGGAACTGGATCGGGCGGTCCCAGGAGGAGATCGTGCAGGCGCGTCAGGACTGGATGACAGGGACCCGGTTCGGGGAGGTGAAGGGGTACGACGGGGATGCGCTGCCTGCCCCCGAGCTTCCGCCGATGCCGCTGAAGCCGCGGGGAAGGATGCGCTGACCTGCGGGAACAAGAGCGCTGGCGGCTGGAGGTCCGGAAGCTGCGGGATCCCTCCCCCCGGGCTTCCCATGGTTGAGGTGTGGCGGTCGCATTGGCTGAACATGCAGGTGGAGGCGGCGAGCGATTCCACTGCCAGCAGATTCTTTGCCTGCTGGTGGTGCAGCCGGCACCAGGTGCCCGGGTTCTGCCGGACGTCGCCGGACACGTTCAGCCAGGGCACGGTCGTGGAAGGTCGAGAGGTTGCCGTAGCCCACCGTGAGGGAGTCGCCGACGAACTCGATCTGGCGACTGCGGGCGGCCGGTTTGCTCAGTACGGCACCGCCGGGCGCGGCCCGGTGCTGGGCGCCGCCTCGGCGATGCCGGCACTGCACACACCTCCGGCAACGGCCGCCGTGGCCACGCAGGTGGCGCCGGCCAGGAAGTGGCGTCCGTTGATCGAGCTCGATCCCGTAAACATGGCATGTCTTGCAGTGCTTTCATGGCGACGCGAGCGATCACCTGTGGACGCCGATTGATGGGATGGATGTTCCCTGGGGAGCTGTCACCTCTCCGTGTGGACACCTGTGAACCGGTCTCTTTCGCTGCGATTTTGTACAGAGGGCTGGACAGCTCGCCGGAAGCCGCTCTATAAACATCCCATCTCTACTGCGCGGCGACACACGGATGCCGTCGAGGCGAAACATCTCCCGCTACGGGACCGGCGCGAGGAAGCATCGATGAGACTCAGAACCGCCCTCTGTTCCGGCGTCTCCGCCCTGTCCGCACTGGCGCTGCTCAGTGCGTGCGACAGCGGCTCCACGTCGGCGTCGTCGGGTGACACGCCGCTGGTCGGCGTCGACTACCCGCGCTCCGACACCGACTTCTGGAACTCCTACATCAAGTACACGCCGGAGTACGGCAAGGAGCTCGGCCTCTCGCTCAAGACCACCAACTCGCAGAACGACGTCGCCAAACTCACCGCCAACGCACAGACGTTCATCAGCCAGGGCGTCAAGGGCATCGCGATGGCCCCGCAGGACACCGCCGCCATCGCGCCCACCCTGGCGCAGTTGGATGCGAAGAAGATCCCGGTCGTCACCGTGGACACCCGCCCCGACACCGGCAAGGTGTTCATGGTCGTGCGCGCCGACAACCGCGCCTACGGCGAGAAGGCCTGCCAGTACCTCGGCACCAAGCTCGGCGGCAAGGGCAAGGTCGTGATGCTGGAGGGCGGTCTCGACTCCATCAACGGCCGTGACCGCACGGAAGCGTTCAACGACTGCATGAAGAAGAACTACCCCGGCATCAAGGTGTTCGGCGAGGCCACCAACTGGGACGGGGCGGTCGCCGCGCAGAAGCTGCAGACGGACCTGACCGCCAACCCGGACATCAAGGGCATCTACATGGAGTCCAGCTTCGCCCTGGCCGGCACACTTCAAGTCCTCAAGCAGAAGGGCCTGTTGGTCGATCCGAAGGACAAGAAGCACGTCTTCGTCGTCTCCAACGACGGCATCCCCGAAGAACTGAAGTCCATCGCCGCCGGGAAGATCGACGCCACGGTCTCCCAGCCGGCCGACCTCTATGCCAAGTACGCCCTGTACTACCTCAAGGCCGCGATCGACGGGAAGACGTTCAAGCCCGGCAAGACCGACCACGACAGCACCATCATCCAGGTCCGCGACGGTGTCCTCGAGGACCAGCTCTCCGCCCCGCTCGTCACCGCCGACGGCGGCACCTACGGCGGCGTCACCAGCGTCAAGAGCGACGACAAGGCGCTGTGGGGCAACAACCTCGGCTGATCCCTCCTCCGGAACGCGACGGCTCACGAGAACAAGGCGGTTGAGATGAGCGACGGGGAGCGAGCAGTCACCCCCGCGCCCGCCCCGGCGGACGACGGACGGGTCTCCTCCGACCCGCCCGTCGTCGAGGCGACGGGCATAGTCAAACGATTCGGTCCGACGGTTGCCCTGAACGGTGCCCGGATCACCATCAGGCCCGGCGAGACCCACGCGCTCGTCGGCCGCAACGGAGCCGGCAAGTCGACCCTGGTGTCGGTCCTCACCGGCCTTCAGGCCCCCGACGAGGGAACGGTCACCTTCGGTGGCGAGCCTGCCCCCCGCCCCGCCGACCGGGACGCCTGGCGGCAACGCGTGGCCTGCGTCTACCAGAAGTCCACGATCATCCCCACGCTGACCGTCGCCGAGAACCTCTTCCTGCACCGGCACGACCACGGACGCAGTCGGCTCATCAGCTGGCAGGCCACCCGTCGCCGCGCACAGGACCTGCTGTCGACCTGGTCGGTGGACGTCGACCCGCAGGCCCCGGCCAGCGAACTGAGCGTCGAGCAGCGGCAGTTCGTCGAGATCGCCCGTGCGCTGTCCTTCGGCGCCCGGTTCATCATCCTCGACGAGCCGACGGCCCAGCTCGACGGGGCCGCCATCAACCGCCTCTTCGACCGCATCCGTGACCTGCAACGCCAGGGCGTGACGTTCCTGTTCATCAGTCACCATCTCCAGGAGGTCTACGAGATCTGCGACATGGTGACGGTCTTCCGCGACGCCCGGCACATCATCACGGCGCCAGTGGCGGAACTTCCTCGCGCCGACCTGGTCGCCGCCATGACCGGTGAGGCGGCGGCCGATCGGCAAGGGGAACGGGCGAGCACCCTCACTCCTGACGCCACGGCCGCACTGAGCGTCCGTGCTCTGCGAGGCAACGCGTACGACGACGTCAGCTTCCAGGTCGGGGCCGGCGAGATCGTCGGCCTCGCGGGCGCCGCCGGCAGCGGGCGCACCGAGGTCGCCGAGACCGTCGTAGGGCTGCGCGCGGCAGCGGCGGGCGAGGTGGAGATCGCCGGGAACCGGCCCCGGCCGGGCAGCGTGCCCGCAGCGCTCGCGGCCGGCGCCGGGTTCGTCCCACAGGACCGGCACCACCAGGGCTTCGTTCCCGACATGTCGATCGCGGACAACACCACACTGTCCGTGCCGAAGCGCCTTGGCTCGAACGGGTTCCTGAGCCGCAGCCGCCGGGACCGGCTCGCCGAGCGCATGATCGAGAACCTGGCGATCAAGACTCCCGGGCCCGACCTGCCCGTCTCCGCCCTGTCCGGAGGCAACCAGCAGAAGGTCGTCATGGCCCGCGCCCTGGCCGACGACCCCCGACTGCTGGTCCTGATCAACCCGACCGCGGGCGTGGACGTGCGCTCCAAGGAGTTCCTCCTCGGCAAGGTCGAGGAGACCGCGCAGACCGGCACCGGAGTGCTCATCGCCTCCGACGAACTCGACGATCTGCGCATGTGCGACCGGGTCCTGGTGATGTTCCAGGGCCGTGTGACCTCAGAGATCGCCCGCGGCTGGCACGACCACGACCTCGTGGCCGCGATGGAAGGAGTGGCCCTCAATGCCTGAAACCGTCCTCGCGGACACCGCCGCCCCCACGGAAACGGAACCGGCGCTGAAGCGGATCGCGTTGCTCGGCGGCCGGATACCCCTGGCCCGGCTGCGCGACCTCGCGCTCGTCCCGGCGATCGTGGTCATCGCGATCGTCGGCCAGATCGTCAACCCGGTCTTCCTGCAGACCGACAACCTCATCAACGTCCTGCAGACCATGTCCGAGATGGCTCTGCTGGTCCTCGCCCAGGCGATGATTCTGATCGTCAAGAAGATGGACCTGTCCCTTGAGTCCACCATGGGCCTCGCGCCCGGTGTCGCCGCCTGGCTGGTGGTGCCGACCGGCGCGGGACACGGCCTGGGGCTGCTGCCCGGCGCCTGGTCGATTCCCGTCACGCTCGCCGTGGGCGCGCTGGTCGGCGTGATCAACTCCCTGCTGATCATCCGCTTCGGCCTCAACGGCTTCATCGTCACCCTCGGCATGCTGATCGTGCTGCGCGGTGTCCTCACGGGCATCTCCGGTGGCCAGACCTTCTTCCAGCTGCCCGAGTCGATGCTCTACCTGGGCACCGCCGAATGGTTCGGGATGCCCGCGTCCATCTGGATCTGCCTGGTGCTTTTCGCTGTCGCGATCGTGGTGCTCGGCTGGACCAGCTTCGGCCGCTCGCTGTACGCCATCGGCGGCAACGTCGACGCCGCGAAGGCGGCCGGCATCCGCACCGACCGGGTGCTGTGGATCGTCATCGTCACCGGCAGCGTGCTCGCCGCCCTCGCCGGACTGCTGCTCTCCGGACGCCTGGCCTCCGTCGCCTCCGCGCAGGGCAACGGCTACATCTTCACCGTGTTCGCCGCCGCTGTCATCGGCGGGATCAGCCTCAACGGCGGCAAGGGCACCATGTTCGGGGCGTTCTGCGGCATCCTGCTGCTCTTCATGATCCAGAACGTGCTCACCCTGGGTGGCGTCCCCGCCCAGTGGATCGGCGCCCTCAACGGCCTGATCATCCTGGTCGCCCTCGCCATCTCGCGCATCACGGGCGGCAAGGTCCAGGAGTGACCCGCGCGGCCGTCGCCGCCGGACCTCCCACAGCCGCCTCACCCTTCCGTCGCAGCGGGGCCCTGTGCCCCGCCGGCTCCTCAGGAGTTGCCGCAATGTCCTCCGCCGTGCCCGCATCCGCCCGCATCGCCGCCCTGGACGTCCTCGACGTACGTTTCCCGACGTCCGAGCACCTGGACGGGTCGGACGCGATGAACCCCGAACCCGACTACTCCGCCGCCTATGTCGTCCTGCGCACCGACGCCGGCGACGGACTGGAGGGCCACGCCCTCGCCTTCACCACCGGACGCGGCAACGACGTCCAGGCCGCCGCCATCGCGGCCCTCGCCCCGTACGTGGTCGGCCTGTCCGTCGAGGAGGTCTGCTCCGACCTCGGCGCCTTCTCCCGCTCCTTGGTCCACGACCCCCAACTGCGCTGGCTGGGGCCGGAGAAGGGCGCCATCCACATGGCGACCGGCGCGGTCGTCAACGCCGCCTGGGACCTGGCCGCCAAGCGCGCGGGCAAGCCGGTGTGGCGGTTCCTCGGCGAGATGTCGCCGGAGGAGCTGGTCGCCCAGGTCGACTTCCGCTGGCTCAGCGATGCCCTCACCCCCGAGGATGCGCTGGACATCCTGCGCCGCGCCGCGCCCGGCCGCGAGCACCGCATCGGCCAGCTGCTCGACCAGGGCTACCCCGCCTACACGACCACCCCCGGCTGGCTCGGCTACTCCGACGAGAAGCTGTCCCGCCTGGCCCGCGAGGCGGTCGCCGACGGCTTCACGCAGATCAAGCTGAAGGTCGGCGCAGACCTGGAGGACGACGTACGCCGCATGCGCACCGCCCGCGAGACGGTCGGCGACGACATCCGCATCGCCGTCGACGCCAACCAGAGATGGGACGTGCAGCCCGCCATCGACTGGATGCGCGCCCTGGCCCCCTACCAGCCGTACTGGATCGAGGAGCCCACCTCACCCGACGACATCCTCGGCCACGCCACCGTGCGCAAGGCCGTCGAGCCCATCAAGGTCGCCACCGGCGAGCACATCGCCAACCGGGTCGTCTTCAAGCAGCTCCTCCAGGCCGGTGCGGTGGACATCGTGCAGATCGACTCCGCACGGGTCGGCGGCGTCAATGAGAACATCGCGATCCTGCTGCTCGCCGCCAAGTTCGGTGTCCCCGTCTGCCCGCACGCCGGCGGCGTCGGCCTGTGCGAGATGGTCCAGCACCTGTCGATGTTCGACTACGTCGCCGTCTCCGGTACAACCGAGGACCGCGTCATCGAGTACGTCGACCACCTGCACGAGCACTTCGTCGACCCGGTGCGCATCGTCGACGGCCACTACCTGGCGCCGACGCTGCCGGGGCTGAGCGCGCAGATGCGCCCCGAATCCCTCAAGGAGTACACGTACCCCGACGGCCCCGTCTGGACCGCCCGTGTCTGACGGCCAGGCCCTCGTCGACGCCCACCACCACGTCTGGGACCTGGACCTGCGGCCGCAGCCCTGGCTGGACGAACCCGGCCATGAGCCGATCCGCCGCAGCTTCAGCTCGCTCGCCCTGCGCTCGGCCGCGACCCGGCCGATCGCCGGACGGCGGCTGACGAGCACGGTGGTCGTCCAGTGCGTCACGTCCGTGCCCGAGACCCGCGAACTCCTCGCCCTGGCCGACAGCGACCCGCTGATCGGCGCGGTCGTCGGCTGGGCGGACCTGACATCCCCCGCGATCGGCGACGTCCTCGACGATCTGCGGACAGGGGCCGCCGGCCGGTACCTGAGGGCCGTACGCCACATCGTGCAGGGCGAGTCGGACCCGCACTGGCTCCAACGACCGGACGTCGAGCGCGGGTTGCGAGCGGTCGGAGGGCGCGGGCTCGGATACGACGTGCTGATCCGCAGCCACCAGCTCCCGCAGGCGATTCGTCTCGCGGAGCGTCTCCCGGAGCTGCCGCTCGTCCTGGACCATGCGGGCAAGCCGCCCCTCGCACGGCGAGAACTGACCGACTGGGCACGGCAGGTGCGGGCCCTGGCCAGGCATGCCCAGGTCCGCTGCAAGGTGTCGGGCCTGGTCACGGAGGCCGACCACGAGAGGTGGACTGTCGACGACATCCGCCCGGCCTGGGACGTGCTGCTCTCCGCTTTCGGCCCCGACCGGCTGATGTTCGGCTCCGACTGGCCGGTCGCGAACCTCGCGGGCGGCTGGAACCGCTGGGCCGCCACCGTCGAGGAACTCCTGGACGACTGCTCCGGCCCCGAGATCCACGCGGTCCTCGCCGGCACCGCGACCGCCTTCTACCACCTGACCCCTGCCCCGACGGAGGAGGGGACACTGTGCTCCTGACGGAACTACTGCACCCCGGGATCCTCGAAGCCCTGGCCGGCGCCGGCCACGGCGCCCGCGTCCTGCTCGCCGACGGCCACTACCCCGCGAGCACCGCCACCGGCGAGCGCGCCAGGACCGTGCACCTCAACCTGGCCCCCGGCCTGCTCGACGTCACCACCGTGCTCGACGTCCTGCTGCGCGCCCTGCCCGTCGAGGCAGCCCACGTGATGGTGCCGCCCGAGGGTGAACCGGAGCCGCCGGCCATCGCCGAGTACCGCTCGAAGCTGGCACCCGTCCCGGTCGACACGCTCGGCCGCTTCGAGTTCTACGACGCCGCCCGCTCGCCCGACCTGGCGCTGGCGATCGTCACCGCCGACACCCGTACCTACGCCAACCTGCTGCTGACCATTGGTGTTCGCGCTGAAGGGACCCTGAGTCCGCGATGACACTTGCTGTCCGTTATGTTTCCGCCCGTACTCTGGACACGGCTCCC
>NZ_JBIAWZ010000014.1:0-217490 GCF_042896175.1 Streptomyces sp. NPDC001315 | reverse complement strand
AGAGCTACGCCGCAGGACTCCACCTGCGCGGATCCATCCTCTGGTTACGCAGCCTGCCAGCCCTCCCGTGATCTCAACTCAGAACAGGCCCTAGTACCCGCGCGGCGCGCGGAATGCTCAGCCCTCCGGGTGATTCCCGCGAGACCCGCGCAGCGCGGCGATGCACGTGCCGATGGCCGTCTGGAGCTCCTCGAGCTGCTGGACCATGTCGTCCTCGTAGAACTCCTGGGCGTCGTCGAAGGTCAGCTCCTCGAAGACCTTCGTCGCCTTCTGGAGGCTGCTGTAGAACTTCGTCCGCCGTTCCTGGATGCGCAGTTCGGGGTCCGCCTCCACAGCCTCGACGACGAGGGACTTCATGGTGTCGTAGGCCTCGGTGGCCCACTCGACGGTGTCCTCGTCGTCCTCCAGCTCGTCGATGAGCGACAGATGCCGTTCGGCCTCCTGGCGCAGCTGGACGGGCGCGTCGACGGTCTGTCCGGCCGGTGTCTTGATCTGCCCGGACTCGGCGATCTGGCGCACGTACCCGATGCGGTCGGCCGACCGGCTTTCGGAGGCCACCGCCTTCTTGAGGTCGTCGGTGCGTACGACGTCACGGGCCAGCTCGGTCTGGAGCTCCGGGTCCTCCCGGACGCGGTCGAGCAGCGCCTGCCGGGCCGCCCGGGCGGTGGAGGGGTCGGCGAGGATCGCGGCGCGCAGGGCGGTCGGGTTCTCGGCCACCTCCAGCGCCTTCGTCGGGCGGATGCCCTCGGCCTCGGCGGCCTCGGCGATGGCGGTGCCGCGCTCGGACGTGGCGCTGGAGCGGGAGACGTAGTAGCTCAACCACACGTCCGCGTCCGGCAGCTCCACCTCCTGGCCCGGTGCCAGCGCCTCGAAGTGGGGGACGACGCCGTCGTCGGCGGCCCGGTCCCAGGCCTTGTAGTAGCGCATGACCCGCTCGGCCGAGCAACCCGCCAGCTCGGCGAACTCCTTCGCCGACACCTTGGGCGTCCCGTCCGCGCTCTGCCCGCCGGGCCGCACGCTCCGCGCCACCATCAGGCCGAAGGCCCAGCCCCCGGTCCGCGCATAGACGCCGAACTCGCGTGCGTCCCGCGCGACGAGGTCGGACAGGGCTGCGGGGGAGGTCTCGGGCGGGACGATCGCTGGAGTCACAGGTGGCTCTCCTGGAAGCAGGGCTGGTCGGACTGCACACGTGCAGACCGACCAGCTTATATGGGCCCATTCTGTGCGCCGTGGCGTTCTCGTGTCCCCGCGTTCTCGCCCTCAGCCGAAGGCGTCACGCAGCGCGGGCAGCAGCGTCTTCTCCGACCAGGCGAGGTAGGCCGGCTGCGACTCGCCCCCGATCTGGACCAGGGCGATCTCGGTGAACCCGGCGTCCGCGTACGGGCGTACGGCCTCGACGAAGTCCGCGGGGTCGTCGCCGCACGGGATCGAGGCGGCCACGTCGTCGGGCGTCACGTACTGGGTGGCCGACTCGAAGGAGTCCGGGTGCGGCAGTTCGGCATTGACCTTCCAGCCGCCGCCGAACCAGCGGAACTGCGCGTGTGCGCGCTTGACGGCCGTGTCCCGGTCGGGGTCGTGGCAGACCGGCAGCTGCCCCACGCGGGGCTTGCCCGCGCCACCGTGCCGGTCGAAAGCGTCCAGCAGCCCCCGCTTCGGGTCCGTGGCGATCACCAGGTCGGCGAGCCGGCCCGCGAGGGCGCAGGACTGCTCACCGGAGACCGCGATCCCGAGGGGCGGCGGCTGGTCGGGCAGGTCCCACAACCGGGCCGACTCCACGTCGAAGTGCGTGCCGCGGTGGTTCACGTGGCCGCCCTCGAACAGTGCGCGGATGATCTCCACCGCTTCCTCGAGCATCTCGTGCCGCACGTCGACCGACGGCCAACCGCCGCCCACCACATGTTCGTTGAGGTTCTCGCCCGAGCCGAGCCCCAGCCGGAACCGGCCCTGCGACAGCAACTGCATCGTCGCCGCCTTCTGCGCCACCACCGCCGGGTGGTAGCGGAAGGTCGGACAGGTCACGTACGTCATCAGCGGAATACGCGAGGTCGCCTGCGCGGCTGCGCCCAGGACGCTCCACGCGTACGGTGAGTGACCCTGCGCGCGCAGCCACGGAAAGTAGTGGTCCGAGGTCACGGAGAAGTCGAAGCCCGCCTCCTCGGCCCGCACCAGATGGTCCACCAGCTCACGGGGGCCGGCCTGCTCGGTCATCATCGTGTATCCGATTTGCACCATGTTCGCCGAGTCCCCGGCCGATGGTGGACGGAAACGAGACACCCTCCGGTGTGGAAAACCCGTCGAACGGGGCCGGGCGCCGGGAGAGGATGCCGGTATGAGCGTTCCCCCGCTGCCCATGGGCACCCCCGCCGACCAGGGCGTCGACGCATCCGGCGTCCACGCCTTCCTCGACGCGCTGGAAGGCGCCCCGGACATCGAGCCGCACAGCCTGATGATCATGAGGCACGGTCACCTGGTCGCCTCCGGCTGGTGGGCGCCGTACACCCCGGAGCGCCCCCATCTCCTCTACTCGCTCAGCAAGAGCTTCACCGCGACGGCCGCCGGGTTCGCCCTCGCCGAGGGGCTGATCGGTCTGGACGACCTGGTGATCTCTTACTTTCCGGAGTTCGAGGCGGACATCACGGATCCACGCAGCCGTGCGATGCGCGTGCGACACGTGGCGTCCATGTCCAGCGGGCACCTCGCCGAGACCATCCACGAGTCCCTCGCCGTCGATTCCGCGGAGCCCGTACGGGGATTTTTGCTGCTGCCACCGGACCGTGACCCGGGCACGCTCTTCGCCTACAACCAGCCCACCACGTACACGCTGGCCGCGATCGTCCAGCGGGTGACCGGACAGCCCCTCACCGAGTACCTGCGGCCGCGGCTGCTGGACCCGCTGGGCATCGGCGCCGTGTCGTGGCTGCGGGACCGGGGCGGCCGCGAGCTCGGCTACAGCGGACTGCACGCCACCACCGACGCTGTCGCCCGGCTCGGCCAGCTGTATCTGCGCGGCGGCGTCTGGGAGGGCGAGCGCCTGCTGTCGCGGGAGTGGGTCGAGCTGGCCACGCGGGAGCACATCCCGACCGTGAGCGGCACGGCCGAGGCGGACCGGCGGGACTGGGACCGGGGGTACGGATTCCAGTTCTGGCAGTCCCGGCACGGATACCGCGGGGACGGGGCGTACGGCCAGTTCTGCCTGGTGCTGCCCGAGTACGACGCCGTGATCGCGACGACCGCGGCGACCGAGCAGATGCAGGCGCTGCTCGACCTGGTCTGGGAGCACCTGCTGCCCGCCTTCCGCCCCGCACCTCTGCCCGGCCGCGAGCAGGCGGACACGGCTCTGGCGCAGCGGCTGGGGCGGCTCGCGCTGCCGCCGGCCGTGGGCAAGAGCGCCCCGCCCGAGCGGGCCGAGGCCTGGTCCGGTGCCGAGTTCACCCCGTCCGGCGGGGTGTGCGCTGCCCAGCCGGGCCTGACCGGCGTCGCCGTCACGGCGGGCGCGGACGGCTGGACGCTGACGCTGACCGAGGACGGCGAGCGACTCCGGCTCGGGCTCGGGTCGGGTGGGTGGAACGTCGCCGAGGAGCCGCTGCCCACCGCCGTCAGCGGCGGGTGGGTCGACGCGCGGACCCTGGAGGTGCACACGGCGTTCCTGGAGACGCCGCACCGCCTGGTCGTGACCTGCTCACTCGACGACCGCACCTTCACGGCACGCTGGCGCACGGAACCACTGCACGGCGGGCGGCTGTGCTCCTTCCGGGCGCCGCATGGCTCGGTCGACTCGGTCTGACCCCGGCCGGGCCGCAGGAAGGCGTCCGGAGGAGCCCGGTGGCGGGCTCAGTCCGACCCGGGTCGGAACGTTCGCAGGAAGATGTCCAGTGCCTGCTCGTTCGCGGCCTTGTCCCAGTCGGCGGCGGGCGTCGTCCAGCGCAGCGAGAAACCGCGGTGCCCGCCGAGGAGGAAGCCGCGGCCGAAGGTGCGCACCCGGGTGCCGTCCACATCGACGAGCCACTCCATGTCGGCGGCCCGGAAACCCTGGTACGTCGTGGCACGGATCTCCCCGATCCGCTGGAACCCCGCATCCTGCTCCAGGCCGGGCTCGACGTCGTCCCGCCAGACGGCGACCGGATCCGGGCCGACGCGCTCGCTGTAGGTCACCGCGAGCGTGCGTGGGTCGTCTTCCGCGCCGAAGGTGACGCGGTAGGCCAGGTCGGACGCGCGTGAGGTGGTCAGCCGCTCCCAGCCGTCGAGTAGGGCGACGGAGAACCCCTCCGGCGCGTCGTAGACATGGTATCCGGACGGCAGGGCGGTCGCGGACACCGAGGAGGACGGTGTGGGTGTGGGTGTGGGTGTGTGCGTCGGCGTCGAAGTGGGTGTAGGCGTCGGCGCGCCGGAGGCTCTGTCGCCGTCGGCGCCGTCCGGCGCCGTGGCGGACGCGGAGGCGGGAACGGAGGGGCGAGGCCGGGCGCCGGCCGCGGAGCCGCCGGTGCCGGGCAGCTGGCCGGTCGCGGCGAGGACGGCGACCGCGACGGTGACGACGGCAAGGCCGGTCCCGGCGGCCATGGTCCGGCCGCTCCACTCCGGGCCGGCGTGGCGGACGGTGGCGTACGCGCGGCGCAGCCGGGGCGTGGGCGCGGTCGGCAGGACCATGTCGGGATCCTCGGTGAGGACGCGGGTGAGGGTCTCGCGGACGAGTGGGCGGGACAGCCGCTCACGGGAGTCCTTGCGCAGCAGCCCCTGCACGGCCTGGGCGAGCGGGCCGGCGCGCAGCGGGGTGCGCAGCGGCAGCCGGTCGACGCCCTTCAGCGTGGCCTCGGGCCGGTCCCGCTCCCGGAACGGCGGACGTCCCTCGACCATCGTGTAGAGGATCGCGCCCAGCGCCCACAGATCGGCCGCGGGACCGATGCGTTCGTCGCGTGCCTGTTCGGGTGAGGCGTACGACGGTGCCGTGACCCGGGGCGCGAGGGTCGCGCCCGCCAGCCCGAAGCCGGTGATCATGACCGGGCCGCGGTCGCGCACGTACACCTGGCCCGGGCTGAGCTCGCCGTGTGTGATGCCCTCGCCGTGCGCGGCCTCCAGCACGTCGAGCAGCTCCAGCCCGATCCGGGCCGCCCGGACGTAGTTGAACGTGCCCTGCTGGGCGAGGAGTTCGCCCAGCGGCGTACCGTCGACCCACTCGGTGACGGTCCACAGGGTGCCCGCCTCCTCGACGGCGTCGACGACCGGCACGACCCGGCCGGGGCACACGCGCGCCAGTGTCTCCGACATGCGCAGGATACGACCGGTGGTCCGGCGCGCGTCCTCCTCGCCGGCGGCGCCGACGTCACCGGCGCCGCCCGGGAACCCGATCTGGGTGAGGAGGCACGGACGCTGGGCCTCCACGTCCTCGCCGTACCAGCAGACGCGGTTCGTTTCGCGGGAGACGACGTCGAGGAGCCGGTATCTCCCGGCCACCAACTCGTGCGTGAAGACATGCGCCTTGACCATGGTCATCCCTCGCTGCACCCCGGGTTCTCACCTTTCCCATGGGTACGGCGGCCGCGACGGGGTCTGTTCAAATCCTCCCCGAATTCGGGGTCATTCCTGTCTTTCATTCAAAGAGCGGCGAGTCCTACGTGCGATGAAAAGGCGTCAGAGCGGCGGTCGGCACCAGGGAACGCCGCTCCCACCTCGGGCAGGGACGCCCGTGCACACGCACCCGGAATTCATCCGCGAGCCATCCGCGATGCGAATGCCGTTACGCCGACCTGGCGGTAACCAGCGGTAAAGGGACTTGAATGCGAACTGCCCGGCGCGGGCCTGTTCGGCGGCGCGCAATGAACGTACTCCCGTCGGAGCCCCGTCCCGGCTCAGTTCGAACCGCTCCGACCCGGACAGCACCTCCCGGTCGTGGCGTCGCCCCGCACACGACCAGCCCCAACCGGGTGTCCTCACCGACCCGTTCCAGGACCTGCCGGGCCACCGGCGGCAGGCGCCCTCAGGCGCCGAAGAGCTGGGTCCAGTACGTGCCCGCCGGGCCGCCGCCCGCGAAGCCGACCCCGATGTGGGTGAAGTCGGGCTTGAGGATGTTGGCGCGATGGCCTGGGCTGTTCATCCAGCCCTCGACCACTTCGGCGGGGGAGCGCTGCCCGCAGGCGATGTTCTCGCCGATCGTGCGCCGGGTGGAGCCCGCCGCGGCGGCCCGGTCCCAGGGCCGGCTGCCTTCGGGCGACGTGTGGGAGTAGAAGGCGCGCGCCACCATGTCCGCACTGTGCGTCCGCGCGGCGGCGTGGAGCTGCGGATCGGCGGACAGGGGGCGCAGGCCGGCCCGGGCGCGCTCGGCGTTGGTGAGGGCGACGACCTCCGCCTCCGTGCGGGCCAGCCCGTCGGCGGTGAGCGGTGTCGTCCACAGCGCGGTCCAGTAGGTGTCGCCGCCGCCCGTGACGTACGCCAGGCCGGCGTGAGTGAACGCCGGGTCCTGGAGGGTGCGCCGGGGCTGGTCGGTGCGCAGGCAGTACGCGACGAACTCGGCGGGCGTGCGCGGACCGGAGATCAGGTGCTCGCCGACGGTGAGATACGCGTAGCCGGCGGCGGTGACGCGCTGGTGGACGGAGACGCCGTCCCGGCCCTCGGTGCCGAGACGGCCGGCCGCGGCCATGGCCGCCGCATGCCCGCGCGCCGCGGAGACCAGTCGGGCGTCGAGAGCGACGGGCGGGGAACCGGCCCCGGCGCGGGCGGAGTTGACCAGGCTCACGAAGCCGTCGGGGTCGGGGGCGGGAGCGCGGTCGCGCGGGTGGAGGGAGGCGACCTCGCGGGCGGGCGCACGGCCCGGAACGGTGACCGGCCCGCGTACGGGGGCGGACCCGGCAGTGGTCCCGCCCGGCACGAGCCTCGGGGAGGACACGGGAGTGGGCACCGTGGGGGCGGCGGTGGGTGCCCCGGCCGTGTCGTCGGTGACGTCCACGCCGAAGTCCCGGGCGAGGCCCGCCAGCCCGTCGGCGTACCCCTGGCCGACGGCACGCAGCTTCCAGCCGGTGCCTCGCCGGTATATCTCCGCGAGCAGCAGAACCGTCTCCCGCTGTGGCCGTGGCGGGGCGAACCGGGCGAGCGTACGGCCGTGCCGATCGGTGACGTGGAGTGCGGGTGCGGGCAGGCGGCCCAGGGGAGTTCCGGGGTCGGCGGGGCTGACGACCACCGTGATCCGGGTGGCCCCGGCGCGCAGTGCGGGCGGGTCGACGGTCAGGGTGTCGCCGCTGAGGCGGGCCCCCGGGGCGGTCGGCTGGTTGTAGAAGACGAAGTCGCCGTCGCCCCGGACTGTGCCGCCGTCGTCGGTGATCAGCGCGGACACGTCGAACGGGCCCGGCACCCGGACGGTCAGGGCGCCGCCCGGGAGGGGCACATTGCCTCCGGGGACCAACTCGCTCATCGTGCCGCCCCTGGTGTCGTGGTGCCGGGCCTGTCGGGGTCTCGTACGGACAACGTGCACCAGGGCGGACGGGTTCCTCGGCACCGGGAGGCGGCTCAGTACCTGGCGATCCCCGGAGCGATGTCCTCGTGGCGTTCGACGGACACCTCCCGACCGCCGGCGGAGCCGGTCCGCTCCCGCTTGCCGCAGAACGCGGACTCCAGCGTGCCCAGCATCGTGTTCAGCACATCGCCGTTGTTGGAGGTGGTGGCGAGTGCGGTGAGGCTGCGCCGGCCGTCCTTGGACGTGAACGCGTAGCTGTAGTAGCCCTGCACGGCGCCTGTGTGCCCGTACACGGACACCCCACAGGACAGATCGCGCCGCCGCAGCCCGAGCCCGTACCCCTGTGTGCCGTCGACCGGAACCCACTGTTCCATCTCCGTCAGCCGCCTGGCCGAGGTCAGCCGGCCACGCAGCAGCGCCGAGTAGAAGGTGTTGAGGTCGCGGGTGCTGGAGATGATCGCGCCCGCGCTCTGCGCCCAGGACACCGTCTGCTCGGTGGCGTCGATCAGCGGGGCGCCGTCCTCGTCGGGGGTGAGGTAGCCGTGGGCGTGGCGGCCGGGGATCAGGGTGCCGGGGTGGACGTAGAAGGTGTCGCGCAGGTTCAGCGGCGTGATGATCCGGTTCTGGTACTCGGTGCCCACGGAGTGTCCGGTCAGCTTCTCGATGAGGAGGCCGGCGACGACGAAGTTGGTGTTGGAGTAGGAGTAGGCGGCACCGGGTTCGTTGGTGCGCGGATGCTGAAGCGAACGGGCCACCAGCTGGCGGTAGGTGAAGACCTTGGTGCGGACCGCCTCGAAGCCCGGGACCGACTCCGCGAACATGTCGTTCGTGTAGTCGTACAGGCCGCTGCGGTGGCTCAGCACATGCCGCACCGTGATCCGGTCGTCGGGCAGCAGGTCCGGCAGATAGCGGTTGACCGGGGCGTCCAGGTTCAGCCTGCCCGCGTCGGCCAGTTGCAGCAGGACGACGGCGGAGAAGGTCTTGGTGATGCTGCCGACGCGGAAGCGGTCGGTGTCGGCCAGGGCCCGTCCGGTGGCGCGGTCCGCCAGGCCCACGGCCGCCAGGCGGACCGTGCCTTGGTCGTCGATCCGCGCCATCGCGCCCGGCGCGCCCTGCCGCTGCGCCGTGCGCAGGACCGTGAGCAGTCCCGTGAGGTCGGGCTGCGGCAGCGCACCGGCCGTGACCGCGGCGGGGGTCGCCTCCCGGGGTACGGCGTTCGCCGGGGCCCCGAGGAGGGACAACAGGACCGCCCCCAGTGCCGTACCCGTGCGGACCGTTGCTGTGACCATTGGATTCCTCTCTTCGCCGGTCGGGCGGGCGTCAATGCGAGATGTGTCACACCCGTCCCGGGGCAACCTTCTCGTGTCTCGTCATATCTCCACGGTCGACGCACAGTTGGTCATTCGCCGATCACTGAGCGGGGCGTATGTGCAAAGTAATGCCATGAAAAGCATGTAAGAGGATCATTCGTGCTTTACATGAACATGACTCATCGGTAAGGGTTTCACTCTGGGGCTCTCCCGGCCCCCATGGCGCTCAACGGCGCCATGCGTCAGGGCGGTTGGTCACCCGGCCGTCTGTGAACGAAGGAACCCTCCGTAGTGCGTAGACCCCATATACGCAGCCTGGCGGTGGCCGTCGCTGTGACGACAGCTGCCACGGGGCTCGCGGGCACTGCCTTCGCGGACCCGTCCTCGGGGACGGCAGCGGGCGCTGCCTCGACCTCGGCCACGTCCGTCGTGGGGGCGGCGACTGCCGCCGCCTTCGCCCACGCCTCGGCGACCGGTGTCACCCTGGGCGACGAACTGCACGCCCAGGACGTGCTGATCGACCCGGAAGGCGCGCGCCACGTCCGGTTCGCCCGGACCCATCGGGGCATGCCGGTCCTCGGCGGCGACCTGGTCGTCCACCTCACCCAGCGGCTGAAGTACGCGGGCGTCACCCGCGCCGCCGACCACACGGTCCGGCCCGCCGCCGGCAAGGCCAAGCTGACGGCACGGCAGGCCGAGACGAAGGCCGCCGCCGTCGCCAAGGGCGATGCGGGCAGTGCCGAACTCGTGGTCGACGCCCGCGACGGCTCCTCGGCGCTCGCCTACCAGGTGCACGTGAGCGACAGCGACACCACCGAGGGCGGCGGCTCCCGTACGGTCGTCATCGACGCCCTCACCGGCAAGGTGCGCAGCAACACGCCCGACAGCGACGAGTTCCTGTCGCCCCAGCTGCTCGACACCCTGAGCGAGCGCGGCGAGACGCTCAACCCGGCCGTCGGCACCGCACCGCGGACCGCCTTCCTCGCCGCGAGCTCCGCCACCTCGGCGACCTCCGTGACCGCAGTCGCCGCCCGCTACCCGGCCACCGCCTTCGGCACCGGCTCCTCCCTCTTCGTCGGCAAGGTCCCGCTGGTCACCACCCGCACGGCGAGCACCACGTACGTGCTGAAGGACCCGTCCCGCTGGAACACCGAGACACGGGACGCCAAGGGCCAGGAACTGGAGAACTTCGCGCAGGGCAAGCAGTTCACCACCACGAACAACCAGTGGGGCAACGGTGCCGTCTCCAGCCGCGCCAGCGCCGCCGTCGACGCCCAGTACGGCATCGCCAAGACCCTGGACTTCTACAAGAAGACCTTCGGGCGCAAGGGCATCGAGAACAACAGCAAGGGCGCACGCGCCATGGTCCACTTCGGCGACCAGGTGGGCAACGCGTTCTGGGACCCGTACTGCGACTGCATGCTGTACGGCGACGGCGACGGGACCCTGTTCAAGAAGCCGCTCGTCGTCCTCGACGTCACCGGCCACGAGCTCACCCACGGCGTCGTCGACGCGACCGCCCGCCTGGAGCCCACCCGCGTGGACGCGCAGGGCAACCAGTACGGGGAGCCCGGCTCCCTGAACGAGTCCCTTGCGGACATCTTCGGCTCCAACGTCGAGTTCAGCGCGAACAACCCGAACAACCCGCCGAACTACCTCGTGGGCGAGAAGCTGGGCCTCTCCCAGAAGTTCCTGCGCCGCCTCGACAAGCCCTCCCTCGACAAGCTGGAGGGCACGATCGACTACTGGTCCGCGGCGACGTACGACACCGAGGTCCACGCCGGCTCCGGTGTCTCCTCGCACGCGTACTACCTCCTCGCCGAGGGCAGCGGCAAGAAGACCATCGGCGCTGTCACCTACGACTCGCCGACCTACGACGGCCTTCCGGTGACGGGCATCGGCCGTACCAAGTCCACGGCGATCTTCTACCGTGCCCTGACCCGCTACATGGTCTCCACGACCGACTTCCACGACGCGCGCGTCGCGACGCTGAAGGCGGCGAAGGACCTCTACGGGGCGGACAGCACGGAGTACAAGGCGGTGGACCGCGCCTGGGCCGCCGTCAACGTCACCGCCGCCAACACGCCGGCCGCGCGCAACTGACACCAGGCCGACCCGGACGGTCCGGGTGCCCCGCCGACGGGCGGGGTATCCGGGTGCCGTATCTCAGATCCACTGCCGCTCCACCTCCGCGATCCCGCCCTGGCCCGCCGTCACCGCCTCCCGGTACACCGTGCCCCGATGCCGTATACGGCTGATTGTGCCGCCGGGCACTGACAACGCCGCCGACCGGCCGTCCGCTCAGATGCCGGGCAGAGGTCGGTGGGCACGGCGTCGACGATCCGCGGTTTGCCCTTGCCGAACTCGTCGGGGGTGACCTGGCGACGTGGGGGGGCACGGATCAGCCGGAAGAGTTCGGGTCCGGCGCGATCAGCCTCGCCCGGTAGGCGATCGCCACCGCCTCCGTACGGCTCGCGGCGCCCAGCTTGGCGAGGATGTTGGAGACGTGGACGCTCGCCGTCTTGCCGGTGATGAACAGCTCCTCGCCGATCTGGCGGTTGCTGCGGCCGAGCGCGAGGAGGCGCAGCACGTCCTGCTCACGAGCCGTCAGGGGCGACACGCCGTTGCCGGTCGGCCGGCTGTCCGTGAGGCGGCCGCGCCGGACCAGGGCGTCCACCCGCTCCCGCAGCAGTGTGGCGCCGAGCCGGTCGGCTGTCTCGCGTACCTCCCGTGCCTCGGTGGCCGCTTCGTCGCGGCGGTCGGCGACGAGGAGTGCCTCGGCGAACCGCAGCCGACAGCGGGCCCCCTCGTACATGTCGCCGTAGTCGAACGCGGCCACCGCCTTCGCCCAGGCCGCCGGGTCCGGTCCGGACACCGCCCGGGTCCACTCCGCCTCCGCGCGGGCCAGCCACGCCTGGCCTTCCGGGCCCTGCGGTGGTCCGGACTCGCTCTGCGCGGCCGTCTCCCGTGCCAGCCGCACCAGTTCGGCCGCGGTGTCCGTCCACCGGCTCAGCTCCGGTTCACTGCCGGTCGGGCGCAGTTCGGCGGTCCGGTCGGCGACCGCGGACAGCGCGAGGGCGGCCAGCCGGACCGCGGCGTCGGGTCGCGTGCCCCCGTCGGAGAGGGCCGCGATCGTGGAACGCG
This sequence comes from Streptomyces sp. NPDC001315, assembly GCF_042896175.1. NCBI lineage: Bacteria > Bacillati > Actinomycetota > Actinomycetes > Kitasatosporales > Streptomycetaceae > Streptomyces > Streptomyces sp. NPDC001315. Next base: position 205,595 of record NZ_JBIAWZ010000014.1, on the reverse strand, counting down.
CCCGCTCCACGGCGTCCTCCGGATCCCCGCGCAGCGCGGCGGCGTCGGTCAGCACAAGGCCCGCGACAAGCGTCGCCAGCCAGTTGAAGGGCCCCTCCAGCAGGTGGCGGGCCCGGTCGACGGCCGCCCGGTCGCCGCGCGCGACGCCGACGTACCACGCGGGTCCGAGCGCGTACCCGCCCGACGCGGGCAGCACCTCGGCAGTGGCCGCCGCGCGCAGGCACTCCTCCCAGCGCCCCAGCGTGTACATCACGAGCAGTTGGAGGTAGCGCATCTCCAGCGGATACTCCGAGGACAGCAGCCCCGCGCGGCGGGCCCGGTCCAGCCCCTCGGCCAGCCAGGGCAGGCACTCCTCCAGGTCGCCCGACTCGAAGCAGCCGACGGCCAGATGGAACAGCGCGCGCATCTCCACCGTGCTGTTGCCCGACCGTCGGGCCAGGTCGCGGGCCTGCCTGAGCCGCTCGCGGCCCTCCGGGGCGCGCCGCGTGCCCCCTTCGAGGCCGACCAGCGAGATGAGCAGGTCGGCCTGCGCATCGGTCACGCGCAGCGTTTCGGCGACGGGCAGCGCCTGGCGGGCCACGCGGAGCGCGGTCTCGGTCTCCCCGAGCTGACGCGCCGCCACGACGTGGGTCGCCGCCGCCCACACCCAGGTGGGCGAGGGGGGATCGGCGGGTATGAGCGCGAGCGCCTCGCTGCTCTGGGCGAAGGCCGCCTTGAGACTGTCGACCTTCAGCAGGTTCCCCGCGAGGGTGTAGCGGACGCGGGCGGCGAGCTCGGAGTCCGGGTCCTGCCCGATGCCGGCGAGGGCGGCCCTGGTGAGGGAGACCGCGCGATGGCCCTCACCTGCCTGCGCGGCAGCCACCGAGGCCCGCAGCGTGAGCGTCACCTGGTCGACTCCCTCGCCCGCGGGCCGCGCGGCCGGGTCCACCGCCGACCACAGATCCAGGGCCGCCTCCAGGTGCCGCAGTTCCTCCGCGGGCGCCCCGACCCGCTGGGCGTGCCCGGCGGCCTCCAGCGAGGCCGCGAGCGCCTCCGTCAGGTCGTGGCTCTCGCGGTAGTGGTGGGCGCGCTCGGCGGCACTCTCGGCCGGGTGGCCGCGCCCGGCCAGCAGCCGGGCGAACGCCCCGTGCAGCCGCGCCCGTTCGCCGGGCAGCAGATCGGCGTACACCGCCTCGCGGGCAAGCGCGTGCCGGAAGGCGTACGTGTCCCCGTCCCCGGTGACGAGGAGCTGGTGCCCGACGGCCTCGCGCAGCGCCGACTCCAGCTCGTCCCCGGGCAGCCCGACCGCCTCGCTCAGCAGGTCGTGCTCGATTTGACGCCCCGCCACCGCGGCGGTACGCAGCACCAGTTGCGCGGTCTCGGACAGCTGCTCGACGCGGATGAGGAGGACGTCGGCCAGGCCGCTGGGCACGCCGCCGGCCTGCGCGTCCGTCGCCGCGAGCAGCTCCTCCGCGTAGAAGGCGTTGCCCTCGGCGCGCTCCACGATCCCGCGGACCGTGGCGTCGGGCAGCGGGCGGTCCTGCCGGGCGCGTACCAGCCGGGTGACCTCCGTGTCGGTCAGGGGCCGCAGCTCCAGGCGTTCGACGGAGGGCAGCCGCACCAGTTCGGCCAGCAGTGGGCGCAGGGGGTGGCGGCGGTGCAGGTCGTCGGCGCGGTACGACGCGAACACCGCGAGGCGGTGCGTGGGCGCACCGCCGGCGGGGCGTTGGAGGATGCCGCGGCTGAGCAGGAACCGCAGCAGGTCCCGGGAGGACTGGTCGGCCCAGTGCAGGTCCTCCACGACGAGCAGCAGGGGGGCGGTCTTCGCCAGGTCGGCCAGCAGCGCCGCCACCCCCTCGAAGAGCCGCAGCCGCCCGCCCGCGTCCCCGGCGGCGTCCGTCCCCGCGCCCAACAGTCGGTCCACCGCGGGATGCGCGGCCAGCACCGCCGCGAACCGCTCGTCGGCGGCCACCGCCCCCAGGATCTCGGTGAACGGCAGATACGGCAGGCCCACGTCACCCAGGTCGACGCAGTGACCGGTGAGCACGGTCGTCCCGGCCGCGGCCGCCTGCCCGGTGACCTCGTCCAGGACCCGTGTCTTGCCGACCCCGGCGTCCCCGGCGATCAGCACGGCACGGGCCTCACCGGCCCGGGCGCGCTCCAGTACACCGGCGAGGCGGGAGAGTTCCCCCTCCCGGCCGACGAGAGGCGTGGTGAAGATGGTCTGCGGCACGGCCCCATCCTGGCACGCGCCTGTGACAACGCTCCTGCCGCAGCCCGGACGGAGGACGGTTCAGTGCAGCTTCTCCGCCCAGTTCGCCGGCACCCGCCCCGCGGGCCCCGGAATGGGCTGGTCCGCGGGGTGGCTCTCCGGCGGTGCGAGCTCGGGCCCGGACTCGTACAACTCGTTCGTCTCGTAGTTCCAGAACCACTCCTCGCCCGGCTCGAAACTGCGTATCAGGGGATGCCCGGTCGCCTTGTGGTGCGCGGTGGCGTGCTGGGAGGGGGAGGAGTCGCAGCAGCCGATGTGCCCGCACTGCGCGCAGCGCCGCAGATGGAACCACCAGCCGCCCGCCCCGTCGCACTCGACGCAGCCGGTACCGCTCGGCGGGACGCTCGTGTCGATGCCGTCATTGCCGCTCATGCCGCCTCCTCGGGGATGGTGTCGGGGTCCGCCGCCGTGAGCGGGAGGAGGACCCGGAACCGGGTGTCGCCCGGCACGGACTCGACCTCGATGTTGCCGTGGTGCTTGTTGACGACGATCCGCCAGGAGATGTCCAGGCCCAGTCCCGTCCCCTGGCCCACCGGTTTGGTGGTGAAGAACGGGTCGAAGATGCGGCTGCGGATCTCCGGTGGCACGCCGGTCCCCGAGTCCCGGAACTCCACCAGCAACTGGTCGTTCTCCAGCGCGGTCCGCACCGTCAACGTCCCGTCGCCGCCCGCGCTGTTGACGGCGGAGACCGCGTTGTCGATCAGGTTGGTCCACACCTGGTTGAGCTCCGCAGGGTACGCCGGGATCCGCGGGAGCGTACGGTCGAACTCCTTCACGACCTTGATCCGCTCCCCGATCTTCCCCGAGAGCATCAGCAGGGTGCTGTCGAGGAGTTCGTGCACGTCGGCGACCTGGTAGGGGGCACGGTCGAGCTGCGAGTACTGCTTGGCGGCGTCGACGAGGTGCGAGATGCGGGTGGTGGAGTCCTCGATCTCGTCCATCAACAGCTCGGTCTCGACGGTGTAGTTGAGCCAGCCGACCGCGCCCGGCAGGATCTCCTCGTCCACGGCCGCCGCGACCTGGTCCAGCCAGTCGATGTCGAGGCCGGCCTGCACGAAGGTGGGAGCGAGCCGCCAGCCGTCCGGGATGTCGTGGTCGTCGAGCCAGTCGGTGAGCGCGTCCTCCCGGTCCGCCGCCTCCAGCGGGCTCAACGCGGGTGCCTTGGCGACGCGTTCGGCGGTGCGTTCCTGGATCTCGATGAGGTTGGCGAGGGCCTCGCGCGGATACGGGCCCGCGGAGATGACGGCGAGCTTGTGCCGCATCTTGGCGACCCGTTCGCGCAGTGTGGCGGTGGCGCGGACAGCGGCCGCCGCGGGGTTGTTCAGCTCGTGCGTGAGGCCCGCGGACAATGAGCCCAGTGCCAGCAGCCGTTCACGCTGCCCGATGGCCCGCTGTGTGCTCTTCGACCCGAAGAACAGCCCCTCCAGCAGATGGACCGCCATCGGGAACCACTCCTGCATGATGCTCGCGAACGTGTCGGCGGGCAGCACGAAGAACCGCGTCGGTTCCGTGACGCGCATGGAGTTGTTGTAGCCCTGTCGGACCCGGTCCCCGAGGTATGCCTGCATGGCCCCTGAGTAGACGCCGGGCTGCGAGGTGCGGGTGACCTCCACGTCGTCGCCGCCGACCCGCCGGGACAACACGACCGTGCCCTCGATCATCACGAAGAAGCAGGTGGCCGGCTCACCCTCGGCGTACACGGGTCCGGGTGCGAACTTCTCCACCCGCCCCTCGCTGCACAGCCGCCCGAGTTGCTGAGGTGTCAGCTTCTCGAACAGGAACAGCGAACCGATCTCCTGCGCGCTGCAGGGCATCACCTGCCCGCTCACGACTGCTCCAGATACCGGTGGACGAGCATCACGGCCATGGCTCCCTCTCCGACGGCGGACGCGACACGCTTGGCGGACTCGGCACGCGCGTCGCCCGCCACGAACACGCCGGGAATGTTGGTCTCCAGGTGGTACGGCGGCCGGTCCAGCTCCCAGTCCGCCGGTGGCCGCCCGTCCGGGGTGAGGTCGGGGCCGGTCAGGATGAACCCGTGCTCGTCCCGCAGCACCGTGCCGTCCAGCCAGCCGGTCAGCGGGGCCGCGCCGATGAACACGAACATCCACTGCGCGTCGACCAGTTCGGTCCGGCCCGTGTCCATGTCGCGCAGGGTGAGCTGCTCCAGGTGGTCGGAGCCGTGCGCGGACTCGACGACGGTACGCGCGCGAACCGAGATGTTCGGTGCCTCGCTGATCTGCTGGATCAGGTAGTACGACATCGACGCGGACAGGTCGGCGCCGCGCACCAGCAGGGTCACCGACTTGGCACCCCGGGCCAGGTACATGGCCGCCTGCCCCGCCGAATTGGCGCCCCCGACGATGTACACGTCGTGCCCCTGGCAGGAGGCCGCCTCGGTCAGCGCCGACCCGTAGAACACTCCGCACCCGGTCAGGTCGTTGCAACCCGGCGCCTGCAGTTGCCGGTACGACACGCCGGTCGCGAGGATCACACTGTGCGCGGCGACCGCCGACCCGTCCGAGAACCGCACCGTCCGCGCGGCACCGTTGACCTCCAGCCCCGTCACCTCGCGCGCGGTGAGGATCTCGGCGCCGAACTTCGCCGCCTGCCGCCGGGCCCGGTCGGTGAGCTGCGCCCCCGACACGCCGTCCGGGAAGCCGAGGTAGTTCTCGATCCGCGAGCTCTGCCCGGCCTGCCCGCCGGTCGCCGACCGCTCCACGAGCACGGTCCGCAGACCCTCCGAGGCCCCGTACACCGCGGCACCCAGCCCCGCGGGCCCACCGCCGATCACGACGAGGTCGTAGAAGTCGGCCGTCGGTGTCGTCGCCAGCCCCACCCGCGCTGCCAGCTCGGGCGCCTGCGGCTCGACCAGCGGCGCCCCGTCCGGGGTGATCACCAGCGGCAGTCGCTGACCGTCCTGGCCGGCCGCCGCCAGCAGCCGCTGCCCCTCGGGCTCCTCGGCCGAGTACCAGCGGTACGGCACCTGGTTGCGGGCCAGGAACTCCCGCACGTCGGACGAGCGCGCCGACCAGCGGTGGCCGACCACCTTGGTGCTGGGCACCGGCCGGAAGTCACTGCAGCGCCACGCCTCCAGCAGGTCGTCCAGCACCGGATAGAGCTTCTCCTCCGGCGGATCCCACGGTTTGAGCAGATAGTGGTCGAGATCGACGACGTTGATCGCGTCGATCGCGGCGCCGGTGTCCGCGTACGCGGTCAGCAGTATGCGCCGCGCGCCCGGATACACGTCCAGGGCCTGTTCCAGGAACTCGATGCCGTTCATCTGCGGCATGCGGTAGTCGGCCAGGATCACGGCCACGAGGTCGCCGCGCAGCTTCAGCTCGCGCAGCGCGTCCAACGCGGACTCGCCGGACTCCGCGCGCACGATCCGGTACGACTCGCCGTAGCGCCGCCTCAGATCCCGGGCGACGGCACGGGAGACTCCCGGGTCGTCGTCCACGGTCAAGATGACGGTCCGCGCTGCCTCGGCAGCCTGTGCCATACGTCTCCCACCCCGAGTGATCGGATGTGCGGCACGGCGCCTCCTTCGCCGCCGCGCCGGCTCCCGCCATCGTATGTTCGATCGTCCCGCTTCGCTCGGGTACGCGGCGCAGGCCGGACGGACGCCGTCAGGACCGACGCTCACCCAGGACGCAGAACTCGTTGCCCTCCGGGTCCGCGAGCGACACCCACGGCTGTTCGCCCTGGCCCACGTCCGCGTGCCGGGCGCCCAGGGACAGCAGGCGTTCCACCTCGGCGCGCTGGTCCTCGGGGCGGAAGTCGAGGTGCAGCCGGTTCTTGACGGACTTGGCCTCCGGGACCGGCACGAACAGCAACCCCGGCAGGCGCTCGGGCGTCGGGCGGATCTCGTACTCGTCGGGGGAGTCGTTCACCACCGCCCAGCCCAGCGCCTCGGCCCACCAGCGCCCCAGGGCCGCCGGATCGGCCGCGTCCACGATCACCTGTTCCCATTCCAAGGTCATGGAGGCGAGCGTAGTGAAGACTGGGGCTCACGGACTTCGCACACGACAACAGGGAGGCAACGCGCATGACGCGCCCCATCACGGCCGGCGTCGACGGAACGGACGAGAGCCTGGCCGCACTCGCCTGGGCGGCCCGGGAGGCCGTCCGCAGAGGGCTGGCGCTGCGCGTGGTGCACGCCTGGCGGTTCCAGTCGGCCGTGCCGGCCGACGTCGCCGACCGGGACACACAGGCGCGCTGGGTGCGGGACGCGGTGGCCGCCGCAGTCCGGACGATCACCGAGCGGCACCCGGACCTGGAGCTGTCCACCGACGTCAGGGAGGGCCCGGCGGCCGAGACGCTCGTCGCCGCCGCGGCGGACGCCGAGCTGCTGGTGCTGGGCTCGCGCGGGCACGCGGCCGTCGTGGGCTTCCTGCTGGGTTCCGTCGGACAGCAGGTCATCGCCGAGGCCGTACGGCCCGTGGTCCTCGTGCGGGCCGGGGACCAGGCCGCCGCCGAGGCGGGCGGCCGCGAGATCGTCGTGGGGCAGGAGGGCAGCCCCGACGACAGCGCCGAAGCCCTGCGGTTCGCCTTCGAGACGGCGGCGGTCCGTGGCGCCACCGTGCGCGCGGTACGGGCTTGGACGCTGCCGCCGGTGTTCGCCTACAGCCCGGGCTCGTTGAAGCTCCTCGACGACGCCGGGGGCTTGGAGCCGTACGAGAAGACGGCGCTCGGCGAGGCCCTCGCACCGTGGCGGGCGCGCTTCCCCGATGTGCCGGTGGTCGAGCACCTGGAGATGGGCAGCGCGGGCCAGGTCCTGCTGTCGGTGACCGGGCGGGCCCAGCTGATGGTGGTGGGACGCCGGGCCCACCGTACGGCCGTGGGCGCCCGGATCGGTTCGGTCGCGCACGGGGTGCTGCACCACGCCGAGTGCCCGGTCGCCGTCGTCCCGCACGGCTGAGTCACTCGGGCATCGTCGGCTCCAGCGTCTCGCGCGCCCTGGGGAGGATCTTCTTGATGTAGTCCTCCACGGCCGTGTCCAGACCGATGTCGTGCTGGGCGCGCTCGGACAGGTACCAGCGGTGTTCGAGCAGCTCGTGGTAGATCTCGGCCGGGTCCATCGAGCCGCGCAGGTCGAGCGGTACGGCGCGCACGGTGGGCCGGAACACATCCCGCACCCACCGGTGCGCGAGCACCTCCGGGCGGGCGGCGAGGGGGTCGCCCGGCGCGTAGTCGTCCTGGGTCGCCATCCAGCTCTCCAGGTCGTTGAGCAGCCGCCGGGCCTGGTTCTCCTCGGTGTCCAGGCCCGTCAGGCGCAGCAGCTGGCGCTGGTGGTGGCCCGCGTCGACGACCTTGGGCACGAAGGTGACCGTGTCGCCGTTGGAGGAGTGCTCGATCTGCATCTCGGCCACGTCGAAACCGAGGTCGTTCAGCCGGCGTATCCGGCGTTCTATGTAGTGGTACTTGCCCGCCGGATAGACGGAGGTGCGGGTCAGCTCCTGCCACAGGCTCCCGTAGCGGGCGCAGATCTCCATGCCGAACTCGATCGGATCCACGGAGGGGTGCAGCGCCCCGGAGGCCTCCAGGTCGAGCAGCTCGCCGCTGATGTTGACCCGGGCGAGGTCGAGGTCGTAGTCGCGCTGCCCGGGGCTCAGCTGCGGATGCAGGTCGCCGGTCTCCGCGTCCACCAGGTACGCGGCGTAGGCGCCCGCGTCGCGCCGGAAGAGCGTGTTGGACAGGGAGCAGTCGCCCCAGGCGAACCCGGCCAGATGCAGACGCACCAGCAGCACCGCCAGGGCGTCCATGAGCCGGTGCATCGTCGCCGGGCGCATGGTCGTCTCGAACATCGAGCGGTACGGCATCGAGCCGCCGAGGTGCCGGGTGACCAGCACCGGCTCCAGCGGGCCGCCCGCGGCGTCGGTGCGGCCGGTGACCACGGCCAGCGGGTCCACTGCGGGGATGCCCAGGCGGTCGAGGTCGCGCAGCAGCTCGTACTCGCGCAGCGCGGGCCGTTCCGCGAGCTCCTTGACGGCGATGACCTCGTCGCCGGCGCGCGCGTAGCGCACGACGTGGCGGGAGATGCCGCGCGGCAGCGGCACGAGGTACTCCTCCGGCCACTCCTCCAGGGGCACGTCCCAGGGGAGTTCGAGCAGGAGCACGGGATGCTCCGGATTGGTGGCGCTGATCTGCAAAGCCATGGCCCGAGCTTAGGCGGGCCGCCGCGTCGCCTGCCGACCCGTCCACTTCCTGGCCTGCTGGGCCGGCTCCCGGGCCTGCTAGGCCGCCCGCTCCCGGGCCTGCTGCGCGGCCGCCTTCACCGACCCCTGGTGCACGGGTCCGTGCCCGGGCAGCAGTACATCGGCGGCCAGGGCTTCGATCACGTCGAGGGAGGCCACGGCTCGGGCGCGCTCGTGGTGGAACATGTCGGGCAGCAACTGCGGTCCCTCGGCGCGCGAGGTGGCGTGGCCGCTGACCAGGGCGTCACCGGATACGACGATCCCGGCGTCCGGAAGATGGAAGACGGTGTGTCCGACCGTGTGGCCGGGCGTGTGCACGGGCACGGGCCGGCCGGGCAGGTCCAGCGGGCCCGTGCCCGGGAAGGGCTCGGGCGCGGTGACGGGGTGCTGCTCGGTGCCGCCGGAGCGCAGGACGTGCGCCATCCAGGGCAGGACGCCCGGACGCCACGCGTTCCTCAGCACCTCCCCGACGGTCACCTGCTGGAGGAAATCCCGGCGCGCGTGCGGCACTTCGGCCTCGTGCAGGAACACCGGCGTGCCGTGGGTGGTGCGCAGGTACTCGGCGGAACCCAGGTGGTCGTTGTGCGCGTGGGTGATCAGCACGGCCGCGACCGCCTCCGGTGAACTCCCCACCGCCGCAAGGGACTCCATGACCAGCTGCCGGTCGCCGGGGTAGCCCGTGTCGATCAGGGTGACGGCGTCCCCGTCGGTGAGGATCACCCAGTTGGTGTTGCTGCCGTGCACCAGGTAGGTGCCGTCCGCGACTTGCCGCACATCTGCCCGCATGATCGTCCCGCGTGGTGAGGTCCGTGCCCGATGGGGACAGCAAAGCAGATCACGACGGTGTCCTGCCTGGCGGGGCGGCCCGCATTCCGAACAGGAACCGCGTCAGTCGCGTCCGGCGGACCCCGTACTCGTACAGCAGGAGGATCACCGCCAGCGAGCCGGTCACGATCACCGCGTACTTGACCACGATCGGCGCGGACCATCCGACCACGCCGTAGGCGAACGCGACCACGACCGGCTGGTGCAGGACGTACAGCGGCAGCGCGGCCACGGCGAGATATGCCGTCACCCGTCGGCGGCTGACGCCCGCCTCCTGGGGTTCGTGTGAGCCGCCTTCGCCTGGGCGACCTTCGCGTGCCCGGTCCAGCAGCCCGACGATGGCCAGTACCCAGCACCAGCCCGCCGCGCCGAACAGCGCGCGGGTGACCAGCGCGAACGGGGTCCACGCGGTGAACGGGTCGTCCTGCGTGACGAACCCCGGCGCGGTGCCCGCGAACAGCAGGAGTCCCAGTACGCCGACCGGCACGGCGAGGCGGCGCGTGGCGGCGCGGATCCGGTCGTCGTCGGCGAGGGCGTGGCCGTAGAGGAAGAACAGCAGGTACGCCCAGCGGTTCCAGCCCGCGAAGTCCTCCTCCATGCCCAGCAGCGAGTCGATCGCCGCGAGGGGCAGGGCGGGCAGCAGGAGCAGGGCGGGGTGGCGGGCCACGAGGGGGCCGGAGCGCTCCGCGGCGGCCGCGAGGGGTGCGGCGACCGGTGCGAGGAGCAGGCAGAAGGTGAGCAGCAGGACGACGAACCAGAGGTGCCCGGTCTCGAAGTAGCGGCCGGCGAGGACGAAGGGGAAATCGCCGAGGTCGAGGTGCACGGTGAGAAAGCGGGGCCAGAAGTGCCAGTACGACTCGTGATGGCCGGGGTCGGCGGCCCGCAGCCGCAGCCACTGGGGGAGCGGGTCGAGGGCGAGCGTGGCGAAGACCAGGGGGACGCCCAGGCGCAGCAGGCGCTCACGGGCGAATCCGCCCGCACCTCGGCGGCGGATCGAGTGCCGCGCGCCGAGCCCGGCGACGAGGAACAGCATGGGCATCGCCCACACCACGCCGAACCCGGCGAGCACCGTGATGGCGCCGGTCGTGTCCGCGTTCTTGACGTAGTAGTCGTCGTCCGGGGAGAAGACCAGGGCCGCGTGGAAGAAGACCAGGCCCACCACGACGAGGGTGCGCAGGGAATCCAGTTCGCCGCGCCGTCCGCGCACAGGCATCGTCGGGCCTCCCCCCTGTCCGGCCCAGTGTGAGGGAGGGGGGCGCGAGGAGGACAGGGTTCCGTCCGGTCGGTCCCCGCGACCGGGCGCGCGTCTCACCGCACGCCGTGCGGGCGGAACTGCACGCTGATGCGCGGTCCCGAGGCGCGCGCGGTCTTGGGTACGCAGTGCTCCCAGGTGCGCTGGCACGAGCCGCCCATCACGATCAGGTCGCCGTGCCCCAGCGGACGCCGTACCGTGTCGCCTCCCCCGTGCAGCGGACGCAGCAGCAGGTCGCGGGGTGCGCCCACGGAGAGGATCGCGACCATTGTGTCCTCGCGCGCGCCCCGCCCGATCCGGTCGCCGTGCCAGGCGACGCTGTCCCGGCCGTCGCGGTAGTAGCACAGCCCGGCCGTGGTGAACCGCTCGCCCAGCTCGGCGGCGTAGTGCGCCGAGAGCAGCTCGCGGGCCTCGGTGAGAACCGGGTGGGGCAGCGGGGCGTCGGCGTCGTAGAACGCGAGCAGCCGGGGCACGTCCACGACCTGGTCGTACATCTTCCGTCGCTCGGCATGCCACGGGACCTCGGCCGCCAGTTGTTCGAACAGGGCGTCGGCTCCGGTGAGCCATCCGGGCAGTACGTCGATCCAGGCGCCGTGCCCGAGCTCCGTCCGGCGTATCCCGTCGAGCCTGCCGAGCCGGAGCTCGTCGGTCTGGTCGAAGAGCGAGCCCTGGAGGTGCATGGTCATGGGTCCAGCGTACGCCTAATCGAATACATGTTCCCCTTGATTTCATCCTGGTGGATTCACTGCCGGGTGCCGCACTCTTTCGATGCATTGGTGTATCGGATACATTCGCGTATCGAACGGGAGGTCCGGGCATGGCAGCGGCAGCACAGACGACCGGGCGCATCACCAAGCGCCGTGTCCGCACGCGCGCCAACCTGCTCGACGCCGCCTTCGCGGTGTTCGCCGCCAAGGGCTTCGGGCGGGTCTCGATCGAGGAGGTCTGCGAGGCCGCCGGCTACAGCAGGGGCGCCTTCTACTCGAACTTCGACAGCCTCGACGAGCTGTTCTTCGCTCTCTACCGGCAGCGCGCCGACCTCATCGCCGACCAGGTCGCCGGGGCGCTCGCCCTCGACGGACCCGACCTCGACGTACCCGCCGCCGTGGACCGCGTCACCGAGGTGCTCCTCCTCGACCTGGACTGGCTCCTGGTGAAGACGGACTTCCTGGTGCACGCCGCCCGCGACCCGCTCGTGGCGCGGACGCTGCTGGACCACCGGGCCCGGCTGCGGCAGGCGATCGCCGACCGGCTCGCCCGGGCCCGGGGGCACACCGAACTGCCCGCCGTACTCGGCGACGTCGAGGGCGCCGCCCACGCCGTGGTCGCCGCGTACGACGGAGTCACCACCCAACTGCTGCTGGACAAGGACGTCGAGCGCGCTCGCGCCTGGCTCAAGCAACTGCTCACCGCGCTGCTCACCGACGGCAGCGACAAGCCCGCCGCCCACAGCGGCGGATGAGGAAGGAAACGGTCGCCATGGACGCGGACGTCATCGTCGTCGGAGCGGGCCTCGCCGGCCTGGTCGCGGCGCACGAACTCACCAGCCGGGGCAGGCGCGTCGCCCTGGTCGACCAGGAGAACGCCGCCAACCTCGGCGGCCAGGCGTTCTGGTCCTTCGGCGGGCTGTTCCTCGTCGACTCCCCGGAACAGCGCCGCCTGGGCATCAAGGACTCCATCGACCTCGCCTGGAACGACTGGCAGGGCAGCGCGCAGTTCGACCGCACCGAGGACGAGGACTCCTGGGCGGTGCGCTGGGCGCGCGCCTACGTCGAGTTCGCCGCGGCGGAGAAGCGGTCCTGGCTCGAGGGCCACGGCATCAAGCTGCTGCCCACGGTCGGCTGGGCGGAGCGCGGCGACCTGCGCGCCGGCGGACACGGCAACTCCGTACCCCGCTTCCACATCGCCTGGGGAACGGGCACCGGCGTCGTGGAGCCCTTCGCCCGCTACGCCAAGCAGGCCGAGCGCGACGGACTGCTCACCTTCTACCACCGTCACCAGGTCGACGAGCTCGTCATCGAGGACGGCGCCGCGCGCGGGGTGCGCGGGACCGTCCTGGCCGACGACGACTCGCCGCGGGGCGTGGCCTCCAACCGGGAGCCGATCGGCGACTTCCACCTCACCGCCCAGGCTGTCGTCGTCACCAGCGGCGGCATCGGCGCCAACCACGACATCGTCCGCCGCCACTGGCCCGAGCGGCTGGGCACGCCCCCGGCCGAGATGGTCACCGGCGTACCGGCGTACGTCGACGGGCGCATGCTCGACATCAGCGCCGGCGCGGGCGTGCGGCTGGTCAACCGCGACCGCATGTGGCACTACACCGAGGGCCTGCAGAACTGGAACCCGGTCTGGCCCGGCCACGGCATCCGCATCCTGCCCGGCCCGTCCTCGCTGTGGTTCGACGCCCTCGGCCGTCGGCTGCCCGACCCGTGCCTGCCCGGCTACGACACGCTCGGCACCCTCAAGCACCTGCGCACCACCGACGACATCGCCGGCCACGACCACTCCTGGTTCATCCTCACCCAGAAGATCATCGAGAAGGAGTTCGCGCTGTCGGGCTCCGAGCAGAACCCCGACATCACCGCCAAGGACCGCAAGGCGTTCCTGCGCGACCGGGTGCTCGGCAAGGGCGCGCCCGGCCCGGTCACGGACTTCGTGCGGCACGGCGCCGACTTCGTGGTGGCCGACACCCTCGAGCAGCTCGTCGAGAAGATGAACGGGCTGACCGAGAAGCCGCTGCTCGACGCGGCCGAGGTGCGCCGCCAGATCGAGGCCCGGGACCTCCAGGTCGCCAACCCCTACAGCAAGGACTCCCAGATCCAGGGCATCCGCAACGCCCGCCGCTACATCGGCGACCGCCTCGGCCGCGTCGCCACCCCGCACCGCGTCCTCGACCCGGCAGCCGGACCGCTGATCGGCGTCAAGCTGCACATCCTCACCCGCAAGACCCTGGGCGGCATCCAGACCGACCTCGATTCCCGCGCCCTGGGCGCCGACGGCACCGCGATCGACGGTCTGTACGCGGCCGGCGAGGTCGCCGGATTCGGCGGCGGCGGCGTTCACGGCTACAACGCCCTGGAGGGCACCTTCCTCGGCGGCTGCCTCTTCTCGGGGCGGGCGGCGGGCCGCGCGGCGGCGAAGCAGACGGCCTGACCGGGACCCGACGGTCCGTCTCCTCAGGTCTCGAGGAGACGGGCCAGGACGGTCGCGTGACTGCGTTCGGGGAACTTCGAGGCGGTCAGCAGGGTGACGGGCCCCTTGCCGGCCGAATCGCGGACGCGATCGAGGAGTTCGGCCGCTTCCGGCGCGGCGAGCTCCGCCTCGTAACGGCTCGCGAACTCCTCGTACGACCCCTCGCCCGCGTGGTACCAGCGGCGCAGCTCGGCGGACGGGGTGAGGTCCTTGGGCCACTCGTCCACCCGTGCCGCGTCCTTGGACAGGCCGCGCGGCCACAGCCGGTCGACCAGGACACGCACGCCGTCGTCGGGTTCCGGCGGTTCGTAGACGCGGCGCACACGCACGCTCATGGTCGGCCCTTCCGCGGTGGCACCAGTGGTGCTTCCGAGCGTAAGGCGGGCGGGTCGGGTGACGCCGCGTGACTTGACCTGAACGAGGGGGTTTACCAGGCGGACGGCCCCCTAGTCTGAGGGGGTTTGATCATCGCCACCCCCTCAAGGAGCGCATGTGAGGCACATCCGGCAGCAGTCCACCAGACGCAGTGCCGTCCTCGGCCGCGGAGCCGTCGTCGCTACCGTCCCCGTCGCCGTCGCGGCCCTGCTCGCGACCGCCGGGCCCGCGGCGGCGGGCAGCACGGGCGCGTCCGGTGCCGGAGACCCGTACTTCCCGCTCGCCGGAAACGGCGGCTATCACGTCAGCCACTACGGCCTGACCCTCGACTACGACACGGCGAGCCGCCATCTCGACGGCACAGCCGTCCTCACCGCCCGCGCCACCGAGTCACTGGCGCGCTTCGGCCTCGACTTCGAGGGCCTGAAGGTCACCGGCGTCACCGTCGACCGCCACAAGGCGGACTTCCGGCGCAACGGACAGGAACTCGTCGTCACTCCGCGCCACGCCCTGCGCAAGGGCCAGGAGTTCCGCGTCACCGTCGCCTACAACGGCACCCCCGGTCCCGTCACCGACCCGGACGGCTCTCTCGACGGATGGATCCCCACCGACGACGGAGCCTTCGTCGCCGGTGAGCCGCAGGGCGCCATGACGTGGTTCCCGGCCAACAACCACCCCAAGGACAAGTCCTCCTACGACTTCACGATCACCGTCCCCGAGAGCCGGACCGCGGTCGCCAACGGCGTCTACCTCGGCAAGCAGACCGCCCACGGGAAGACCACGTACCGCTGGCGCCAGTCCGAGCCCATGGCCGCCTACCTGGCCACGGCGACCGTGGGCAAGTTCAAGGTCGAGCAGTACACCACCCGCGACGGCATCAAGGTCTACAACGCCGTCGACCCGCGCGAGGCGACCGACGCCGCACGTGTGCTGAAGAAGCTGCCGTCCGTGCTGGAGTGGGAGAGCAAGGTCTTCGGCCCGTACCCGTTCCGCGCCGCCGGTTCGATCGTCGACCACGCCCCGGACGTCGGCTACGCCCTGGAGACCCAGACCCGGCCCGTGTACGACTCCGCGCCCAGCACGAGCACGCTCGTCCACGAGAACGCCCACCAGTGGTTCGGCGACTCGGTCTCGCTCACCAGCTGGAAGGACATCTGGCTCAACGAGGGCTTCGCCACCTACGCCGAATGGCTCTACAGCGAGCAGCACGGCGGCGACAGCGCGCAGAAGACGTTCGACGACCTCTACTCCCGCCGGGCGAGCGACGACCTGTGGGACTTCCCGCCGGCCGACCCCGGCAGCGGCAAGAACATCTTCGGCACACCCGTCTACGCCCGCGGTGCCATGGCCCTGCACGAGCTGCGCACCGCCGTCGGGGACCCGACGTTCTACCGGATCCTGCGCGCCTGGGCCACCGAGCACCGCGCCGGGCACGGTACGACCACGCAGTTCGAGCGCCTGGCGGAGCGGGAGTCCGGAAAGAACCTGGACGAACTGTTCCAGACCTGGCTCTACAGCGAGGGCAAGCCGAACAAGCCGTAGACCCTGACGAGTTCCTCACACGCGTCGGCCACGGTCGACGCATGATCACTCGCACCACGCCTCGGCTCGCCCTGCTCGCTGCCGCATCCCTGCTGGTCACCGGATGCGGCGGCGCGGCGGCCCTCCAGGGCGCCGCCGCGCCCGCCGTCACCTCGGCGCCGGCCCGGCCCTCGTCCTCGCCCGAGATCCCGATCGAGGTGGCCCCGCAGCGGGTGCCCGGCGTCGGACCCGTCAACTGCAACCGCGAGCCCCGCACCCGGCCCCTCGACTGGACCCGCCCCCTCGGCGACGGCCGTGGCGGGAGCACCTGGCTGCATGTCGACCACGGCGGCCCCACCCACGGCTGCGTCAGCATCTCCCGGGATCACATGAAGGACCTCCTGCCGGCGCTGGATCCGGACCGTCACCCCGTCGTCGTCATGGGCGACGCGGCATCGCTCGCCCGCTGACGCCTAGGATTCGCCCTGTGTGCGCACATGTACTGGTGGCCGAGGACGACGAGATGCAGGCCGAGCTCATACGCCGCTCGCTGCTGGCGGAGGGGCACTCCGCGACCGTGGTCCACGACGGCCGATCCGCCCTCGACGTCGCCCGGCGGGACCGGCCCGACCTCGTCGTGCTCGACCTCATGCTGCCGGTGATCGACGGCTTCGGGGTGTGCCGGGTGCTGCGGCGGGACGACGACATCCCCGTGCTGATGCTCACCGCCCGCTCCGCGGAGGACGACGTCCTGCTCGGCCTCGAGCTCGGCGCCGACGACTACATGACCAAGCCGTACAGCCCGCGCGAGCTGATGGCCCGTATCCGCACCGTCCTGCGGCGCAGCGGGCGGGCCGGCGAAGGCCGGCCGGAGGACCCCGTCGTACGGGCCACCGGCATCGAGGTGGATCCCGTACGGCACGAAGCGCGGTGCGACGGGCGCCCGGTGGAGTGCACTCCCGCGGAGTTCAAGATCCTGCTGGCCATGGCCGCCGAACCCGAGCGGGTCTTCTCCCGGCGGCAGTTGCTGGAGTACACCCGCGGCGCCGACCGGGCCTCCACCGAACGGGCCGTGGACGTGCACATCATGAACCTGCGCAGGAAGATCGAGCCCGACCCGCGCCGCCCGGTCCGGCTGCTGACCGTCTTCGGCGTCGGCTACAAGCTCAGCGGCGGCCGCGCTTGAGCCGCACCGGCATACCCCTGCGCAAGCGGCTGCTGGTCCGGCTGCTGATCGCCTCGGCACTCATCGCCGGGTGCTCGGTGGCGGCGACGGCCTGGCTGGCGACGGAGACCACCACCCGCGCCCTGCGCGAGGAGCAGGGGCAGGACCTCGCCACCGACATGGAGATCCTCGCCGAGCTGAGCGGATACGCCGCCACCCACCCCGACTGGACGGGAGCCGAGAAGACCGTACGCACCCTGTCCGCGAAGACGGGCCGCCGTATCGCCCTGACCACCGCCGACCGCGCCCCGCTCGCCGACTCCGCACCCGACGGCACCTCCCTGCCGCTGCGTCCCGCCGCCACCGTCGACCCGCTGCGCACCGACACCTTCACCCAGCCGGGCGCGCAACTCAGCGGCATCGACCCTCGGGTGGTCGGCCCCTACCGGCTGCCGGCCGTGGAGCGAGCGAAGTTGGACGTGCTGGCGAAGGCACGGCAGAAATGCTTCGCCCGCGCCGGCATCCAGACCACGATCGAGCGGACGCCCAGCGGCCGCCCCGTCCTCACGGACCCGGACGCAACCGTCGACTCCGGCTATGTGCCGGACGCCTGCGCCGACGGCAAGCTCAACTCCGAGACGCCCACCGAGATGAAGGCCCTGGACGCGCTGAACACACGTGCCGCCCCCTGTCTGAAACGGGAGGGGCTGGACCCGCACGTTCCGCTCCGCGTTTCGATCAACCGCGACGAGGGGGGCGGCGGGTTGAGTTTCGTCGTGGGGAAGTTCGCCGAACTGGAGAAGTCCGACGCCGTACGCAAGGCCCAGGCCTGCGTGGACAGCGTGCGCCGCGCGCAGCTCGATCCCTATGTCGCGCCGATGGCCCAGCTGTTCCTGGGCGGCGGGGACAGCAGCGCGACCCGCTTCGACATGTCCCCGGCCAACAAGGCGAAGATCGTCGGCGCGGCCGGTCTGGTCCTCGCCGTCACCGTCGCCGTGACCGCCATGGTCGCCACCCGGCTGGTACGGCCGCTGCGCACGCTGACCGCGGCGGCTCAGCAGCCGCCGGAGCGGTACGTACGTGTGCCCGTCACCACCCGGGACGAGACCGGCATCCTGGCCGTGGCCTTCAACGAGCTGGCCGAACGCCGGGAACGCCTCGAAGTCCAGCGCAAGGCACTGGTCAGCGACATCGCCCACGAACTGCGCACCCCGCTCACCAACATCCGCGGCTGGCTGGAGGTCACCCGGGACGGCCTCGTCGCGCCCGAACCGGAGCTGCTCGCCTCCCTGCACGAGGAGGCCCTGGTCCTCCAGCGCGTCATCGACGACCTCCAGGACCTCGCGGCCGCCGACGCCGGCACCCTGCGCCTGCACCGCGAACCCGTGAGCGTCGCCGAACTGCTCGACCAGGTCGCCGCGGCCCACCGCGTCGGGGCCGACATGGCCGACGTCGGCCTGCACACCGCGACCGACGGCAGCCCGTGGCTGGACGCCGACCCGGTCCGGATGCGACAGGCACTGGGCAACCTGGTCTCCAACGCGCTGCGCCACACGCCGGCCGGAGGGACCGTCACCCTGACCGCCCGCCGCGCCGCCGACGACGTCGTCGTCCTCCAGGTCGCCGACACCGGCAGCGGCATCGCCCCCGACGACCTGCCGCACGTCTTCGACCGCTTCTGGCGCGCCGAGAAGTCCCGCAGCCGCCGCACCGGCGGCAGCGGGCTGGGTCTGGCCATCGTCCGGCACCTGGTTGCCGCACACGGAGGCACGGCCGAGGCCGCGAGCGAACCCGGCGTCGGCGCCACCTTCACCCTGCGCCTGCCGGCGGGCCTGGCGCCGAAGGAGGGTTGACGTCCCCCGGGAGGGCCTGACCCGAGTGCCGTCGGGAGGTCGGCCGGCGCTTCAGCGCCCGCCGTTCCGACGCGCTCGGGCCGTGTTCTCTGAACGAAGCGAAACTGCAGGCCAGTTCGGAGCCCTGGTGATCTAAGCTCGGCTGATGACCTTGAAATGGCAACATGTGATTGTCCACTCGGCGGATCCGGCGGCCCTGGGGCAGTGGTGGGCCGAGGCTCTTGGTTGGGTTGTGGTGCACACCTCGGATGTGGAGTTCGCGATCCGCCCGGAGCCGGATCGCCTGCCGGGGTTGGAGTTCGTCCTGCTTGATGAGCCGAAGAAGGCCAAGAGCCGACTGCATCTCGACTTCGTGCCAGATGATCAGGACGCCGAGGTGGCCCGCCTCGTGGCTCATGGCGCGAAGCGCGTTGACATCGGCCAGGGCGACCAGTCGTGGGTTGTCTTGGCAGACCCCGAAGGTAACGAGTTCTGTGTCCTCGGCCAGCGGCGTCAGTAACTGATCCAGGCTCCGTCAGCGTGCCGGCGGAGCCGGGATCCTCGCTCGGACGTGTCGCCCGGCGTCGCGCGATGAGTACCGACGTCAGTGTTCCCGGATCCCCCACGGCGAGCCGTACGCCGTGAGCAGGTCAGGAACGGGCGGGCCGGGAAGGCCTCCGGACCGAGGACGCCGGCGCCGGTCCAGGCGCCCGTGGCGAGGAGTTCGAGGGCCACGACGGGGTTGACGGCGGTCTGCCACACCACCGCCTGGCAGCCGTACTCCGCCATCGACCACTGGTTGTCGACCACGTGGTACAGGTACACCTCGCGCGGCGCGCCGCCCTTCACGCCCCGTACCCAGGTGCCGGCGCAGGTCTTGCCGTGCATGCGCTCGCCCAGTGTCGCCGGGTCGGGCAGACAGGCGGCGACGACGTCCCGAGGCGAGACCGCGACCGGCCCGTCGGCGCCCGGCACCGTCACCGGGTCGGTGCGGTCGAGGCCCAGCTGGTGCAGGGTCTTGAGGGTGCGGATGAAGTCCTCGCCCAGGCCGTACTTGAAGGTGACGCGGCGGGCGTCGACCCAGCGCGGTACCAGCAGCACCTCCTCGTGTTCCACGTTCACGCACTCGACGGGGCCGATGCCCTCGGGGAAGTCGAACACCTCGGGCTCGCTGAAGGGCGCGGTGGTGAACCAGCCGCGATCGGCCTCGTAGACCACCGGCGGGTTCAGGCACTCCTCGATGGTGGTCCAGATGCTGAAGGACGGCGCGAAGTCGTGGCCCTCGACGGTGAGGTTCGCGCCGTCGCGGATGCCGATCTCCTCGATCTCGTCGAAGAGTTCGTCGGCGGCGTACCGCGCGAAGACGTCCGACAGACCCGGCTCCACCCCCATGCCGACGAGCGCCAGCGCGCCCGCCCTCTCCCAGTCGGCCGCCTGCGCGAACTGTGCGTCGCCCAGCTTGACCCCGCACTCCTCGTACGGCCGTTCCTCATGCGGCCGGGACAGCGACATCGCCATGTCGACATAGGTGGCGCCGGTGCTCAGAGCCGCCCGGAAGAGGGGCTCGACGAAGCGTGGGTCGGTGGCGTTGAGGAGCACGTCGCAGGCGTGCCGGCGTAGCAGCCGAACCACCGCCTCCTCGTCACCGGCGTCGACGCGCTCGGCGCGGAACCGCGCCGCGTCGCAGCCGAGGGCCGCGACCGCGGCCTCGGCCCGCGCCGGGTCGTAGTCGGCCACCACCATCGCGTCGAAGAACGACCGCCGGGCCGCGATCCGGGTGATCGCGGTACCCACACCGCCGGCTCCCACGAGCAGAACACGCATGACGAGAACTCCTTCTCGAGTGAACAAAAGACGTGGGGCCCCTGGGCCGAGATACAACGCCGCCCTCCGCCGTAAGGTCAATGGCGTTGGCATAAGGCACACAGGCGAGGAGACGGTGATGCCCAAACCGGTGGTGCCCGAGGAGAAGCGGCGCCGACGCCGGCCCACCCGGAGCGGCACCGTGCTGTCCGAGCGGCTGATCGTCGACACGGCGCTGCGGATGCTGGGCGAGCACGGCAGCGCCGGACTCACCGCCCGCCGCCTCGGCCTGGCCCTGGACTGCGACCCGAGCACGCTGTACCGGTACTTCCGTGGCATGGACGACCTGACCCTGGCCATCGGCGACGCCCTCATCGGACGGGCCCTGCGCGGCTGGCGGCCGACGGGGGAGTGGCGGACCGACCTGCAGACCATCGGGCTGCGCATCCACACCGCGTACGTGGCCCACCCGCAGGCGGCCCTGCTCACCGCGAGCCGGGTCACCGGCCGCACCCACGAACTGGCCGCCGACGAGGCCGTCCTGGACGTCCTGCGCACCGCTGGTTTCCCGCTGCCGGACACGGTCCGCATCTACCACGCCTTCATCGACCAGACCCTCGCCTTCGCCGCCCTCGACGCGGCCTCGCTGGCCCTGCCCCGCGCCGCGCTGCGCGCCGACGAGGACAAGTGGCGCTCGACCTACGCCCACCTGCCGGCCGCCACGCACCCCCGCATCGCCGAGGCCGCCCCCCTGCTGGCGACCCGCATGGTCACCAGCGCCTATCCGACGGCGCTGGAGATGCTGCTGGACAGCGCGGCGGCCCGGCTGGCGGCGGCCTGATCCGAAGGGCAGGCCTCAGGTGCCCGGCGCCTCGGCCGCCGGCACCTCATCGCCGCAAGGCAAGACTGCGAACTCCGATGCCCCAGCCGGTGCTGCGATAGTGATCCCCGGACCCGAAAGATGTAACGAGCAACCAGGAAGCCCGTGGACACGAGCGAGAGCAGTACCGATTCACAGACAGCGGCCCCGGCGGCTCCGGCGCCGCCCCGGCGCGGCTGGCGCCGCTGGGCCATGGACACCCGCCCCCTGCGCCGCCCGGCCTACCGTCGGCTGTGGTCGTCGACGATCGTCACCGCCGTCGGCAGCCAGCTCACCGCCGTCGCCGTGCCCAAGCAGATCTACGACATCACCGGCTCCTCGGCCTGGGTCGGATTCGCGAGCCTCGCCGGCCTGCTGCCCCTGATCGTGTTCGCGCTGTGGGGCGGCGCGGTCGCCGACACCGTGGACCGCCGCAAGCTGCTCCTGATCACCAACAGCGGCATAGCCGTCACCTCGCTCCTGTTCTGGGTACAGGCGGCCGTCGGACTCGACTCCGTGGCCGCGCTGATGGTGCTGCTCGCCGTGCAGCAGGCGTTCTGGGGACTGAACGCGCCGGCCCGCAACGCCTCCATCGCCCGTCTGGTCCCCGAGGGAGAGCTGCCCGCCGCGAACGCCCTCGGCTCCACCGTCATGCAGACCGGGCAGGTGGTCGGACCGCTGCTGGCCGGCGTCCTCATCCCCGTCATCGGCCTGCCCGAGCTGTATCTCATCGACGCGGTGGCGCTCTGCGTCACGGTGTGGGCGGTCTACCGGCTGCCCTCGCTGCCGCCGCTCGCGGCGACGGCGCGACGCGCGGGTCTGCGCGAGATCGCGGCCGGTTTCCGCTACATCTCCGCGCACAAGGTGCTGCTGCTGTCCTTCCTCGCCGACATCATCGCGATGGTCTTCGGCATGCCGCGGGCCCTGTTCCCGCAGCTCGCCGCGCAGACCTACGCCCCTTACGGCGAGGGGCTCGCGCTCGGTCTGCTGTTCGCGGCGATCCCCGTCGGCGCGGTGGCCGGCGGGCTGTTCTCCGGCACGTTCTCCCGGGCACGCCGGCACGGCTGGATGGTGATCGGCGCGGTCGTCGCCTGGGGCGCCGCCATCACCGGCTTCGGGCTGAGCCGCAACCTGTGGCTAGCGGTGGTGTGTCTGGCCGTCGCCGGGGTCGCCGACATGGTCTCCATGGTGTTCCGCGGGGCGATCCTGCTGTCCGCCGCCACCGACGAGATGCGCGGCCGGATGCAGGGCGTCTTCACGGTCGTGGTCGCGGGCGGCCCGCGTATCGCCGACGTGCTGCACGGCACGGCCGGCTCGGCCTTCGGCCCCCGCGCGGCCGTCGCGGGCGGCGGCCTCCTGGTCGTGGCCATCATGCTGGGCCTGGCGGCCGCGGTGCCCGCCCTGCGTCGCTACCGCATCTGAAGCCCCGCCCCTACGGGACGCTGCGCCGGTGCAGCGTGTACTGCTCCAGCAGCTTGCCCCGGGTCATCTCCAGCCGGTGGGCGAGGATCTCGGCGACGGTCCGCACCAGTACCAGCCCGAGCTGCGGATCCTCCTCGCTCAGGTTCCGCACGGGCTGTGCGTCGAACTCGTAGGCGCGTACCTGGCTGAAGGCCTCCGCGCCGAAGTCCCACACGTACGGCGGGAACAGCCAGGACCAACCGAGCAGGTCGCCCGCCCCGAGACTGGCCACGGTCACCCGCCGCGCGGACGTGACCTGCTGGTCGAGGGAGACGGCACCGGAGCGGATCACCCAGAAGCGGTCGGCGGTGCCACCCGACTCGAAGATACGGGTGTCCTCGGGGAAGGAGACCTCGCGCGCGAGCGACATCAGGCGCTGACGCTGGGGCTGGGGCAGGGCGGTCAGGAGTTTTGTCGCTTTGGTCATGACGCGGGGCTCCTCGCCGGCGAAGTGGAGGGAGGTCGGCCGCGCGGCGGTGTGCCACCGCTCGCGGTGTTTCCCCTACGCCCCATTTCAGCCGCTGCCGACGTCTGGGGCACCTCGGCGGACGTGCACCGGAGGTGGTCCGTCGGCATGCGGGTGGGGGTGGTAGGAGCAGTTACCCAGGGCCCTCGCCGTTCAACCGGCCGAGGAGCGGTGGCCGCGGTCCGGGGCAGTGAAAAGCCCTGGCTGGACGGGGGAGGCCA
Organism: Streptomyces sp. NPDC001315; assembly: GCF_042896175.1. Classification (NCBI taxonomy): domain Bacteria; kingdom Bacillati; phylum Actinomycetota; class Actinomycetes; order Kitasatosporales; family Streptomycetaceae; genus Streptomyces; species Streptomyces sp. NPDC001315. The sequence goes on along the minus strand of NZ_JBIAWZ010000014.1, from coordinate 182,175 downwards.
GCCAGGGCCGTAACGCGGTGGTGCACGGAGGACGGTACGGTCGACTCCGTCACCACGTATGAATGAACGCTAAACCATTCAGCGGGAATTCGCGTAACCGAAACCCGGTTGCGTGACCTGTTTCACTCGTTTCCCTGCCTGCGGCCGTCAGGCCTCCTCGCGGTGCCTGCCGGGGGTGAGGATCTCGTCCATCACCCTGACCACCGCCTCGTAGGCAAGCGTCCGTACGGCCGCCTCGCGCGCTCCGTCCGGATCGGTCGCCCTCATGTCCCCGCTCCGCGCCCGCCAGGTCCGCGCCTCCTGTTGGGCGCAGGCCCTGGCTCGGTGCATGCGGCGCAACAGCTCGTCCGAGTCCACGACATCCGTCATGTCATCCGACTACCCCCATCGCGCCCGTCGATGACGAAGCCCCCGGTCCGGGAACGGCAGGTTTGACGGACTCCCTTCAGGTGAGGCGAATAGAGGAGGCTTCCTCGACCGCTTGATCATCAGGTCACTTGATCACTCGGGCGGTCGATCACTCGGTCATTCGACCACCCAGGGAGCGCGACGATGCGTGCGAAACACCCGACCGGACCCATCACCGAGCCCGCCCGCGGCCCGGACCACTCGCACGGGCCGTCCGGGACGACAGGCCTCGGCGAGGGGGAATCATGCAGCCCGGCCGACGTCCGCAGCGCCGTGCGGCGCGTGGTGGACAGGCAGTGCCGGGCCGCGGGCTCGCCGTGCGACGAGACCGCCCTCGCCGACGCGCTCCTCGTCGCCTCGGAACTGACCACCAACGCCATCCTGCACGGCGGCGGCGTGACGGGGTTCGACGTCGGTGTGGAAGGGCGGGGTGTGCGTGTTTCCGTTTGTGACCGCAGTGAGCGATTGCCGGTGGTCACTCCCTCCGCAGACGTCCGGGGGCGCTGCCGGACCGGGGGCCGCGGCTGGCCGATCGTGTGCAGGCTGTCGCGGGACGTGCGCGTCTCGGACCTGCCGACGGGCGGCAAGCGGATCACCGCCGTGGTGCCCGTCTTCTGAGCCCTGTTTCCGGTGAGCGCTCGTGCGTCCCGTGCGTCCCGTGCGTCTTCCGGGCGTTTTTCCCGTGAGGCCGAGTTTGCCCCCGAGGAGGCAGGGCAGACGGAGGTTCGTGCTTCGGACCGGAGGCGCGCCGGCGGGAGCGGTATGTCCGTCCCGGCGCCTCCGGGCCGTCCGAGCGGAGCCGTTCCCGCGGCAAGTCCCTGAAACCACCTGTTCAGGAGCGAGAATCCGCATGCTCATTGATATGTCGACAAGCCGCCCCGACGTGCCGGCCCGCCCCACCACGCAGACAGGGCGCCCGTACGACGACGCCCCCGACACGGCAGCCCTGTTCACCCGTCTGACCGAACTGGAGGAGGGGCCGGAGCGGGACGCCGTCCGCGACGAGCTCGTCGCGGAGTGGCTGCCCATGGCCCACCGGATCGCCGGCCGGTTCCGTGACCGTGGCGAATCCCTGGAAGACCTGCGGCAGGTGGCGGCGCTGGGGCTGGTCAAGGCGGTCGACCGTTTCGACCCGTCCCGCGGCGCCTTCGAGAGCTATGCCGTGCCCACCATCACCGGTGAGGTCAAGCGTCACTTCCGCGACCGGATGTGGGCACTGCGCGTGCCCCGCCGGGTCCAGGAGCTGCGCAACAAGGTGCGGGTCGCCCGCCGCGAACTCGCCCAGCACCCGGGTACCCCCGAACCCGCGGTCGCCGACATCGCCGCCCACACCGGGCTCACGGAGGACGAGGTCAGCGCGGGCATGGAGGCCCTCGAGAGCTTCAGCACCCTGTCGCTGGACGCCGAACTCTCGTCCGGCGACGACGGCTACAGCCTCGCGGACACGCTGGGTGCGCCGGACACCGCGTACGACGTCGTGGTCGACCGCGAGGCCGCCAAGGAAGGCTTGCGCCATCTGCCCGAACGTGAGCGCGCCATCCTCTACATGCGCTTCTTCGAGGACATGACGCAAAGCCGGATCGCCGACCGGCTGGGCATCTCACAGATGCACGTCTCCCGGCTCATCAGCCGCAGCTGCGCCCGCGTGCGCGACGAGGTGCTGGAGCAGCACGGGAGCCGACGCGCCGCCGACGGCCGTACGACAGGGTTCTGAGCCGCCCCCGTCGGTCATCGCTCGGGTGTCGCCACCGGAATGCCCAGGGGGCGCGCCAGGCCCGTCACTGCCTCGTCCAGGCGTTGTACGTGGCGCAGCACCCGGTCGGTGATCCGGCCGTACCGGGGGGTGGTGTCGGGTCCCAGCAGCGAGGCGATGCTCGGGCCGGTCTCCACCTGGACCTCGGGAGCGCCCTCCTCGTGCGCGACGCGCGCGGCGATCGCCGCGATGTTGTGCACCACGCGCCGTCCCGCCCGCCGCAGCCGCGGGTCCGCCGCGATCGACGGATGGGTGGGCAGCAGCTCGGCCGCCGCCGCCAGGGTGCGCGCGTGATAGGCGCACGTCTCCAGCAGCGCCACCACGTACTGGGCGGTGTTCCGCCGCGCCCGCAGCGGCGTGATCGGATGCGTCAGCGGCTTGGTGGCGGCGCGCAGATCGGCCAGCGCCTGGTCGAGTGCGCGCGCCTGGTCCAGCAGGTCGCCCGCGGCCCCGCCGCTGAGCTGCCCGACCGCGGCGTCCGTGACCTCGGCGAGCCGGTCCAGCACGGTGACGAGAAGCTCGTCCGTACGGCGGGCCGTGCGCACCGGCAGGACCACCGCCGCCGCGATCACCCCGCAGGCCGCCCCGAGCGCCGTCTCCTCCACCCGCAGCACGAGGACCGACATGCTGTAGGTGTGCAGCAGGGTGTAGAGCACCCCGAGTGCCGCCGTCACGAAGAACGAACTCAGCGTGTACGACAGCGGAGCCGTGTAGAACATCGCGAAGAGACAGACCAGCACCAGCGTGAACGCCGTCCAGGTGTGGTGGCCGACCAGTCCCGCGAGCCCGATGCCGGCCACCACGCCCAGCACGGTCCCCATGAGCCGGCGATACCCCTTGACCAGGATCTCGCCGGTGGACGCCGTGTTGATGAACACGATCCAGCAGGTCAGCACCGCCCAGTACCAACGCTGGCTGGAGAGGAACTCCCCGCCCACGATGGCCAGCGCCGACCCGACGGCGACCTGTACGGCCGCCCGGGTGGTGGGCCGCTCCAGCCCGGTCGGCCTGGCCGCCTTCTCCGGCTCGGCCTCCTCGGCACCGGCGATGGCGGCGTCCTCCGCGTCCAGCTCCTCGCGGGAGCGGGTCGTCGAGGGGGTGTCGGCGGATTCGTCCTGCGGCCCGTCGAGCGCGATCCGCAGTCCGAGCACCGCCCGCGCGGCCTCACCGATGCCTCGGAAGACGTCCTTGACGGCGGGTGAGGCGGGCGGCAGGTTCTCCTCGTCCCGGTAGCCGAGGAGCCGGTTGCGCACCTGGGCCAGCCCGGTGCCCTGTGCTCCGGAGACCGGGCGCAGGACGATCACGCGCAGCGCCTCCAGATCCCGGCGCAGCAGGTCCGTGGCCTCCTCCCGCACCGGCAGTCGGCCGCCCGACGGGACGGGCGCGCCGGGCAGGTGCAGTGTGAGCGTGTCCGCGCGCTCGGCGCTGCGCGCGGTCAGCAGCAGGAGCCCCAGCCGCTCGGCGGCGATCTCGGCGTCGGCGATACGTCGTTGCAGCAGCCGTGCCACCGACTCGTCGGACGTGCCGTCCTCCAGCCGGCCCTGGATCATCATCGCCGTCTCGTGCAGGCGTGCGGTGCCGCTGCGCACATGCTCCAGGGCCTTCTCGATCTCGTCGGGACCGGCGTCGAGCAGCTCGAGCTGCGCGGACACCAGCTGCGCGAGCCGGGCCCGGAACGCCTGGCGCAGCCGGTCCAGCACGCCCTCGGGGGTCTCGGGCACGAGCACGAACCGCGCCACGGCACTGGAGAGGAACGCGACACCGATGGCGCCGTACAGCCCGGGCAGGGCCGGGACCGTGGCGCTGACGAAGAGAGACAGGAAGTAGATCTGGAAGCCGATCAGCCCCAGCGCCGTCCCGCGGTCACCGAACCGGCGGCCGTAGACGGCGCAGAAGATGAGTACGACGAAGAAGAGGTCGCCCAGCACCACCCGGGAGTTCAGCAGCGCGCCCAGCGTCACCGAGGCCAGGGCCACCGGCAGGCCCACCGCCAGCGTGACGGCCTGCCGGTCGCGCCGCTTCTCCCGGATGGCGAACGTGGCGACCATCGCCGCGATCGCCCCCGCCACCAGATGGGGCACGTCGGCCCGCAGCAGGGCGAGCACGGCGAGGGTGAGGGCGACGGCGCCCACCGTCCGCAGCCCGGCGGCGAGCCGCAGCAGCCCGGGATCGGACGCCGCGACGTGGTCCCGCAGCCGGGTCCGGACCGACCGTTCACCTGCCCTCACGCCCGCCGTACTCTCTCCCGGCTCACGGCACTCGTGCGCGCCGCGTGCCGTGTCACTGCTGCGGTGAATCCGAACCGGCCAGGTGTGCGCGCACCTGTTCGGGCGTCATGTACCTGTCGGTGTGCTCGAAGTCCTTCAGCTTGGCCGGCCTGCGGTCCTGGAACCCGGTGCGTACGAAATCGTCGCCGGCGATCGCGTTGAGCGTCCAGTTGGTCAGTACGCGCGTCTTGGCGACGTTGGTGCGCAGCGCCGACCAGTGGTAGCCGCGCGCCACGATCTGGGCCGGCAGACCGCGCAGCTCGATGCCCAGCGGCTTGGAGACGGCGTCCGTGCCGCCGAGATCGACGACCAGGCCGAGGTCCTTGTGGACGTAGGGGCGCTGCGGCTGGTTGCGGAGCGTCGCGATGACGTTGTCGGCGACGCGCTTGCCCTGCCGCATGGCGTGCTGGGCGGTCGGCGGGCAGATCGCGTTCTCGTCGCCCTTGGCCTTGTCGGGTACGGCGGCGGCGTCGCCGAGCGCGAACACCCCGTCGTGGCCGGGCAGGTTCATCTTCGCGTCGACCGCGAGCCGCCCCCGGACCGTCTCCGCGCCGAGTGTGCCGATCAGCGGACTGGCGACCACTCCGGCGGTCCAGATCAGGGTGCGGGTGGGTACTACCCGGCCGTCCGTGAAGGTGACCTCCTCGGGACCGGCCTTCTCGATGGAGACGCCCAGGGAGATCTCGATCCCGCGCCGGCCCAAGATCTCCTGGGCGCTGCGGCCGAGCTTGTCGCCGAGTTCGGGCATCAGCTTCGGGGCGATGTCGATCAGATGCCACCTGATCAGGGATGGGTCCAGCCTCGGGTAGCGCTTGATGGCGCTGTGCGTGAGGCGTTGCAGGCAGGCGGCGGTCTCGGTGCCCGCGTAGCCGCCACCGACCACCACGAACTGCAGCCGTGAGGCGCGCTCCGCCGGGTCGTCGCTGGCGTCGGCGAGGTCCAGCTGGGTGATCACGTGGTCGCGGATGTAGGCGGCCTCCGCGAGCGTCTTCATGCCGAACGCGTGATCGGTGAGCCCCGGGATGTCGAAGGTGCGGGTGACGCTGCCCGGCGCAAGCACGATGTAGTCGTAGCGCTCGTCGACGATCTTGTCGGTGATGGTGCGGACGACGCAGACCTTGGCCTTGAGGTCCACGCCGATGGCGCCGCCCGGAATGATCCGGGTGCGGTACTTCTTGCTGCGCCGCAGGGAGAGGGCGATCGACTGGGGCGTCAGTACACCCGAGGCGACCTGGGGCAGCAGCGGCAGGTACAGCTGGTAGGCGGACGGTGTCACCAGGGTGATGTCGGCCTCGCCGGGGGAGAGCTTCCGCTCCAGGCGTCGCACGCACGCCACTCCCGCGAAGCCCGCACCCACCACCAGGATCCTGGGTCGTGTCACGATGGTTCATCCCTTCTGCGGCTCCAGGCGGTCTGCCTCGACGTCATTCGCGTGCCCGCCGATCGCTGCTTCGCACCTCTCGATCCCACCGCGCCCGAACCCCTCCCGCCAGCCGGGTGCGGCATGCAGACGAATGAACGATTCCTCAGTCTGCCCGCTCGAGCGCCGAAGCGCGTGGGGAGCACCGAAGTACGGGTGATCTACGCGTGTTCCGGTCCGCACGAGGGCCGTGTACCCCGCCCGGGCCCGCGTGCGCCCGCACCCGGTGTGCGGGGCGCGGTCAGGCCTCCTGGGCCGGTACGCCCTCCGGCTGTCCCTCGACGAGGGCGAGGGCGTCGTCGACGCTCTCGGAGACGGGCACCGTGATGCTGACGCCGGTGAGGTCCAGGATCCGCCGTACGGCCGGGGTGGGAGAGATGATGTGCACGCTCCCCGAAACGTCGCGGGCCTCCTGGTACACCCGCACGACGATGTTCATGCCGGACGAGTCCATGAACGGGACCGCCGAGAGGTCGAGCAGGAAGTGCCGGCGGCCGTGGTGGAGCTGGTTGGCCAGGTGATGCTGGAACTCGGTCGCGGTGTCGAGGTCCAGATGGCCTACGACCGCGACCTGGGCGATGTCCTCCCGGACCACGGTGACCTCGACGGACAGCGGGTTCTGGGCAAGAGTCATGACTACCTCCACACGTACTGACGGCCTGACCTGGTCCCCCGTTCGGACGGTGCCGACGGGGCACGGGGTGTCAGGCGACCTCGGGGCCCAGCAGCCCGGTGCGCAGCCGCCGCACCATGCGGCTGAGCAGGCGGGACACGTGCATCTGGGAGATGCCGAGCTCCTTGCCGATGTCCGCCTGCGTGCGCTCCTCGACGAAACGCATATGGATGATCAGCCGCTCCCGCTCGTCGAGTTCGGCGATGAGGGGCGCCAACGAGTGGAAGTTCTCCACCAGTTCGAGCGCCGGTTCCTCCTCGCCGATGAAGTCGGCCAGCACGGACTCGCCCTCCGCGCCTCCGTCGGGGGTGAGGGCCGCGTCGAGGGATGAGGAGGTGTAGCAGTTCGACGCCTTGCGCGCCTCGATGACCTCGTCCTCGGACAGTGACATGAGCTGCGACAGCTCCCGCGTGGTCGGCATCCGGTCCAGCCGGGTCTGGAGTTCCTCGGTGGCCTTGGCCAGTTCGACCCGGGCCTCCTGCAGCCGCCGGGGGACATGGACGGCCCAGCTCGTGTCACGGAAGAAGCGCTTGATCTCACCGACGATGTAGGGCACGGCGAACGAGGTGAACTCGACCTCGCGGGACAGCTCGAACCGGTCGATGGCCTTGATCAGACCGATCGTCCCGACCTGGACGACATCCTCCATCGAGTCCCCGCGGCTGCGGAAGCGGGAAGCCGCGTAGCGCACCAGGGACAGGTTCATCTCGATCAGTGTGTTGCGCACGTACTGGTGCTCGGGCGTGCCCTCCCCCAGAACCGCGAGGCGGTCGAAGAACCGGCGCGAGAGCTCGCGTGCGTCCTTCGGGCTGACCTTCGAGGGAGTGCCGATGAGCGGAAGCCCTCCCCGGAGATCGTCCGTGACCGTCTGCTCCACTGCCGTCACGGCATCCATGCCGCCCACTCCGTTCGTCGCGCCGGTTGCTGACGGCATCCGACTGCCCCGAGTTCCATATCTCATGTCAGGCGCGCGGAAATAGAGAGACATCTGTCTCAAGTGCATGTCCGGAAAGCGCTGTTGGAGAGAGCAGCCGTGTCGCCTCCGTCCTCTGCCCCTACGAGGCCCACGCCCTGGCCGCCGGGGCGCTCGCCGACGCCCGCGCCAAGCACCCCGTCGCCGTCACCGGCGGCCGTACGACGGTCAGTTGCGCAGACGACCACCGGCCGGTGCCGCACGCCCACCGACAAGTACGGCACCACCACACGCGCCCGCCTCGGCCTCCGCTCCCGCGCGCGATGGTCCCACACCCGAATGCGCGTGCGGGGAAAGGGTATTTGGTGCTGTGGGACAGGCGGGCGCCGACCGTCCGCCCGCACGGGTACGAAACGCCCGGGAGGAAGAGGAAGGAGCAGTGTGACCACAGGCAGAATCTGGTCGTACGCGCCGGACAGCGGTCACGTCGAGGGGCAGGACCTGACGGGCTACGCCGTCGTCGCGACCGACGGCGCGATCGGACACGTGGACCGGCAGGCCGAACCCCACGGCATGCGGCACCTGGTCGTCGACAGCGGTGTCTGGCTGTTCGGCAGGAGCGCCGTCGTACCGGCGGGCATCGTCGCCGGCATCGACCCACAGGCCCGTAGGGTCTCGCTCGCCTGCACCGGAGGCGAGGTGAAGGCGGCGCCCCGGTTCCGGATCGACAGCGAGACGAGGGATCCGCGGTACCTGGCGACCGTCGGCGAGCACTACGAGCGGCTCGTCACGCCCAGGACCACGACGGACTGACCCCGGTGGGCCCGCCCGGAGGCGGGTCCGGGCCGGCGCGTCCGGACCAACGCCGTCCGGTGTCGTACCGGGCGTCCTGAGGGCGCTGACTCACCAGGGGAGAAAGACGTGAATGTCCTTGCCCCGGTCGGTGGCCACCACGCTGACCTGGGTGCACAGCGCGTGGACCAGGTGCCAGCCGATTCCGCCACCACCGGTCCTGGGGTGGAAGGGACGGGGCGCGGGAGGTGTGGTGCTGGTGTCGTGCAACGTGACGTGCACGCCGTCGAACGTCCGGCGCAGGCGCAATTCGAAGGGACCCGGCGCGTACTGGACGGCGTTGGCGGCCAGTTCCGTGACGATCAGCACGATGTCGTGCCAGCACTCCGCAGCCGCGGGCGGTGAGACACCGGCCAGCTCACGGAGGAAGTCCTCCGCGGCCAGGCGCGCACTCGTCACGTCCGCAGGCACACCCACGAAGCCGACGGTGCGGCTCGCGATGTCCTGGGAAGCCACTGTTCCGTCCCCACGCGGCTCGGTTGCCATGTCGCCTCTCCAGGCCCTGGTGTCAGCAGGGCTCTCGTCCCTTCCCGTACGCCTCTCGCTTCGTCACCCCTGCGAGTTCCCGAGGGTGCGCCGGGTACGCGTCCGAGGCGGCAGGCGGATGGGTGATCCCGTCCGGGGCGTCCTCGGAACACGGCGGGCCGCCCCCTGGCCACGGAGCGTACGCGGCCCGACAATCCGTCGGAAGCGGTCGGCGCGACCAGGGGGAGGGGTTCGACATGACCGGGACATCGGGAATGGCCGCGACATCCGTACTGCACGGCCGGATCGCGGTGGTGACGGGTGCGGCCCGTGGCCTGGGCGCGGCCGTGGCCCGTGCCCTGGCCACGAGGGGGGCACGGGTGGCCCTGCTCGGCCTGGAGGAGGCGGAACCGGCCCGGGTGGCCGCCTCCCTGCCGGCCGGGTCCGCCGTGTACCGGGAGGTCGACGTCACCGACGACTGCGGCATGGCCGCCGCGGCCGAGTGGGTCGGGCATCGGCTCGGCGCACCGTCCGTGGTGGTGGCGAACGCGGGAGCGGCGGAGGCGGGACCGTTCGTCGGCGTGGGGATCGCCTATCTGAGCTGGGCGGAGACGGGCATGACCGAGGAGGCGGACGCCCACGGCGCCCTGACGGTGCGGTGATTAGCTTCGGGGAGCTGCTGGACGCTGGATCCGACTCGGGCGTAACCATAAGGACCTCCTGTCGTTTTACCTGATACCTGCCGCGTGCTTGAAATGCGCGCGGTCCCCGCCACCGACATCGCGGCCCCTCTGTGGTGATCGGTTCAGCGTCCGGCGGGGCGGCGATCCCAGGGCGCGCCTGCTCGAAAGAGCCAGGTGCAGTCCAGACGCCGGCATCGCGTCACCGCCAGTGACGCCGCACACGGGCTCTACCCAAGGATCGGCCCGGACTCGTCCGCGCTCGTTACCGCTTCCACCCTTCGGGGCCACGTGGCTGCGCGCGGTGGCGGCCGTACGGCCCCTGCTGCCGGGGCTGGTGGCGTTGCAGAGCCGACTGGACGGTGCCGCCGGCCGCCTGGAGGACATCGAGGCCACCGGGCTGCTGGGGGTGGGTGGCCGGGCGGCGACACGTCCCGCGGGAAGCCGTGCCTCCGGGCAGTGAGGTTCCGCCGTTCCGCGCTCGGCGCGGCTGCGCCCGCTGTTCCGGGTAACTCGGACTGCCATGGGAAGAGACCGACGAGGGGAGAAGCTGTGCCGGCCGTCGTTGCGGCGGTCCTGCTGTTCATCGCGTTCCTGATCAACGCCGCGGACATCTCCACCAACGACGTCTTCACGTCGACCGACGTCATGCTCCTCGGCCTCGTCGCCCTGAGCCTGCACCTGGCGGGCGTGGGCGGCGCAAGGGTGGGCCGCGGCCGGCGGCGCTGAGGAAACCGGCCCCTACCGGAACACGTTGTCCGAATCGTCCCAGCCGAGCACCTCCTCCGCCGGGCTCTGCCGCGGCAGGCGCGAGCGTGCCTGGTACATCGCGTCGATCTCGAAGGCGTAGTGCCGCACGATCGCGTCCCGGCGCAGCTTCATCGACGGCGTCAGCAACCCGTTGGCCTGGTCGAACGGTTCAGGGAGCACCCGGAACACCCGGATGGACTCGGCGCGGGACACGGCGTTGTTGGCCGCTGCCACGGCGCGCCCGATCTCCTCCCGCAGCGCGCTCTCCTCGCGGGCCTCCCGGTTCGGCGTGTCGCTCTGCAGGGTCAGGGCCGCCCGCCAGTGCGTCAGGAACTCCGCGTCCAGCGTGATCAGCGCGCCCACGCAGGGGCGGTCGTCACCCACGACGACCGCCTGGTGGATCAGCGGATGCATCCGCAGCCGCTGCTCCAGCGGGGCCGGGGCCACGCTGTTGCCGCCGCTGGTGACGATGATGTCCTTCTTGCGGCCGGTGATCGTGAGGTAGCCCTCGGAGTCCAGCTGTCCGAGGTCCCCGGTGGCGAGCCAGCCGCCGCGCAGCGCGGCCCGCGTGGCGGCCTCGTCGTTGACGTACCCCTGGAAGACCGACGGGCCGTGCACGAAGATCTCCCCGTCGTCGGCCACCTGGATCTCGGTGCCGGGCAGCGCCTGCCCGACCGTCCCGGACTTCTCCCGGCCCAGCGGCTGCATGGTGATTCCGCCGCCGGTCTCGGTGAGGCCGTAGCCGTCGTGCACGTAGATGCCGATGCCCTCGTAGAAGAGGGAGAGTTCACGGTTGAGCGGCGAGCCGCCCGAGGTCGCGCGGACCACCCGGCCGCCCAGTGCGGCGCGCAGCCTGCGATACACCGTCCGCTCGTACAGGGCGTGTTGCAGGCGCAGGTCGAAACCGGGACCCGAACCCCGGCCCAGCCGCTGACGCTCGATGGCCGTCGCGAAGTCCCGTGCCGTCTCCGCGGCCCGCTCGAACAGCGGTCCCCGGCCCGCCTGTTGGGCCGTGCGCAGGAAGTTCTTGTACAGCTTCTCGAAGACCGACGGAACGGCGTAGAAGTACGTGGGCCGAAACGAGAGCAGCGCCGACGACAGGGAGGCCTCGCTCAGGTCCGGTTCATGGCCCATCAGCAGGCCACCGCGCAGACACAGGCCCTGGATCATGAGGCCGTACACATGGGAGAACGGCAGGAAGGCGAGAATGGCCGGCTGCTCCCCGGGGGGTGCCGCCGTGTGGCCCCAGCCCTCGAGCAGCGTGTCGCAGGGGCTTGCCAGAGCGCGGTGGCTCAGCGCGCAGCCCATCGGGCGCCCCGATGTGCCGGAGGTGTAGGCGACGACCGCCGTGGAGTCCGGCAGGACGATGCGGCGCAGCGAGTCCACCGTGGTGAGCGGGATGAACTCGCCCCGTTCCACCAGTTGTTCCAGCGCCCCCGCGTCCAGTTGCCAGACGTGCCGCAGGACCGGCAGTCCCGCACACACCGAGCCCACCGTCATGAGGCTCTGCTCGTCCTCGACCACGACGCCCACGCAGCCCGAGTCGCGCAGCATCCACTCGACCTGGTCGCGTGAGGAGGAGGGATGGATCGGCACCACCTCGGCGCCCACCGCCCACAGCGCGTGGCTGAGAACCGTCCACTCGTAACGGGTCCGCGCCATGATCGCCACCCGGTCGCCCGGCGAGATCCCGGACGCGATCAGCCCCTTGGCCAGATCGACCACCGCGTCCCGGACCTCGACGGCGGTCACCTCCTCCCAGGCGGCGGAGGCGCCCCGGCGGCGTGCGAGCAGCGGCAGGGCCGGGTTGCGAGCCGCCGTCTCGAAGACGCTGTCGGCGAGCCCGCCGGTCAGGGGTGAGGTCGCCGAGGGAGCGAGGGCGAAGTCGCGCATGAGCTGCTCCTGGGTTGTACGGGGAGTGACTCCGCCTATGAGAACTGTTATCGACGGTGGTCGAATCTAGCCCAGGAGAGACCGAATAGTGCCGAGAACGGAGAAGTAATCGAGCCGTGATCATGTCCATGGGGCGGCCGCGACGGCAGCGCCTCATTCCTGGGTGAGCCGTACGCACTCCACGACGACCTCCCGGAGGTTCCCGGTCCGTTCCATCAGCGCGCGCTGCACCCGCGCCCCGTTGCCCCGCCCCAGCAACTCGGCACAGGCCGCCCGCGCCCGGTCGAGGTCCCCGCTGTCGGCGAGAGCCTGCGCCACATGCTCCAGCAGCACCCGTACGACCCCCTCGGCGGGCTTGCGCCGCATGGTCCTGGGGTCGAGCAGCTCGCCCGTCAGACCGGAGCGCGCCGCCTGCCAGGCGGCCAGCCGGAGCAGGCTCACTCCGTGCTCCATGGGCTCCCGCCCCGCCCGCCACTCGCGGGCGGCGGTCTCCACGAGCCCCCGGGCGAGGGTGGCGACCAGGGCGGCGGTGTCCGCGTGCAGGCAGACGTCCGCGACCCGGATCTCCACCGTCGGGTACCGCTGGGACAGGCGGGCGTCGAAGTAGACCATCGCCCGGTCGAGGATGACGCCGGTGGCCACCATGTCGGCGACGCATCTGTGGTACCGCTCGGCGGAGCCGAAGACCTCGGTCGGCCCGGCCGACGGCCAGCGCCCCCACACCCGGCTGCGGTAGCTGCTGTAACTGGTGTCCCCGCCCTGCCAGAAGGGCGAGTTGGCACTCAGCGCCGTCAGCACCGACAGCCAGGGCCGGACGCGGTCGATGACGGCGACGCCCTCGTCGTCGGAGTCCACGGACACGTGGACGTGACAGCCGCAGACGAGCTGCTCCCGGGTGGAGATGCCGTACTGCTCCGCCATCCACTGGTAGCGGCGGCCCATGCCGACGCAAGGGCTGACCGGCAGCGGTGACGTGGCCAGCGCGGCGACCGCGCAGCCGATCTCCCCGGCGTGCCTTGCCGCCTCCGCGCGGCAGCGGACGATCTCCGCGTGGAGGTCCGCCATGTCCGACTGCGGATGGGTGGCGAACTCCAGCATCTGGTCGTGCAGTTCCTTCTCGAAGACGTCCTCGCCCACGCCGTGCCGCAAGGCGTGGGCGAGGACGGCGGCGGACAGCGCCTGCGGTTCGCCGCTCTCCGGGGCGACCAGGAGGAGCTCCTCCTCCACTCCGACGGTGCGCACGGTGGGCGGCCCTCCTGTGGGTCCTGCTGCGGCTACGACGCACCTCGAGTACCCCGGTGATCTTCAGTCCAAAGGCGTCAGCCACACCGTCGCGAGCGGCGGGAGCGTCAGCGTGATCCGGCCGTCCAGCTGTTTGACCGGCTCGGAGAGGGTGACGTCGCCGCCGCCGTAGCGCCCGGCGTCGGTGTTGAGCGTCTCCCGCCAGGCGGCGACGGTCTCCGGGACCCCTAGGACGTAGTCGTGCCGGACGACGGGGGAGAAGTTGGACACGGCCAGCAACGGGCTGCCGTCCGCGGCGAACCGCAGGAACGCGAAGACGTTGTCGTCGGCGGCGTCCCCCACGACCCACTGGAAGCCGGAGGGCTGCGTGTCGCGTTGCCAGAGGGCGGGGGTGCGGTGGTAGACGGTGTTGAGGTCGCGGACGAGGTCGCGTACGCCGCGGTGATCGGCCTCCGCAGCGTAGTCGGGATCGAGGAGCCACCACTCGGGGCCGTGGGCCGCGGACCATTCGGCACCCTGGGCGAACTCCTGGCCCATGAAGAGGAGTTGCTTGCCGGGGTGGGCCCACATGAAGCCGAGGTAGGCGCGGTGGTCGGCGCGCCGCTGCCACCAGTCGCCCGGCATCTTCGACACCAGTGAGCGTTTGCCGTGCACGACCTCGTCGTGGGAGATGGGCAGGACGTAGTTCTCGCTGTAGGCGTACACCATCGAGAAGGTCATCTCGTTGTGGTGGTACTTGCGGTGCACCGGTTCGTGGCCGATGTACTCCAGCGAGTCGTGCATCCAGCCCATGTTCCACTTCAGCCCGAAACCCAGACCGCCGCTGTCGGTGGGCCGGGTCACCCCGTCCCAGGCCGTGGACTCCTCCGCGATCGTCACGACACCCGGCACCCGCCGGTACACCGTCGCGTTCATCTCCTGGAGGAACGCCTTCGCGGCCAGGTCCTCCCGGCCACCGAAGACGTTGGGCTCCCACTGACCGGAGTCCCGGGAGTAGTCGAGGTAGAGCATCGAGGCGACCGCGTCCACCCGCAGCCCGTCGATGTGGAACTCCTCGCACCAGTACACGGCGTTGGCGACCAGGAAGTTGCGCACCTCGACGCGCCCGTAGTCGAACTCGTAGGTCCCCCAGTCCGGATGCTCCGCGCGCCGCCAGTCCCCGGGTTCGTAGAGCGGGTCCCCGTCGAACCGCGCCAGCGCCCAGTCGTCCTTCGGGAAGTGCGCGGGGACCCAGTCCATGATCACGCCGATGCCGGCCCGGTGCAGTGCGTCGATGAGGAACTTGAAGTCGTCGGGCGTGCCCAGGCGGGCCGTGGGCGCGTAGAAGCCGGTGACCTGGTAGCCCCACGAGCCGCCGAAGGGGTGCTCGGCGACCGGCATCAGCTCGACGTGGGTGAAGCCGAGATCCCTGACGTACGCGGGGAGCTCCGCGGCGAGTTGGCGATACGTCAGCCCTGGTCGCCAGGAGGGGAGATGGACCTCGTACACGGAGAACGGCGCCTCGTGCACCGGCGTGTCCCCGCGGTGCGCCAGCCACTGCTCGTCGCCCCACTCGTAGTGCGAGGCCGTCACGATCGACGCAGTGTCGGGCGGCAGCTCCGCGCGGCGCGCCATCGGGTCGGCCTTGAGGAAGCGGTCGCCGTACCGGGAGGTGATCTCGAACTTGTACCGTGCGCCCTCCCCGATGCCCGGCAGGAACAGCTCCCACACCCCGGACGCGCCGAGGGAGCGCATCGGGAACTGGGTGCCGTCCCAGAAGGTGAAGTCCCCGGCGATCCGCACCCCCCGGGCGTTCGGCGCCCACACGGTGAAGCGGGTGCCGGTCACACCCTGGTGTGTCATCGGCTCGGCGCCGAGCGCCTTCCACAGCTGCTCGTGCCGGCCCTCACGGATGAGGTGCAGGTCGAGCTCCCCCAGCGCCGGCAGGAAGCGGTACGGGTCGTGGACCTCGTACTCCGCGTCCTCGTACGCCACCAGCAGCGAGTACTCGGGGATCGCGTCGAACGGCAGTACGGCGGAAAAGAGGCCGTCGCCCTCCGAGACGAGCGGTTTGCGCGCTGTGCCGGCCACGACGCTCACCGAGCGGGCGAACGGACGCAGCGCCCGGAAGACGACACCGCCCGCGACGGGGTGGGCGCCGAGCAGGGCGTGCGGGTCGTGATGCGCGCCCGACAGCAGGCGCCGGCGCTCGTCCGGATCCAGGGCGACGGTCGTCGGCGGGACGGGTCCGGCCGACTCGGGGGGCGAGGTGTCTCGCAGTGCCACGGTGTCAGGCTCCTCTCACGGCGAGACGCTCGATCGCCGCCATTGGTACGGGCATCCAGTCCGGGCGGTGCCGGGCCTCGTACAGGACTTCGTAGACGGCCCTGTCCGTTTCATACGCGCGCAGCAGGGCGTGCTTCTTGCGCGGGTCCCAGCCCGCCCGGTCGGCGTAGCCCGCACAGAAGGCCTCCCGGCAGCGCAGGGCCCACTCCGGACGCCAGGGGCGGCGCTGACGGGCGGCATAGTCGAAGGAGCGCAGCATGCCCGCGATGTCCCGCACCGGGGAGTGCGCGCTGCGCCGCTCGGCCAGTGGACGGGACGGTTCGCCCTCGAAGTCGATGACGAACCACTCGCGCCCGGCGTGCAGCACCTGCCCGAGGTGCAGGTCGCCGTGGATGCGCTGGGCGGGCGGCCCGGGATCGCAGGCGGCGAGCGCGCCGAACGCCGTCCGCAGCCCGGCCACGAACGGCCGCAGAGCCGGGACATGATGCGCGGCGGAGTCCAGGCGCTCGGTCATCGCGGCCGCCGTCCGTTCGTTCTCGGCGTGGGCGCCGGGCGGGAAGGCGGAGGCCAGTGCCAGGTGCACCTCCGCCATCGCCCGTCCCAGCTCGTGCGACTCCGCCGTGAAGTCGTCACCGGTGGCGAGGGCGCGCAGGGCGAGGGTCCAGCCGTCGGACGCGTCGGGCAGGAACGGCTGCAGCACGCCGAGTGTCGCCTCCTGCGGGTGGTTCGTGCGGAACCATGCCACGGGGGCGGGCACGCGGCGGCAGCCCTGCCCGGCCAGCGCGACCGGCACCTCCAGGTCGGGGTTGATCCCGGGCTGGATGCGCCGGAACAGCTTCAGGATGAACGCGTCGCCGTACACCACGGACGAGTTGGACTGCTCGGCGTCCAGCAGCCGCGGCGACAGTCCGGCGGGCACCGGCACGGACGAGTCGGACTCGAACCGCAGCGGGCCCAGCGTGCCGGGGTGCCGCAGCCGCTCCAACAGCAAGTGCGTCGAGCGGGGGTCCTGCAGGGCGTCGTAGACCGCCAGGCCGGCCAGCGGGCCGAAGTCCGCCCGCCCGATGAGCGCCCGGCCGAGGCGGGGCGACAGGTGCTGCTGGATGCCCAGCAGCAGCTGATAGCAGTCGCCGGCCGGGGCGGCGCCGCCCGGGGAGGGGACCCCGCTCTGGCCGGTGTGCACGAGCAGATGCAGACAGCCCGGAAACAGCTCGGTCATGGACAGCAGACGGAGGTCCGTGAGCGGCCGGTCCTTGCCGGCGAACCAACGCTGCCGCGGCAGCCACTCCCGCAGCAGTCCGCCGAGCGACGCCATCGGCTGGGTGCCGCCGGCACTGCTCGGGTGGAGATATGCGGTCTTCGGCATGGTGACGCGTCCTTTCCTCGGCGCACGCTCACAGTCGTCGGCCGGTGCGGGGTGCGACTCGGGCGAGCCGGAACCAGTAGAAGCCGTGTCCTGTGAGAGTGAGCAGGTAGGGCAGTTCGCCGATGGCCGGGAAGCGCACCCCGCCGAAGAGTTCGACCGGATGCCTCCCGTTGAATTCCCGCAGATCGAGTTCCGTCGGCTGTGCGAAGCGGGAGAAGTTGTGTACGCACAGGACGAGGTCGTCCTCGTATTCGCGCAGGAAGGCGAGGACGGCGGGGTTGGAAGACTGGAGTTCCGTGTAGGAGCCGAGTCCGAAGGCGGGGTTCTGCTTGCGGATCTCGATCATGCGGCGGGTCCAGTGCAGCAGGGACGACGGCGAGGACATGGAGGCCTCGACGTTGGTGACCTGGTAGCCGTAGACCGGGTCCATGATGGTCGGCAGGTACAGGCGTCCGGGGTCCGAGGACGAAAAGCCCGCGTTGCGGTCGGGGGTCCACTGCATCGGGGTGCGGACGGCGTCGCGGTCGCCGAGCCAGATGTTGTCGCCCATGCCGATCTCGTCGCCGTAGTAGAGGATCGGCGAGCCGGGCAGGGAGAGCAGCAGGGCGGTGAAGAGTTCGATCTGGTTGCGGTCGTTGTCCAGCAGCGGGGCGAGGCGGCGGCGGATGCCGATGTTGGCGCGCATGCGCGGGTCCTTGGCGTACTCCGCGTACATGTAGTCGCGTTCTTCGTCGGTGACCATTTCGAGGGTGAGCTCGTCGTGGTTGCGCAGGAAGATGCCCCACTGGCAGCCGGACGGAATCGCCGGCGTCTTGGCCAGGATTTCCGAGACGGGGTGGCGCGATTCGCGGCGCACGGCCATGAAGATGCGTGGCATGACCGGGAAGTGGAACGCCATGTGGCACTCGTCGCCGCCGGCGGCGTAGTCGCCGAAGTAGTCGACGACGTCCTCGGGCCACTGGTTGGCCTCGGCGAGGATCACCGTGTCCGGATACATCGCGTCGATCTCGCGTCGGACGCGTCTGAGGAACTCGTGCGTCGCCGGGAGGTTCTCGCAGTTGGTGCCGTCCTTGGCGTACAGGTAGGGCACGGCGTCGAGGCGGAAGCCGTCGATGCCCAGGTCGAGCCAGAAGCGGAGGGCGGCCAGGATCTCCTCCTGTACGGCCGGGTTCTCGTAGTTGAGGTCCGGCTGATGGGAGAAGAAGCGGTGGAAGAAGTACTGGTTGCGGACCGGGTCGAAGGTCCAGTTCGACACCTCGGTGTCGACGAAGATGATGCGGGCGTCCTGGTACTGCTTGTCGTCGTCGGCCCACATGTAGTAGTCGCCGTAGGGGCCGTCGGGGTCCTTCCGCGACTCCTGGAACCACGGATGCTGGTCGCTGGTGTGGTTCATGACGAAGTCGATGATGACGCGCATGCCGTGCTGGTGGGCGGCGTCGACGAACTCCACGAAGTCGGCGAGGTCGCCGAACTCGGGCAGGACGGCGGTGTAGTCGGAGACGTCGTAACCGCCGTCACGCAGGGGGGACTTGAAGAACGGCGGGAGCCATAGGCAGTCGACGCCCAGCCATTGCAGATAGTCGAGTTTGGCGGTCAGGCCTTTCAGGTCGCCGATGCCGTCGCCGTTGCTGTCCTGGAAGGAACGGACGAGGACCTCGTAGAAGACGGCGCGTTTGAACCAATCCGGGTCCCGGTCCTTGGCGGGAGTGTCCTCGAACGTGTCCGGAACGGGCTCGTTGACAGTCATCACGCGGTAGCCCCTCCGGTCTGCGGGGACGATCGCCGGACGTGCAGCACATGGGCCGGTGCACGGCCGGGCTCCAGGCGCACGTAGTTGGTCCTGCCCCACTGGTAGGTCTCGCCCGTGAGCTCGTCGTGCACGGACATGGATGCGTGCCGCCCCAGGCCGAGTTGCGGCATGTCCAACGAGACCGTGGCCTCCTGGGCGTGGTGAGGATCGAGGTTGACGACCACGACCACCGTGTCGGCGCCCTCGCGTTTGCTGTACGCGATGAGCGCGTCGTTGTCGGTGTCGTGGAAGCGGATGTTCCTGAGCCGCTGGAGCGCGGGATGGCGCCGTCGGATGTCGTTGAGTCGGGTGACGAGGGGGGCGATGGTGCGGCCCTCGCGGGCGGCGGCTTCCCAGTCGCGGGAGCGGATCTGGTACTTCTCCGAGTCGAGGTACTCCTCGCTGCCCGGGCGCAGCGGGGTGTTCTCGCACAGCTCGTAGCCGCTGTAGATGCCCCAGGTGGGGGAGAGCGTCGCGGCCAGGACCGCGCGGATCTCGAAGGCGGGGCGGCCGCCGTGCTGGAGGTAGGCGTGCAGGATGTCGGGGGTGTTGGCGAAGAAGTTGGGCCGCATGTAGGCGGCCGACTCCCCGGACAGTTCGGTGAGGTACTCGGTGAGCTCCTGCTTGGTGTTGCGCCAGGTGAAGTAGGTGTAGGACTGCTGGAAGCCGATCTGGGCCAGGGTGCGCATCATCGCGGGGCGGGTGAACGCCTCGGCCAGGAAGATCACGTCGGGGTCGGTGCGGCCGACGTCCGCGATGACCCGCTCCCAGAAGACGACCGGCTTGGTGTGCGGGTTGTCCACGCGGAAGATCCGCACACCGTGGTCCATCCAGTACCGCAGGATGCGTACGGTCTCTGCGACGAGGCCGTCCATGTCCGCGTCGAACGCGATGGGGTAGATGTCCTGGTACTTCTTCGGCGGGTTCTCCGCGTGAGCGATCGTGCCGTCGGGGCGGTGGTGGAACCACTCCGGGTGCTTCTCCACCCACGGGTGGTCCGGCGAGCACTGCAGGGCGAAGTCCAGCGCCACCTCCAGGCCCACCGCCGTGGCCTGGGCGACGAACCAGTCGAAGTCCTCGATCGTGCCGAGGTCGGGGTGGACCGCGTCGTGTCCGCCCTCCGGGGAGCCGATCGCCCAGGGCACCCCGACGTCCCCGGGTCCGGCGGACAGGGTGTTGTTGGCGCCCTTGCGGAAGGTGGTGCCGATGGGGTGGACCGGCGGCAGGTAGAGCACGTCGAAGCCCATGTCCGCGATGGCGGGCAGCCGGCGCGCCGCGGTGCGCAGGGTGCCGTGCGGCCGTGCCGGTGTGCCTTCCGAGCGGGGGAAGAACTCGTACCAGGCGCCGTACAGGGCCCGCTCCCGCTCCACCAGCAGCGGCAACGGCTGCGAGGCGGTGAGCAGTTCCCGCAGCGGATACCGGGCCAGGACCTCGTCCACCTCCGGCGTCAACGCCCCCGCCAGCCGCGCGGCGACCGGCAGGGAGTCGTCGAGCAGCCTCTTCGCGGCCTCCCGGACCAGGGTGCGCCCGGGCCCCTTCGGCACCCGGGCGGCCGCCCGCTCGTACAGCTGGCCGCCCTCCTCCAGCACCAGGCCCGTGTCGATGCCGGCCGGGATCTTGATCTCGGCGTGCCGCCGCCAGGTGGTGACCGGGTCGGACCACGCCTCGACCGTGTAGGTCCAGCGCCCCATCGCGTCCGGCGTCACCTCGGCGCCCCACAGGTCGGTGCCCGGGGCGAGTTCGCGCATCGGCGTCCAGGGGCCCCGGCGGCCGTCCGGTCCCTTCAGTACGACATTGGCGGCGACCGCGTCCTGGCCCTCGCGGAACACGATGGCGGTGACCTGGAACGTCTCTCCCACGACCGCCTTCGCCGGGCGATTGCCGCACTCCACTCGAGGGCGGACCTCCCGCACCGGGACACGGCCGATGGCCCTGGTGGACTTCATGTGTTGACCTCCGCCGTGCTGGTCGACGGGCCCTGATGACCCGGCTGTCGGGATGTCCAAACTGCACCGGGGGAGGGCTACCGCTCCGCCGGGGAATGCCGGTGCGCGTGCGCTCCGTTGCGCGCCGGGCTCTTCGGCCGGCCGCGTCCGTTCCGCTCCCAGAGGTAGGTCCCCGCGCTGTTGCGCAGATAGCGCTCGGCGGCCTCGGCGGCCTCCCGCGCGCAGCGC
The DNA here is from genome assembly GCF_042896175.1 of Streptomyces sp. NPDC001315. Lineage (NCBI taxonomy): Bacteria > Bacillati > Actinomycetota > Actinomycetes > Kitasatosporales > Streptomycetaceae > Streptomyces > Streptomyces sp. NPDC001315. The sequence goes on along the minus strand of NZ_JBIAWZ010000014.1, from coordinate 161,265 downwards.
TTGCCCATCAGCACGCACAGGGTGTATCCGGAATCCTCGAAGGTGGCCCGTACCGCGCGGTCGCCCGGGGAAGCGAGCATGGCGCGCTCCCAGCACCGGTAGCGCCTCAAGTGCCGGGCGACTTCGGCTTTCGCGGGTAGCAGCATGGCGCTGTTCACCTTCCGGGATTTCGAGAGGTGCGTCGCCCGGGAGATCGGGCACGCAGAGGCACGTATCGGGCGCGGCTCTCGAGGCTTTCACTTATGGTGCACGCGCGATGACCCAGCGTCCTGTTGGATCTTGGTTGTGGTGCGCTCGTGTTGCACGAATGGCGTAGCAAGGCCACTGTGGATGTGACTCAGGAGCGATCAGCGTTCACGCTTCGTGGTCAGCCCTCGACCCGCGGGGTCGAGAAGGAGCGAGAACTTCGCCGGTGAGGAGCCAACGACGATGAAGACCGCAGTGCCCTGTTACTACCACCTCGACGTGGAAGTCAGCCCCGAACGGTTGGATCAGGTCAGGCGCATCCTGGCCGCCCACCTCAGGCTCTGGGACCTCGAAACGCTTGTGGAGCCCGTCTGCCGCGGTACCGAACTGCTGCTGAAGGCCATCGACGAACACGCGACGGACAAGAACACGTCGATCGAGATGTGGTGGAACCGCCAGCACCTGATCACCGCCATCGCGGAGCACGACTGCCATCTGCGCCCGGACCAGGATCTGCGCGGCTGCCTCGAGCACATCGCCGCGATGAGCGACGGCTGGGGCTGCTGCGCCACGGACACCGGCGCCAAGGTCATCTGGTTCTCGCAGCGCGCCCGGGCCGGCGAACGCGTTCCGCTGGTGCCCACCGTGCCGGAGCCGAGCCTGCGCGAGGTGCTGCAGGTGCCCCGCGAGATGCAGGTCACGGCCCTGGCCGGACCGGCGAGCGCGGCGGACGGCGTCCTGGAGGACGCCCGGTGACCGCAAGGCCCCGCCGGAAGGCAAAGGCAGGGGTGCCCGCCTGGAGCGGGCACCCCTACCCGTTGGGCGCCTCCCACGACGGCAAGGGCACCAACTTCGCGCTGTTCAGCGAGGTCGCCGAACGCGTCGAACTGGTCCTCGTGGACGACGACGGCAGCCACCGACAGATCCCGCTGACCGAGGTCGACGGCTTCGTCTGGCACGGATACCTGCCCGGCGTCGGCCCGGGGCAGCGCTACGGCTACCGGGTGCACGGGCCGTGGCACCCGGGCGCCGGTCACCGCTGCAATCCCGCGAAGCTGCTGCTGGACCCGTACGCCAGGGCGATGGACGGGCAGATCGACGATCACCCCTCGCTCTACGAACGCGCCCCGGACGGCCCCGACCCGGCCGACAGCGCCGGGCACACCATGCTCGGTGTGGTGACCGATCCGGGCTTCGACTGGGGCGACGACCGCCCACCCCGCCGGTCGTACGCCGACACCGTGATCTACGAGGCCCACGTACGGGGCCTGTCCCGCGCCCACCCCGACGTCCCGCCCGAACTGCGCGGCACCTACGCCGGACTGGCGCACCCCGCGGTCGTCGAGCACCTGGTCTCGCTGGGTGTGACCGCGGTCGAACTGATGCCCGTCCACCAGTACGTGCAGGACGGTGTGCTGCAGGGCCGCGGGCTGTCCAACTACTGGGGCTACAACACGATCGGCTTCTTCGCCCCGCACAACGCCTACGCCGCCCACGGCACCCGGGGACAGCAGGTCGGCGAGTTCAAGTCGATGGTGAAGGCGCTGCACACGGCCGGACTCGAGGTCATCCTCGACGTGGTCTACAACCACACCGCCGAAGGCAACGAGAAGGGCCCCACGCTCTCCTTCCGGGGCATCGACAACGCCTCCTACTACCGGCTGGTCGACGGCGACTGGCGGCACTACTACGACACCACCGGCACCGGCAACAGTCTGCTGATGCGGCACCCCTACGTACTCCAGCTGATCATGGACTCGCTGCGGTACTGGGTGACCGAGATGCACGTCGACGGGTTCCGCTTCGATCTGGCGGCGACGCTGGCGAGGCAGTTCCACGAGGTGGACCGGCTGTCGGCGTTCTTCGACCTGATCCAGCAGGATCCGGTGATCAGCCGGGTCAAGCTGATCGCCGAGCCGTGGGACGTCGGTGAGGGCGGCTACCAGGTGGGCAACTTCCCTCCGCTGTGGTCGGAGTGGAACGGCAAGTACCGAGACGCCGTACGGGACTTCTGGCGCGCGGAGGAGCACACGCTCGGCGAGTTCGCCTCCCGGCTGACCGGCTCCTCGGACCTGTACGCGCACAGCCGGCGCCGCCCGCGCGCCAGCGTCAACTTCGTGACCGCGCACGACGGGTTCACGCTGCGCGACCTCGTCTCGTACAACGACAAGCACAACGAGGCCAACGGCGAGGGCAACCGGGACGGCGAGAGCGACAACCGGTCCTGGAACTGCGGAACCGAGGGCGAGACCGGCGACCCGGCCGTACTGGAACTGAGAGCCCGCCAACAGCGCAACTTCCTCGCCACGCTGCTGCTGTCGCAGGGCATTCCGATGCTCTGCCACGGCGACGAACTGGGCCGCACCCAACGCGGCAACAACAACGCCTACTGTCAGGACAACGAGGTCTCCTGGATCGACTGGCGACTGACCGAGGAGCAGCGTCGGCTGCTGGACTTCACGCGGTACGCCATCGGGCTGCGCTCCGCCCACCCCGTACTGCGCCGTCGACGCTTCTTCCGTGGCGAGACGGTCACGCACGCGGACCAGCCGCTGCCCGACCTCGTGTGGCTGCTGCCGGACGCGCGCGAGATGACCGACCGGGACTGGCAGCGCTCCGACGCGCACTCCGTCGGCGTCTTCCTCAACGGCGACGCCATCGCCGAACCCGACCCGCAGGGCCGGCCCGTCGTCGACGACTCCTTCCTGCTGCTGCTCAACAGCTACTGGGAGCCGGTCGGCTTCCGGCTGCCCGGCCCCGCCTACGGCGAGCGCTGGACGACGCTGATCGACACCTCGGAGCCGCAGGGCGCCCCGGACGAGACGGAGCACAAGGCGGGCACCGGCATGACCGTAGAGGCGCGCAGCCTGGTGCTCCTCACCCGGCCGGCCCGCCGGTCCGGGTGAGGGGGGTTCAGCGCGCGCGGCGCGGGGTCACCGTGAACTGGGCGCCGTCGGGGTCGCGCAGCACCACCTCGTCGGTGCTTCTGCGCAGGACGCTGCCGCCGTGCCGCTCCGCGGCCCGTGCGCAGGCCGTCACGTCCGCGACCGCGAAGTGCACCTGCCAGTGCGGCCGGATGGTGGGGTCGGGAGCCGACTCCAGCGCCCCGGACACGATACGGGCCACGACGTCCCCCCGGCTGCGCAGTACGACCTCGCCCCCTTCGTAGTGGACCTCGCAGCAGCCGACGCGGTCGGACGCCCATTCCAGGACCTCGCCGTAGAAGATCGCCGAGTCGAACGCGTCGCGCGTGTGCAGGCGGATGAAGGCGGGTGCTGCCCGCCGCCACGTCTCCCAGTCGGTGAAGAGCTTCCCTTCCCAGATCCCGAAGGTGGCGCCGTCCCGGTCGGCCAGCAGTGCCGCCCGCCCGGGCGGGAGGGAGATCGGCCCCACCGCCGACGTTCCGCCGCGCTCCCGGACCCGCGCCACTGCCTCGTCCGCGCTGCGCACGGCGAAGTACGGCGTCCACGCCACCGCCATCTGCCACATGGTGGCGACAGCGGCGATCCCGGCGACCGGGGCTCCGTCCGCCAGCGCGATCCGAAAGCGGTCGCCGAGCTTGGCCGTGCGCCACTCCCAGCCCAGCACCGCGGCGTAGAACTTCTCCGTGGTCTCCAGATCGCGGCTTGTCAGGCTCACCCAGCAGGGCGCGCCGAAGACGGAATCCGTCGAGACGACGTCCGTCGTGGAGGTGGTGGGGGTCGTGTCGTGATTCATGGGACTCGCGTTCCGATCTCGTCGGCCGGAGGGGGCCACCGGTCCCCCACCCCAGTGTCCGGCCGGAACCGCCCCGGGCGCCTGCCGAGTACCCCCGGTGGCGGAGGGTCGCACGCGTGCCACGATGGAAGCGTGGCACGACTACCGGACGAGCCGACGGACGAGACGGACCGCATCTTCAAGCTCCAGGAGGAGATCGACCAGCTCAAGGAGGCTGTCGCCTCCCATGCCGTCGTGGACCAGGCGATCGGCATGGTCGTCGCACTGGGACGGGTGACACCGGACCAGGGGTGGTTGGTGCTGAAGGAGGTCTCCCAGCACACGAACATCAAACTGCGCAGTGTCGCGGAGATGATCCTGTTCTGGGGGCGCAGCGGGGAGATGCCCCCGGAAGTCCGTGCGGAGCTGGAGGGCGCCCTGGACCGCCACGGCCCCACACAGATTCCGGGCGCACCACCGGCCGGGTGACGCACCCGTGCGTCACCCGGCCGGTGGTGCGCCCGGACGGTCGGCATGTTCAGTCGGGCTCCTGTTCCGCCTCTGCCTCCCTCTCGGCCTCGGCCAGGATCTCCTCGCGCAGCTGGGCGAAGCAGCCGCTGAGCAGCCGCGAGACGTGCATCTGGGAGATGCCGAGCTGCTCCGCGATGGTGCTCTGGGTCATGCCTCCGAAGAAGCGCAGGTACAGGATCGTGCGTTCGCGCTCCGGCAGCGCCTGCAGGCAGGGGGTCACGGACACCCGGTCCACCACGGTGTCGTAGCCCGGGTCCGGGCCGCCGATCGCGTCCGCGAGGACGTAACCGTCGGTGCCGGGCATCTCCGCCTCCAGCGACAGCGCGGTGAAGCAGTCCAGGGCCTCCATGCCGGTGCGCACCTCGTCCTCGCTGAGCTGGGCGTGCTCGGCGATCTCGGCCACGGTGGGAGGGCGTCCCGGGGTGGTCTGCGCCAGCTCCTTCGCGGCCTTCCGCACGTGGTTGCGCAGATCCTGGACGCGGCGGGGAACGTGCAGCGTCCACATGTGGTCGCGGAAGTGGCGTTTGATCTCGCCGGTGATGGTCGGCACGGCGTACGCCTCGAAGGCCCGGCCCCGGGCCGGGTCGTAGTGGTCGACGGCCTTGACGAGTCCCAGGGCCGCCACCTGGTAGAGGTCCTCGAGGGTCTCGCCCCGGCCACGGAACCGGACAGCGATCCGCTCGGCCATGGGCAGCCAGAGCCGGACCAGCTCGTCCCGCAGTGCTTTGCGCTCGGGGCTCGTCGGCAGTCGCACAAGCCGTTCGAAGGATTCGGTGGTGTCAGGGGCGTCGTCGTGCGGATGCTGTTTCGTTCTGATGGCGGTACGCATCTGCGCGCCTCCCTCAGCGGGTGCTGGGTGGACAGACACCGTGGGAGACGCGCGCTCGGGCCGTGCGGAGGGAAGCCGGGACCGGCGAGCGGATTCCCGCGGACGTGCCTCCTGTCCGAAGCACTGAAATTTCGATTCCCCGGCTCGGCGTCCCCAAAACAATTACTTGAATGATTGCCGGAGCGACACGTTATGAATTCGAGGGAATTCGTGAAGTGAAATTCCTGTGGGGCTCTGCAGGCGGTCCTCAGGACCGGCCTGGGGGTCGCCCTGGGGCGGCCTCCGCTCTTGACCGTCCCTTGGTGTCGGGTACCTCTGACACAGAGGTAATCTCGGGGTGTGGAGCAGGAGACCTTTCCCCAGGAGCTGGCAGACGCGCTGGTCGGGGTGCAGCGGCTGATGCGGCGCCGGCTGCGCGCCGGGCTGACCGTGCCGCGGATGCGCGGCGCCGAGGTGGAACTGCTGCGCCTGGTCGAGACACGGCCCGGCATCGGCGTCTCGGACGCCGCCAAGGAGCTGTACCTGGCGGGCAATTCCGTGTCGACCCTGGTCAACCAGTTGGTCCGGGACGGCTACTTGATCCGCGAGACCGACCCCGCCGACCGGCGGGCCGCCCGACTGCTGCTGACCGAGGCCGCCGAGGCCCGGCTGCGTGCCTGGCAGGAACGGCGCGCCGACCTCGTACGGCGGCATGTGTCCCGGCTCGACGAGACGGACCGGGAGGCGCTGCGCGCGGCCGTCCCGGCCCTGCGCAAGCTGGCCGTCACCCTGCGCAAGGAGGCCGAGGAGTCATGACCCAGGACGCTGCCGCCGAACCGGTCGAGGCCGTCACCTGCACACGGCTCGCCTACGCCTTCGGCGCGACGAACGCCGTCGACGGCCTCGACCTCTCGGTCGGGGAAGGCGAGATCTTCGGACTGCTCGGCCCGAACGGCGCCGGCAAGACCACCGCGATCCGCTGCATCACCACGCTCCTGCCGGTCCCGGCCGGCATGGTCCGCGTCTTCGGCCACGACGCGGCCAGGGAACAGATGGCCGTACGGCGTCTGCTGGGCTACGTACCGCAGCAGCTGTCCGCCGACGCCGGACTCACCGGCCGGGAGAACGTCGCCCTGTTCGCCCGCGTCTTCGACGTGCCGCGCCGCGAACGCGCCGAACGCGTCGGCCAGGCCCTGGCCGCGGTGGACCTCGAGGACGCCGCCGACCGCCTGGCGGGCACCTACTCCGGCGGCATGGTCCGCCGCCTCGAACTCGCCCAGGCGCTGGTCAGCGCGCCCCGCCTGCTGATTCTGGACGAGCCGACGATCGGCCTCGACCCGATCGCCCGTACCGGAGTCTGGGACCACATCAACGCCGTACGCGCGGCCACCGGCATGACGGTCCTGGTGACCACGCACTACATGGACGAGGCCGACCAGTACTGCGATCGGGTCGGTCTGATGCACCACGGCCGCATCCGGGCCCTTGGCACTCCGGCCGAACTCCGCCAGGGACTCGGCGAACGCCGCCGCGCCGAGGGCGCGGCGGCCACGGACACGCTGCCGACGCTGGAAGACGTCTTCCGTGATGTCGCCGGCAGCGGCCTCGACGACCAGTCAGGAGACTTCCGCGATGTCCGAAGCACCCGCCGCACCGCGCACCGCGTCGGCTGACCGAGTCCCGCGGAAGGACATCGGCCTGCTGCTCCGGCCGCCCCGGCCCCGCGCGGGCTGGCGGCTGCTGCCCGCCCGCGTGGGAGCGATGTGCGCGGTCGAACTGCAGAAGCTGCGCCACGACCGCACGGAGCTGTACACCCGCGCGGTCCAGCCCGCGCTCTGGCTGCTGATCTTCGGTCAGACCTTCACCCGTATCAAGGCGATACCCACCGAAGGCATCCCCTACATCGACTACCTCGCGCCCGGCATCATCGCCCAGTCCGCGATGTTCATCGCCATCTTCTACGGCATCCAGATCATCTGGGAGCGCGACGCCGGCATCCTCAACAAGCTGCTCGTCACGCCCACTCCACGCTCGGCCCTCATCACCGGCAAGGCGTTCGCGGCCGGCGTGAAGTCGCTGATCCAGGCGATCGTGGTCGTCGTCATCGCCGCGATCCTCGGCGTCGCACTGACCTGGAACCCGCTGAAGCTGCTCGGCGTCGCCGCGGCCGTGATCCTCGGATCGGCCTTCTTCTCCTGCCTGTCGATGACCATCGCCGGCATCGTGCTCAGCCGCGACCGGCTCATGGGCTTCGGCCAGGCGATCACGATGCCGCTGTTCTTCGGCTCCAACGCCCTCTACCCGGTGTCCGTCATGCCGGGCTGGCTCCAGGCCGTCAGCAAGGTCAACCCCCTGAGCTACCAGGTCGACGCCCTGCGCGGCCTCCTCCTCGGCACGCACGCGCACCTCGCGGCCGACTTCGGTGTGCTCCTTGTGGCCGCCGCGCTCGGCATCGCCGCCGCCTCCTCGCTGCTGGGCCGACTGGCCCGCTGACCTCACCCTCGGGAACGTGATGTGCGGCACGCCGCGCGCATGCAACCGCACGGTCCGGAAGCGGATTCTTCCTGCGCACGGCTTGATCAACGATCAAATGCGGCGAATTCCCTGGCCATAGCGCATTCTGCTCATTTGACAGTGCAGTGAGCGCACGGATAGGAAGCAGCCTCAGAGGTCGAGAGGTAGGACTGTGTACGAGCCGAACGTGGTCGGGGACTGGCAGGAGTACGACGAGCATGCCGGTCTGCGTGTCCGCGTCCACGGACTGGAGCCGGCCGAGCCCCCGCGCGGCCGTGACGACGCCGCCGAGGGGATGACGTACTTCCGCCTCCGTGTGACCGTCGAGAACCGGGGCGAGCGGCATTTCGGCATCCACCTCGAGGACGGCCAGATCGACGTGCGCATCGGTCCCGACGGCGAGAGCGCGTTCATCGACTGGCGCAACACGCAGTTCATCGAGGGCTTCGACGTCTACCCGCTGCGCCGGGCCACCGCCGTGCTGTACGCCGCCGGCCCCGAGCCCTCCCTCGGTCAGGTCGACGTGCAGATCCAGCTGCGGGTCGACGAGGAGTGGGCCGACCGCAGGCTGTGGACCGGCGGACTCGGCCTGCACGAGGGGACCGCCGGCGCCCCCGCCGGTGCGGCACGGGACAGCCTGGCCCGCCAGGTGAGCAACTTCCTGCGGGACCAGGCCGAAGAGGGCACCGCCTGACGCGGTCGCGTCCGACGCGGTCCCGCCTCAGTGCGGGATGCCGTCGATGATCTCGCGGGCGCCCTGCCGGAGCAGCGCGACGGCGACCGACGTGCCCAGGGTGGCCGGGTCGAGCCGCCCCGCCCACTCGTGGGCGTTCAGCCGGGTCTTACCGTCCGGAGTGAACACGCAGGCCCGCAGGGACAGTTCGCCGCTGCGGTCCACGTGCGCGAACCCGGAGATCGGGCTGTTGCAGTGCCCCTGGAGCACATGGAGGAACATGCGTTCCGCGGTGGCCTCCCGATGGGTGGCGGGGTCGCCGAGCCCGCTGACGGCGTCGATGAGCGCGGTGTCGCCCTCACGGCACTGCAGGGCGAGGATGCCCGCACCGATCGGCGGCATCATCGTCTCCGGCGACAGCACCTCGCTGATCACGTCCTGTCGGCCGATGCGCTCCAGACCCGACACCGCCAGCAGCAGCGCGTCCGCCTCACCGGCCGCCAGCTTCTCCAGCCGCCGGTTGGCGTTGCCGCGGAACGGCACGCACTCCAGGTGCGGGTGGGTGGCCGCCAGCTGGGCGACGCGGCGCACCGAGGACGTGCCGACACGGGTACCCGCGGGGAGTTCGTCGAGGGTGAGCCCGCCGGGGTGGACGAGGGCGTCGCGGATGTCGTCCCGCTTCAGGAACGCGGCGAACACCGTGCCCGCGGGGAGCGGCCGGTCCGCCGGGACGTCCTTGACGCAGTGCACCGCGAGATCGGCCTCCTCGGCGAGCAGCGCCGCGTCGACCTCCTTGGTGAACGCGCCCTTGCCCTCGACCTTGGACAAGTCACCCATCCACTTGTCGCCGGTCGTCTTCACGGGTACGACCTCGGTGCGCACACCGGGGTGGAGCACCGCCAACTCGGCGCGTACCCGCTCCACTTGGGCGAGCGCCATGGGCGAGTCGCGGGAGACGATGCGGATCAGTTCGGGGACCGGCATGCGGACACGATAGCCCCTCGGAGGCGTCCCTCAGGCGCATACCCTGCTCAATGGGGCACCGGCAGGCTGTAGCGGATCTTCTCGATCGAGCCCCCCGAGGCGGTCGTAGAAGCGGATCGCTCTCCGGACAGCCGACGGCTGCTCCTCGTGAAGATCCATTCGCACATCATGGGGTGCCGGTGCGCGGGCGTCCATGGCCGGGGCCGGCCTCGGGCAGGGGGGTATCGCGGGGACCGGCTTCGGGCAGAGGTGTGGCGGCGGGTGCGGGCCAGGTCAGTACCGCGAGCGCGGTCACCGTGAGGAGCCCGCCCGCCAGGAACGCCCCGCGCGCCCCGGCCGCGGGCAGCAGGGCACCGCCCAGCAACGCACCCACGGCCACGCCCACGTTGAAGGCCGCCGAGTTCGCCGCGAGGGCCGACTCGGTGCGTCCCGGCGCCACCCGCAGGATCTGGCTCTGCGTCGCCATGAAAACCGGCCCGACGGACGCCCCCAGCAGCATGAGCAGTGCGACGACGGCCACCTCGCTGCGTGCGCCCGCGTACAGGCCGAGCAGGGCCGCCGCCTGGGCTGCCACCGGCACGGTCAGCGTGCCGCGCGGGAAGCGGTCCAGCAGCGGCCCGGTCACGGTGACGCCGGCCAGCCCCGCCGCCCCGAACGCCATCAGCACGGCGCTCACCGAGCCCGCGGCGAACCCGGTCACGTCCTCGAGGAAGACGGCGACGTACGTGAACCCGGCGAAGGCCCCGGTCACCGACAGCGCGGTGGTGGCGAGGACGACGGTGAACCGGCGCCGGTCGGGCGCGGCGCCGTACGCCGAGTGGCTCTCCTGCGGACGGGACGTCGGCAGCAGCACGGCGATCACCACGAGGGAGACCACGGCGAGCGCCCCGAGCACCGCGAACGGCACCCGCCAGCCGCCGTGCGCGCCCAGCCAGGTCCCGGCCGGCACCCCGAGGACCGTGGCCAGCGACCCGCCCACGGACAGCAGGCCGATGATCCGCCCCCGGCGCTCCGGCGGGAACAGCCCGACGGCGACCGGCCCCATCACCGCCCAGAACAGCGCCTGCGCGAGCGCGGTCGCCAGCCGGGAGGCCAGCAGCAGCCCGTACGAGACGCCGCCCAGCGCCGAGACCCAGCTGGCCACGGAGAGGAGCCCCAACAGCCCGGCGAGGAGATACCGGCGGGGCACGGACCGGGTGACGTGCGCGACGGGCAGCGACACCACGGCCACGGTCAACCCGTACCCGGTGACCAGTACGCCCACCGCCGCGAGCGGTACCCGCAGGTCGGCCGCCATCAGGGAGAGCAGGCCGACGGGGAGGTTCTCGGTGGTGTTGAAGGTGAACGCCGCCAGCATCAGGGCCGCGACGACGGCGGCCCTGTGCCACGCGGGCGGACGTAGGCTGCCCATGGATGTGCCTTTCCGGAGCGGAGGTCGGCGACCGGGGGCCAGCGTGTCGGGCAGCGGACGGCGCGCTCTACTCTTTCGGCCGGGGACGAATCGCTCACGGAGGCCGCCTTGCCGCTGACCCTGCACCTGGGCACCGACGACCTGACGCGCTGCCGGTTCGCGATCTCCCCGCTGTGCCAGACCCACGAGGCGCTGCGGCTGCTGCGTCGGCCCGCCCGGCACGGCTACCACCGGGCCTGGCTGCGCCGGATGCGGCGGACCGTGGCAGGGCTCGACCTGGCGCCGCTGTGGCTGTTCATCCCGCGCGCCGGCGGCTACACCCCCGACTTCCTCGGCGCGCCTCCCGAGGAGCCGTATCCCTCCTTCGAGGACGAAGTGGCCCGGATGCGGGCCACGGACCCCGCCCTCGCCCACGCGGAGATGGCCCGCTCGCTCGCCTGCGTCCCGGGGCTCGCCGACTCCCCGCAGGGGCGCGCCGCCCTCGACGACCCCGCCGGGACCGTACGGCGGCTCGCCGATCTCACCGAACGGGCCTGGCACGCCCTCCTCGCTCCGGACTGGCCGCGCCATCGGGCCGTCCTGGAGGCCGACATCGCCCACCGCTCCCGGCAGACCGCGGACGGCGGACTGGACGCGCTGCTCACGGGACTGCACCCCGGTATCGACTGGGCCGGTGACACCCTCACCCTGCGGATGTACGGCGATCTCGCGGAGGCGCAGGGAGCCGACGGCCGGGGCGTACTGCTCATGCCGAGCGTGTTCGTCTGGCCGGACGTGGTCAGCGGTTTCGCCCGCCCCTGGCAGCCGACCGTGATCTATCCCGCCCGCGGTATGGGCCGGTTGCGTGCCGCGCCGGTCCCGCCTCCGTCGGACGCGCTCGCCCGCCTGCTGGGCGTCGGGCGGGCCGCCGTTCTGGCCGGGCTGACCGCCCCCTCCTCGACCACGGAGCTGGCCCGCCGGCACGCGCTGGCGCCGTCGTCGGTGTCCGCCCACCTCTCGGTCCTGCGCGAGGCGGGGCTCGTCGAGTCACGGCGCCAGGGTTACTACGTGCTCTACCGGCGGACCGGGCTGGGAGACGCGCTGGTGGACCGCGGCTGAGGTGCTCGGTCAGCTTCTGCGGTCCGTGTTCCCGCCGCACCCGGTGCCGCGACGAAACCCCGCCGTGAGACTCCGGCCCGCCCCGCCCTGTGCCGACCGCCGCCACGTCATGGCCTCCCGTCCTCCCGTGCGCCGTGCTCCTGCGCTCCCGGGGACGCGGTGGCTCCGGGAGCCTGGAGTGCGAGCGGGGCGGCGATCGGTGGCGTGCGGTCAGGCGTGGGGGTCGGGCGTGGCGTCAGGCGTTGGGGTCGAACGCGATTCCGGACGGCTTCGCCGAGGAGAGATGCGCGGCGAAGTTGCTGTCCTTCAGGCCGAAGTTGGCGCTGCCGAAGTCGTAGGCGCTCAGCTTGTCGCGCAGGCCCGCAGGGTAGCCGTTCCAGCCGACGAGCGGCGGGTACTGCCAGGTGCCCTTGTGGTTCTCCGGCGGCTCGTCGTTGGTGTTGGCCAGCCGGAAGCAGTGCGTGCTGATGCCGTCCTTGTGATAGACGATCTTCGCGTGAGTGCCGTCGAAGCGGACGGTGGACGCGGCGTGCACGGTGAAGGAGCCATGGTTGGAGGTCGAGACGTACTGGACCTGGTTGTTCTGCACCCACACGACGACGTGCTCCCAGTCGTGCCGGTGGCCGCCGAGGCTGCTCCCGGCCACCGCCTGGTCCTTCTCGAAGTACAGGCCGTACATGTAGGCGCACCAGCCGTTGTTGCACTTGTAGCGCGAGTAGCTGTTGGTGTTGTCGAGGTCCGAGGCGTCCCGGCACTGGCCGTTGAGGGCGCCGGTCGGGTTGAGGCCGCCGTTGACCGTTCCGTCGGGGCCGATGGCCGGCGTCGGGTAGCAGCCGTCCGTGTCGTAGTCGAAGGCGGGCTGGTACGTCAGCTCCGCGGCCTCGGCGTTGGCGGGCAGCGCCTGGGGCGGTGCGGCGAAGGCGGCGGTGGGGAAGGCGACGACGAGGGCGGCGGCCCCGGCGAGGCCGGTGAACCATCTCCTGCGGTGTGCCTTGAACTTCAGTGACGACACTGCGTCCTCCTCTTGGTCCGGGCGCAGCCCAACGGCTGTGGGGGGATGGGGAGTTCAGCTTCCCCGGTTTCCACTTCCGGGCCAAGGGGTCGCGTGCGTACCGGCGGTGAAGCGCAGCCCAACATTCGGACCATGACGGTGTGTCAGGGGAGGTCGTCCGGCAGGTCGGCCGCCGACTCCTCGGGCGCGAGGTCCGGGCGCAGCCGCAGCCAGGACGGCTGGCGCAGCATCCCGGAACGGGTGCGGGTGCTGTAGCGGACCTCGCCGACCAGCCGGGGGAGCACCCAGTGCGCGCCCGCGACCGGAGGCACGGTGTCGAAGGGGCATCGGTCCGTCGCCGCGGCCCGCAGCAGTGCGGTGAGCTCGGTCCGCTCGGCCTCGCTCCAGCCGGTGCCCACGCTGCCGACATAGCGCAGGCGTCCCGCGGTGCGCTGTCCGACCAGGACGGCGCCGGGCAGGCCGGACAGCCGCCCCTTGCCGGGGACCCAGCCGCCGACGATCACGTCCTCGCTGCGCATGTTGCGGATCTTGATCCAGGCCCGGGAGCGCACCCCGGGCTCGTAGACGGAGTCCAGCCGCTTGCAGACGAGGCCCTCGAGGCCGTGCTCGCGGGTGGCCCGCAGCGCCTGCTCGCCGTGGCCGACGAGGGCGGCCGGTGTCGACCAGTACGGTCCGTGCAGGCCGAGTCCCTCCAGCTGCGTGCGCCGGCGGTGGTAGGGCTGCGTCAGCAGGGAGCGCGTGCCGAGGTGCATGACGTCGAACAGGACGAGATGGGCGGGGACTTCGGCGGCTCGGCGGGCGGCCCTGCGGGGCGCGTGGGCCAAGCCCATGCGCGACTGGAGCAACTGGAAGTCGGCGCGCCCGTGTTCGTCCAGCGCCAGGACCTCTCCGTCCAGTACCGCGGGCGTGCCGCCGAGCGCACCGCCCAGCGCCCGCAGTTCGGGGTAGGCGGCGGTGATGTCCTCCCCGGACCGGGCCCGCAGCAGCACGCTGTCCTCCCCGGCGAGATAGGCGACCACCCGCTGGCCGTCCTGCTTGGTCTCGTACGCCCAGCGCGCGTCCTGTGCGGCGGGCGGCAGGGTGCCGGGGGTGGCGAGCATGGGGGCGATCAGTGGCAGGGTCACGGGTGAGGTGTCGACGGGCCCGCGTCCCGTCACGCGTGCCGCCCGCCGGTTTCGCCTGAACGGCGCCGTCCGGTGGCCGGTCTCAGCGGTCGCGGGGTGGTGGCGGGGGCGCCTGGACGAGGCCCGACTGGTAGGCGATCACGACGAGTTGGGCCCGGTCGCGGGCGCCGAGCTTCGTCATGGCGCGGTGAACGTGGGTGCGCACCGTCAGCGGGCTGAGGAACAGCCGCTCGGCGATCTCATCGTTGGACCGGCCCTCCGCCGCCTGCGCCATCACCTCGCGTTCGCGGGCCGTGAGGGCGGCGAGGTCCTCGGGCGCGGCCAGTGGGGCACCCTGCGCGGGGGTGGCCAGGAAGCGGGAGACCAGGACGCGGGTGGCGAGCGGGGAGAGCAGGGACTCACCGGCGGCCACCGTCCGGATGCCCGCGAGCAGCGCGTCGGCGGTGACGTCCTTGCCGAGGAAGCCGCTCGCGCCCGCCCGAAGGGCCTGCGCGACGTACTCGTCGACCTCGAACGTGGTGAGGATCAGCACGCGGGTGCCGCTCAGGTCGGGGTCGGCGCAGATCGTGGTCGTGGCGGCGAGTCCGTCGGTGCCCGGCATGCGGATGTCCATCAGGACGACGTCGGGATGGTGGACGCGGGCCAGGGTGACGGCCTCGGCGCCGTCGGTGGCCTCGCCGACCACCTCCAGGTCGTCGCAGGAGTCGATCAGGATGCGGAAGGTGGCCCGCAGCAGGGCCTGGTCGTCGGCGAGCAGCACGCGGATGGTCATGGGGTCGGTTCAGTCCGTTTCTTGCGTGGGTCGGGCGTCGCGGTCCGGGGGCGGGTGGTCGGACCACCCGTGTCGCGGGACACGCGCGGCCCTCCCGGGGGAGGGGAGTGCCGACCACCTTGATCATGGACCCCGCCTGTCCCGGAAGCCGGTCACCACGGCTTACGCCGGGCCGGTCCCCATGGACGCTACCTCCTCAGTTTTCCGTGAGCCGGCTGCTCATGTCGTCGTGCCGCTGCCGACAGCCGGGCGTACTGAGAACGCAGTGGACGGGCGGTGGTGTGTCCTGCCCCGGTGGGACTGGAACGGGCCTGCGGTGTGCTGGGGCCGGGCTCGCGTCACCATGCGCACGGCAACTCCACGTCGATCTCCGTCGGTCCGCCCACCGGACTCGACACACGCACCGTCCCGTCGAGCGCCGCGGCCTGCCGGGGGTGACCAGGGGCCCCGCCCGCACCGTCGGCACCGGTTCGGCCCTGCTGCCGGAGAGAACGGGCGCGGCAAATTACTTGAGTTACGCAACAATATGGTAAAGTGGCTCGTATGACCACGTCACCGCTCCCCGCCCTTCCCTCCGCCTCCCCGGAAGTCGTCGAGATCGAGCGGGCGCTCACGCGCATCACGTATCTCAGTACCCGGGCCCGGCAGCACGACCGGCTCATGGGGCAGGCCGGGGTGCCGCTGGACCGGGCCGCCGTGGCGCTGCTGCGGCAGGTCGCCGACTCCGACCCGCTCCGCCCGGGGGAACTGGCCCAGCGGCTCGGGGTGGAGGCCTCGCACGTCACCCGCACGGTGCAGCAGCTGCAGAAGGTCGGCTACGTCACTCGCGTGCCGGACCCCGACGACGGCCGGGCGCAGCGCATCCAGCTCACCGACGCCGGCCGCCTGGCCGTCGGCCGGGTCCGGGACGCCGGCGCCCGTGGGATGCAGCTGGCGCTCGCCGACTGGTCGCCGGAGGAGCTGCGCCAGCTCGCCACGCTCTTCCACCGCATGGTCGACGACTTCCTCTCGTACGCCGTCGACGACGACACCGAGCACCAGGCCACCACCTCGGCCGGCAGCGCCTGACACCGGACGGCGCTCTCGCCGGTCACTGTGTCCAGGCCGCGCCGTCCAGATGCGCGTTGATACGGGCGACGGTCTCGGCGTTGTCCTCGAACAGGTGGGCCCGTAGGCCCGCCGCGCGCGCGGCCTCGACGTTCGGCGGGAAGTCGTCGACGAAGAGACAGTCGCCGGCCCGCACCTCCAGACGTGCGCACGCGATCGCGAAGGCCCGTGGATCGGGCTTGCACACGCCGATCTCGTGGGAGTAGATGATCTCGTCGACGAGTGTGTCGAACCCGTACCGATCCGCTTCGAGCCGGCGAGCGCCCACGAAGCTGTTGCTGAGGATTCCCAGCCGGCACCGGGGCCGCAACTCCGCCACGAAGTCGATGAGCTCCGTGTTCGGCGTCCCCAGGTACGCTCCCCACAACTCCGCCATGAAGGAGTGCACCTCGTCCGGGCCGAGGCCCAGCCGGGCGGCGACCTGCGCGTGCACCTCGGCCTCGTCGACCGCTCCGACGGCTCCCGCCGCCCAGACATCGGCGAGCCGCCCGTCCGCGGTACCGGGCGCCAGCCCCAGCCGCTCGTCCCAGTGGCGCAGCCACCCCGTCTGCGGGGTGATCTCCAGGACTCCTCCGATGTCGAGAATCACGCAGCGTGTGTCCATACGGGCTCCCTCGTTCGCTCGGCCCTGTCCGCACCCACCGTCGGGCCTCCCCCATGGGCAAGGTCAACTGGCCCGGCAGGCAAGGCGCTCCGGTGGAGCACCCGGCGCACCCCACCGTCTCTACCGTCGAGTAATATCGCGCGGCAGGTCGTCAGAGGAGGAACCGTGTCACGGTCCGAACGCTCGCCCCTGCTGCTCGCCGGTCTGCTGGCCGCCGCGGGCACCGCCCACTTCGCCAGACCACGTCAGTTCGATGCCACCGTGCCGCGTGCGCTGCCCGGCTCGCCCCGGACCTGGACATACGCGAGTGGAGTCGCCGAACTGGCCCTCGCGGCAGGCCTGGCGGTGCCGCGGACCCGGCGGGCGGCAGCCCTGGCCGCCGCGGCGTTCTTCGTCGGCGTGTTCCCCGCCAACGTGAAGATGGCCGTGGACTGGCGCCACCGTCCCGCCCCGCAGAAGGCCGCCGCCATCGGCCGGCTGCCCCTTCAGGTGCCCCTCGTGCTGTGGGCCCGCAGCGTCGCCCAGAGTGCGGAGGGCCGGTCGTGAGCGCGCAGATCGAGGTAGGAACCCGGGTCGAGGACTTCACGCTCCCGGACGAGACCGGCACCGTACGCAGTCTGTCCGAGCTGCTTGCCGACGGCCCCGTCGTTCTTTTCTTCTACCCGGCCGCCCTGACCGCCGGCTGCACCGCGGAGGCCTGCCACTTCCGTGACCTGGCGGCCGAGTTCGCCGAAGCGGGCGGGCGTCCGGTGGGGATCAGCGGCGACTCCGTCGACCGGCAGCAGGAGTTCGCCGGCCGCCACACGCTCGGCATGCCCCTGCTGTCCGACGCCGACGGGACGGTCCGGGAGCGGTTCGGGGTGAAGCGGGGGTTCTCACTGGCTCCCACCAAACGGGTCACCTTCGTCATCGCACAGGACCGCACCGTCCTGGAGGTCGTGCGCAGCGAGCTGCGGATGAACACACACGCCGACCGGGCCCTTGCCGCGTTGCGCGCGCATCGGGGGTAGACCGTCCCGGGCGCCGCACGGCGCTCGGCGGCCAGGACGGGTCCACGCGCTTGATGCGGTGCGACAATCGGATCATCCTGGACGATATGGAGCATGTCACCGCTGTGGTGGTGGTCGATGCCCGGGGTGTCGTGACCGGCTGGAGCGAAGGTGCCCGCTTGCTGACGGGCTACGCCGCCGACGAGGTCGTGGGCCGTCAGGCACGCGACCTGCTCGCCGAGGACGTCCGGGCCGACTCCTCGGCCACGCTGACCGGTGCCGCCGTACTGCGCCACCGCGACGGCTCCAGCGTCCCCCTCCACCTCAAGGCCTGCCCCGTGCTGGGCCCGGACGGCACCCCCGGCGGACATGTGGTGACCGCCGAGCGGCCCGGCGGGCCGGAGCCCGGTCTGGCGGGACAGGCGTTCCAGCAGGCGTCCATGTCGATGTCGGTCTTCGACACCCGGCAGTGCTACCTCCGCCTCAACGACGTGGCCTGCCAGGTGATGGGAGTACCCGAGGAGGTCCTGCTCGGCCGGTACTTCCCGGACACCGTGGAGGACGCCGAGCACAGCCGGGGCTTCCTGGCCAATCTGCGCCAGGTCGCCGAGACGGGCAGGCCGGTCAGCTACGAGAGCTGCACGGCCGCGTCCGCCCCGAACCGGGAGCACGCCTGGAGCATCGAGATGTGGCCCGTACGGGACTCCGCCGGAGAACTGACCGGGGTCGCCCTAGCGGCACTCGACAGCACCGAGCAGTACTGGGCCCGGCGGCGGCTGGCGCAGCTGAACGAGGCGGCGGCCGCCCTCGGCACCACCCTGGACGCCGTGCGCACCACCGAGGAACTGGTGGAACTCCTGGTGCCGAAGCACGCCGACTTCGCCAGCGTGGACCTGCTCGACTGGGTCCTCGGGGCGGGTGAACCGCCCAGGGTGCCGGACGGCGAGACCGTGCTGCGCCGGGTCGCTCACCGCTCCGTCACCGAGGGCACACCGGAGGCGGCCGTACACGTCGGCGAGACGGACCTCTACCCGCCGTTCTGCCCGCCCGCGCGGGCGCTGCGGGAGGGGCGGGCGGTCCTCAGCCAGGCGGGCGAGCCGGACTTCGTCCGGTGGGTCGCCGAGTGCAACGCCCGCGCCCCCGAGGGCCGCCCCTTCCGCAGGGGTGTCCACTCGATGCTCGCGGTGCCGTTGCGGGCCCGCGGCACCACCCTGGGGGTCGCGGTGGCCGTCCGCATCGCACACCCCGACGACTACGCGGCCGACGACGCGGTGTTCGCCGAGCAGCTGGCCGGCCGCGCCGCCGTCTGCATCGACAACGCCCGTCGCTTCGCCCGCGAGCGCACGACCGCACTCGCCCTGCAGCACAGCCTGCTGCCCCGCAGACTGCCCGGGCAGTCCGCGGTCGACGTGGCCCACCGCTACCTGCCCAGCGGGTCGCTCGCCGGCGTCGGTGGCGACTGGTTCGACGTGATCCCGCTGTCCGGCAGCCGGGTGGCCCTGGTCGTCGGCGACGTCGTGGGACACGGCATCCCGTCCTCGGCGACCATGGGGCGTCTGTGCATGGCCGTGCGCACCCTCGCCGACGTGGACCTGGCGCCGGACGAACTCCTCACCCATCTCGACGACCTGGTCACCCACCTCGCGATGGACGACGCCGGCGACGAGGTCGCGGAGCTCGGCGCGACCTGTCTGTACGCCGTCTACGATCCCATCGCGCGCCGCCTGGCGCTGGCCTCCGCAGGCCATCCAGCCCCGGCGGTCGTCCTGCCCGACGGCACCGCACAGCTCATCGAGACGTCCCCCGGACCCCCGCTCGGGGTGGGCGGTCTGCCCTTCGAGGCGACCGAAGCGGAGCTGCCCGAGGGGGCGGTCGTCGCCCTCTACACGGACGGTCTGATCGAGCACCGAGACCGCGACATCGACCGCGCCACCGCCGAACTGTGCCGCGCGCTGACCGCGCGTACCGACACCCTCGACGCACTGTGCGACACCGTGATCAAGGCCGTGCTGCCGGAGGAGCCGAGCGACGACGTGGCCCTGTTGCTGGCCCGCACCCGCGCGCTGGGCGCGGACCGGGTCGCCACCTGGGACGTCCTCCCGGACCCCGCACACGTCGCCGTCACCCGGCAGGCCGCCACCGAGCAACTGGCCGCGTGGGGCCTGGAGGAGACGGCCTTCGTCACCGAACTCGTCGTCAGCGAACTGGTCACCAACGCCATCCGGTACGGCGAACCGCCCATCCAGCTCCGGCTGATCCGTGACCGCGCCCTCATCTGCGAGGTCTCCGACGGGAGTTCCACCTCCCCGCACCTGCGCCGTGCCCACGCCTTCGACGAGGGCGGGCGCGGTCTGCTGCTCGTCGCGCAGCTCACCCAGCGCTGGGGCAGTCGGCAGACCTCCAGGGGCAAGACGATCTGGGCCGAACAGTCGCTGCCGCCTGAGTGATCACTGGAACGGGCAACCCGGGTTCGGCGCGTCCTCGGAGAAAGGCGAGCCGTGCGGCAGCACGTAGAGCACGTCGAGGACGAGCGGGGTGTCGCCCAGGTTGCGGCCGAGATGGACGTCGTCCGGCCCGCCCGGCTCATGAAGAGAGCTGCCCGCGTGGTACACGCCGTCCGAAGCGCAACCGGAGCCGAAGTGGCTCAGCGTGCCCTGCCGCACGTAGGCGTACACAGGGCCGTCGTGGTAGTGCCAGCCCGTGCTCTGCCCGGGCGGCACCGTTATCTCCCGCAGGACGTAGTCGGTGTCGCCCACCGTGGTCTGGCTGATCACCCGGCCGCTCACCCCGGGGCCGGAGGGAGTGGCGTGGGCGGTGCCGCAGGCGAGGACGGTGGCGGCGGCCACCGCCCCGGTCATGGCGGTGCGGAGCAGGGTGCGCATACGGAAGGCCTCCTGGTGTGCGCGGGCGGGCGACGGCATGTCGCTGCGAACTTAGAGGCATAGCAGGGGTGTTCGGGCCGTATTCCGGAGATCCACCGCGTCAGGCGGCCGCCGCACGCTCGCGCACGACGTCATGCGGCTTCTTGTCGGCGCGTGGTCCCGGGAACCGCGGATGGCGCTGCATGTCCTCGCGCGTCACTCGGTGAAGGCGATCCGCGCCGCCGGCTTCGGCTCCGTCCCGCGCGCTCCGGCCCGAACCGGTCCGTCGAAGGGCCACCGGGGTACCCGCAGTGGGTCGAGGCGCCCGCGCGGTTCGAGGAGCGTACAGCGGGCGAAGCCGGTGCCGTCCTCGCCCGCGTACTTCGGCCTGCCGTCCTGGTGGCAGCCGACGAACAGCTCCCGGAACCCGACCCGGCTGCCACGCGGTTCGGTGAAGCCGCCGCCGGCGAACTCCCGCTCCGGCCGGCGCGGCTGGTACGGACCGTCGGCCCGCTCGGCGATCGGCACCTCCCGGCCGCGGGCGCCTCGCGCACTGCCGGCAGCCATACGCCGTCCGGCTTCCGCTCGAAGGTGCACCCGCCCGGGAAGGTCCCGCCGGTCGTTCAGCGTGGCGAGCACAGGCCGCGCCGCGAGCTCCACTTCCGAGCGCGCGGGCGCAGCAGCGGCCGCTGGTCGGCGGGCAGCGTGTCCGGGAGCCCGGCCGTCGCCGCTCACTCCTCCCCGGTGTCGGCGGCGACCTGGGCGAGCGTACGGCCGGTGCGGACGGAACGGGCCCTGCGCGGGTCGGGGGTGCCGGTCCCGTGGGCCCGCCCGCCACCGGCCTTCACCAGCAGCCAGGCGTCGTCCTCGTCGTTCTTTCCCCGGATGCGGGTCAGGGCGTACTCGCCGCGCAGCTTCGCCCCGTGCAACCGGAACCGCGCGTGCCCGCGCTCCAGTGACTCGGCGAAGTCGACCGGCCGACCGTCCCGGTCGTGGCTCAGCG
The DNA here is from genome assembly GCF_042896175.1 of Streptomyces sp. NPDC001315. Classification (NCBI taxonomy): domain Bacteria; kingdom Bacillati; phylum Actinomycetota; class Actinomycetes; order Kitasatosporales; family Streptomycetaceae; genus Streptomyces; species Streptomyces sp. NPDC001315. The sequence continues at coordinate 139,892 of NZ_JBIAWZ010000014.1, read as the reverse complement.
GCTCGTACGTGCCGTGATCCCAGACGATCACTGTGCCCCCGCCGTACTCACCCTTCGGGATCACGCCCTCGAAGTCCTCGTACTCCAGCGGATGGTCCTCGGTGGGAATCGCGAGCCGCTTGTCCCGCGGATCCGCCGAGGGTCCCTTCGGCACCGACCAGGACTTCAGTACGTCCCCGACCTGCAACCGGAAGTCGAAGTGCATCCTGCGGGCGTCGTGGATCTGCACGACGAACCGGGGTTTTCCGCCGCCAGTGGCCCGGCGGCCCTCGGGTTCTCCGGTCCGGTGGAAGTCCCGCTTGCCGCGGTAGTCCCGCAGCCGGTCGTCCGCACCCACCTACGACTCCTTTCCGCCCACGTGGATCACAGACCCATCAGGTTCGGGTCCCCCCCCCCGTCGGCACGCCCGACGCGGGGCGCCCGGTCAGAACTCCTCGTGGACCTCCGGATCCCCGCCCAGGCGCCGGTGCGGGCGGTCGGCGAGGGCCGCCATCTGGGCCGCGCCGAGGGCGAAGCCGAAGATGTCGAGGTTCTCGCGCTGGCGTTCGAGGTCGGCCGACTTAGGGATGGGGATCGCGCCGAGCTGGGTGTGCCAGCGCAGGACGACCTGGGCCGGGGTCACACCGAGCGCCTCGGCGACGGTGACGACGACGGGGTCGTCCAGCAGCTGGGAGCCGCGGCCCAGGGGGCTCCAGCTCTCGGTGCGGATGCCCTTGCTCTCGTGGAAGGCGCGCAGCTCGTCCTGCGGGAACAACGGGTGCAGCTCGATCTGGTTGACGGCGGGGAGGACCCCGGTCTCCTTCTCCAGGCGCTCGATGTGCTCGGCCGTGAAGTTGGAGACGCCGATCGACCGGACCAGGCCCTCCTCGCGAAGCTTGATCATGGCTCGCCACGAGTCGACGTACGTGCCGACGCGGGGAAGCGGCCAGTGGATGAGGTACAGATCCACGTACTCCAGGCCGAGGCGGCCGCGGGACTCCTCGAAGGAGGCGAGCGTCTTCTCGTAGCCGTGATGCCGGCCGGGGAGTTTCGTCGTGACGACGATCTCCTCCCGGGGGACCCCACTCGCGGCCACACCGCGGCCGACCCCGGTCTCGTTGCGGTAGTTCGTGGCCGTGTCGACGAGTCGGTAGCCCAGCTCCAGGGCCGTGCCCACGGCCCGTTGCGCGTGCTGGTCGTCCATCGGCCAGGTGCCCAGACCCAGGGCGGGGACGGTCGTACCGTCGTTGAGCGTGTGCGTCGGAATGCTGATCACCGTCGGCCCTTTCCTCGACCATGTTCTGCATCCAGCGTCACGGATGGGGTGAGGAAAGATCAACCGGTCAGGTGGGGGATGAGGGCAGCGGACGGCATGGGCAGCGCCGAAGGCAGTCGGACGGGCGCGGTTCCACACAGGAGTACGGGCACTCCGGGCGGATTTCCGCACGCGAAGCAGACCAGGCACTGTCGCCACGCCCGGCATTCGCTGTCACGCTCTGATACGTAGGTGATGTTGCCGACCTGCGGAGTGCGCATGACGACGGACAGCCGTACGACGGACGAGGCGATGCGGGCCGCCGGCGTGGAGGTGAAACCGGTCGCCGGGTACATCGGAGCCGAGATCGAGGGCGTCGACCTGGCCGGTGGCCTCGACGACGCCCAGGTGGCCGCGATCCGGGCGGCGGTGCTGCGCTGGAAGGTGGTGTTCTTCCGGGGGCAGCGGCTCGATCACGCCGGGCACGTGGCGTTCGCCCGCCGGTTCGGGGAGCCGGTCGTGCTGGGCAAGCGGGGGAGCGCGTCACCTCCCGGCTTCCCCGAGATCGAGACGACCGCCGACCGGCTGGAACTGGGCGGGCGGTTCGGGATGGAGCACGACGAGTGGCTCCAGCGGCGCCGGCACACCCTGCTGCGCGGCTGGCACTGCGACCACGGCGCTCGCATCGATCCGCCGGCCGCGACGATCCTGTGCGCCGAGACCGTACCGCCCTACGGCGGCGACACCACCTGGTCGAACCTGGCGGCCGCGTACGCCGGACTGTCCGCACCGGTACGCGCGTTCGTGGACGGACTGCGGGCCGAACACCGGCTCGGCGTCGGCTACCAGCCGCGCCCGGGAGACGACGCCTACGTCCGTCATCTGCTGGACCACCAGGTCGCCTCCGTGCACCCGCTGGTCCGCGTCCACCCGGAGACGGGGGAGCGGGTGCTGTACGTCAACGGCTACTACCTCGAGCAGATCACCGATGTGTCCCGGGCGGAGAGCCGGGCGCTCCTGGACATGCTGCTGGGGCAGGCCGTCCGGCCCGAGTACACCGTCCGCTTCCGTTGGGAGCCGGGCAGCGTCGCCTTCTGGGACAACCGGGCCACCATCCATCTGGCGCCCAGCGACAACGCCCACCTCGGCTTCCCTCGGACCATGCACCGGGTGATGCTCGCCGGTGACGTACCGGTCGGCGTGGACGGCAGGCCCTCGCAGCCGGTGGCCGGGACCGAGGTGGGGCGCTGGTGACTCAGGCGGCGGGTCGGCCCAGCGCAGGGCCCAGCTTCGTCGCGATGTCGGTGAGGATCTGCACGTAGTCCTCGTGCTCGAAGGTGAACGGCAGCGCGAACGCCACCTCGTCGACCTCGCGGAACGCGGCGTGCGTGTGCAGGCGTTCGGCGATCTCGTCGGACGTGCCGACCAGGTCCGGCGCGAACATCAGGCGCGCCGGGCCCTGGGGTGCGGCGGTGCGCGGGGTGCGCTCGGCCGCGAACTTCTCGTACTTCGCGCGCTGTTCGGGCGTGGCGGAGTCGGTCGGGATGACCACCAGCCCCTGGGAGACGCGGGCGTCCTCGCCATCGGGGTGGGCGGCGCGGAAGGCGCGGATGTGGGACAGCTGGATCTCGGCGAAGTCCCTCGACTCGTCCGGGCCCTCGGCCTTGACCACGCTGCTGGTGAGGAGGTTCATGCCGTGCTCGCCGGCCCACCGCGCCGAGCGCCCGCTGCCGCCGCCGTACCACAGGCGGCGGCCCAGCCCCGGGGAGTGTGGTTGGACCCGGTCGGAGAACACCTCAAAGCCCTCCACCCCGCTGAAGCCGGTGACCGGCTTGCCGCGCACGCAGTCCAGCAGCCGCTCCACCCGCTCGTAGCCGAAGTCCTCGGCGTCCGCGGTGTCCGGGTACAGAGCGTTCTTGACCTGGTCGTAGTGCATGGGTGGACCGACGCTGACCCCCGGGTTGAGACGGCCCCCGGACAGGATGTCGACGGTCGCCAGGTCCTCCGCCAGGCGCAGCGGGTTCTCCCAGCCCAGCGGGATCACCGCGGTGCCGAGTTCGATGCGGCTGGTGCGCTGCGAGGCCGCCGCCAGGACGGCGACGGGGGAGGAGATGCCGTACTGGAGATGGCGGTGACGTACCCACGCGCTGTCGAAGCCGAGCCGCTCGCCCAGCTCGATGATCTCCAGCGTGGACTCGTGGCCGCGACGCGGATCGGCCTCGTCGAACAGTCCGATGGTCAGGAAGCCCAGCTTGCGCAGGGGGCGTGAGGTGGGCGGCACGGGCTCCTCCGTCGTCGACGGCCCTGACGGCCGTACACCGGTTCTCTGTCTTGATTGTCGCAGGCGGTCGGCCCGGCGGCCGGTCAGACCAGGGGGATGGTGACCTCGTCCTCCACCGGCGGGTCGGCCTCCTGCGCGCGGTTGCCCGTCGCCGCGAAGCAGCGCAGCCGGAGCGCGTCCGGAGTGACGTCCAGCCGCAGGAAGCACTTGAAGAACGGCGGGCTGTATGTCGCCGAGCCCGGCGAGAACAGCTGGGTGTAGATCTTCCGCACGGGCAGGCGGAACCGGGAGGTCCGGTCGGGGCGGCCGCCCGCGCCCAGGAGACTGGCGACGAGGCGGGTGCGCCAGGTGACGCGGGCGGACGGGCCCGGGGCGCGGGCCGGAGTGATGCCCAGCCGCTCGGCGATCACGGCGGTCGCCTCGGCCTCGGTGAGGGTGAAGAAGCGGCGCAGACGCAGGCGGCGGCCGTAGAGCCGGCTGTAGAACGCGAGGGAGTCGCCGCGCAGCGGGTAGCAACGGAAGTCCTGCTCGCCGACGTTCGCGACGGAGATGCGCGGGATGGTGTGCGTGGCGTGCATGAACGCGCCGCCGCCGCCCGAGACCACGTACTGGACGGTCCGGCCGTCCACGTCCACCGGGTAGCGCTGGTAGTTGTGGATGTCGCCGCCTATCGCCGCCACGTAGTGGTGGTCGGGATCGCGGACGATGTCGTCGACCGTGCCGCCGCCGTCGATGGGGCAGGGGTGGTGCTCGCCGTCCACATACAGGGGCGAGCCGGTGATGAGGATCTTCGGGCGGGGACCCTGGGAGACTTCGCGCAGCCACGCGCCCTGCTCGGCGTCGATCGTGCCCAGCAGACCCGTGTCGATACCTATGATCCGCACCGGTCCGGCGTCGATCGCCCAGTACGGGCCGGGCTGCACGGCCTGTTGGTCGACCGAGGATCGCAACTTCCGTGCTTCGTCCAGACGTTGACCGTCACCGGTACGCGGCCGGTGCCACAGCAGCTGCCGCAGCCAGGCCCGGGTCAGGGGGCGCGGCGCGGGCTCGGCGGGCAGGGGCGGGGCGTCGTCGCAGAAGACTCGCATGAACGCGCCGAGGTCCTCGTACCAGTCGTGGTTGCCCGGTATCGCGTATATGGGCGCCCGGTAGTCCTGGTACGGCCGGAAGAACTTGCTGTCGTAGTCGTCGGCGCTGCCGACGGGGTAGATGACGTCGCTGGCGATGACGGCGAACCGAGTGTCCTGACTTGCCTTCAGGAAGCCTGGCACGACGGCGTATTGGGGTTCGTCGCCCTCGCCGGTGTCGCCGATGACCATGAAGGAGAACCGCTCCGGATCGTCGCGCCGGATCACTTTGTCGGCGGGTGCCCCGGCCGCCGCCCGCTGGGCCGCCCAGCGGCTGCGCGTGCGGCCCGTCGGATCGCCGAACCAGGAGGCCAGTACGCCGTTGCGGGCGGCCCACAGCGTCCCCGGGTTCAGCCACGACAACTTCTCGACCCTGGCCGGCATGAGCTGCGTGTACTCACCGCGTTCGGCGGTGCCCCAGCCGGCGCCTTCGGCTGTGTCGCGTGAGGAGTCAGACATCGGTGCACCGTAGCAACGATCCAGCTGCGGGCGGTCGGCGGCCCGCCCAGGAACGGCCGTTACCGTCGCCGCCACCCGGACCTCCTGGAACGGTTCGGGCCCAACGGCCCACCGGGAGGAGGCCGCCGGGCCCTTCGCTCCTCGCCCTGCAGATCCGCTGCCGCGGACGCCGCCCGGCGAAGAGAACTGAACGTGGCGTACAACTGGCGCCCTTGACACTGTCGGGGGCCCGCGACTTCGCCGCCCGATACGCCGACGTCATCTTCTCCGCGCACGGCAACGACTTCGACGACGCGCTGGACTTCGCCGACGACATCAGGCGCCGGCTGCGTGCTGTCGGCCGGCCCGACGACGACCTGCGCATCCTGTGCGGAACGGGGACAAGGAAGATGTCCGGGCCGACGAGCAGCGGGAAGCAGCCGCGAGGTGGGCGCGTCACCGGACCAGGAACCCGTCGTTCCGTGCACATGGACGCTGACGGCGGCCATCGCCGTGCGGTGCATTCCGGAAACCGCCACGCCCATGACCAGACCGGCTCCAAGGCTTGCCAGGAAGCCGCGGAGGTTGCCGCGATCGCCTCACGTGCACAGAGGGATAACCCTCGAATGCCCCTCGAATGCCCCTGACCTAGCTGACATGGCTCGGTCAACACTGTCATTCTCGCCCTACCGCTGCACAGAACCGGCACCGCCCCTGCACGCAGCAACGGTCCCGCACAACTCGGCTCGTCCCGGACAGCACACCCGTCTGCCCGGTCTGTCACCGGCCGCGCCCCGTGGCCGCAGCAGTAGGAGAACGAGTGAGACGCATCCCCCGCAAGCGGACCGCGGTAGGAGCAGCCCTGCTCTCCACCGCCGCGTTCCTCGCCGTCGGCATCCAGTCCGTACCGGCGTCGGCGAAGCCCGCTTCCCCCCACCCCAGCCCTCTGCGCGCCGGGGCCCTCCCGGCCGATCTCACCCCGGCCCAGCACACGGCGCTGATCAAGAGCGCCGCGCAGAAGACGACCGAGACCGCGCAGAGTCTCGGCCTGGGTGCCAAGGAGAAGCTCGTCGTCAAGGACGTCGTCAAGGACAACGACGGCACCGTCCACACGCGTTACGAGCGCACCTACGACGGTCTCCCGGTCCTCGGCGGCGACCTCGTGGTGCACACGCCGCCGGCCTCGCAGGCCTCCGGCACGGTGAGCACCACCTTCAACAACAAGCGCACGGTGAAGGTGTCCTCCACCACTGCGACCTTCACCAAGGCGGCCGCCGAGACCAAGGCCCTGAAGGCGGCCAGGTCCCTCGACGCCCAGCAGCCCGCCACCGACAGCGCCCGCAAGGTGATCTGGGCCGGCAGCGGCACCCCGAAGCTCGCCTGGGAGACCGTGATCAGCGGTCTGCAGGACGACGGCACGCCCAGCCGGCTGCACGTCATCACCGACGCCACCACCGGTGCGGAGCTCGGCAGCTTCCAGGACATCAAGACCGGTACCGGCAACACCCAGTACAGCGGCTCCGTGACGCTCAACACCACGCTGTCCGGTTCGACGTACCAGCTGTACGACACGACTCGCGGCGGTCACAAGACGTACAGCCTCAACAACGGGACCTCCGGCACCGGCACCCTGATGACGGACGCCGACGACGTCTGGGGCACCGGATCCGGATCCAACACCCAGACCGCCGGCGCGGACGCCGCCTACGGCGCCCAGATGACCTGGGACTTCTACAAGAACACCTTCGGGCGCAGCGGCATCAAGAACGACGGCGTCGCCGCCTACTCGCGCGTCCACTACAGCTCGGCGTACGTCAACGCCTTCTGGGACGACAGCTGCTTCTGCATGACCTACGGCGACGGCTCCGGCGGCACCCACGCGCTGACCTCGCTCGACGTGGCCGGCCACGAGATGAGCCACGGCGTCACCTCCAACACCGCGGGCCTGAACTACTCGGGCGAGTCCGGCGGGCTGAACGAGGCCACCTCCGACATCTTCGGCACCGGCGTGGAGTTCTACGCGAACAACAGCAACGACGTCGGCGACTACCTCATCGGCGAGGAAATCGACATCAACGGCGACGGCACCCCGCTGCGCTACATGGACAAGCCCAGCAAGGACGGCGGTTCCGCCGACAGCTGGTACTCCGGCGTCGGCAACCTGGACGTCCACTACTCCTCGGGCCCCGCGAACCACATGTTCTACCTGCTCTCCGAGGGCAGCGGCACCAAGACCATCAACGGTGTCACCTACAACAGCCCGACCTCCGACGGCGTCGCCGTCGCGGGCATCGGCCGGGCCGCCGCCCTGCAGATCTGGTACAAGGCACTGACGACGTACATGACGTCCAGCACCAACTACGCGGGCGCGCGCACCGCCGCGCTGAACGCCGCGACGGCGCTGTACGGCGCGAGCTCCACCCAGTACGCGGGGGTGGCGAACGCCTTCGCCGGCATCAACGTCGGCAGCCACGTCACCCCGCCGACGAGCGGCGTGACCGTCACCAACCCGGGCAGTCAGTCCTCCACCGTCGGCACCGCGGTGAGCCTGCAGATCTCGGCGAGCAGCACCAACAGCGGCTCCCTGACGTATGCCGCGAGCGGCCTGCCCACCGGCCTGTCGATCAACAGCTCCACCGGGGCGATCACCGGGACCCCGACGACGGCGGGCAGTTACAGCACCACCGTCACCGTGACGGACAGCACCGGCGCGACCGGCACGGCATCCTTCACCTGGACCGTCAGCTCCTCCGGAGGCGGCGGCACCTGCACCTCGACGCAGCTGCTCGGCAACCCCGGCTTCGAGTCCGGCAACACCACCTGGACCGCGACCAGCGGAGTCATCACCAACTCCAGCAGCCAGGCGGCCCACGGCGGCTCGTACAAGGCCTGGCTGGACGGCTACGGCTCCACGCACACCGACACGCTCTCGCAGTCGGTGACCATCCCCAGCGGCTGCAAGGCCTCCTTCACCTTCTACCTGCACGTCGACTCCGCGGAGACCACCACCAGCACGCAGTACGACAAGCTGACGGTCACCGCCGGATCGACCACGCTGGCGACGTACTCCAACCTCAACAAGGCCACGGGGTACACCCAGAAGACCTTCGACCTGTCCTCGTTCGCCGGTACCACCGTCAGCATCAAATTCAGCGGTGCCGAGGACTCTTCCCTGCAGACCAGCTTCGTCGTGGATGACACCGCCGTGACGACCAGCTGACCCCGCCATCCAACGACATCCCGCACGCGGGCTCCCTCCGCGTGCGGGATGTCCCGTTCAGCCGCGAAAGTTCAGCTGAACGGATCCAGCGTCAGATACGCCTGCCGGGGGTCGCCGTCGTGGACGAGCGACTCCTGGTTGCCGACGTCGTCGAAGGCGAACGCGTACGCCTTCCCGTCGGCCATCTGGGCGTGGATCTTGCGGGCGTAGTGGTTGGTCACGGTGTCCTGGTAGTAGTTCGCGGTCGTGGTGTCCGGCTGGTCGGGATCGACCAGCAGCGTGGAGCGGTTGAAGCCCGCGCACAGCGTGCGGGAGATGGGGCCGCGCACCGCGTCGTTGGGGGCGTCCAGCAGCTTGTGGCAGCCGAAGATGCTGTCCGCGTCCGGCTTCTGGAAGCTGGTGACGACCGTGCCGGAGGCATTGGTGAAGTTCATGACGTTGCCCGAGACCCGGCCGTAGTACTTGGTGTCCGGCTGGTCGGTGAACGGCGTCACCGTGAGTGTCGTCGTCGCGTACTTCTGCCAGACACGGGTGACGTAGTCGTCCATCACGGACGCCGGGAGTGCTCCGGTCTCCAGTCCGTATCCGGGTGAGAGCGCACGCAGGACGGTCCCGTCGGAACGCGTCTGGATCAGGTCGGCCCAGCCGCCGGGCTGTCCGCGCAGCGCGGTGAAGAACGCGTTGTAGCCGCCGGACTTGAGGTGCCCGGTGCTGCTCACGCCGCCGTCGGCCCGCTGGACGCCGACGGCGTAGGGCGCGGAGAACATGTCGACCTGGGTGCTGTTGAGCCACAGGCCTGAGTCGTTGAGCGTGTACTCCGACCAGTTGAACAGGATGCTGCGGTTGGGGTCGCTCGGGTTCTGCACGGCCGGCTGCACCAGGCCGCCGGTCGTGAGCCGGAACACGAGCTTCTGTCCGTAGGAGAAGTAGATCCGGCCCGAGAACCTGGGAATCCGGATGGTCTTCGACTGCCCGGCCGCCGGTCCTGTGATGGACGCGTCGGGCGCGGGGGTCGGCGGGTTGCCGCCGGCCGGCCATGGATGGAACGTGCCGTTCTCGTCCGCCCAGCCCTGCTGGCCCGTCGTCAGCGAAGTGCCGAGGTCATAGACGTAGACCGGCTCGCCACGGCCGGAGTTGTTGGTCACCTTGAGAGGGATCGTGGCGGGCACCGCTGCCTCGGCCGGTGCTCCGAGCGTGAGCAGCGAGCCGACGAGAGTGGCCGCTCCGGCCGCCGCGCCTGCCCTGAACCTGAGTCTTCCGAGCACTCTCCACCTCCGTGCGGGTACAGCTGTGGGGTTGGTCCGTACCTTTTTGAGAGCGCTCTCAAAGTTGCATCCGGGCGCGTGCATGTCAATGAGGAGGGCGAGGGTGCCCGCGGCGGCCAAGGCGGCCGCGGGCGTCGCCGGATCAGAAGGTGCGCTGCAGCAGGTCCAGCAGCGCCGCCCAGTGCCGCTCGTCGCCCTCCTTCTGGTACGAGGCGGTGTCGGCCTGGGTGAAACCGTGGTGTGCGCCGGGGTAGACCTCGCAGTGGTGCCGGACACCGGCCGTGGTCAGTGCCTCCTCGAGGCGCGCCATCTGCTCCGGGGGCAGGGACGGGTCGTTGTCGGCGTGGCCGAAGTACAGCTCGGCGGTGATGTGTTCGGCCGCCAGGTGAGGACTGTCGGGCGCGTCGGTCGCGAGCTGCCCGCCGTGGAAGCCGGCCGCGGCCGCCACCCGCTCCGGGTACGCGCCCGCGGTGCGCAGCGTCAGCCGGGCGCCCATGCAGTAGCCGGTGACCGCGACCGGCCCGTCGGCCACCAGCGGGCTGTCGGCCAGCCACCGCAGATAGGCGCCGGCGTCCCGCATGGCGAGCTCCGGCGTCAGCGCCTGCAACACCGGGGCGATCTGCTGCCAGATCTCCGGGCGCGTGCCGAGGTCGATGAACTCGGGCAGATCGAAGACGGGCGTCCGCCCGTGCCGGTAGAACACGTTGGGCACCAGCACCGTGTAACCGGCCGCGGCGAGCCGGTCCGCCATCGACCTCAGGTGCGGGCGCAGCCCGAAGGCGTCCTGGTACAGCAGGACGCCCGGACGGGGCAGTCCGTCACCGGGACGGGCCAGGTAGGCGTCGGCGGTGCCGTCCTCCGTGGCGATGTCCACGGCTGTTCCCTGTACGGAGGTCATGGGGAGTGCTTCTCTCTGTGCGGTCGACGGCGAGCAACTCGCCGGCCCGGCGGACCGGGTCGGGATCAGGCTTTCACGCGCCGTCCGGTCCGCAGTGAACGGCCCTCCGCCGCACGGACCGCGGCAGCCGGGCTCGACGGTCGCTCGACCGGGCGCGGCGGGCGGCCGGTCTCACTCGAACCGCGTGATGTCTCCCGCTCCGCGCCGTACGATCTCCGCCTCGCCACTGGAGAAGTCGACGACCGTCGTCGGTTCGGTACCGCAGTCCCCGGAGTCCACCACGCCGTCCAGTACGTGGTCCAGCCGGTCCTTGATCTCCCAGCCCTGCGTCATCGGCTCGTCCTCGCCCGGCAGGAGCAGTGTGCTGGACAGCAGCGGCTCACCGAGCTCGGTGAGCAGGGCCTGGGTGACGACGTGGTCGGGGATGCGCACGCCCACGGTCTTCTTCTTCGGATGCTGCAACATGCGTGGCACCTCCTTCGTCGCCGGGAGGATGAAGGTGTAACTGCCCGGGGTCGACGCCTTGACCGCCCGGAACACGTCGTTGTCCACTCGCACGAACTGACCGAGCTGCGCGAAGTCCTGGCACACGAGCGTGAAGTGGTGCCGGTCGTCCAGGTGGCGGATGGACCGGATCCGGTCGATGCCGTCACGGCTGCCCAGCCGGCAGCCGAGCGCGTAGCAGGAGTCGGTCGGGTACGCGATCAGCGCGCCCGAGCGGACGCTCTCGGCGACCTGGGCGATGGTGCGCGGCTGCGGGTTGTCGGGGTGCACGTCGTAGTACTTCGCCATCCGACGAGCTTATGCCGATGCGAGCGGGACCCCGCGCAGGCCGATCCGGCCACGCATCGGAAGGCCTCGCCCGTGGTACCCGCTGCCACGGGCGGCGCCGCGCCAGGGCCGGCCAGGCGGTGAGGTAACGTCACCGACCAGGAAAGCCGAGGTCAGTGGCAGAAGGAGGGGAGACCGACATGACGGGCGGCGGCACCTCGACCTGGGCCGAGGAGCTTCTCGGTCATCTGCGCCCCACCGGACGCGACGTCCGCAAGGTCGTCGCCTGGCTCGCCGATGCTGTGGACGCGACCGTGTTGCTGCGGGACGACACCGGCACCCTCCTTGTCGGACCTCCCACCCCCCTCGACGAGTCCCTGGCCGCCGACATCGTCGCCGGACGCATCGCCTCTGCCGCCTGGGAGGGGCAGGGCCGCCATCTGCGGCTCGTCAGGGTCGAGCTACAGCACCACGCGTCGGCGGGCCTGCTGGCGGTGGCGCGCACCGCCCCCTTCGACCGGCGCGCCTCGGACATCGTCACCCACACCGCCGGGGTACTCGAAGTCCTGCTCAGGGCCCACCGGACGACCACGACCGGACGCCGACTGAGGCGTGCCGCCGCCGATCTGCGGCTGGCCATCCTGCAACTGCTGATGGTGGAGGACACCGTCTCCGCGCGCCGGGTCGCCGCGGGACTCTGGCCCGGCCTGCTCGACACCGACAGCGCCAGCGTCTACGTCGTCGAAGGCTGCGCCGAGGAGCGCGACGAACTCGCCGAGCAGTGCCTGGCCGCGACCGGGGAGCAGGCTCTGGTCGTCCGTTGCCCCGCCGTGGACGCCCACCTCATCGTCGTCACGCCCCGCGAAGCCACGGGCAGGGAACTGCGCGAGCTGATCGCCGGCCGTCCCGACACCTACCTCGGCGGCAGCACCCGGCAGAGCCTCGCCCGGACCGCCACCGCCTATGGGCAGGCGGTCAGCGCCCTCGCCGTCGCCCGCTTCCGCCCGGACAAGGCTGCGGTGTACGCCGAACGTACCCACCCCGAACGTCTGATGGACCCGGCCGCCCTGCGCACCTGGACGTCGGCGCTGCTGCGCCCGCTCGACGCCCTGCCACACCACACCCGTGCCGAGCTGCTCGCCACCACCCGGCTGGGCCTGGAGTTCACCGCCGTCAACGCGGCCAAGGTCCTCGGCGTCAGCCGCAACACCGTCCGCGCTCGCATGGAACGCGTGGAAGCCCTGCTGGGCGCGGACTTCTCGGCGCTCACCGTCCGAGCCGCCGTCCACCTGGCGCTGAACACCCAGGTCTGCCTCCCGGTGGACGGCGCCACTCCGCGGGCGGCCCAGGCCGGCCTCGGCGACCTGCTCGCGGGCCCCGCGCTGCGCACCTGGGCGCACGACCTCCTGGGCCGCCTGGACACGGATGCCCGCGACCTGCGCCGCACCCTGCGCGCCTGGCTCGCCGTCGGGGGCAACGCCGAACGGGCCGCGCAGTCCATCGGCGTCCACCCGCAGACCGTGCGGGACCACGTCCGCAGCGCCGAACCGGTCCTCGAACGCCGGCTCCTGGCCGCGGGCAGCGACCTCTACGAAGTCGTCCTGGCCCACATGGCGGCCGGAGACCTCGACCGGCCGGTCCTTCGCCGGGAGGAAGCGGACTATCCGGACTCACCTGTGCACGGGTGAGCCCTCCGGGCCGTGCACCGGGCACACGGGTGATTCACAACCCGTCCGTCGTACACATAAGTTCGACGGGCCGCCGGGGCACGACCGGAACGGGGGACCGGTCGCGCCCCGGCGAGCGCTCAGCCGTGCAGCCGGAGCGGAATCCCCTGCCGGCCGAAGGCGATGAAGGACGGCACCTGCCGCAGCTCGTCGTCGCCGACGGCGAGCGCCATGTCGGGAAACGGTCGAACAGCGCGGGCGGCGCGGTCAGGGCGCTGCCCAGCTCCTGTCCGATTCCGTGCAGCGCGTCTGAATTTCGCTGCGCAGGCCGGGTGTCGAGGGTTACCCGTGGGGGAGGATCACCGCACGTCCGTTGATGCTGCCTTCGTGGAGCCGCTCGTAGGCGAGTGGGGCCTCGTCCAGGGAGAACGTCTCGGTGTGCACCGACACGGCACCCGAGCGGGCCAGCGCCAGCACCTCGATCAGCTCGCTGCGGCTGCCCCAGTAGGGTGCGCTGACCGACACCTCGAAGGGCAGGCTGCCGAAGCCGACGGGCAGCGCCCCACCGCCGATGCCGACGAGAGTGACATCGCCCTCGACGGCCGCGACGGCACCGGCCGTTGTCACGGTGGGCTGTGCGCCGACGAAGTCGAACACGGCCTCCGCTCCGACGCCTCCGGTGAGTTCGCGCACCAGGGCCGCGGCGCGCGCGTCGGACAGCACCGCCTCGTGCGCGCCGACCTCACGGGCGAGCCGCAGCTTGTCCTCGCTCACGTCGAGGGCGATCACGCGGGCCGGCGTCATGGCGCGCAGCAGCTGGATCGCGACATGGCCGAGACCGCCCGCGCCGATGACCACCGCGGTGGACCCCGGCACCAGCTTGGGCAGCGACCGCTTGATCGCGTGGTACGGCGTCAGGCCCGCGTCCGTCAGCGGAACCGCCGCGACCGGGTCGAGCCCGTCCAGCGGCACCAGGTGCCGGGGATCGTCGACGAGCAGGTACTCGGCCATCGAGCCCGGGGCACCGAGCCCCGGCGGACGGATGCCGAGCTCCTCGGCGCGCAGGCAGTAGTTCTCCTTGCCCTCCGCGCACTTGGCGCACGTCCCACAGCCCCAGGGGCCGTAGACCGCGACGGCGTCGCCCTTCCGCACCCCGGTCACACCCGCGCCCAGCGCGGCGACCGTGCCCACACCCTCGTGGCCGAGGGTGAGCGGAAGGTCGTACGGGAAGTTCTCGGCGGGCCAGCTCATCACCGCGATGTCGGAGTGGCACACGCCGGCGGCGGTGACCTTCAACAGGACCTGCCCGGGGCCGGGTTCTGGATCGGGAACGGTCACCACCTCGGGCGGGGCGCCGATCGTGCGGTACTGCAGTGCCTTCATGACGGAATTCCTCTCTCAGACGGCCGTGTAGGCGCCGTCGACCAGGTGGTAGCTGCCGGCCACGAACGAGGCCCGCTCGGACAGCAGAAAGACGATCAGCTCGGCGACCTCTTCGGACCGGCCGAGGCGGCCGGCCGGGTGCAGGCCCACCAGACCGTCGTAGGCGGCCTGGTCCATGCTCTTGAGCAGCGGCGTCTCGATGAAGCCGGGACCGACCGCGTTGACGCGGATGCCCTTCGCGGCGTACTCGGCGGCGGCGGTCTTCGTCAGCCCGACCACACCGTGCTTGGCGGCGACGTACGCGCCCGAGCCGGCGAAGGCGACCGAGCCGAGGATGGAGGCGACGTTCACGATCGCGCCGCCCTTGCCGCCCGCCTCGATGACGGGAAGTCGTAGCGCATCGAGTAGAAGAAGCCGTCGCACAAGGACGGCTTAACTCGATCGTGTGATGCTCGGCCTGCGGAATTGCGGTGGCATGGACTGGCCGGGGTAGCGTGGTAAGCGCGAACTGGGACGCGCCGGGTGTGGCGCCAGCGTGCGGGGCCCCTGCTCCACCAGAGAGATGGTTCAGGGCCTCCCCGTCGCCTCTGGCCGCATCCACAGGCCAGGTCGTGAGGGACTCCGCCCTTCCGGGATCGGACCACGGACAGGATCCGTGTCGCCGCCCGGATGCGAAAGCGGACGACCAGTGCGCCCAAGACCGTTCGGGGCGTGCCAGTGAGCGGACTCACCCCCGCGCACTGCCCAGGGACGGTGGTGCTCATGCTGTGCTCACCGGTAGTGCGGTCGCGGACGCGGCCTCCGAGATCAGGGCGTCGTAGGCCCGCTCCACCAGGGCGGCGAGATCGCCGGCTCCCAGGTCGTGGTCGGCCGCACCGCGCGCCCACAGGCGCAGCGCGGCGGTGAGGACGCCGGCAGCGGCGTCGACCACGACGGCCGGGCGCACGTCTCGGACGTCGTCGGTGCCGAGCCGCTCGGCGATGACACGGATCGACTCCTCCTGGGCGTCGACCCGGATGCGTTCGTAGGCGGCGAACAGGGCGGGCTCGCGGTCGAGCAACGCCAGCAGGCGCCGCATCTCCGGGCGCAGGTGCCAGGCCGGGTTCGCCTCGTCGGCGAGCCACTGCCGTACGGCCCTGCGGTAGGCGAGCAATGGTGGTTCGGCGGCGGGGCGGGCGCGCAGCAGGGCGTTGATGGCATCGCCGTCGCCGCGCACGAAGTCGAGGGCCGCGTCCTCCTTGCCGGTGAAGTGCCGGCTGAAGGTGCGGCGCGTGACGTCGGCCCGCTCCGCGATCGCCTCCACTGTCGTGGCGGTCAGGCCACGCTCCAGGATCAGTTCGAGGGCGGCGGCGGCCAGCGCGTTGCGGGTCTGCCGCGCCTTGCGCTGCCGTCGGTCCTCGGGGGCGCCGCCGGGCGGGGCGGCGGGGGGCTCCGTTGCCTTCATGGGGCGAGGCTACACCCTGTGATGTCCCATTGGGACATGTGACTCGTTGGGACTCCTGTCCCAATGGGACATCAAAGAGGTCTCCGGCGCGGTGTCGCTCCCATGGGAATGTCGGACGAGTCGACGAGAAGATGAGTCGATGCGGCCGAACGGGGGGGCGCACTCACCCGACCCGGTGGGCGCCGGAGCGCGCGCGTACCGCCGAAGCGGGCCCGCCGTTGCTCCGGCATGGACCGAACTTCCCTCGCGCTGCGTGGTACGCCCGGGAGCGATACGACTCCCGGCCCCTGTGCCGAACCGACCCACGGCCCCTGGTGCCGCGCCCCGATCTACGCCGGGCTCGTCGCGGAATGGCGGGCCCGGGGGCGGACCCTGCCCGCCCACCCGGACGTGCATTGGGTGTCCTTCGCCCGCCCACCGGCCCCGCAACGGGCGGCCGGCGACGAACGGCCCTGACCGCTCAGTCGCCGCAGGCCGGCGCCAGTACGGTCAGCCTGCCGTGCGCCTGACGCAGCGCCGTTTCCAGCATGATGGGCTTGTGCAGCGAGCCGGTGCCGTCGGGCGGGATGAGCCACTCGAGGAACCGGCCGGGCCGGTACGGCGGGGGTACGGCGATCCAGGAACCCTTGCCCGCGTGCCGCAGACCGGCGCCGATCCACCGGCTGCCCGGCTCGGGCGGCAGGAAGAAGCCCACTCTGTGGGCCGCGGTGTCGACGAGTGTCGGCCCTGGAACGGGCAGGTCCGGCTGCCACAGCAGGTCCAGCGTGAGCAGACCGAGCCGGTCGGGCACGCTGAGCACGTCCCAGAACCGGCCGGCCTCCAGCAGTGCGATGCCCTCACCCTGGTCCCAGGCCCGCTTGCAGGCCCGGGGGTTGGAAGCCGCCGCCGCGAGCCACTCCACGCCGTATCCCCACATCGCATCGCTCATGTCCCGCTCCGGATGGTCGTTCGGGCCCGACAGGGCGCAGGAAAAGCTGACGCCGGGTGCGGACCGTCCGCGGCCCGCCGACCCGGCATTTGAATGCTGGTAGATATTTCTACGTGGCGGAAGGGGTGGCGAGGCGTGGCGTTTGAGCTGATCTATTCGAGTTTCGGCCCGGTGTTCCCGCACGGGACGAGTGCTCGTCCCGGTCGTGTGATCTCGCGAGTGACGGGTACCCGATCGGCTCCAGTGGACGAGGAGGCCCGCATGACCAGCAACACGGAGACCGGCGGTGTCACCGGTACGCCGGACAAGGACTACAACCTGATCTGGTACGTCGAGGCGTGTCTGAACAACGCGCTGCGCCTGGAGACCTACATCCAGGACGCCGAGCGTGAGAAGGACACCGAGATCGTGGACCTGTTCCGCAAGGCCCAGGCGGACAGCCGCAAGGGCGCCGAACTGGGCAAGCAACTCCTTCGTGCGCGGTTGAACGGCTCCTGACGTGGCCCCTGCGGAGGCCCGGACCCAGCGGAGTGGGGTCCGGGCCTCCGGCGTGCGGTGCCGCCTTCGCGGCGGCCGTCAGCGGTCGTTCTCGAGGTGGAGTTTGAGCAGGTCCACGCCGTAGTCACCGCCGTTCCGCGTGCGGCGGCAGCGGCAGTCGTCATCGGGGGAGGCGGCAGGGACGGCTCGTGGTGGTGATCACTGTGCGGCCGCTGTGCGGCCACTGTCGGCGCGTCGTTCTCGCACATAGACTGGCAAATCACCGACGTGCGGGCGTGGTTGACGGGGGGAGCCGACATGTCCGGGGACTGGTACGGCACGCATCAGAACGACTTCGTGGTTCCACCGATGCCGTCGGCACCGCCGCCCGCTCCG
Organism: Streptomyces sp. NPDC001315; assembly: GCF_042896175.1. Classification (NCBI taxonomy): domain Bacteria; kingdom Bacillati; phylum Actinomycetota; class Actinomycetes; order Kitasatosporales; family Streptomycetaceae; genus Streptomyces; species Streptomyces sp. NPDC001315. The sequence continues at coordinate 122,363 of NZ_JBIAWZ010000014.1, read as the reverse complement.
GCGGACGGCGCGCGGGCCGTCGCGGTGGCCGTGCTCAACCTCAGCGGTCTCGGCCTGGGGTACGCGCTCGTGCGCAAGTGGCTCCCCATGGCGGCGTGCTGGGTCGCGACCGCGGTGCTGCTGCTCGTGGCGCTGCCCGCCGACCCGGACGGCGTCCCGGGGGCCGCGCTCTTCCTCTACGTCCTGTTCCTCCTCGCGGCGGCGGCGCACGGCGCGATCGTGGGCCTGCGCACCCGGCTGGCGTGGCCGCCACGCGCGCCCCTCGCGCTCGCGCTGGGACTGGTTCTCCTCGCCGTACCGGCCGGGGGTGTCGTGCTGTACGACAGCGCCCGTGACGAAGCCGTCGAGCAGATGCTCCTCGACCGCCTCGACGAGGCCGACCAACTGGTGGCGGCCGGCGGCAAGCAGCCGTTCCGCACCGCGCAGAGCGACTACAGCAAGGCGTTGACCGTCTACCGCGATCTGCGCACCGACCACGCCGGTTCGCGGGCGGCCCGCCAGGTGCCCGACCGGATGAAGACCTTCTACACGACGGTCGGCGCCCCGTACGGAAAGGGCGACCACTGCGATGCGATACCGCCGCTGACGTACCTGCGTACGGTGCCGAAGACCATGCCGGGGACCGACCTTGGTGACCTGGCCTCCTGGCCCGACGACCGCCTGGCCACCTCGCTGTACGAGTGCGCGGCGGACGAACTGGCGGGCGGCGAGGCCACCTGGACGAACCGGTTCGGTGAGCTGCTCACCACCTTCCCCGAGTCGGACCAGGCCGCGAAGGTCGAACCGGCCGTCGCCTCCGCCGTCGGCGCCGCGGAGAAGGACGTGCGCGGAGACGAACCGTGCGCGGCGGTCGAGCGGTTGGGGACCCTCAGCAGCCAGATCGAGGGTCTGCCGGGGGAGCGGGCGGGCATCGTCCAGGCCCTGGCCAAGGACGCCCGACGCGCCCAGGGGAGCGCCGACTCGGGCACGTACACGTGCGGAGTCGACCAGTACAAGGACGGTGACTTCGAGGCGGCACAGACCACCATGACCGAGTTCGTCGCCGCCCACAAGAACAACAAGAACAGCGCGCTGGCCAAGAAGATCGCCATCGCGGCGGAGATCGCCCAGACGGTGCCGGCCGCCGGAAAGCACCTGCCCACCACCCGTTCGGGCGGCAGCATCTCGGTCACCGTCAAGAACGACAGCCCCGACGAGATCACCGTCCTCTACACGGGCCCGGTCACCGGCAGCTTCACCCTCAAGGCCTGCGGCAGCTGCAGGACGTACTCCCTCAACACCACCCTCACGCCGGGCTTCGACCCCTGCAGCGACAGCGGCAGGAACTACCCGCAGCGCACCATCAGCCTCCCGACCGGCACCACGTACTTCGTGCACAAGCCGAAGAACGGCAACGTCTCGTCGCCCGGTTCCGACACGGCCAAGCTCGAGTCCGGCTACATCTACACCGAGTGCGCGTACACGACCGAGGGCCTCGGGACCGGTTCCTCCTGAGCGGGCTTCGAGGGGGCACGGTCTCCAGCCGACTCCGAGCGGGCTCCGAGCGGCACGTCGGCGGCGGTTGGCGTGCGGGCTCAGAGGCGCACATCAGCGGCCGGCGTCGACCGGTACCCGTCGTCCCGAATGGCTTGCGGGAGCGCTCCCACGATGGGCAGGATGCCAGTCATGGATCACGAGCCGAGGGTGCGTCCCTTCCGCCGGTCGGACCGGGACGGCGTCGCGGACGTGTGCGTGAGAACGGCGCACAACGGCGGCGACGCGCGGGACGTCTATCCGGACCAGCAGCTGATGCCGACCTTGTTCGCCGATCCCTACTGCCATCTCGAACCCGAGCTCGCCTTCGTCCTCGACGACGGCCGTGGCGGTGTCGGCGGCTACGTCCTCGGGACCGCCGACACCGAGCGGTTCGCCCTGGACTTCCGCAGCCGCTGGATCCCCCGTGTCACCGGCCGCTACCCGCCGCTGCCGGGCCCGCCCACCACACCGTCGGAGGAGATGATCGGTCTGCTGCATCGTCCCGAGCGGATGGTCCTCCCCGAACTCACGGCCTACCCGGCGCACTTGCACATCGACCTGCTCCCCGAGTGGCAGCGACGTGGCTACGGCAGGCAACTGATGTACACCTTCCTCACCGCCCTGCACGAGCGCGGCGTACCGGCGGTGCACCTGGGCATGGTGACCGTCAACACAGCCGCGCGCGCCTTCTACGACCGGCTCGGTTTCCAACCGATCGCCGTGCCGGACCCGGGCCCCCTGACCTACCTCGGCCGGGGCACCGCCCTCGCCCGCTGACGGCGCGTCCGCAACCGGACGGGGCCCGCCTGTGATCAGTGGTAGAAGTTGCGCTGCCACCGGTGCTCGGCCAGGAGTCCGAGGAGCTCACCCGACAGCAGGTGCCCGTCGCTGAGCGCGGTGTTGCGCTCGACGTTGCGTACGGAGCGCATGCCCGGGATGACGGTGGACACGGCGGGCTCACTCAGCACGAACCGCAACGCGGTCTCCGCCATGTCCTCCGGGGCGATGCCCAGGTCCGCGGTGATCGCGGCGACCCGCCGCTCCACCTGTGCGGGACGGTCGTCGCGGAAGTAGCGGTTGCGGAAGTCGCCCTCGGGAAACGACGTCCCGGCCGTGATCCGCCCGGTGAGCCCGCCCTCGTCGAGGGCGACACGGACGATGACGCCGACGCCGTGTTCCCGGCAGGCGGGGAACAGGTTCTCGGCGGGTGCCTGGTCGAAGATGTTGTAGATCACCTGGACGGTGTCCACGACGCCGCTGCGCACCAGCTGCACGGCGCTGTCCGGCTCGTGGTCGTTGACGGAGACGCCGAACAGACGGATCTTGCCTTCCCGCTTGAGCGCGTCGATCGTCTCCAGCCAGTCCCCCCGGCCGACCCACTCGTCGTTCCAGACGTGGAACTGCAGCACGTCGAAGTGATCGAGGCCGGCGGCGCGCAGGCTGGTCTCGAGACTGCTGCGGATGTGCGCGCCCGGGAAGGCGTCGGCCGGATCCACTCCGTCCGGGGCGGGCCACTGCCCGTTCTTCGGCGGCACCTTGGTCGCGACGTACACCGGGTCCCCGGCCCGGCCCCGCACCACCCGGCCGACGATGCGCTCGCTCTCTCCGTAACCGCGGGCCGTGTCGATGAGGTTCACGCCGAGGTCCAGGGCACGGTTGAGCGCGCGCTCGGACTCGTCCTCGGTGGCACCCACCCACGCCGACTCGCCGATGCCCCAGGCGCCGTAGCCGATCTCCGAGACGGACAACCCGCTGCGTCCGAGTTCCCGACAGCGCACGATTCGACCTCCAGGGCACAGTGATCCGGCGCCGGCGCGCGTTGTCGTCCGGCGCGACGACCCTAGGCGAGGACCCGGCCCGGAATCACCAGGATTTTCGATGCGCTGTGGCCTACCCCACGCCGTGAAAGAGGTTTGGGCCACACCGAACGGCACGGTCCGGGGGCTACGGTTCTCACGTCCTCCCGTGGCTCCATGCCCCTGTTCCCCGAAAGTGTCTCGGACGGTCCGGCAGTGCACGAAGATCTCTCCCCGCTCATAGCGGCGACCGCTCAGTGGCTGACCCGCGCCTATCCCGCCTGCGGCGGCGCGCTCGCCTCCGCGCTGTGCGAGGTGCAGGCCCGGCAGGCCGTGACCGTCGCGGCCTGGCTGCGTTACCCGACGTCGATGGACGCCTCGCTGGTCGGGATCGCGGGGCCAGGGGGCGCAGCCCGGCTCGACTGGATCACGGGCGCGGACGGCGCCCAGGGCGATGACCCGGACGCGGATGCCTGGCGCAGCTGGGTCGACGAGGTCGTGGCGAGCTGGGCGGCCTGTCTGCTCGTCGACTCGGAGCTGGCCGGCCTCGCGGTGGCCGCGGTCGCCGGGGGCGATCACGCGGGCGGTACGCCGGTGGAGTTCCGCCGTCTCGTCGCACCCGACGAGGGCGACCGGCGTGCGGCGGCGCTGCTGCGTCACCCCGACCTCCTCGCCCCCGTGACCGCGCTGCACCACACCCAGCTTCTGGACCGCCTCACGCCGGGACAGGCCCTCATCGCCTGACGGCGCCGGCTTCCCCCGGGGGAACGGCCGGAAGATCTCGCTTCGGTCCGATCCGCGGGGACCTCACCTCGAGACCCGGCGGGCCACGTCGCCCGAGTGGGAATCCGGGCTCAGGCTGTCGTACCGGACGATCGACGACACGGGAGAGCGTCTGTCGGTCAGTCCATCTTGCCGCGCCCGGTCAGCGCGTCGCGCAGCCGGTCGACCAGCCCGGCGCCCGGGGCCAGCAGCTTGTTCGCGGGAGGGGTGTCCGGGGCGGACGGGTGGGGGCGCGTGGGCGCCACCTTCTTGGCCATGCGCACCTTGTCGCCCAGGTGGTCGAGTGCGTCCGGGGTACATGCCGCGCGCAGCCGGGGAAAGAGGTTCTGTTCCTCGTCGGCGATGTGCGAGCGGATCTCGCGCATCAGCTCGCCGATGAGCCGGTCGAACTCGGGATCGTCCGCCTCGCAGCCCTCCAGGTCCTTCATGATCCGCTCGGCCTTCGAGTGGTCCTCGAGCTCCTTGTCGGCCAGGGCGTCACCGTTCGCCACGTGCTCGCGCACGGCCGGGTACAGGTACGCCTCCTCGGCGACCGAGTGCCGGACCAGCTCCATGGTGGCCTGGTCGGCGTAGACCTTGCGGTCCTTGGTGCCGGGTGGCAGCGACTCCATACGGCCGAAGATCTCCTCGACCTCCCGGTGATCGGTGACCAGTTCGTCGATGACGTTTCCACCGTGACCCATGTCCTTGCACCTCCAGGCAGACGGCGGCGGCCCGGGGCGGGTCCACCTCGGCCCCGAGTGCCCCCACCGGCAGTCGGTTAACGTGCTTCCACCCGGGTGCCGTGCTCACGGCGAAGCCGGCTCGGCGTGATCGAGGAGCCGCCGCGCCGGCCGTTTGGAGGAACACGTCTGCGCGCTGCCGTACGGGCGTCGTCGCCTCAGGAGACCTCCGCAGCCAAGGGCCAGGCCCCCCGCTCTGCGAGGTCGAGCACGAGCGCCGCGATGTTCCAGGCGTCGTCCGCGCCGCTGTGGTGGTCCATGCCGTCACGTCAGGGATGGACACGTGTGCGGATCACCTGGTTTTCCGGCGGGGCGTCAGTATCGCTGTGCCTTCGCCAGCCGGGCGGTGACCTCCATGCCGGCGGACTGTCTGCTGAAGGCGATGGGTTCCTTGCTCGCGCCGGGCGCGAGGTTCTCCGCACCGACGTACCTGGTCTCCACCACCTTGCCGTCGGCGTCCTCGAAGTCGACCTGCACCGCGTACGAGGCCTTCTTGTCGGTCTTGTTGGTGATGCGGACCAGAACCGCCAGGACACCCCCCGTCTGCGCCTTCGGCACGCCGCTCAGGCCGACCTCGGACACGGCGTTGCCGCGTCCCTTGACGCCCTCGAGGGCCTTCTTCGCGGTGGCGCTCGCCCGAGCGGTGTTCGCGTCGACCGATGCCTCGAACTCCGAGGCGCGTGCGGCGGCGGACGACAGCGCCGCGGATGCGGATGACCGGGCGGAGGCGACGGCGGACGCCGCGGAGGACGCCAGCGCGGACGGCGTCATCCCGGAGAAGGAGCCGGTCACCGGAGCGGATGTGCCGGTCGCCGTGGTGCCCGTGCCGTTCCCATTGCCGCCGCCGCACCCGGCGAGCGCACCGAGCGCGACGAAGCAGGCGAGTGCGACAACTGACGCGGCGAGGGGACGCGCCGCGAGGGAACGCGACCTGGGGGCGGCTGCGGTGGGGAATCGGGTCATCGCGGTGTCCTCGGCGGTGGTGGCGAAGGGGTCCAGCCCATCGTCGACGCGCCGTGCCGGGCCCGCGACTCGGCCGCGCCCGTTCGGATCACCTCAGGTGGCGGCCTGCGCGGCCCGCAGCGCCCGGGCGGTCGCGGCAGGGTCGTAGTCCTCGGGGACGCCGTCGATGAGGAGGACGTCGCCGTCGATGTGCCGGGTGCGCAGCGGCAGCAGCTCCTGGTAGGCGGGGGAGTGGTACCAGGCCTGCGCGTCGGCGTAGGAGGGGAAGGCGATGATGACGAGGGCCTCCGGCCAGGACCCCTCGGGGACCTCGCGCTGCTGTGCTCCGTGGACGAGGAACCGTCCGCCGAAGGGGTCCAGGGTGTCCTGGACGCGCTCGATGTACGTGAACGTGTCCTCGGGCAGCCGGGTGGGGGGACGGAGGTTGCCGATGGCGTAGGCGGACATGTGATCTCCCTGTTCGTCGTGACGCTCCGGGCGGACACTGCTGCGGTGGTCGTGCCGGCGGCCTCGTCCCGGGCCGCTCCCGCACCGACAAGACTGCCGGGCCGCACGGTCGGGGTCGATGACCCGGGAGGTAATCCCCGCGCCGCTTCGAGTACGGCCGCCCCGTCGCGCACGGGAAGGACTTGATCCGCTGCCCGCCGCTCACCCGGCACATGGAACTCGTCGCCCGGCTGAAGACCGAGCACGGCCCGGGCCACGGTCACGCGAACGCGCTCCTCGCGCAGACCCTCGCGGAGGACGACGGCAACGCTCAGCGACCGTGGCCGGGGCCACTCGCACGGACCAGCCGCGCCCCGGTGACATCCCGCTGCGGGCGTACTTGAGATGCGGTTCCGAGCGACAGCGGGTCAGATGGGTTTCGTGCAAAGACCCATATTCGCGGCCGTCGGCCGCCTCCCCCTGCTCGTGACCGGCATCCTGGTCGGCGCGTTCTCACTCCTCCAACTCCCCTCCGCTTCCGCCTCGTCGACCGACGGCCCGCCCGAACGCGGCCTCGCCTACATGGGCATGGGCGTCGTGGCCCACGACGGGCAGGACGGCTTACCGCCCAACGCCAGAGCCACGCAGACCGAGGGCGTGGACGTGGCCAGCTACCAGGGCAACGTCGCCTGGTCGACCCTGTGGAACAGCGGGGTCAAGTGGGCCTACACCAAGGCCACGGAAGGCACGTACTACACCAACCCGTACTTCGCCCAGCAGTACAACGGCTCCTACGACGTCGGCATGATCCGCGGCGGGTACCACTTCGCCACCCCCGACACCTCCAGCGGCGCCACCCAGGCCAACTACTTCGTCGACCACGGCGGCGGCTGGTCCAAGGACGGCAAGACGCTGCCCGGTGTGCTGGACATCGAGTGGAACCCGTACGGGGGCGACTGCTACGGCAAGACCAAGAGCGCCATGGTCTCCTGGATCCGCGACTTTCTGACGACGTACAAGGCCCGCACGGGCCGCGATGCCGTGCTCTACACGGCGACCAGCTGGTGGACCCAGTGCACCGGCAACTACAGCGGCTTCGGCGCCAGTACCCCCCTGTGGATCGCCCGGTACGCCTCCGCACCGGGCACACTGCCGGCGGGCTGGTCGACCCACACGATGTGGCAGTACACGTCGTCGGGGCCGACGGTCGGCGACCACGACAGGTTCAACGGGGCTCTGGACAGGGTGCAGGCCCTCGCCAACGGCTGACCTGCGCGCCCCGGGACGGCCATGTCCGTCCCGGGGCGCGCACGTGCCCGTTCGGCTCGAACCAGTGCATCCTGATGCCGGACCTGACCGGCACCTGGAAGCCGCGGGCCTGGACGATCGTCGGATCGGCCGTGCAGTTGCAGTAGCTGCCCGGACACCAGGCCTCGTCCTGGGGTCCGTCCAGGAGGCCTCGGTCACCGGGAACGTGCTGCCACCGAGCCTCAGGCGGCGCGCAGGGTGCGTTTGGCGAGTTCGAGGGCCGGCAGCATCGCCTCGTGCTCCTCGGTGTCCATTCCGCCGAGGTGGAGGACGACCGGCCCGTCGGACGTGGAGACGGCGAGGGCGCTCTCCTCCTTCGTCTCGTCCAGGAGTTCGCTCGTGTACAGGTACTTCACCTCGACGCCCTCGAGATCACCCGCCTTGAACGTGGCGTACTTCTCCTCGCTCACCTTTCCCTCGTCCGCGACGAACGCCTCCAGGACGGCACGGGTGTCGGCGTCGCCCGGGGCGCCGGTGAAGACGCGGAGGAAACCGATGTTCCCGGCGGGCTTGGCGTCGATCTCGCACACGGCGGCGACCGGCCCCTGGCGCAGGATCATGTCGCCGAGCTCCGCACTGCCGGCGGCTCCGTTGTCGATGGCTTCCGCCTTCCACTTCCGGGCGAGGTCGAAGGTGACGGGCAGCTCACAGGCCGATCCGTCGGCACCGATGGTGCCGCCGCTCTCGGCGCCCGTGCCGCTCGTGCCGCCGGACTCCGCGGCCGCCGATGTCTTCGCCGAGGCCTTGCTGTTCTTCTCCGCGTCCTGATCCTGGCCGCACGCCGTCAATGCCCCGACCAGCACCAGCACCGGGGCCAGCCCGTGCCACGCCCGTTTCCCCGCCCCGACCCGCATGTTCGTCTCTCCCCTCGATCCGGCGGGCCAGCGTATCCGAGGGCAGCGACGGCCGTGCGCAGGGGCTCCTTGCCCCGGCCGTGCGGCGAGGGCAAGGCCCGGTCAGCTGCCGGTCGCTCGCCCGCCGAAGGCCCCCAGAATGCGCTCCGCGGCCAGGGTGGCCGTCAACTCCCCGTCTCTGACCTGCTGTTCCAGCCCGGGCGTGAGTTCGCGTACGGCCCGGTCGGCGTGCAGGCGGCCGAGGAGTTCGTCGCGGACCATCGACCAGGTCCAGTCGACCTGCTGCTCCCGCCGCTTCGCTGCCAGCCGCCCGGTCGAGTCCAGTAGGGTGCGGTGCTGCTCCAGCCGCTCCCAGACGGTGTCCAGGCCGCTCGATTCGCGCGCGCTGCAGCTCAGTACCGGAGGTGCCCAGACCGCGTCCTTGCCGTGCATGAGCCGCAGCGCTCCCGCCAACTCCCGTGCGGCCGCCTGGGCGTCGCGCTCGTGCGGACCGTCCGCCTTGTTCACGGCGATGACGTCGGCGAGTTCCAGGACGCCCTTCTTGATGCCCTGGAGCTGGTCGCCGGTGCGGGCGAGGGTGAGCAGCAGGAAGGAGTCGACCATGTTCGCGACGGCCGTCTCGGACTGGCCGACGCCGACCGTCTCCACCAGGACGACGTCGTAGCCCGCGGCCTCCATGACCACGATCGACTCGCGCGTGGCCTTGGCGACACCGCCGAGGGTGCCGGCGGTGGGGGAGGGGCGTACGAAGGCGGCCGCGTCCACGGCCAGTCGTTCCATGCGTGTCTTGTCGCCGAGGATCGACCCGCCCGTCCGGCTGGAGGACGGGTCGACGGCGAGCACCGCGACCCGGTGGCCGAGCGAGGTCAGCATGGTGCCGAACGCGTCGATGAACGTGGACTTGCCCACGCCCGGCACCCCGCTGACGCCGATCCGTCGCGCCCGGCCGCTGTGCGGCAGCAGCTCGGTGAGCAACTCCTGGGCCAGCGCCCGGTGCTGGGGCCGGGTGGACTCGACGAGCGTGATGGCGCGGGCGACGATCGCACGCTTCCCGTCGAGGACACCCTTCACATACGTGTCGAGGTCGATCGCCATGGGCTCAGAGGCCGTGCCCGAGATCGGCCGACAGCCGCCGCACCAGGTCGTACGCCGCGTCCGGGATCACCGTCCCGGGCGGGAACACGGCCGCCGCGCCCATCTCCAGCAGCGTCGGCACGTCCTGTGGCGGAATCACCCCACCGACCACGATCATGATGTCCTCGCGCCCCTCCTCGGCGAGCTGTTCCTTGAGCGCCGGTACGAGGGTGAGGTGCCCGGCGGCCAGCGACGACACCCCGACGATGTGCACGTCCGCCTCGACGGCCTGGCGGGCCACCTCGGCCGGCGTCTGGAACAGCGGGCCGACGTCCACGTCGAAGCCGAGGTCGGCGAAGGCGGTGGCGATCACCTTCTGGCCACGGTCGTGGCCGTCCTGGCCCATCTTGGCGACCAGGATGCGCGGTCGGCGCCCCTCGGCCTCCTGGAAGGAGTCCACCAGCGCCCGGGTACGGTCCACGGACGGGGACTCGCCTGCTTCGTTGCGGTACACGCCGGAGATCGTACGGATCTGGCTCGCGTGCCGTCCGTACACCTTTTCCAGGGCGTCGGAGATCTCTCCGACGGTGGCCTTCGCGCGTGCCGCGCGCACCGCCAGCTCCAGCAGGTTGCCGTCGCCCCCGGCGGCCCTGGTCAGCGCGTCGAGCGCGTCCCGGCACGCGGTCTCGTCCCGCTCGGCCCGCAGCCGCCGCAGCTTCTCGATCTGCTGGGCGCGTACGGAGGAGTTGTCGACCTTGAGCACCTCGATCTGCTCGTCGCTGTCGACGCGGTACTTGTTGACGCCGATCACCGGCTGACGCCCGGAGTCGATACGGGCCTGGGTACGGGCCGCGGCCTCCTCGATGCGCAGCTTCGGGATGCCCGCGTCGATGGCCTTGGCCATGCCGCCCGCCTCCTCGACCTCCTGGATGTGCTGCCAGGCCCGGCGGGCCAGGTCGTACGTCAGCTTCTCGACGTAGGCGCTGCCGCCCCACGGGTCGATGACCCGGGTCGTGCCCGACTCCTGCTGAATGAGGAGCTGGGTGTTGCGGGCGATGCGCGCCGAGAAGTCGGTGGGCAGCGCGAGCGCCTCGTCGAGGGCGTTGGTGTGCAGCGACTGGGTGTGGCCCTGGGTCGCCGCCATCGCCTCGACGCACGTACGCGTGACGTTGTTGAACACGTCCTGCGCGGTCAGCGACCAGCCGGAGGTCTGTGAATGGGTGCGCAGCGAAAGGGACTTGGCGTTCTGCGGGTCGAACTGCTTGACCAGCTTCGCCCACAGCAGCCGCGCCGCCCGCAGCTTGGCGATCTCCATGAAGAAGTTCATGCCGATCGCCCAGAAGAAGGAGAGCCGCGGCGCGAACGCGTCCACGTCCAGTCCCGCCTCCCGCCCGGCCCGGATGTACTCCACGCCGTCCGCGAGGGTGTACGCGAGCTCCAGGTCGGCCGTCGCTCCCGCCTCCTGGATGTGGTAGCCGGAGATGGAGATGGAGTTGTAGCGCGGCATCCGCTGCGAGGTGAAGGCGAAGATGTCGGAGATGATCCGCATCGACGGCTTCGGCGGATAGATGTAGGTGTTGCGGACCATGAACTCCTTGAGGATGTCGTTCTGGATGGTCCCCGCCAGCTTCTCCGCCGGCACACCCTGCTCCTCGGCCGCCACGATGTACAGCGCGAGCACCGGCAGCACGGCGCCGTTCATCGTCATCGACACGGACATCTTGTCCAGCGGGATGCCGTCGAAGAGCTGCCGCATGTCGTAGATCGAGTCGATGGCCACGCCCGCCATGCCGACGTCGCCGGTCACCCGCGGGTGGTCGCTGTCGTAGCCGCGATGGGTGGGGAGGTCGAAGGCGACGGACAGGCCCTTCTGACCGGCCGCCAGATTGCGCCGGTAGAACGCGTTGGACTCCTCGGCGGTGGAGAAGCCCGCGTACTGGCGGATGGTCCAGGGCTGGTTGACGTACATCGTCGGGTACGGCCCGCGCAGAAACGGAGCCGTGCCCGGGTACGTCCCCAGGAAGTCCAGGCCCTCCAGGTCACGGCCGGTGTACAGCGGCTTGACCGCGATGCCCTCCGGGGTCTCCCAGCTGAGATCGTCCCCGTCGGCGGCCTTCTTGAGGGCGTCGCGCCACTCGTCGGCGCCGCCGTCGACAGTCGGGCTGCCCAGTTCGATCCCGGAGAAGTCGGGGATTCCCATCAGGACACTCCCATGCGGTCGAGGGTCGCGGACAGCACGGCCACGGCGTCGCAGCCCGCGAAGACGTACGAGTCGATCCCGGGGTACTGCCCGGGGCGACCGGCGAGGAACACGTGCGAGGCGCCCGCCGACCTGAGCTTTTCGGCCAGGGCGGCTGCCTGCTCCTCGTACAGCGCGTCACTGGAGCAGAGACAGACCTCGGTGGCGCCGCTGTCCTCGAAGCTGCCCTCGGTGACGGGCTCGATGCCGCCCGCCTGGAAGAGGTTGGCGGCGAAGGTCGTGCGCGCGGTGTGGGCGGCGGCGGGACCGATCGGGGCGAGGAAGACGCGCGGCCGGGTCCCGGTGGCGGCGAGATGGGCGTCGGAGCGGGCGCGCAGCTCCTCGTACGCCTCGTCGCGCCGTACGCGCGGCAGTCCGCCGGACGGCCGCTCGGGCGCGGCCTGGCGCTCGACGAGCCGCTCGGCGAGATGCGGGAACTCGCTGACGCCGGTGATGGGCTCGCGGCGCTCGGCGAGCCTGGCGCTGCGTGCCTCCCAGGTGGCGGCGAGCTCCTCGCCCAGGCGCCCGGAGCGCAGGGCGGCGGCCTGACCGCCGATCCCCTCGATCCACTGGAAGATCTCCCAGCCCGCACGGGCGAGTTCGTCCGTCAGCCGCTCCACGTACCAGGAGCCCCCCGCCGGGTCGATGACCCGAGCCAGGTGGGACTCCTCGACCAGGATGGTCGACGTGTTGCGGGCGATGCGGCGCGCGAAGGCGTCCGGCAGCCCGAGCGACTGGTCGAAGGGCAGAACGGTGACGGAGTCGGCACCGCCGACCCCGGCGGCCAGTGTGGCGACCGTGGTGCGCAGCATGTTCACCCACGGGTCGCGGCGCGACATCATCACCGGCGACGACACGGCGTGCTGCACCTGCGCGCCCCCGCCCGGTGCCCCGCACACCTCGGCGACCCGCGCCCACAGCCGGCGCGCGGCGCGCAGCTTGGCGACGGTCAGGAACTGGTCGGCGGTGGCCGCGTAGCGGAACTCCAGCTGAGCACAGGCCTGTTCGACGCTCAGCCCCGCTTCGGTCAGTTCGCGCAGGTAGGCGACACCGGTCGCGAGGGAGCAGCCCAGCTCCTGTGCGGCCGAGCCCCCGGCCTCGTGGTACGGCAGCGCGTCCACGGTGAGCGCCCGCAGCCCCGGGTACTCCTCGGTACACAGCCGCGCGAGCCCGGTCACGGGGGAGAAGCCGAGCTCGGCACCCGTACGGGCCTCGTGGCCGAGCGGATCCGCCCCCAGGTTGCCGCGCGCCGCGTCCTTGGCGACGCCGCGCTCGCCGTACAGGCGCAGCAACTCACGTGCGGCGGAATCGACCTCGCCCCCCGCGTCGAGGGCGACCGGAGCCAGGTCGAGAAGGACACCGTCGAGCACGTCGCCGAGCGACTCCACGGGGACACCGCCGTCACCGACGACGAGCCACAGCGAGGTGACGCCGTTCTCCAGGTCGGTGAGGACGGCGGCGTTGTCCGCCGTGGTGTGGCGCTGGCGTACGTCCCAGCCGCCGGTGGTGTTCCCTTCGGCTCGGCCCCCGCGCACGAACGGTGCGAATCCGGGGAAGCCGGGGTCCGGCGCGGCGTCGCGCGCGGTGTAGAGGGGCCGGGTGAGCAACCCGTCCTCGAGGGCGGTGGACAGGGTGTCCTCGGCTGCGTCGCCCGAGACGTCCTTGCCCGACTTGCGCAGGACACCCGCCACCAGGCGTTGCCACTGCTCATGTGTCGTGTCAGGGAACTCGGCGGCCAGCGAGAGCCCGTCGTCAGGCAGGACCGTCATGCTGGGATGCTAGGCCAGATCAACAAAGGAGCAGCAGGGGGCGCGGCTGTGACCTTGCCCTCGGCCGGAATGTGACCTGGCTCTCCTGCGTGTGGGGCCGAGGGATGCGTGCGGGCCGCCGCGCCCGCGAGTCTGATTTGTTCGAAACATCCGCGGGTGGGGCAGGCTAGAACTGTGAGTAACATCACTGGTGCGAATTGAGCCAAAATGACCGTTTCTGACCAGGGTTCCGGTCACTACGTGTGGTCGTCCGATGTCGCCGCGGCCACCATGAGCCTGGAGGGCGTCGTCACAGGGTGGAGCGAGGCGGCCCGGCGGCTGCTGGGCCATCACGCGCCGGAGGTGGTGGGACGCGCCGCCGCCGACCTCCTGGTCGTGCGGAACACCCCCGAGGTGACGGGGTTCTCCCCGGCCGGATCCCATGAGTGGAGCGGCAAGGCGGTGCTCCGGCACCGGGACGGCCACCACGTCGAGGTGTCCCTGCAGGTCCATCCCACGCTGGGTGCCGACGGCACGGCCGAGGGGTTCCTCGTGACCGCCACCACCGCCGCGGTCGCGTCGGAGCGGGACCGCACGCTCATGCAATGGGCCTACACCCAGTCTTCGATCGCGCTGTCCACTTACTCCACCGTCTCCGGCACATGGCAGCCGAACGCGGCCGCGTCCGGCACGTCGCCGTATCCGGACCCGGTCGGCGCAACCCGTGCCGACCAGGGACTCCTGCGCTGCGTACGCAGGGTCGCCGAGGAGGGGGAGCCGATGCGCTACGAGCGCCCCGCCCCGGCTCCGCCGGCCGGCCGACGCAGCTCCTGGATCATCGAACTGTGGCCCGTCCGGGACCCCGCCACGCAGCGGGTGGTCGGTGTCGGCACGGCGGCGTTCGACAACAGCGAGCAGCGCTCGGCCCGGCAACGCCTGGCCCTGCTCAACGAGGCAGGCACCCGTATCGGCACCACGCTGAACGTGACCCGCACCGCCCAGGAGCTCGCCGACCTGGCCGTTCCGCGGATCGCCGACTTCGTCAGCGTGGATCTCCTCGACACCGTGGCACGCGGGCACGAGCCCGCCGCGGGTTCGGTCGCCGCCGGGGTGATCCTGCGCAGGGTCGCGCACCAGTCGTCCACGGCGGGCGTGCCCGAAGCCGCCATCGAACTCGGCGAGCTCGACACCTACCCCGCGTTCTCACCCCCGGCCCGGGCCCTGACCGGCGGGAAACCCGTGATCAGCGGTGTGCAGGATCCCGACTTCGGCCGCTGGATCGCCGAACACGCGACGAGGTTCGTCCGCGTCCAGGAGTACGGCATCCACTCGGTCATGGCCGTCCCGTTGCGTGCGCGAGGCAGCACCCTCGGTGTCGCCGTCTTCATCCGCATGGAGGGTTCGAAGGCCTTCGAGCACGACGATCTGTCCCTCGCCGAGGAACTCGCCGGCCGGGCGGCCGTCGCCGTGGACAACGCGCGCCGCTACACCCGCGAACGCGTCAACGCACTCACTCTCCAGCACAGTCTGCTGCCCCGCGAGCTCCCCAGGCAGGCAGCCGTCGAGGTGGCCCACCGCTATCTGCCGGCCGGCACGGGGGCCGGAGTGGGCGGTGACTGGTTCGACGTCATCCCCCTGTCGGGAACCCGTGTCGCCCTGGTCGTCGGCGACGTGGTCGGTCACGGCATCCATGCCTCCGCCACCATGGGGCGGCTGCGCACCGCCGTGCGCACCCTCGCCGATGTGGACCTGCCCCCGGACGAGCTGCTCACCCACCTCGACGACCTCGTCACCCACCTGACCTGGGGCAGCGACAGCCTCCTCTCCTGGGACGAGCCGGACAGCGGTGAGGTCGGCGCGACCTGCCTGTACGCCGTCTACGACCCGGTCTCCCGCGTGTGCACGCTGGCCAGCGCCGGCCATGTCCCGCCCATCGTGCTGCTCCCCGACGGCACGGCCCAGGTGCTGAGGCTGACCCCGGGACCACTCCTGGGTGTCGGAGGCCTGCCGTTCGAGTCGACCGAGCTGGAACTGCCCGAGGGAAGCCTGCTCGCCTTCTACACCGACGGCCTGATCGAGTCCCGCGGCCACGACATCTGCCTCGGTCTGGAGCGTCTGCGTGAAGCCCTGAGCTCTCCCGTGCCCTCGTTGGAGGTCACCTGCGACGCCATCCTCAAGGCGTTGCTTCCGCAGAGTCCGGTCGACGACGTGGCCCTGCTGCTCGTGCGCACCAGGGCCCTGCACGCCGACCAGGTCGCGGCGTGGGCCCTGCCGTCCGACCCCGCGGTGGTGGCCGACGCCCGCGCCCGGGCCACGCGTCAGCTCGCGATCTGGGGGCTCGAGGACGCGGCGTTCATCACCGAACTGGTCGTGAGCGAACTGGTCACCAACGCCATCCGCTACGGAGCCGTCCCCATCGGGCTCCGCCTGATCCGGGACCAGACCCTGATCTGCGAGGTCTCCGACGCCAGCAGCACGGCTCCCCACCTGCGCCGTGCCCGTACCTACGACGAAGGCGGACGAGGACTGCAGATGGTCGCCCAGCTCACCCAGGGCTGGGGCACCCGCCAGACTCCCCACGGCAAGACGATCTGGGCCGAACAACCCCTCCCGGTCGGCTCCCCATGACAGACGCACGGGTAGCGCCCCCGGCTGGGCCACCACCGCCGACTCGAAGGCGCGCTGCACACACGTCGTCCTGGCGACCCGCGCCGACGACCGCGACCGCCTGGTGACGGCCTTCCGCAAGGTGGCACTTGACCACCTCACGGGTCATCCGGTCCAGTCCGGGTGAGGGGCGAACCGTGTGGTCGGACCCACACTTCCCGCTACTCCCAGTAACATGATGATCTTGTCGCTTGGATGTGTCATCCAGTCAATCGGCGCCCTGTGACAGGTGCGCCGCCCCCATTCGGAGAGCTGAATGCCTACACAGAGCGACGCCCTGCACGAAGCGCGCGTCAACTACGAGCACCACGTCGGGACATGCCGTCAGTGCCATGTCGACACCACGCCGTGCGCCGTCTCCAAACACCTCCTGCGCATCTACAACAACGCGCGGAGGTCCCAACCGGGCGCGACCGGCCGCTGAACGCACCCTCCTCAGGAACACACAAAGACCGACAGGATCGTTGCTTCGCTTGTGTTCGGGTCCTAGGGTGATCCTGGTTTGGCGATTACCTCTGCCACCAGCGGTTGAGATCTGTCTCGGCGTCAACTTCCATTCCTTCCCGATGCTTGCCCTGGCATCGGCCCAACGTCCCTAGGGGAGCACGATGTTCGGTTTACCGACAGCATCGGACAGGAACTGACGCGCCCTCAGACCGTACAGAAGCGCAGTGTCCGTCCCGAGGAGGGTCACGCTCATGGCACACCCGCACGTGTCGACCACGGACCAGCCGGACCGCCCGCCACGTGCGGTCGTCAGCCGCCGTCGCCTCCTGGAGGGAGGAGCCGCCGTACTCGGTGCGCTCGCCCTTTCGGCGTCGCCCGCCGCGGCGCACGCGGCCCGCCTGAGCGAAGCGGCGGACGGCACCCCGGAGTGGAACGGCCACATCGACGTCTTCCGCCTCGGCACCGAGCCCCCGCACACCACCCTCATGCCGTACGCGGATCAGGCCCAGGCCCTCGCCGCCGACCGCACCCGCTCCCCGTACCGGCTGAGCCTCGACGGCACCTGGAAGTTCGCCCACGCGGACCGCCCCGACGACCGGGACATCGGCTTCCACCGCACCGACCTCGACGACAGCGGCTGGGACAGCATCCCCGTTCCCTCCGCCTGGCAGTTGCACGGCTACGACCGCCCCATCTACATCAACATCACCTACCCGTGGTGGGGCCCCAACGGCCTGGGCGAGGAGGCGCAGCCGCCGGCCGCTCCCACCCGCTACAACCCCGTGGGCCAGTACCGTCGGACCTTCACGGTCCCGCGCGACTGGGCGGGACGGCGGACGTTCCTCCACTTCGAGGGGGTCAAGTCCGCCCACTACGTGTGGATCAACGGCGAGTTGGTCGGCTACCACGAGGACTCCTACGACCCAGCCGAGTACGACATCACCCCGCACCTCAAGCCGGGCACCAACCAGATCGCGGTGGAGGTGTACCGCTACTCCGACGGCGACTGGTTGGAGGACCAGGACATGATCCGGCTGAGCGGCATCTTCCGCTCGGTCTACCTGTACTCCACGCCGACCGTGCACCTGCGCGACTTCAGGCTGGACACCCCGCTGAGCGACGACTGCACGGCGGCCGAACTGTCGGTCACCGCGAGCGTCCGGGACTACGGCGGACAGAGCGGCGCTCAGTACTCCGTCGAAACCCAGCTGTACGACGCGGGCGGCCACCCGGTGTGGTCCAGACCGCTGCAGCAGGCCGTCGCGCTCGGCTCCGGCGAGGAGAAGACCGTACAGGCCGCGAAGGCCGTGCCCGCGCCGCGCCTGTGGTCGGCCGAACACCCGAACCTCTACACCGCCGTGCTCCGGCTGCGCGACCCGGCGGGCAAGGTGATCGAGACCCTCTCTCACCGGGTCGGCCTGCGCGAGTTCGCACTCAAGGACGGGCTGATGCGCATCAACGGCAAGCCCGTCTCCTTCCGGGGCACCAACCGGCACGAGATGCACCCGACCCGCGGCTCGGCCCTCACCCGCGCGGACCTGGTCGAGGACATCGGGATCATCAAGCGGTTGAACATCAACAGCGTCCGTACCTCGCACTACCCCAACAACCCGCTGTGGCTGGAGCTCGCCGACGAGTACGGCCTGTACCTCGTGGGCGAGACCAACCTCGAGACCCACGGCATCCGCGGCGAGTACCCCGGTGACCATGCCGAGTGGACGACGGCGTGCGTGGCCCGCGCCCAGAACATGGTCCACCGTGACAAGAACCACGCCTCGGTCGTCATCTGGTCGCTCGGCAACGAGGCCGGCGGCGGCAGCACGTTCACCGCCATGCACGACTGGATCCGCTCCTACGACCCCACCCGGGTCATCCAGTACGAGGGCGACGACCGCCCGGGGATCAGCGACATCCGCTCCGAGATGTACGACAGTCCCTCCCGCGTCGAGGCGCGGGCGAAGGACACCGCCGACACCCGGCCGTACGTGATGATCGAGTACTCCCACGCGATGGGGAACTCCAGCGGAAACTTCAAGAAGTACTGGGACCTCGTCCGCCGCTACGACGTCCTGCAGGGCGGCTGGATCTGGGACTTCGTCGACCAGGCCCTCAGCTGGCCCACCCCGACGCGCAAGCGGTTCACCGAGGCCGGGCCCGCCGCACTCCGCGGTGAGATCCTCGCCCCCAGCGGCACCTTCACCCGCGACAAGGGCATCTCCGGCGGCACCGTCTTCGCCCGCGACGCAACGCTCGACCTCACCGGATCCCTCACCCTGGAGGCCTGGGTCACCCCGCACGTCACCGGCTACCACCAGCCGATTCTCACCAAGGGCGACACCCAGTACGCCCTGAAGCAGTCGGACAGGACCCTGGAGTTCTTCATCTACGGCAGCGGCCAGTGGATCACCGCGAGCTGGGCGCTGCCGGACGACTGGACCGGCGCCGAGCACCACGTCGCGGGCGTCTTCGATGCGGCGGCGGGCACCCTGACCCTCCACGTCGACGGCTCGGTGCGGGCGACCCGGACCACCACGGTGCGCCCCGCCGTCAACACCGCGCCCCTGTCCCTGGCCACCGACGTCGACAACCCCACCCGGGAGTTCAGCGGCACCGTCCGGCGGGCACGCGTGTACGCCAGGGCGCTGAGTGCCGCCGAGCTGGCCTCCGACAGCCGAGGCCCCGGCGACGACGGCGTACGGTTCTGGTTCGACGCTGCCACCGTCGGCCTCACCGAGAAACGGCCCGGCGAGAAGACGTTCTACGCGTACGGCGGCGACTGGGGCGACAACCCCAACGACGGGGCCTTCTCCGGAGACGGCATCGTCACCGCCGACCGCGGGGCCACCGGCAAGTCCGCCGAGGTCAAGCAGATCTACCAGGCCATCAACGCCGCACCGGCCTCCGGCGGCCTGCTCGCCCCAGGAGCGGCCGTCACCCTCACCAACGAGTACCTCTTCACCAACCTCCGTGAATTCGACGGACGTTGGGAGCTCGTCGGCGACGGAGAAGTGGTGCAGCGTGGAAAGCTGAGCCGTGACCGGCTGGACGTGGCGCCGCTGTCCAGCAAGGACATCACCGTGCCCTTCGGGCTGCCGGGCGACCCGGCGCCGGGCGCGGAGTACTTCCTGCGGCTGTCCTTCACCACCAGGGAGACCACGAAGTGGGCGAAGGCCGGCTTCGAGGTGGCCAAACAGCAACTCGCCGTCGGCGCCGGCAGCCCCGCCGTCACGCCCGTGCCGCTGGACGACGTTCCGGCGCTCAGCCACGAGAACGGCGACGCGTCGGTCACCGTCACGGGCAAGGACTTCTCTGTCACCGTCGACAAGAAGACCGGCGTCATCACCTCGTACCGGGCCGGCGGCGCCCAACTGATCTCCTCCGGGCCGGTCCCGAACTTCTGGCGGGCCCCCACCGACAACGACCGGGGCAATGGCCAGCACACCCGCAACCAGACCTGGCGCGATGCCGGCGCCCTCCGCACGGTGACCGACGTGAGGGTACGGGCGCTGCGCGACCGGGCCGTGGAGATCAAGGTCGCCGGGACGCTGCCCACGACAACGGAATCGACGTACACCACCACTTACACCGTTTTCGGAAGCGGCGAGATCAAGGTCGACAACACCCTGCACCCGGGCGCGGCCTCGCTGCCGTACATCCCGGAGGTCGGCACCCTGCTTCTCCTGCCCGCTCGCCTGGAGAAGCTGTACTACTACGGCCGTGGTCCCGAGGAGAACCACTGGGACCGCAACGACGCCACCGACGTGGGCCTGTACTCCGGCACCGTCGCCGGGCAGTGGACCTCCTACCTGCGCCCGCAGGAGAACGGCAACAAGACCGACGTCCGCTGGGTCGCCCTCACCAGCCGCGACGGCGTGGGACTGCTCGTCTCCGGCGAGCCGCTGCTGGAGGTGAACGTCTCGCACTTCACCCCGGAGGATCTTTCGGTCGGGGCACGTCACGACTACCAGATCACCCCACGGGAGGAGGTCGTGCTACGGCTGAACCACCGTCAGATGGGTGTGGGCGGCGACAACAGCTGGGGTGCGCACACCCACGACGAGTACAAGCTCTTCGCGAGCCGCGACTACGCATACACCTACCGGCTGCGCCCGCTGACCGACGTTCGTGAGGCGACGGCACTCTCGCGTCGGCCCACAGCGGGGGAAGCGGAATGACTGCTCGCCGGTAGCGGGCTGTTGGCGCTCGTTGTCAGCCGATGCCCAGTTCGCCGCCGCGGTCCCGGAGCGCCGGCCGTGGCGGCTTCCGCTCACGCAGCCGGGCGCGGTGGCGGGTCTAGTTCCAGAGGGGGTACGTGACCACGCGCGCGTACCCCTGCGGCCTGGCGTCGGTGAAGACGAGGCTCATCCGGGCGTAGTGCGACGTCCGTGGGTGCTTCTTCCACGACTCCGGGCGCTCGAGCAGCACGATGACCGGGTACGAGTGGAACTTGCCCGCCGCACAGTACGGCTTGCAGTCGTTCACCAGGTTGAAACCCTTGGCCACCGCCGAACCCGGATCCCAGTGCGTCCAGTGAAGCGAGGCGAGGCGGCTGTTGCCGTCACCGCAGGCGAGAATGAAGTCGGCGGGGCGAACCTTCGCCTTCCAGAAGCAGTCGACGAGCACAGTGTCGCCTGACTGCTGTTTCACGGCGTGCGTGGCTGCGGGGGAGGCGGAGGCCGTTCCCAGGGCCGTGATGAGCGACGCGGCCGCACAGAGGGTAACCGCTGCTCTCAGTGTGTGTCTCAGCATGTCCCACTCCCCGACGCCTGTCGTTTCCGCACCCGGTCGGTCTCTCTACCGACGCTACGGCCGTCTCGGGTGATGCACCACTCGGACGAGCCGCCACGTCTCTACAGCTCGATGGTGACGAACCCGTCCTCCGCATCGGGCTCAGGCGTCGTCACCGTGTAGCCGAAGCGGTTCTCCAGGGCCTTCAGGTGCCAAGGGGCCGCGCGGTCCCGGTAGTTGAAGACGATGTCCTTCGCGGGGCCGCCGTGTTTGAGGATGCGGGCCATGGCGATGTCGTCCGGGTGGCCGTGCCGCGCACCGTTCGTGGAGATGAGATAGCGGTCGCAGTCGAGGAGGCCGAGGAGGTTCTTCGAGATGTTGTGGGCGCTGCCGTGGTGGGCGACCTTGAGTGCGTCGAGGTGCAGCCGGCCCCCTGCGGCCTCGGCGCGTGACCGCAGCGACGCCACGAGCCGGCGGTCGTCCGCGTCGCCGGTGAGGACGATCCGCCGGTCCTCGAACTCGAAGAGCAGGCCGATACTGGTGAGGTTGGTGGGCGACCCGTCCGGATCGAACGCCGTCTCGGCCAGTTGGTCCACGTTCACGCCGCCGAAGTGCTCGAAGCCGAGCACCGGAGCGACCTCGTCGGGGTCCCGGCCCGGTATCAGGCCGTTGCGGGCGCACTCCTCGACCCACTTGGGTGCCAGCTTCTCCAGCTGCTGCCGGTCGGGGGAGAGCACCTCCAGCGCGGAACCGTCGTCGAACCAGGCGAACTCCCGCCCGGTTTCGATGCTGCGCCCGCCGAACGCGTCGTTCCACGGGACCTTCTGCGCCAGCAGCGAACTGGTGAGCTTCTCGCCGTCCTGGGCGCCGAACCCCTCGGTGTCGAGGAGGTGGTCGAACCCGTTGAACCAGACGTCGCCGAACTCCACCGGTCGGCCGGGATCGTCCAGCAGAGCGAGCACACCCAGGATGTGGTCCTGGTCGACGTGGGTGACGACGAGCAGGTCGACGAAACCTTCGAGGCCGGAGAGCGCGGACTTGACCCGTGGATACGTCCCGGTCCGTCCGCCGTCGACGAGGATACGGCGTACGAAGCCGCCGTCACCGTATTCGAGGAGGAGGCAGTCGCCGTCCTCGCCGGGCATCATGGTCAGTCTGATCATTGTTGCCTCCCGCGCAGGGCGACGATCACGAACGGTTCACGGTTGTCGACGTGCCAGGACAGCCGGCGTGCCTGGTCGAGTCTGCGGGCGCAGACCGGATCGTCGGGGAACTCGGAGAGTCCGTGGACGAGCCGGCTGAGGCCCAGGGTGAACAGCGGCACTCCGCGGTCGCAGGCCTCGATCAGCGCGTCCCGCGCCGCCAGGTGTTCCTTCTCGGTGTGCGCCCGGCGCAGGTGGCGCATGGCCCACAGCACCGAGCCGTCGCTGAGCCAGTCGAACCTCTCCCGCAGCTGGTCCAGCCACGGGTCCCAGCGCTGCGGCCGCTCCGTGAGCTCGCTGCCGACCAGGATGTACGCTCCGGCGACTGCCGCGAGGGTGTTCTCCATCGTGCCGAAGAGCAGCTCCTCGGTGTCCCTGACCAGGGCCGCCGCCGCGTCGAAGGCCCCGCGGGCCATGTACGCGAGGGCGGGCCCCACGCGGCTGTCGCGCACGGTGACCGAGACGGCACTGCCGGTCGGGCTCTGGCGTTCGTTGACGAGCACCTCGATCTGAGCCGAATCCCATGGTGCCGGCAGAGTGACGAGGTGCTCGGTGCCCGCCAGCGAGACCACGAGGAACTGCCTGGGGCCGGTGGGGCCGCCCAGGGTGGGCTTCCCGTGCTGGTCGACCGGGCCCTGCGGACCGAACCGGTAAAGCCGCGCGGCGGAGTCGCCCAGTTCGAGACTGGCGACGGAATGGGGCGCGGACCTGGCGATGCCCAGCGCGACCGGCTGCCGACCGGGCATCTCGGCCAGCGCGAGCATGGACGTGAAGTGCCAGCTCGTGGCCTTCGGGTCGCCGACCCACACCGCGTGCCCCGGCGGGATGAGTCCGCCCTTGTCCCAGACACCGGAGCGCGACCCCCGGGAGCGGGGCATCGGGATCTTCTCCCCGTCGTGATACGCCCCGTACGGCTCGATGTTGCCCATGAGGTACTGCCAGGAGTGCGACTCGTAGGGCGAGGGAGCCGTGCGCAGCGTCACCGGTGTGTCCGCGCCCTCTGTCGCCTCGGCGTCCTTGGACAGGACGACACCGGAGGGCAGCGTGGCGGACACCACGTAGGGGCCGGGGGTGACCTCGTAGCGCGCCGGTTCCGCCGAAGTCCCGCACGGGAAGACGACGTTGCGGTGGGTGGCGCCGCTGCCGTCGGAGGAGTAGATGTTGCCGACGACCCTGGCGCCGTCCGCCAGATCCGCCTCGTGGAGGCTCAGGGCAACGGTGACGCTCAGGGCGGCGGTCATGACTTCCCCAGCTGTATCCGGCGGAACACCGGCCGTACCGTGACGGACTTGGTCCGCACGTCCTGGTCGCCTAGCCGCGCCTCGAAGTCGTAGTTGCCGAAGCGCAGTTCGATGGTCCACTCGCTCTGCGGGTCCCCGTCGTCGGCCTGACCGGCCGCCCGGCGCAGCCGTTCGTGTCCCCCCTCCCGGCACACGAACTCGGCCGCGGCGTTGTCCTCCGCGCAGCCGCATCCCACGTACACCGGCACGAGCGGTGGTCCGGGCAGCCGGTGCAGGTCGAACACCGGCAGTTCGCCGACCGAGGGAACCTGGACGCCCACGACGGCACCGGCGAAGCGCGGCTGGTGCATGAAGTGATCGATGGCCTCCAGCAGATTGGAGGTGTTGATCAGCCAGTCGCCCTCGGGGTCGTCGCTGGCCGCTCCCGCGAGGCTCCTCAACAGCGCCTCGGTGAACAGGCTGACCTGCCCCGGCCGGGCGTGCGAGCGGTCCCCGGCAAGGGTGGCGTAGTACGGGACGTGGAACCGCCGCGGCAGGTCGAGCGGCCGCGTTCCGGCGCCGAGCGGGGTCTGCCCGGCGAACCGGGTGCCCGAACTCTCGATGAGCACATCGGAGTTGGACCGGCAGGCGTCGACGAAGAACACCTGCTCGCTGGCCTTGCACCGTTTCAGCCCGTTCATCAGACCGGAGAAGTCCAGTGCGCCGTTGAGGGGGTTGAAGCGGTCGCCGAAGATGTCGGCGGCCAGCAGGGCCATGTCCTCGCCCTGCGAGACTCCATGGCCACAGAAGTAGAAGACGAGCCGGTTGCCGACATGGCTGTCGCCGCGGTCGTACCACTGTCTGACGGCCTCGACGACGTTGTCGATGGTGGCCGGCTCGACGTCATGGCCGGTTCCGGTACGGGGATCGATGTACGGGGCCGGCTGCTCCTCGCTCAGCAGCAGTGCGAGACTGCCGAGGGGTTTGTGCGGCTCGTTGTACTCGGCCAGCAGCCAGGTCGCGAAGGCGCGCGCCGACACGGGCGGCGAGCTGAGTTGCTGCATCCCGTCGGAATCGGGCACCGGCGCCTCACCGCCTGCCAGATGCGGGTACTTGCCGACGCCGACGACCAGCGCGTGGGTGCGCGGGGAGCCGGTGTCCTGAGCGTCGTGAATCACGGCACCGGCCACGGTTCCTCCGGTGACTCGACTGTTTCTGAGCATGCTTGAGGTGAGGCGTTTCTCCCAATATAACCCTCAAAGCACCCTGTATCCTGATGTGTGAAGGTGATCGCATCCGCCTCGGAATCGCGGAGCCCGCCATGCCCAAGAATCTTGTGATCTGCCTGGACGGCACGGGCAACCAGTTGAAGGCGAAAGGGAGCACGAACGTGGTCCGGCTCTTCGAGATGCTGGACCTGTCCCGGCCCGAGGAGCAGATCGCCTACTACGACCCAGGTGTCGGCACCTTCTCCGCCGCCGGTGCCTGGACACCCGTCAGCCGGTACCTGTCCAGGCTCTTCGGACTCGCCTTCGGCTCCGGGATGAGAGCCAACCTGGCCGAGGCCTACACGTATCTGATGCAGCATTACCAGTCGGGCGACCGGATCTACGTCTTCGGCTTCAGCCGTGGCGCCTACACGGCCCGCGCGCTCACCGGCATGCTCAGGGCGGTCGGCCTGATGCGGCCCGGCATGGAGAACCTCGTCCCGTACGCCGTGTCCGTGTACGCCAGGAGCAAGAACTGGTCCCGGCAGGACTGGGACCAACTCCATCGTTTCGCGGGCGCGTTCAGCGGCGCGGTCGGCCGGCGTGTCGGCATCCCCGTCGAGTACCTCGGGATCTGGGACTCCGTGAAGGCGGCCGGTGTGCTGCGCTGGAACCTGCGGTGGCCGTACACGCGTCAAGCCGGCAGCATCCGCCGGGTCCGCCACGCCGTCTCCATCGACGAGAAGCGCAGGCCGTACCGGGAGTACCTCGTCACGACCGGCGGCACGGAGCAGACGGTGCCGGGTTCCGTCGAGCAGGTGTGGTTCGCCGGGGTGCACTCCGACGTCGGCGGGACCTTCGAGGACGATCCCCGGCTCGCCACCCTCGCCCTGAAGTGGATCGTGGACGGTGCCCTCGAATCGGGCCTCCTGCTGAAGCCCGGGGCCTACGCACGCCAGTTGACCGTCGTCCCCGAGGACGCCCTGGGAACGGTGCACCGGATGGGGTGGGTCTGGGCCCTGCTCACCTACCGCAACCGTAGGCTGCCCCCGGCCGCACACGTGCACGCGAGCGTCCGCGCCCGCCTGGAGAAGCACCCGGGATACGCGGCCCGGATCCCCGACACGGCCGTCTGGTCCGACGGCGACTGGCCGGCCGGCCACGGATGACGAGGGCGACATCCGTTGACGCACCTCGCTCGCCCGGGGGGCTTGGCAGGGTGGCGCGGCGGCCATGGACCGCCGCGCCTTTTGGGTGTTCTCGGGGATCAGGTCGTGCTGCAGGAGACCGTTGGCCAGGTCCGGGTGCCGTTGGTCTGGAGGGTGACGCCGAAGTTGTTGCCGCTGCCGTTGGGTGTGGCGGTCAGCACTTGGGCGCTGGGGTAACTCGCGTTGATGTTCCAGGTGGAGAGGATCTTCTCGGGGGAGGGGACGTTCATCGTCACGGTCCAGTTGTTGGAGCCGGAGACCGCGACGTTGAGGTTGTACCGGTCGCTCCACTGCTGGCCCGCGGACAGGGTCGCGGTGCACCCGCTGCCGCCGCCACCGCCGGTGCCGCCATTGTCGGGGGCCACGGCGCGGCCGGTCTGCGGAGAGATCATCCCGGCACACAGGCCGCGTGCGGCCAGTCCCTGCGCGATACGCGGGATCGCGGCGAGCGTGTTGACGGGCCAGTCGTGCATGAGGATGATCTGGCCGTTGGTGAGCCGGCCGGCGGCCTGCACGATCGAGTCGGTACTGGCGCCGTTCCAGTCCTGCGAGTCCACGTCCCAGATGATCTCGGTCAGGCCGTACTTGGCCTCGACCGCCTTCACCGTCGAGTTGGTCTCGCCGTACGGCGGGCGGAACAGTCTCGGCGTGCCGCCGCCCGCGTTGGCGATGGCCTGCTGGGTCCGGGAGATCTCCGAGTCGATCTGCGCCTGGCTCTGCTGGGTCAGATGCGGGTGGGAGTAGCTGTGGTTGCCGACCCACATGCCGGCTTCGACCTGGGCCCGCACCTGGGCCGGGTAGGCCGCGGCGTACTGGCCCTCGTTGAACATCGTGGCCCGCAGCCCGTTCTGCTTGAGGGCGTTGAGCAGGGCCGGCGTGTTGGTGGACGGGCCGTCGTCGAAGGTGAGTCCGACGTATCCGTTGCAGGTGGCGGCCTGCGCCGGGGCGGCGTCGACGGTGAGCGTGCCCACGGCGGCCGTCGCGACGAGGGGCAGTGTCGCGATCAGGGAACGTAACGAGTGAGGTGGTCTGGCTCTCATGCCGAGTGGTCCTCCGGCCTCGGGGGTTCGGGGGTCAACTCGTGCTGCAGGAGACCGTTGGCCAGGTCCAGGTGCCGTTGGTCTGGAGGGTGACGCCGAAGTTGTTGCCGCTGCCGTTGGGTGTGGCGGTCAGCACTTGGGCGCTGGGGTAACTCGCGTTGATGTTCCAGGTGGAGAGGATCTTCTCGGGGGAGGGGACGTTCATCGTCACGGTCCAGTTGTTGGAGCCGGAGACCGCGACGTTGAGGTTGTACCGGTCGCTCCACTGCTGGCCCGCGGACAGGGTCGCGGTGCACCCGCTGCCGCCGCCGCCACCGCCGCCGCCACCGCTCGAACCCGTGCCGCCCACCGTGATGTTGGAGCTCCCGCTGCTCTGGTAGCCCTCGGTCGCCAGGATCATGTAGTTGAAGGTGCCCAGGTTCATTCCGTGGCTGGCCCAGGCGTCGAAGTGGTTGCCGGTGGTGATGGTGCCGCCGGTCCTCTTCGACTGCCGGACGCTCCAGTACTGATCGAAGGTGCGAGTGCCCTCGATGGAGGGGGCGTTGTACCGCGTCGTCTTGTAGATGTCGTACGTACCGCCGTCGCTGTTGACGGTGCCCATGTACGTTCCCGTGGGCCGGTAGGTGCCCCAGTTGTCGACGATGTAGTACTCCACGAGCGGGTTGGTCGACCACCCGTACAGGGCCAGGTAGGCGTTGCCGGACGGGTTGAAGCTGCCCGAGTACGTCACGCTCCTGCGTCCGCCGGTGCTCCAGCCCTTGCCGGCGACGAAGTTCCCGGTGTTGCTCCATGTGGTGCCGTAGTTGCCGCCGGAGCCCAGGTTCATGGAGACCGTCCCGGCCGAGTCGGTCCAGAACGAGTAGTAGTAGCCGTTGTTGGTGCCGGTCTGGTTCGTGGTGATGGTCGTGTCGGCGTTGGCGGTGCCGGGCAGTGTCAGTGCGGCCACGGCGACGAGCAGCATGGTGCAGACACTGCTGATGAGCAGCCTGAGGCGGCTGAGCGACCCGAAGCGGCCGCGGCTGCGGTTCGACGGGTGTGCGGGTGCGTCGTTCATGTGCGTGCTTCCTCCTCGTACGGGTGAGGCCGGTGGGGGGCCGGGCAGCGCGACACGACTCTTCGATGTTGTCGTTGAACAGGAGGCGACGGCGACCGAGCATCGACGTCGCGCAACACGGCCGGACTTGGTCGGTCGCAGGGTGCTCGGCGACCGGAAGACCGGGTCACGTGGCGACCCGGGTCGGCAGGGGGTGAGCCCTGTCGATGGCCAACAGTGTTGGTCTGTCCCCGTCAACTGTCAACAGTTTCGGCAATGACGCCGAAACATTCGCTCACCTCGGGGCTTCTTCGGAAGGTATGTCTCCTGGTCAATGGAGAGATGTGGCCGATCCCGGAAAGGCTGATCGTTTGTGCTGTCGATTTCGAGATCAAGGGAGGGGCAGACTCTTCGAAAGTTTCGAAGATTTTCCGGATCATGACCGGCGTAGATATGTGGTGTTTACCCTGAAAGGGATAATGCGCCCCAGGAGTGATCGATGCCGCATAAGCGCCCTACGGGCGACGCCGACGAGCTGCTGGCCAGACTCGGGTCACTGACCGCCCAGGCACGCGAGCGCGCCGAAGTGCAGCGTTCCCGGGTCGAGCTGGCGATCGCCCTGCAGCGCGGCATGCTGCCCGGAGAGCTGCCCGCAGCCCCGGGATTCCGGGTAGCCGCCCGATACGTGCCCGCCTGCCACGGCCTCAACGTGGGCGGCGACTGGTACGACGCGTTCCTGCTGCCCGACGGCCGTATCGGGCTGTCCATCGGCGACGTTCAGGGCCACAACATCGAGGCCGCCGCGTTCATGGGCCAGGTGAGGGTCGGCCTGCGCGCCCTTGCCTCCGTCACGAGCGAGCCGGGGGAACTCCTCGCCCGGACGAACGACCTGCTCCTCTCCCTCGGCGCCGACCTCTTCGCCACCTGCAACTTCATGCGGCTCGACCCGGCCACCGGCGAGGTGGAGAGCGCGCGGGCCGGACACATTCCCTGCGTCTGGGCCTCGGCGGACGGAAAGTCCGGCATCACCAGTGACGAGGGAGGCCCGCCCCTCGGCATCCAGGAGGGGATGGAGTACCCGACGACCCGGTACCGGCTCACCATGGGCGGGGTGTTCGTCCTGCTCACGGACGGCGTGGTGGAAGGGCCTTCACTCAACGTCGACGTGGGGCTCGATCACGTCGCTCGACTGGCCGGTATCGCCGCCGTCGCTGGCATGGACGCGGAGCCGCTGGCCGCAGCCCTGATCAAGGTTTCCGAGCTCGTGGGACACGAGGACGACGCCGCCGTGCTCGTCGTCCGCCACGACGGGCCTGACGTTCAGTCGTAGGGCGGGAACCGCGTTCCTCGCCTCGCCGACGCGGCGGCGTCGGTGTCTGATGGCTGCTGTGGTGCGTACCCAGGATCTGCGCCGGCCTGTCGTCGTGGGCCTCCAGACGCTGGCTGTCGCCGCCTGCTATTACGCGGCGGGACGGCTGGGACTCCTGCGGCAGCTCGTCGTCGAGGGTGCGGTGTTCACACCCATCTGGCCGCCCACGGGCATCGCGCTGGCCGGCCTGCTGATCTTCGGGCTGCGCTGCTGGCCCGGCATCGCGCTCGGCGCATTTCTCGTCATCATGTCCATCACGTCGTTCCGGCCCGTGGTGATCGGCAATCTGTTCGGAAACACCGCCGCCCCGGTCTGCTCGTGCCTCATGCTGCGCAAGGTGGGCTTCCGTCCCGACCTCAGCCGTCTGCGGGACGGCCTCGCGCTGGTGTTCCTGGGTGCCCTGGCCGGCATGCTGATCAGCGCGACCGTCGGCGTCGGCCTCCTCGTCCTCCGGGGCAGACTCGACGCGGGCGACTTCTGGCCCGTCTGGCTGGCGTGGTGGGTGGGCGACGCGATGGGCGTCCTGATCGTCACCCCGTTCCTGCTCATGCTGCACGGGGCGCGCCGGCCCCCTCATCTGTCGCGGTGGCCGGAGGCCCTGGGGCTGGCCCTCATCGCCGGCGTCCTGGTCCCGCCGGCCACCCGCAGCACCATCAGCATGCTGTTCCTCGTCTACCCGCTGCTGATCTGGATTGCTCTGCGTTTCCAGCTCGTGGGCAGCATGCTGTGCGCCCTGTTCGCCTCCGTCATGGCCACCATCGCGGCGACGGACGCGGTCGGCCCGTTCGCGGGGCTGACCCGTATCGAGGTGATGATCAAGCTCCAGGCCTTCAACGGAACCATGGCCCTGACCGCCCTGCTCCTCTCATCCGTGATCACCGAGCAGCTCAACACCAGACGTTCCGTGGAACGGGCCTGTCAGGAGCTGGTCGAGGTCCTGGCACATCTCACCGCGGAGGATTCCGCGCACAACCGGCCACCGCCGGAGGACGACGGCCGACAGCAAGAGCGCGGAGCGGAGTGAGCCGCTCCCGCGGACGATCACGCATCAGCTCCGCGATGCGGCGAGGAGCGACGATGCCTATGGGGCAGCGACCATGCCTACGGGTCAGCGACCTTGCCTACGGGGCTTCGCCGAAGGTCCTGCCGGTGCGGACCCAGGGGGTGGTGGCGCGGCGCCCGTCGAGCAGTCCGGCCTGAGCGAGCACGAACGCCCCCGTGCAGATGGCGACGATCCTGACCCCGCGACGGTGCGCGTCCCGCAGGGCGTCCAGGACGGTCGGCGGCACTTCCGCGCCGATGGGTTGCCACCCCGGCGGCTCGGCCTTCCGGCGCCGAGCGGGAACCTGATGGCCTACGACGCGACCTACACGTTCAGGACCTACGACCAGGTGCCGACGTCCTGAGCCGGCTCGCCGACCGCCAGAGCCAGAACGCGGCCGTCCCACCCACGTTCGGTGGAGCCGCCGTGGTGCACATATCGGCTCGCCGGCCTTGGCCGGCGGGCCGCGACGACAGCAACTTCCCCGAACTCGAGTCGAGTTGGCTCGTGCAGATGTCTGGTCCCGGGAACGTACCGACCGGTATACAAGCCGGACGTGCGAATGCCGCACAGGCGCCGGAGCGGGGCGCCGTCCTGGACCCTGGGGGAGCAGTTCATGAAGGATCACCGGAACCCGGAGGCAACAGCGCTGCGCCGCCGCCGAGTCACAACCGTAGGAGCGGCGGTGAGTGCCTGCGCACTCGGCTTGGCCTCAGCGGCACCGGCCACGGCCGCCCCCGATGGCGCGAGCCACGGACGCGGTACGCACTACGTGGCTCTCGGGGACTCCTACACCTCGGGACCGCTGATCCCCCGGCAAGTGGACACGAACTGTGCGCGCTCGGACCACAACTACCCCTCACTCGTGGCGGCGGAGCGAAGAACGACCGCCTTCAAGGATGTGAGCTGCGCCGGGGCGACCACCGAGAACATGTGGAAACCGCAGGGCACGAACGACCCGCAACTGGACGCGGTGCAGCGCGACACCGACCTGGTGACGGTGCAGATCGGCGGCAATGATGTCGGCTTCGGCTCCATCATCGCCACCTGCGCCCGGCTCGGCGCGACGGACCTGACCGGCAACCCGTGCCAGCGCTACTACTCCTCGTCCGGAACCGACCAGTTGATGCTCAACGTCCTGGACACGATGCCCAAGATCGCCGCTGTACTGCGCGCGGTGCACTCCAGGGCGCCGCATGCCCGCGTGCTGGTCGTCGGCTACCCGGACCTGCTGCCGGACGACGGCAGCGGCTGCTACCCCTCGGTACCGTTCGCGGCGAAGGACTTCCCCTACCTGCGGGACACCAGCAAGCACCTCAACCTGATGCTGCGTCTGGTGGCCCGGATGAACCGCGCGGAGTACGTCGACACGTACGGGCCCACACGTGGCCACGACATGTGCAAGGCGCCCGCGGACCGCTGGATCGAGCCCCTGCAGCCGGCGTCTCCGGCGGCCCCCGCGCACCCCAATGCCAAGGGCGAGGAAGCCATGGCAGGCGCCGTGACGGAGCAGCTGGAGCCGGGTCACGGACGCCGCTGAACAGCGGAGGGACGCCTGCGGGAAGGTCCCGTGTGAGGGCCTTGCCCCCATCCGGCAGTATCGGCCCATGAGGACGCGTACCCGCGCCGACGGTTCCCGGTGTTCCGTCGGAGCTCCGTGTCAGGATGCTTGGATGACCTCCTCTCACAGTCGGCCGAGCATCGGTGACGAGCGGCTTCGCACCCAGCTTGTGGAGATGGTCGAGCGCATCGACCCCTGGGACGAACTGGAGCGGACCCACCTGGAGACCGCCACGGAATGGGTCGCCAGCGGGGCGCCGGTCTGCAGGACGCGCAAACCCGACGTCCCGGCGATGCATCTGGTGAGCTACTTCGTCGTCCTGGACGAGGAATGCGGGGTGCTGCTGCTCGTCGCGCACCGCAAGGCCGGCCTGTGGCTTCCCACGGGTGGGCACGTCGAACCCGGTGAGACGCCGTGGAGCGCGGTTGAACGCGAGTGCCTGGAGGAGTTGGGTATCCCGGCGGCCGCCTCGACGATCACCGGAAGGCGGCCCTTCTTCCTGACGGTCACTCGGACCCGAGGCCAAGGTGAGCACACGGACGTTTCGCTCTGGTACGTCGTCAGCGCCGCCGTCGACAGCATCGTTTCCTACGACGAGGAGGAGTTCACGGCGATCCGGTGGCTGACCCCCGAGCAGGTACTGGGCGAGCCGTTGAACTCCCTGGACCCCCACATGCATCGCTTCACTCGCAAGCTGGCGCACGCGGCGGGCCTGGACACCGCAGCCCCCACGGCCCGCCGCTCGCCGTGAGCCCGGACGGGACGACGGGGGCGAGCTGAGGCGGGTCGGACACCGGTCGTGCCGGCTTTGTCAGATACCGCCTGGCCGACCGCGGTCGCGGAACGGTCCCGGGTGATGTCCGGGGAGGTAACCACAGCCTCAGCCGCACGGCCCAGTCGCGTAGCGGCGTGGCGTTCGAGGCGGGGTCCGCCGCGCGGTGAGGATGGCAGCCGGTATCGAGTGCGGACAGGTGCCACGTTCATTCGCGAGAGTTGGCTCGGAGGCAGAGGTGACGGTGCGTCGTATCGGCTTGGTCGTTCACGGAGGACGCGGAGAAGCCTTGGACGCCGCTCGAACCGTCCGTGCGTGGTGCGCCGAAAACGCCGTGCAGTGCACGGACATCGACGTATGGCGTGATGGCGGGCGCCACAGTGCCCGGGAGGAGGTCGAGTCCGCGGGCGATCCCGATCTCATCGTCACAGTGGGCGGTGACGGAACCTTCTTGCGCGGCGCTCGGCTGGCCGCCGAGCACGACGCCCTGGTCCTGGGCGTCGACCTCGGGCGGGTGGGCTTCCTGACGGAGGTACCCGTCACCGTGGTGCGCGCCGCGCTGGACGCCGTACAGGAGGAACGGCTGACCGTCGAGAGCCGAATGCTGCTCACCCTGCGCGCCTCACGCACTCTGGAGGTGCCCTCCGGTGTGCAGGAGCTGATGCGCTACGGCCGCGGCCCGCTGCTGCCGCCGCCGCGGATCCGCACCGAGTGCGAGGCCGGTGGCGACTGGGGCATCGCGCTGAACGTAGCGGCGCTCAACGACGTCGTCGTGGAGAAACTGGCGAGGGACCGGCAGGTGTCGGTCGGCGTCTATCTCGCCGGCAGGCTCCTGGCGTCCTACTCCGCCGACGCGCTGCTGGTCGCGACACCGACGGGCTCGACGGCCTACAGCTTCGCCGCCGGCGGCCCTGTCGTCTCCCCCCGCGCCGAAGCCCTCATCTTCACGCCCGTCGCCCCGCACATGGCGTTCAACCGTTCGGTCGTGGCCGCGCCCGACGAACCCATCGCTCTGCGGGTGCTCGAACGGTCGGGTCAGGCCGCCGTCAGTATCGACGGCCAACTGCGGGGCGTGCTCGACCCGGGGGACTGGATCGGCGTGTACGCGGCGCCACGCCGCCTGCGGGCCGTCCGGCTGGGGCCGACGGACTTCTACGGCCGCCTGCGTGAACGCATGAACCTGACCGACGCCCCGGCCGCGGTCGCCGACGGAACCCCCGCCCCGCTCTGGCCGGTGACGACCCCGCCGCCGGGAGACCTCGCGCATCTGGCGCTGCCTCCCGGTCCCGGTGACGAGCCGGAGACCCGGTGATCCGCCCGTCCCGGTCGTCTCCTTGTCCGACGGCAGCGCGGACCCACGTCTGCCCCCTCAAAGACCACTGATCACGCTGTTCTCGCCGTAGGCGACGGCTGCCTGGTGCCCGAAGAGCCCCGGCAGCCCTCCCGTATGGACGAACACGGTCGTCCGACCCGGTCGGATGCTGCCGTCTTCCACGGCGGCGATCAGCCCTGCCATCGCTCGGCCGGTATAGATGGGATCCAGGATGATCCCTTCCGTGCGGGCCGCGACCGTGAGCGCGGACTTGACCGCGTCCGTCAAATCGCCGTAGCCGGAACCGACCTGGTCGCCGCGCATCTTCAGGTGCTCGGCCCGCACGGCTTCGGGGAGGAGGTCCGCCACGAACGCGGCCACGACCGGCAGGGGGTCGTCGAGGGCGCCGGTGTCGACCCCGAGAACACGGTCGGGGCCGAGCGAGGCAACCAGCCCCGCCATGGTTCCGCCCGACCCCAGCGCCACGACCGCGGTTTCGAGGTCGGGCACCTGCTCGCTCAGTTCTTCTCCGCACCGGACGTACCCCAGCGCGCCCACAGCGCTCGAGCCACCGAAGGGAATGAGGGCAGGACGGGCGCCTTGCTCGGACAGGCGTGCGCACACCTCTGCCGCTGCCGCGTCCAGAGCTGCCCGGTCAGAGGCGCCGGACCACACGACGTGGGCGCCCAACAGCCCGTCGAGCACCAGATTGCCCGACCCTGGCCGGCCCTCGGTCGCCGGGAAGACGAGTACAGAGCGGATGCCCAGGCGAGCGGCCGCAGCGGCGGTCAGGCGAGCGTGATTGCTCTGAGGGGCGCCCGTGGTCACGAGCGTGTCCGCTCCATCGGCGATCGCGGCACCGACGGTCCACTCCAGCTTGCGTACCTTGTTTCCGCCTCCGCCCAGGCCGGTCAGGTCGTCACGCTTGATCAAAAGATCGTGCTGCCCGAGCCCCAGTGCAGCCGCGAGTCGGGGCAGTGGCTCCACGGGCGTCGGCCAAGTCCCGAGCGTGACCGGGGACGGAGAACTGAGGGTGACATCGGTGGTGTTCACAGGGGAAAGCGTCGTCCATCGACCGCGGGGGCGCGACACCGGCCGACGCGCAGGCGCCGTGCGGGCAGGCTCGGGCCCCTCGGATCGGCGCTGAGCGTACACACCCGTGCGGGATCCATCACGCGTTGTCGGTCGTTCGGAGCGGTGGTGTCCCGCCCGGCGGAACGGGACATCGGCCCCATGTGTCCGGGACACCGGGCAGGCGACGGTTGTCGGGTACGTCCGACAGCCGGCCGGTGTGGCCGCCGGCACCGTCCAAGGGGGAAACGTCATGTCCGCTTCACTCTCACACCCGTCCTCGACCGGCATCGGCCCGGGCGCCGCACCGGAGCCGGCACGTGCGCGCGCGGAGCGCCGCGGCTGGGCCTGGGGAGGCATCGTCACGGCGGTCGGCGGTCTCGCGGTGTTCGTCGCGTCGGGGCCACTGTGGCCCTACGAGGACTCCGACATCCTCGACAACGCTCGTATGGTCGACCGGCTCGGTGGTTCGGCCATGTGGTGGGTGTTCGTCACCCAGGTGGCGTTCACCGCGGCCGCGCTCGGCGCGGTGGTCTTCGGCGCGGGACTGCGGCGCCGGCTCGACCGGCAGTGCCCGGCGGGCAGCCTGGTACCCGCGACCGCACATCTGGGGATGGTTTTGGTCGGCGTGATGAGCCTGGTCGGGGCAGGGATGGGCACGGAGACGTTTCACAACCTGCGGATGGCCGACAGGACCGATCCCGACACGATCGTCGGTGAACTGGCCCAGTTGGGCACGTACGGATGGGCGTGGGCGGGGCTGCTGCTCACCGCCGCCGCACTGGTTGTCGCGGCGTTCCGGCAGGGCGCGGTGAGCCGCTGGATCGGCGTCGTCAGCCTGTTGTTCGGATTCCTGCTGCTGGTCACTCAGCTGACGCCGTTCCAGTACCTGGCGCTGTTCGTCGGCGTGCCGTACCTGCTGATCCTCGGCTCGGCGTTCGCCTTCGGGCGGATCCGGGCGCTCGACTGACCGGGGCGGACAGGGTGGCGGGGGAACGCAGCACTCGTACGTCGTAGGCAGCAGCGGTACCCCTGCGTCGGGCGCAGTGATGGCGCTTGCGCGGTGACAACCCCGGCTTCTGCTGGGAGCCTTGGCCCGTGGCAGGAACCGGTGTGGCGGCCCGTCAGGGCATGGACGGCGGGGGCCATCGGGCCCCCGCCGTCGGCGTGCTCGTGGTGACCTGGGGCCTGGCGGTGACGGCCCTGGTGCTGATGGGTGTGGCGGATCCTCCCTGGGACGCGACACAGTGGTACTTCGTCGTGGATGCCGCGGACGCGGTGGTGTACGGCCTGGTGGCGGCCGTGGTCCTGAGTCGGCGCATGCATCCCGTGGCCTGGCTGGTGGCGTCGACCGCGGTCGGCGGCGGCGTGGCGGCGGTCACGGCGCAGGCGGTGACGTTGTGGGCGCGGGACGCCGGTCCCGGGGCCGTGCCGCCATCGTGGGCGGTGCTGCAGGGCACGGCCTGGATACCGGGGACACTGGCACTGGTCCTGATCGTTCCGTACCTGGTGTCGGAGCATGCCCCGACACATGCTGTACGGACGGCGATCGGCGTGGGAATCGCGCTGATCGTCGGCCTGCTGGCGGTGCGGCTGACCGATCCGTGGCCGTGGCCGGAGGGAGAGCCGTCCGCACCGTTCGCGGTCCGCGACGCAGGGTGGGGGCGGCTGGTCGAGCCGGTCCAGCGGACGCTGCTCGGTTGTGTGGTGGTGCTGGGGCTGCTTGCCGCGGGCCACGCGGCGCGTCGCCGTATGCGGGACACGACAGGGGCCGGCCGCGGGCTCGGCTGGCTGGCGATCGGTACGGCGTTGGTGGCGGTGACGTTCCTGCCGCTGGTGCTGTTCACGGGCGAGGGGCCGACGGCCCTGCGACTGTTCACGCCGCTGACGCACCTGGCATCCCAGGCGTTCTTCCCGGCGGCTGTGCTGGTCGTGGTGCTGCGGCAACGGCTGTGGGGCATCGACCTGGTGGTCAGCCGGGCGCTCGTGTGGTGGCTGCTCACCGGTCTGCTCGTCGCCGGTTACTTGCTGACGGTGGCCGTGCTCGGACTGCTGCTGCCGGGCGAGGGGGCGCTGGGCAGAGTGCTGGCGACGGCGGCGCCCGCGGCCGGGATCCAGCCCGCCCGCGGCTGGCTTCAGCGGCGCGTCGACCGGCTCGTGCACGGGGAGGCGGCGGCGCCCGCCCTCAGCCGGGTCGGGCGGCACCTCGGCAGCGCGGCCGGTCCGCAGCAGGCGCTCGCCGGTATGGCGGAGAACATCGCCGCTTCCTTCAACCTCGGCTCGGTGGTGGTCCTCGACGAGGACGGGAAAGCGCGCGTCACCGTCGGCGACCCGGCGGGTTCCGAGCCGGTGGTGGTCGCGCTCGTCGTACGTCAGCGGGCGGCCGGGACGCTGGTGGTGACGGCGCGTCCCGGGGAACGGCTGGACCGGCGGGCCCGCTCCGCTCTCGACGAGGTCGCGCCCGTCGTGGCCACCGCCGTTCACCTCGCCGCCGTCACGCGCGAACTGCGCGAGTCGCGCGGCCGACTGGCCGCCGCGCGCGACGACGAACGCAGAGCGCTGCGCCGGGAACTCCACGACCAGTTGGGTCCGGCTCTCGCCGGCATCGGCCTGGGGCTGGCGGCTGCCCGCAACATGGTCCCGCAGGACTCACCGGCAGACCCGCTGCTGGCCAGGCTGCGCAGCGAGGTCGATGCCCGTGTCGAGGAGGTTCGCGTCCTCGCCCGAGGGCTGGTCCCGCCGGTCCTCGCCGAGCTGGGCCTCGTACCGGCGCTACGTGAGCTGGTCATGCGTCACGAGGCGGACGGTCTCATCGTCGTCGTGCGCGCCGACAACGACCTCGTACACGGGGACGGCACCCGAGATCCGACGGCCAAAGGCCCCGACGTCCCCAGGGAGGTGGCCGGCACCGTCTACGCGGTCGTCGCGGAGGCCCTGCGGAACGTCGTACGGCACGCCGGGGCCCGGACCTGCGCGGTCACGGTGACGGGCTTGGCCCCCGCCGCCGGCGACCTGCTGACGGTGAGCGTGGAGGACGACGGGCGGGGTATCGGCCCCAGGGCCCGGCCCGGTATCGGCACCCAGTCCCTCCGGGAACGAGCCGAGGCCCTGGGCGGCACGATCGGCTGGGAGGGCGGGGCCGGTGGCCAAGGCACCCGGCTCGTTCTCCGCGTGCCGCTGCGGCCGGCGAGCGGCGGGCACGGGCGGTGGTACGAGCAGGAGCACGACGAGGTGGGCGGCAGCATCGGATAGGCCCGGCTCGGGACACCGAGCCGGGGAGTGACCGAGCCGGAGGCGGAAAGAGGACAGCGCCATGGGGGACGACACAGAACAGGGCGGAGCGGATCCCGGTCCCGGGATCGGCTCAGGGATCGGTGCCGGTTCGGTGCGGATCATCGTCGTGGACGACCATCCGGTGTTCCGTATGGGCATGACCGCACTGCTCGGCTCGCTGCCCGGGCTGACGGTGGTGGCCGAAGCCGAATCGCTGGCGTCGGCGGTGATGACGGTCCGAGCACAGCAGCCCGACGTGGTCGTCATGGATCTGCACCTGGGCGATTGTGCGCCGTCGGGCGTGGAAGCCACGCGGGAGCTGCTGCGCGTCCGGCCGGGCACGTCCGTCCTGGTCGTGACGATGCTGGATGACGACGACTCGGTGTTCGCCGCGATGCGGGCCGGAGCCCGCGGCTATCTCCTCAAGGGCGCCTCGCCCGCCGAAATCGAACGGGCGGTCCGGGCCGTGGCCAACGGCGAGGTGATCCTGGGCCCGGCGGTGGCCTCGCGCGCAGTGGCCCAGCTGACCGGGACGCGCTCCGCCGGCACCGCAGCGGTGGCGCTGCCGGAACTGACGTCGCGGGAACACGAGGTCCTGGACCTCGTGGCCCGGGGCCTGGACAACCTGGCGATCTCACGGCGTCTCGTGCTCAGTCCGAAGACCGTACGCAACCATTTGTCGAACATCCTGACCAAGCTGCAGGCAGCCAGCCGCGCCGAGGTCATCGTCCGCGCCCGTCAGGCGGGGCTCGGGGAGAACTGAGCGGACCGCCTGGCAGGAGTACTCGAGTAGGCGGTTCCACCACCGCTGCCCGGGACGAGCGTTTCAGTCGCAGAAGAACAGCTCAAGATCGTCGATGGACCCCGGCCCGGTCAGGAATGCCTCGGCCTCGGCGATCTCGTTCTGCGGTGGCGGCCCGTCCGCCGACAACTGCCTCATCCAAATCTCGCCCTGCTCGCCCATCGCGTAGATGCCGGACAGCACCTCGGCCATGCCCGCAGGGCCCGCCGGGCGGCGTCCGACGACGGGTCGGAGCTCCCACCCGCCTGCCCGCGCGGCGAGCCGCAGCACGCCGGCCCAGTTGGCGATCCGCCCGATGCGGACGTGCCACGAGTCCTCGGTGAACGGCGCCATCCGTCCACCGTGCAGGGCGTTGGTGGCGACCGTGATGTCCTCGATCACCTGCCGTTCCACGGCACTACGGACCCAGCGCCCTTCCTGGGATTCCTCGATGGCGGCGGACCACCACTCCCATGCGCCGTGGAGTCGGGCGGCGAACCTGTCCATGCCCCAAGGTTTCCATGCATGGCGTGCTGGTTCTCCGAGGGGTCCCTCGCGCTGTCGCGCCGTACGTTCAGGGTCCGTTCGGGCACGCCCCGATGGCCTCCGGTGGCTTTGCCGTTCCTTTACAACCTGTTCCTTCGCTGCCTCGTCTCTCTGCTCGATCCGTAACCCAACCCGCCGGTCTCCTGGGCCGGCGGACCGACGAAAGAGAGCGATTCATGCGCCGAACTGTCCTCAGTTCCCTGGCACTTGCGGGCACAGCCGTGCTGGCCGGCACGGTGCCCGCGTTCGCCGACGGAACGAGCCCGAGCCCGGTCCCCACAGCCCGGCCGACCGCAAGCGCCGCCCCGACCGCGGCCACTCCCACCCCGGAGCCGAGCACCGCCCCGACCCGGGCGGCTACCCCGAGCCAGGTCAGCCGAGTGCCGAACGGAGCCCCCGACACCGGTGTGGCGTCGGGGTCCACGCAGTCCGGAGGCGAGGGCGGGCTGATCGGCGGCGGGGCTGCCGCGGTGCTCGCCGTGGGCGGCGCGTCGGTCTTCGTCGTACGACGCCGACGGGCGAACGGGGCATGACCTCACTCTCCAGGCGTGCGTTCGCCACCGCGGCGCTGGCCTCGTTGCTCGTGGGCTGCGACGGCCACGGCACTGGCCGGGCCACGACCGCACGATCGAGGAGCGCGCCACCGCCCTCGCGGCCCTCCGCACAGGCGAGCACGGTGCCGGCTCTCGGGCGTTCGGTCCCGGTCAGACTGCAGATCCCGGCCATCGAGGTCGACACCCCGGTCATGCGGCTGGGGCTGGCCGCGGACGGCAGTGTGCAGGTGCCCCCGATCACGGCGCACGATCGGGCGGGCTGGTACCGGTACTCGCCGACGCCGGGCCAGGTCGGCCCGTCGGTGATCCTCGCCCATGTCACGGTCGGCTCTTACGGGGACGGGATCTTCCGTCACCTCGCGGACCTGCACCAGGGTGACCGGATCGTGGCACGCCTGGAGAACGGCAAGGCGGCGATGTTCGCCGTCGAGTCCGTACGGACGGTCGCCAAGGCGGACTTCCCGGCGGACCAGGTCTACGGCAACGTGGACCGGCCGGAGTTGAGGCTCATCACGTGCGGTGGTCCCCGTACCGGTGACGGGTACCTGGACAACGTGATCGTCTTCGCCGCGCTGAGCTCCGCGAGCCCCTGACCCGACACCGGATCCCGCCATCCACCACCCGGATCCCGGATCCCGGACCGATGGAACGTACGCCACCGGCCCGGGATCCTTCCATACGAGCCATACGAGCCATACGAGCCCTTACGAATGCCGTCACGACCATGGAGAGCGTTGAAACGGTCCCGCGACAAGGCAGCGTCCGAGCTGTTCGCCGCCCTCTACCCACGCCTCGCCGGCTGGTGCCGCCGTCTGGTCGACGACGACGAGACGGCCCACGAGATCGCCTCGGAAGCGTTCACCCGGCTCTGGGCCCGCTGGACATCCGTGGAGGAGCCCCGCGGCTTCCTCTACGTCACCGCGGCCAACCTCGTCCGGGACCACTGGCGCAAGGTGGAGCGCGAGCGCAGAGCCGTGCGCCGTGCCACCTCCGAAGCCGCCGTCCGCCCCTACACCGAGCAGGCAGACCCCTCGGTGCGTCTGCTCGTGCAGTCGCTGCCGGAACGACTGCGCGTCCCGCTCCTGTTGCACTACTACGCTGACATGCCGGTCCGGGAGGTGGCCGTGCTGACCGGGCGCAAGGAAGGAACCGTCAAGGCCGACCTCCACGCGGCCCGAGAACTGCTCCGCGCCCACCTGAGGAGAAGCCTTGATCACAGCCTCTGACGAGGGTCCGGACTTCGACCCCGACGACCCTCTCGCCGTCATCCTGCGACCCACCACCGAGTACCTCGGCCCTCCCCCCGGTCAATACGAAACGATCCGCCGCAACGCCACGCGCCGCCGGCTGCTCCGTGCCGCGGCCGGGGTCGGTCTGACGTGCGCCGTCGCCGTCGTCATCGCACTCCCGCTCCACCTGACGACATCCGAGGCACCCGCGTCCCCGGCGATCCCTCTCGCGCCGCCGCCCGCGAGCAGTCCCTCGTCCGGGAGCAGTCCTTCGTTCGCGCCCACCCCTTCGGCGTCCCCCGAGCCCGTCAGCCCGAGTCCCACCGGGAGTACCCGGACCGACATGTCCCGTACCCCCTCTTCCCCGGCCGTTCCGACTCGCGGGCCGTCGGCGACACCGACCGTGCCATCACGCGAGCCGTAGCCAGGATCGGTCTCTCGGGCCTGCCTGTCGCAGTGGGTCTGCCGGTGGATCCTGCACCCTTTGTATGCACTGCGCGTGTACCCGCCTGCACTACGATCGCCGCCGTGACTGACGCCATTGCCCTCCTGCGGGACTCCTGGTGAACGGGAGCGGTCTGCCCGTCACGATCGTGCGTGCGTGTCTGCGTGAAGGCCTCGGTGGCAGTCCTACCGCGGTCCTGGACGAGACACCCCTGAGCGATGACGAGCGCCGTGCCGTGCCTGCTCTGGCGGGCACCTCCCACGCTGTCTTCATCTCCGCGAGCGGCGGCGAGCGCAACGGTGCTGATGTGTCGTTGCGCTTCTTCACCGCCGAGGGAGAACTGCCCGCGTGCGGCCATGGGACGGTCGCGGCTCTGGCCGTCCTGGCCGAACGTGGCGGACAGCCGGAGTGTCAGGTCACCCTCAGCGCGTCGGGACGGATCTTCACCGGTCATGTCGTCCGGGAGAACAGCCACTTCAATGCCGTCTTCGACCCGGGATCGGTCGGCTTGCGTGAGCCCACCGCGAGCGAGCACGGTGTCGTCCTCCGCGCCTTGGGTGTCACCTCGGACACGCTCGCACCCGGTACGTGCGTCGCTTCCCTGGGACGGCCACGGCTGCTCGTCCCCGTGGCCACGCGGTCCGCTCTGACCGGCCTGGTCCCGGACTTCGACAAGCTTCGCGACGCCTGCGACCGACTCGGCCTGCTCGGTTGCTACGTTCACTCCGTCCCGACGGCCGACGGCCGTGTCGCCGCCCGCATGTTCGCCCCCTCGATCGGTGTCCCCGAGGACATCGCCAACGCCAACAGCACTGCCTGCCTTGCCGCCCACCTGGCCCGCCAGGGCATGACCGGCATCACCGTCGACATGGGCGACTCCCTCGGCAACCCCTCCGCCATCA
The DNA here is from genome assembly GCF_042896175.1 of Streptomyces sp. NPDC001315. Taxonomy (NCBI): domain Bacteria; kingdom Bacillati; phylum Actinomycetota; class Actinomycetes; order Kitasatosporales; family Streptomycetaceae; genus Streptomyces; species Streptomyces sp. NPDC001315. Next base: position 79,325 of record NZ_JBIAWZ010000014.1, on the reverse strand, counting down.
CGGCCGTCGCACGGCGCAGTGGGGCCGGCCCGCTGGTCCAGGTCGGTGGCACCGCGAGAGTCGTGCGAGTCCTGCGCCTCCAGGGCACGCAGCCATGAGCGCGACGGCCGACCGGACACGACCCGGCGGAGGGCACGCCCGGGGCGGTGGCACCTCGACGCGTACTGCCTATGGTCTGCCGGGGTCGGTTCGGGTCCCGACGGACTCCGGCTCGTCGGCCGGCCGGGCAGGCCGATCCTGACGCGCTCAGGCCGTGCCGGGCCGGCCGGCTGCCCGCAGCGGGCATGCGGTGCCGGCACGCGCCGTCAGGTCGGCCCGCAGCGCGGCGAGTTCGGTCATGCGCGCGTCGATGACCTGGATCTTCTCGGCGAACAGTGCGGACAACGCTTCCGCGGCGTCCGGCGCCCGGCTCAGTTCCTCGCCGTGCCGCGCGATCTCCGCGAGGGTGAATCCGAGTGTCTGCGCGGTGCGGACGTACCGCAGCCGGGGCACGGCCTCGGGCGGGAAGTCGCGATAGCCGTTGGTCAGCCGCCGGCCCATGACGAGGCCGATCCTCTCGTAGAACCGGATGGCGTCCTTGGTCAGACCCGCCTGCGCGGCCAGCTCACGACCAGCTCGGCCCGGCCGGTGGGCACGCGCTCAATGCCGCGAGTCGGTGACCGACCTGAAGGGGCGTGCGCGGGCGATCAGGAGGGCGACGTCGTCGTGGTCGTCAGGGTGGCGGAGTTTCTGAAGGAGTCGGTCGCAGGTTTCTTCCAGGGGGGAGTCGGGTGCGTCGACGAGGTGCAGCAGGGTGTCGAGCCGTTCGTCGAGGGGGTGGTGGCGGGTCTCGACCAGGCCGTCGGTGTAAAGGACCAGTTCGTCGCCCGGTGCGAAGCTGACGGTGGTGGTTTCGAACGGGACACCGCCGACGCCGAGCGGGGTGCCCGTGGGCAGGTCGTGCAGCCGGGGCTGCTCGCCGCCGCCGACCACGACGGGAGGCAGGTGGCCGGCGTTGGCGATGCGGAGCTCGGCGCGGTGGGGGTCGTAGACGGCGTACAGGCAGGTGGCGATGTACTGCTCCAGCCGTGATGTGATCGTGTCGAGGTGCTGGAGGACCTGGGCGGGGTCGAGGTCGAGTTCGGTGAAAGCGGCGGTGGCGGTGCGCAGCCGGCCCATGGCGGCGGCCGCGTCGATACCGCTGCCCATGACGTCACCCACGACGAGTGCGGTCCGGTCGCCGGCCAGGGGCAGGACGTCGTACCAGTCGCCGCCGACCTCGTAGGCGGCCTGTGCGGGCAGGTAGCGGGAGGCGACCTGCAGGCCGGGAAGGCTCGGCGGGTGGTCGGGGAGCAGGCTGCGCTGCAGGGTCACGGCGGCGTTGCGCACGCTCTGGTGCGTGCGGGCGTTGTCGATGCAGACCGCGGCCCGGGAGGCCAGCTCGGTGGCGATGGCGAGGTCGTCCTCGTCGAAGGGCCGTGGATCGCGGGCCCGGGTGAGGCCGAGAAAGCCGAGGACGGTGCCACGGGCGGCGAGCGGGACGGCCATGTAGGAGTGCACTCCGGCGCGAGCCAGCAGCATGGCCGCGTCCTTGTCGCGGGCGATTAGGCCCAGGTCGCCTCCCTCCACGTGGCGGACCAGGACGGGCCGGCCGGTACGCACGCACCGGGCGGCCAGACGGTCGGCGTCGTACGTGGCGATGCGGCCGGGTGGATCGGCGGCTTCGAAGGCGTCGGTGGGGTAGGCGGCCTTCACCGCGAGGGCACGGAAGAACACGGGGCCGTCGCGGGAGACGGGACGGTGTTCGTCGAGGAGGGAGTCGAGCACGTCGACGGCGACGACGTCGGCGAACTCGGGAACGGTCACGTCGGCCAGTTCCCGGGCGGTCTGGTCGACCTCCAGGGTGGTGCCGATACGGGCGGAGCCGTCGGCGATCAATGCGAGGCGCCGCCGTGTCTCGCCGGCCTCCAGCGCCGACCGGTACCGCTGGGTGACATCCACGACCAGCTCCGCCAGACCGAGAATGCGGCCCTGAGTGTCCTCGAGCCGGTACATCGAGATCGACCAGGCGTGCTCGTGCCCGGGGTCGGCCGGGGTGCGCCCGACGATGGTGGACTCCTCGACCAGCGGGTTTCCGGTCCGGAGGACGTGCCGCATCGCGGCCTCGGTCTCTTCGAAGTCCGTAGCCCTCATGATCTCGCGGTAGTGGCGGCCGAGGTGGTCCGCCGCCGGACGGCCGTGCATGCGCTCCAGAGCCGGGTTCACGGACACATACCGCAGATCGGTGTCGAAGATCGCCACCCCGACGGGCGACTGGGAGATCAGCCGGGTGGACAGGGCGACGTCCCGTTCCAGCTCACGCAGCGTGGGCGAGTCGGTGCCGAGTCCGAGGGCGTAGAACTCGCCGCGGTCGTTCATCAGCCGCATGTTGCGCAGCTCCACCAGTCGCGTGCCGCCGTCCTTGCGACGGATGGGGAACGTTCCGGCCCAGCTCTGTCCGGTCTCCATGACCTCGATGAATGTCTTGACCACCCATTCCCAGTGCTCTTCGTGCACGAGCACATGCGCGGCGTACCGCCCGAGGGCCTCCTCCGATGTGTAGCCGTACAGCTCCTCGGCCTGTGGGCTCCACAGGACGATGCGGCCCTCGGCGTCCAGCAGGACCGCGGCGACACCGAGGAGGTCCATCAGCCCACTCGGCGGGCTGATGTCACCCTGCCCGAGGCCGGTGGGAGGACGCTCGAGTTCGCTCATCGCAGGCACTCCTTCCGACCGCCGGGGAGGTGTCCTCCTCTGTCCGGCCGGGAACACGGCCGGCCTGGGTCTGCAGGCGCTTCGGCTTCCAGGGTCCCCCTAGACCCCGAGATCACACACTTTCGTTCACGTCCACGTCCGGCCGGACTGCTGCTGGACCGGAACCCGCCGTGGACGACCGTCGCGTGTTCGAGGAGCGTCGGCCGCGGAGCAGCAGCCTTCTGGCCGGGCGTTCCACTGCCTCGTACAGGACCCATGACAGTCCCAGTGACACGGCGAACACGAAGGCGGTGCAGGCCAGGCCCGCGGGCACACCGAAGCGGGGGGTGCCGATGAGGCTCCTGCCGGCTCGCAGCACCAGGAGGTGGACCATGTAGAAGGCGAACGAGAGCTCCCCGAGCCGTACCAGCCGCCGATGCCGCCACAGGGAGGGCAGGCCGCGCAGGTCGGCGACGGCGGCCGCCGGGATGAGCAGGGCGAAACCGATCAGGGTGCAGGCTGTGGCCGGATATCCGGCGGTGACCTGAGGCACGAGGAAGTAGCCGATGATCGCCACGGCGAGTGAGGCCTCCAGACCTGGACCGCGCCACCGGCCGAGGACCACCAGGCGGGCCACGGCGGCACCGAGGACGAACTCGGGCAGACGGGCCGCGGGAAGGGAGTACAGCTGTTGGCCCAGCCGGCCTTGGGCGTCGTACCAGGACAGGATCAGTACCGCCAGCACCGATGCTCCAGCCAGGACGGCCGATCCGCGTGTGCGCAGCCGGCGCAGCACGAGTGCCAGCAGCGGGAAGACAGCGTAGAAGAAGGCCTCGCATGCCAGGGACCAGCTGACCGGGTCCAGCGTCTGCCACCAGGGGCCCCACCAGGAATGCATCAACAAGACGTTGGCCAGGCCCTGACCTGGCGTAGGCGTCGGCAGAATCCCCAGGGTGCATGCCATGAGCAGCGCGAGCGTGGCGGTGACCAGGTGTACGGGGTACACGCGGGCGATGCGCCGTCGCCAGAAGGCAAGGGCGCGGTCGACCGGTCGGGCGGACCACATCAGTACGAAGCCGGACAGGATGAAGAAGAACGACACCCCGGTGCCGCCGGCCCCGAATCCCCACGTCAGGATGCGGCCGCCGGTGCCGCCGAAGTAACCGGCGTTGCGTACGTGCAGTCCGAAGACGAGCAGCGCGGCCACCCACCGCAGGCCGGTGAGGGACGGCAGCGGGGGCGCCGAAGCGGGCGGAGAGGCATCGGAATCCGTCGCTGAGACGGTGTGCGGTGACGTCCGGGCCATCTGGGGCGCCGCCGTCCTTGTCTCACCTGTCAGGGGATGTTTCGTGCCGAGCATGAAAGGCAACCTTGCCGATTACGCACGGTTCATTCCGCACTCGTACGAAACATCACACGGACGCCGACGCATATGGGGGTCGCGCCTTGTCTCGACAGCCGCTGTCGCAGCCGCAGTCGCAGCCGGCCAGCAGTTCAGGGGATTTCCGATCAGCGGACAATATGCTGGGGCAGGGCCCGATATCGGCCAAATGCTTCGCGGGCATCCGGAACGAACTCCTGATGACGCGCAAGGTCGATCAGTTCGAGCTCGGTGAGCCAATCATGCCAAGCGATTTCTGATGGGTCGGGCCGGGCGGGCTCCGTGACTACGACCTCGTGCAGACCGAGCCAGTAGGGACTGATCGCTCCCGCGCACAGGAACTTGAACACGAACTGCGGGCGGCCTCGGACACCGAGCTCCTCCGTCAACTCCCGTGCGGCGGCGTCTTCGTACGACTCCGCAATGCCCACGGCGCCTCCGAGCATCCAGTTGAACTGCCCCGGGAAAAGGGAAGCGTCGTCGGGACGGCGGTGCACGAGGATCCGGCCGTCGGCGTCACGGCACACGATCGTTGCTATGCGATGCAGCCATCCCTGGCGAATCGCCTCACCCCGGTCCACAACAGCCAGCACTTCGTCCCGCTCGTCAACGCGCTCAACAAGTTCGCCCATGGGGCACACGATGGCAGAGAGCAGCGAGGCCGGTCCCGGAACCACGCTCCCTGGATCATGTGGGGCGAGGCGGCGGCCGCCGCATCTGACGCACACCTGCCTGCCCGTTGGGTCCACGAACGCCTCGCCGAGGCCGGTTACGACCGACCCGCCGACTCAGTACCGGCGATCAAGGTGTTGCGGAAGGCTGCACCCGGTCTCAGCCTGCTCTCGGCCGTAGCCAGCTTGCGGAAGAACGCGGCGGCGCACCGCCCGTGGCACCAAGGGCCCTTGGGCAGCCCCACCGACGGTGAAGGGCCGGCGCAAGCGGATGCGGGGCATCGCGCGGCGGGTGGGCTGCGGCGCTCCAGTGAGGCACACATCGCCCGAGAGGGCGTACTCAACGGTCGGCGGCGCGGGCCAGGACGTCGGTGACCTGTCGGCGGACCGCTCCCCGGGCTGTGGCGTGAAGGGCCCCGACAGCCGTACGAGCGAGGGCGCGGAGGACCTGCTCGGGGTCGGCGTCATACGCAGTGCTCTCGCTCAGCACCTCGTAGCCGTCGCGGACGGCGACGCGAAGGCGGCTTCGTTCCTCACTGTCGGCGTGCACAGCCGCGGCGACGACGAGGGGCGGCGGTCCGCCCGCTTCGCCGGGCAGCTTGAGGTATCCGCTGGCCACCGGTTCACGCCAGCGGAGGCTGAGCAGCAGGTGGTTCTTCGCCAGAACCTCGGCCAGGTCGGTCTCGTAGGTCCTGTCCGGTTCCAGCACCCTTGCTCGGGCGTCCAGTACGAGCGCGGCGGGCAGCAGGCAGCGCAGCGTACTGCCGACAAGGTTGCCGCCGACCGTGGCTGTCCGGCGCACGGCTCCGGTTCCCACCGTTGCGGCCGCCCGACTCAGTACCTCCGGCACCCGGCCGTCGATCCGGTTCAGCACCACCGCCGCTCCCAGCACCTCGCGCCCCATCACGTTGGCCTCTGGCACGTTGCGCAGCGACACGGCCTGTTCAGGGAAGCCGTCCCGCTGCCAGGTGGCCCACACCAGAGTCGCCCCGCCTATCGGTACGGCCCCCTGGGCCATGCACTCCTGTGCTTCGGACACGGACGTGGGCAGATGCAACAGCACGGTAACCGACCTGCTTTCCGGGGAGCTGAGGATGAGATGCGGGTCGCGACAGTCAGCGATAGGGGCGCTGACTTTGCGCATGATGCCCTCGCGCACGGGGGCGTATACAGGGCTCACACTTTCGCGCTGTGCGCCCGTCGATCCGGACGGCTCTTCCCCCACATCTCACCCAGCCGTTCCTGCGACTGGCGCTTTCCGTGATTACACCCGTTTGCCGTGCTGCGTGCGACATTGCCGCACTCGGCCGTCAGGGTTGCGGAGTGTAGAGCAGAACCCCCACGGTCACCGGCAAGGGACTCCGTGTGCTGTCGCTCCTCCCGGACGATCGCCCATGTCTCCTTGCGGCGAGGGCGACACCCGTCACGAAGAGGCACGCATGGATGAGATCCAGCAGTACGAGCGCTACATAGGCGGGAGCCCGGAGGCCGAGCGGCCGGTCTTCGAACGGCTCGCACACGACTTGCTGCAGATCCAGCTCAAGCTGAGGAAGCGCAGCGGCTCCGCCGCTCTCCAACGGACGTTCCATGCCAAGTCGGTCCTCGGCGTGGAGAACGCGCGGCTGAGGTTCCACGACGACCTTCCCGAAGCCCTGCGGACGGGTTTCGTCCGGCCCGGAGCCGAGTACCCGGTCACGGTCCGGCTGTCCAACGCGAGCGGTGTCCCTCAGCCCGACTTCGCGCCCGACCTGCGCGGTGCGGCGCTGCGTGTCGAGGTGGGCCACGATCAGACCCACGATCTGCTGATGACGAGCTTCCCGGTCTCGCATGCGCGCAACGCCCGCGAGTTCGTGGCGTTCGCGAAGGCCATGGCCGGCGCGGACTCGCGGCCCGCCAAGGCGTTCGCGTTCTTCGTCAAGCTGCCCCTGGCCGTCGGCTGGTCCACGGCCGCGCGCATGCGGCGCAACGTGATGGCGGGCGCCAGGCGCACGGTGCGCAGCCTGGCGCTGGAGACGTACTGGAGCCGTGGCGCGATCCTGTGGGGCGACGCCGGACCGGTCCGCTATCAACTACGTCCCGCCACCGGTGCCCCCGCGGCCCCGGATCCCTCCCGCACCGACCCCGACCACCTGCGGCGCGAGCTCTCGGACCGGCTGATGCGGGCGGACATCGTCTTCGAGCTGTGCGTGCAGCGCTACGTGAACGCCACACGCACACCCATCGAGGACGGCTCGGTGGAGTGGAAGGTGGAGGACGCGCCCGTGCTGCCAGTGGCGACGTTGACGATTCCCCGCCAGGACATGACCGCCGCCGAGGCGCGGGCCGCCATGTCGCGGATCGACCAGCTGGCGTTCAACCCGTGGAACACCACCGAGGCCTTCCGCCCCCTGGGCAACCTCAACCGCGCCCGCAAGGTGGCTTACGAGGCCGGCAGCGCTCACCGTCTGGGCTACCGCTTCCTCACCGTCGAGCCACGGCGCAACACCCTGCTCGGGGTACCGCTGAGAGCCACTTTCCGCGTCGTGGACCGTTTCGTGCCGTGGCATCGGCTGCCCACCCGGCTGGGCCTGCTCAATCTCATCGCCCTCCGGCAGGTGCTCCGCCGGCACAACCTCATCGACACCGACATTCACGAGGCTCCGCCCACCGCCCAGCAGGCACCGTCACCCGTCGACGAGGAGCTGCGGGTCCGGCGTAGCTACGACGGCACCTGGAACGACCTCTCGGCGCCGCGCATGGGCGCCGCCGGCGCCATGTTCGGCCGCAACATGCCACCCGTCTACCGACCTGACCTGTTCGACACGCCGAACCCGATCACCGTCAGCAGGGAGCTGCTGCACCGCGACACGTTCATCCCGGCGTCGTCGCTGAACGTCCTCGCCGCCGCGTGGATCCAGTTCCAGGTGCACGACTGGGTCGAACACAGGCGTCACCCGGTCGGCGAGAAGTCGGTCGAGGTGCCGCTGCCGCCCGGCATGACCTGGCACAACACCCCGGGCGGGCCGGCCGAGAAGGTGATGCGGTTCGCCGAGAACGAGGTGGTGCAGCGGCCCGGCAGCGAGCAGCCGCCGATCCTGTTCCGCAACACCGTCTCGCACTGGTGGGACGGCTCGGAGGTCTACGGCGGCACGGAATCCGTCGCGAAGTCCCTGCGCGAGCCCGACGGCGGCGCCGAACTGCGCCTGGAGGACGGACACCTGCCGGTCGCGAACGGTGTGCCGCTCACCGGCTTCCAGAACAGCTGGTGGCTCGGTCTCAGCGCCATGACCACCCTGTTCGCCCGTGAGCACAACGCCGTCTGCCGGGCACTGCGGGACGAGTATCGGCATCTGGACGAGGACCGTATCCACCACACGGCGCGACTCGTCGTCGCGGCCCTGATCGCCAAGATCCACACGGTCGAGTGGACCCCCGCGATCCTCGCCACCAAGGCGATCGACATCGGCCTGAAGACCAACTGGCAGGGACCGCCCAAGACCTGGCTCGACCAGTTGGGCACATGGCTGCTCGAGGCGCACGATCTGGGAGGCATTCCCAAGACCATGCCCGACCACCACGGTGCGCCGTACTCCCTCACGGAGGAGTTCGTCACCGTCTACCGCATGCATCCGCTCATCCCCGACGACTACGAGATCGTCGACCACCGGTTCGGCCACCGGCTCGACACCCTTGCGTTCCACGACGTCCAGGGAGCCGCCGCGGAGCCGCTCATCCGCAAGACCGGTCTGGTGGACACGCTGTACTCCCTGGGCATCGCCAACCCGGGCGCGATCACCCTGCACAACTTCCCGCGGGCGCTCCAGGCGTTCGAGCGCGACGGGGAGGTCATCGACCTGTCGGTGGTCGACCTGGTGCGCACCAGGCGCCGCGGCGTCCCCCGCTACAACGACTTCCTGGAAGGCCTCCACAAGCCTCGGATCCGGGGGTTCGAGGACCTCTCCTCCGATCCGGAGACAGTCGCGCGGCTGAAGGACGTGTACCGCTCGGTCGACGAGATCGACACCGTGGTGGGGCTCTTCGCCGAGAATCCCCCCAGTGGCTTCGGCTTCAGCGACACCGCCTTCCGGATCTTCATCCTGATGGCCAGCCGACGGCTGCAGAGCGACCGCTTCCTCACGGTCGACTTCCGGCCCGAGACCTACACTCCGCTGGGCATGGACTGGATCGAACGCAACGGCATGACCAGCGTCATCCTCCGGCACTGCCCTGAGCTGGCAAGCATCCTGCCCCGTACGGGTGGGGCCGGCGCGTTCGCACCCTGGCGTGCGGTCCAGCCCGTCCGGAACCACGCCGACGCCGACCAGAGGTGACCGGGGACGGGAGAGCGACATGTCGGCACTCGAAGAAAAGGCTTGGACTCCGCGCGCGCCGTCGCGGGACACTGCGATTCATGGCTTGCCCGTACTCGCCCGTCTGCGTGGCCGCGAGCTGCGCGGGGACTCCGCCGTCGTGCCCGCCTGCCGGAGGGGGACCCGAGCGAGGGCACTCACTCGAACCGAAGCTCCGCACGGTCTTTGAGGCAACGGCATCCCCGACAGCAGCACGTGACGGGCTGCCGCACGACATCACGGGGTGGAAATGGGATCGCCTGAATCGCGCGAGGTCTTGCCGGGCAGGGGCCCGGTGCTCCTCGCACTTCGTTACTACGGGCGGGAGTTGGCCCGGCTCCGGCGGCTGACAGTGCCCGCGGTGGTGCTGTCGGCGCTGGGCAACATCGGCCTCAACTACGTAGCGCCGCTGGTCGTGGCGAAGCTCGTCGGCCGGATCGCCGGCGACGCCGCCGTCACTGTCGGCTCGACGCTGCCCTATGTCCTCGGCTTCGCCGGCGTCCTGCTGCTCGCGGAGACGCTGTGGCGCATCAGCCTGCACTGCCTGAACCGCGTTGACGCTCTCGGCATCGAGAATCTGTACGTGATCGGCATGGACGAACTGTTCGCCAAGGACGCCGCGTTCTTCCACGACAACTTCGCCGGGTCGTTGACCAAGCGGGTCCTGAGCTTCGCCTCCCGCTTCGAGGAGTTCGTCGACACCATGACCTTCCAGGTCGTGGGCAGCTTCGTGCCGCTGCTGTTCGGGTCGGTGGTGCTGTGGCACTACGAGCCACTGCTCGTGTTCGGGCTCTTGGTGATGATCGTACTGACGGCGTTCTGCGTGGTGCCCCTCATCCGTCGCCGCCAGGCGCTCGTCGACCAGCGCGAGGAGGCGATCGCCCGGGTGTCGGGCCATGTCGCCGACAGCCTGATGAACATGGACACGGTCCGTGCGTTCGCAGCCGAGGAACGCGAGGCCGCGGAGCACCGGTCCCGCGTCGCGGCGTCGCGGCGGCTCATGCTGAGGTCGTGGGACTACGGCAACCTGCGCATCGACACGCTGGTCGCGCCGATGTCCGTGCTGACCAACGCGCTGGGCCTGTTGCTCGCGGTCGCGCTCGGCGGGGGCGAGCACGGCGTGGAGGCTGTCGTGGTCGCCTTCACCTACTACACCAACGCGACGCGGATCATGTTCGAGTTCAACCAGATCTATCGCCGGCTGGAAAGCTCGATGACGGAGGCCGCGCAGTTCACCGAACTGCTGCTGAAGCCGCCGACCGTGATCGACCCCGTGTCGCCGGAGCCGTTGCTGTCCCGGGCAGCCGACGTCCGCTTCGAGCAGGTGACCTTCACCCACGCGGGCGCGGAGCCGCTCTTCGAGGGCCTCGACCTGGCCGTGCCGAGCGGGACGAAGATCGGTCTCGTCGGCCGGTCCGGCGGAGGCAAGACCACGCTCACCCGGCTGCTGCTTCGGATGACGGACATCGACGCAGGCCGGATCCTGATCGGGGGGCAGGACATCAGCAGGCTGCGCCAGGCCGACCTGCGCAGCCTGATCGCCTACGTGCCGCAGGACCCGGCGATGTTCCATCGCACGCTACGGGACAACATCGCGTTCGCCCGGCCGGACGCCACCGACGCCGAGATCCGCCGCGCGGCAGAGGCGGCGCACGTCGCGGAGTTCGCCGACACGCTGCCCGACGGCTTCGACACCATGGTGGGTGAGCGGGGTGTCAAGCTGTCCGGTGGACAGCGCCAGCGGGTCGCCCTCGCCAGGGCGATCCTGCGCGACGCGCCGGTCCTACTGCTCGACGAGGCGACCAGCGCCCTGGACTCCGAGAGTGAGATCCTCGTGCAGGAGGCGCTGTGGCGACTGATGGAGGGACGGACGGCGCTCGTGGTGGCGCACCGGCTGAGCACGGTCGCCACCATGGACCAGCTCGTCGTCCTCGACCGCGGACGGATCGTCGAGCTGGGCACGCACCAGGAGCTGCTCGCGTCGGAAGGCGCCTACGCGAAGCTGTGGAAGCACCAGTCGGGCGGCTTCCTCGACGACAGCCCCGCGCGGGCCGACCTGCACTGAACCTCCCGTCCGGCCGGCCGCACAGCGGCCCGCGTCCACACCGTCGCGGTCAGTCCGTGGCGGGTGCCGTTCGCGAGAGCGACGGCCTGCTCCTCCTCCTCGTACGTGAGCACGGACAGCACCGGGCCGAAGATCTCCTCCTGGGCGATGCGCGTCTCGGGGCGCACCGGTCGAAGAGGGTCGGCTCGACGAAGTACCCGTCGTCGTAGGGCGCGCCGGCGAGCTTGCCGCCGCCGACGACCACCTCGGCGCCCTCATCTCATCCCGGCCGATGGCGAGATGGTCCAGCACCCGCTTCTCCTGGCGGGCGTTGATCAGCGGGCCCATGTCGACCGGCTGGTCCCACAGGTGCGTCCTGTGCCGGCTGTTACTCACTTTCGGGTGGTGGCCCGGGCGCGGCTGGTGCTGTTCCGGGGTGATCAGGGTGGGGCCGGCCAATGCCCGCAAGGGACTGCGATACGGTGAGCCATCAATTCGCCTCATTCGACGCATTAATGGATATTGCAGCCGAGAGTCACAGCAATATGGATGGTCTGTAACAGGGTGCACGTGTCGCCCCTCGCATTCCGGCCATAGCGGACAGGGTGTGGGTGCGCGGCCAGCCGGCCGCCAACCCGCACACCGCACCACCCCTACGCGGCACACGGCCACGGCGGGGGAGTGCTCGTACTCTGCAGGAGGACTTGTGTCCGCTTCTTCTGTGACTGTCCGTCGTCTGGCCGCCGCCGCTCTCGCGGCCAGTGCCGTGGTGGGCGCGGTGGCGCTGCCGGCGTCCGCGGCCGACCATGCGCGTCGGCACGAGCCGCGGGTGGAGATCAGCGACGTACAGCAGCATTCCACGGGCCGCGACGACCGCTCCAACCGTTCCCTGAACAGGGAGTGGGTGGAGGTCACCAACACCGGCCGTCGCGAGGTCGACCTGGACGGGTGGACGCTGTCCGACGAGGACGGCCACACCTACACCTTCGACGGCTACCGCCTGGAGGGTCGCTCGACCGTCCGCATCCACACCGGCTACGGCCGCGACAGCGAAACCGACCTCTACCAGGACCGCCGCCGCTACGTGTGGGACAGTCGCGCCGACACCGCCACCCTGCGCAACGACCGCGACCGCGTCATCGACGAAGTCTCCTGGGGCGGCGAGCGCCGCCACGGAGGCCACCACTGACCGGACGGGGCCGCGTTGCAGGGTGAGCACTGAACACCGCCCACCCTGCATCCACCCGGCGGTGCGCCCCCCTTTCACGGGCGGCGCGCCGCCGGCGTGTACTTCCCGAACAGGGCGCGGGTGTACCGCATACGGACACTCTTGGTCGACTTGCCGCCCTGATACGGGCCGATTAGCGTGATACTGCGGTTCGTGGCAGGGGCGGCACGTGATGGAACAAGGTGGCCCCTGACTGCGTGATCGAGTTGACTGTCATGCAGGATCACCATGGGAATCCCAGCGCTTCAGCCGCTGAAAGTGCCGGCCTGCCGCTCCCCCGCACGTGTTCGCCGAACAGGCACATCGCCAGGGGGTCTCAGCACCGGAGTTGACTCATGATTGTGACTGACTGGCAAGCGCGTCATGGCCTTACGGCGGCGGAGCATCAAGCCGAGTTCGACCGCCTCAGCGGGCGAGGGTACCGGCTGATCAAGATCTCAGGCTATGAACTGGGCGGCCAGCCTCGGTTCGCCAGTGTGTGGGCGGTGCAGAACGGAAGTTCGTGGCAGGCACGCCACGGCATCTCCGCCACCGACTACCAGGCCACGGTGACATCGCTGGGCGGCAGCGGCTTCCGGCCGGTCGATCTGTCGGTGTTCCGGTCAGGCAACTCGCCCTTGTTCAGCGCCGTCTGGGAACAGGAACAGGGCCTGGAATGGGTCGCACGGCACGGCCTGACCAGCAGTCAGTACCAGTCCTTGTTCGATGACCTGTCACATCGGGGCTTCCGTCTGCGCTGCGTCTCCCCCTACGAAGACGCGGGTGGGGAGCGGTTCGCCTGCATCTGGGACCGTTACGCCGGCCCGGCCTGGTCAGCCCGACATGGCCTGACCAGTGACGAGTACCAGCGCGAATTCAACAGGCAACGCGATCTCGGGTTCCGGCTCGTGCGCGCCGTCGGTTACACCATCGGCAGCGACATCCGGTACGCGGGCATCTGGGAGCAGTCGCCCGGGCACCCATGGGCAGCCGCACACGGCGTGACGCACGGCGACTACCAAGGCCAGTTCGACGCCAACTCCCGAGCCGGTCTGCGGCTTGTCGACGTCAGCGGCGCCCGCGACGGCGCCTCGGCACGCTACACGACGATCTGGGAGTCCACGCCCGAAGCCGCCCTCAGCAGCGACGCCGCCACGGGTCTGGTCGTGCCCTTCATGCAGAAGTGGGCCGTTCCAGGTTTCTCCTTCGCCGTGGCCCGCAATGGTGCGATCAGCTCCGCCCGCGCCTTCGGCTACGCCAACCGCATCACCCGCGAAATCGCCACGCCCGACCACCGGTTCCGCATCGCAAGCGTCAGCAAGCCCATCACGTCCACCACGGTGCACCTGCTGCTCGAGCGAGGCCGGCTCGCTCTCACGGACCGGGTGTTCGGACCGGGAGCCCTCCTCGGCACCACGTACGGGACGCAGCCCTACAGCGACCGAGTGCGGGCCGTGACGCTGCAGCACCTGCTGGAGCACACGGCCGGGGGCTGGAGCAACGATGCCAACGACCCCATGTTCCAGCAGACGGCGTTCGACCGGAACGCGCTGATCACCTGGACTCTCGACAACCGGCCACTCGAATTCGACCCGGGCACGACATGGAACTACTCGAACTTCGGTTACTGCCTCCTCGGCCGAATCGTCGAGCGCGTCACCGGCATGTCGTACGGGGACTCGGTACTCCAGTTCGTACTCGATCCCAGCGGTGCCGGGCGGGCGCTCCTGGCAGGGGCCACGGCTCCGGACCGGGCGCCCGAGGAGGCGATGTACGTCGGCCTCGACAGCGCCGCTCCCTATGACATCCGTGTCGACCGCATGGACGCCCATGGGGGCTGGGCCGCGACACCGGCCGACGTACTCAGGTTCTGCTTCTCGGTCGACGGTCTGCCGTCACCGCCCGACCTGCTGCAGCCGATGACACGTACGGCCATGACGACCGCGTCCGCGGCCCGCCCGGTCTCGGCGACGACCCCCGGCTACGCGCGAGGATGGGCCGTCAACACCATCGACACCATCTGGCACGACGGCACCCTGCCCGGCACCCAGTCCATTCTGGTGCGCCCGTCCAACGGCCGGGCCTGGAGTGCGGTCTGCAATGCGGGTCGTCCGGGCACAGCCCTCGCCGAGGAGTTCGACGCTCTCATGTGGAAGGTGCAACAGGCGGTGTGACGAACTCGGAACGCGTCCCTTCGCGAAAGCCGCCAGATCCCGCGGGGCCACGCCCGGGCTCCGCAGGGCGAACGAGGCTCCTGCCGACGGACGTGGCGGTCACTGCCGCCAAAGGTGGCTGATGATGCGCTCCGAGCGGGAACGAGTGGCTCCGAAGCCGGTTTCGTGGTCCCACACATGCGTGCACGACGGGCACTGCAGGTGGAGTCGGCTTCCGGTGTTGGAGAGCAGGTAGCGCCAGTGCTCGGAGCAGGTACGCCGCTGCTCGCAGGCGACGCACCCGCGGCTGTCCGCGCAGCTCGGGCAGGGTACCCAGGCCCGGCGTCCGAGATCTGCCTGCGGATCAAGGGGCAGCACGGCCGCCTCCTCTCCTGGGGAGGACACCGGCCGAGACCAGGTCGTCGTACAGGCGTTCTTGTTCCTCGCTGAGGCCCGAGAACAACAGGTCGTTCGCCGCGTCTTCGCCGCGCAGCGCCGCCAGGGGATCCCAGTCGGGGCCGAGAGCGTCCAGTACGTGGGCGCGCCGCAGCATCTCGTGCGAGGTCAGGTCCACAGTGAAGTCGACCGGCGTGGCGTCGGCCGGAGGGCCGGCCTCGGGTCGGCGCCGCTCTACGGGCTCGTCCGGATCGTCGGGAAGGCGAGGAGTATGGGGGGACATGTCGCCGAACTTAGGTACACCTTCCTGGCTGGGGCAAGAGCAGGTGGGGGACGTCACATCACGATCGGCCACCCGGGCTCCGTGGCACTGCTCCCACTGAGACCCGGCACTGCCCCACATACGTGCCCAAGGAGAAACTGGCTGCGGCCCATGGTGAGGGATGGACCGGAGACGCCGGCGTCGCCTTCGTCAAGGGCCTCGGCGTCCCCGAGCTCCTGGCCGCGGCGGGCCCGATCCTGCCCGCTGTGGCCGACATCGCACCGGTTCCGGTGCCGCTGACTGCCGCCGGCTGGGTCCTGCTGGTGGCCGACGCGGTGATCACCCGCACCGCGAGGTCAACCCGGCGTGCAGGTGCTCCCACGGCGCGACGCGGACACCGCGCCCGATCACCGCAAGGCGCTCCTGGCAAGCCACTGCTCCCAGCCGACGTTCCAGTCGCCGAGGCCGTTGTTCAGGGCCACCTCCCCTTTTGTCTCCGCGCCCTTGACCTCGAACGGGTCGCCGATGCGGGCGTTCTCGTAGAGCCATCGGGCGTCGGCGTCGCTCATGCCGATGCAGCCGTGGCTTCTGTTGGCCCTGCCGAAGTAGGCGGCGTTCCAGGGCGCGGCGTGTGCGTAGGTACCCGACCAGGTCAGCCGCATCGCGTAGTCGACCTTCTGGTCGTAGGCGTCGCCGAGGCCCACCGTCTCGGAGTTCATCCGGATCGTGCCCTCCTTCGCCATCAGTACCTCGGTGCCGCGCCAGGAGCCCGTGTCGGGGCCGGGCGTGCCGCCGGACACCGGGAAGGTCCGTACCGTCCGGCCGTCGCGCTGCAGGGTGAGCCGCTTGCTGTCGAGGTCGACCTTGAACACCTGCCGGGCGCCGATGGTGAAGCCGAGCCTGTAGTCGCGTACGAACCAGCCGCCGCCGGACCCCGAGTCCGTGCCGTTCAGCCGGGCGTCCAGGGTCACCTGGGTGCCGGGCTGCCAGTACTCCCTGGGCCGCCAGTCGACGCGGTCCTTGCCCGACCAGTCCTTCATCCAGCCCCAGGAGCCTTCGGTGTGGTTGGAGGTGGTGACCTTGAGCTGCTTCTCCACCGCCGCCTTGTTGCGCACCGGGTAGTCGAAGACCAGGGAGATCGGCTGGGCCACGCCGACCGTGGTGGTGTCGCCGGGCCGCCAGTCCACCTTGTTGACCTTGTCGGCGGCGGCGGTGGTGAAGGACGCCCGCTCGGTCCCCGCCGTGCCGTCGTCCGCGCGGGTGGCCGCCTTGACGGTGTAGTCGGTGCCGGGTACGGCGTTGCGGTCCGACGTCCAGGTGCGGCCGTCGTCCGACAGCGCGCCGGTGAGTGTGCCACCTCGGGCGTCGGTGACGGTGACCGATGTGAGGGTGCCGCCGTGGGCGGCGACCCTGACCGGCTCGCCCGCCTTCACCCGGGTGCCGCGGGGTGTCACGGTGACCGTCGCCACCCGGCCGCTCGTGGTCCCGCCGCCGGCTTTCGCGTCCGACCCGGACGGTGTCGTGCCGTCGGCGGAGCAGGCGGAGAGGGCCGTGGTCAGCAGGACGGCGGCCGCCGCGGCAGTGGCGGAGGCGCTGCGGCGGACGCGGCCCCTGCGTATCGCGACACGTATCTGGCTCAACGGGAAACCTCCGTGGACGTCGGGAAGACACCGGAACGTGGGGGACCCTAAGCCGCGAAAAGCGCCGGACATCGGCATGTAGGCCGCATGACGGCAGTTGCAGAGGAACGGTCATCGTCCGGTCACACACGCCGCGCGGGACGGTCATGAAAGGCCGTGAATCTTCCCCGAGTTGTGACCGTCCTGAGGAAGGGGATGTTCCTTGTCCGACACCACATCTCGCCCCGCCACTCCGCGCCGGCGCCCCCTCGCCGTGGCCCTGCTCGCCGGTGCCGTCGCGCTCACGATCGGCATGGCCCCGGCGTCCGCGGACACCGCCTCGTGGCGCTCCGTCGCACCGGAGGGACTGAGCGATGCCATCCTCGACGACGTCTCCACCGAGCAGGGGGTGACGTGGACGGCCGGGCTCGACGTGAGCGATCGGTCCCCGCTCGCCCTGCGCTGGAACGGCACCGGCTGGACCAGGACGCCGCAGCCCGCGGCACACGGCCGCGTGAACGACATCGCCGCGGCCCCTGGCGGAGAGGCCTGGGCGGTCGGGTACAAGGAGGAGGGAACGAGGCAGGAGGGAACGCAGCAGGACACACCCACCGTCCAGCACTGGGACGGCGCCTCCTGGAAGTTTGAGGACCTGCCCCTGCCCGCGGACGCGGTCGCCGGCTTCTACGCGGTCGCCGTCTCGCCCCGGGGCACGGTCTGGGTGGGCGGCGGCCTCTCCAGCGACGACCCCGGCGGGGAACCGTTGCTGATGACCCGTAGCCCGCAGGGGGAGTGGCGCAACACCGAGATCCCGGCCGACGCGGCCGTCGGCTCCACGATCTCGGTCCTCCCCCTGGCGGAGGACGACGTGTGGCTGGTCGGTGCCAAGGGCGTCACGCACTTCGACGGAACGACCTGGACCCGCCAGCGTCTCCCCGCCCACCTCGACGGCCAGGCCTTCTCCCTCGGCGCCATCGCGCAACGGAAACCCGGCGAGATATGGGCCGTGGGCCTCGTAGAGGACGACAAGCTGTGGCGCCGCCCGGTGGTACTGCGGCTGTACCACGGCCGTTGGGAGGAGGTACCAACCCCGAAGGAGACGGCGCAGCTGCAGGGCATCACCTTCGACGAGCAGGACCGGCCCGTGATCGTCGGTGAGACCTTCGACCCCGCGGTGGACCCGGACTTCACCTACGTGCTGACCATGGACCGGGCCGGTCACCTGGTCCGGGGACAGCAGCCGCCCGGCTCCGGGCGGCTCTACGCCGCGGACATCGACGACCAGGGCCGGATATGGGTGTCAGGGGCGAACGACGATCCCTCCGGCCTCCATGTGCCGTACGTCGCCGTACGGGACTGACGGAACTCCGCCGGACCGACCGCGGCCGCGGCATGGCCCGCTGAGGCCAGGTCAGACACCTGTCTGACCTGGCCTTTCGTCATGTGTGTGAGGAAGGGGGGGCGAGTCCGTCGACCAGGACACCGGCTCGGGAGCGTGTGACAGCCGTCGCACAGAAATGGTCATGGTCCGGTCACATTCGCCGCGCGGCACGGTCACGGGCGCCTGTGAACCTTCCTCGCGTTCCGTGCCGAACGGCTCGGTTCCCCACCCGACAACAACGGCACCCGAGGAGGCGCAGTGTCAGCGTTGCTCGTGACGGCAGGCCGCGGTCAGCAGGAAGCGTGGCTGAGACCCGTCTCCGCCGAGGCGTACCACGCCTTCCTGGCATCCCGCACCGGCTCCGCCCTGGCCCCCGGCTTTCTGCAGTGCCCCTCCTGGGCCGCGGTGAAGGACGGCTGGCGGGCCCAACTGCTCGGCTGGGGACCGCCGACCGGCCCCGGCGCGGGGCTGCTGAGCGGTGTCGCGCTGGTGCTGCTGCGTCAGTTCCCCGGCACCCGCAAGTACTTCGCCTACTTGCCCGAGGGGCCCGTCGCCGACTGGGCCGACCCGGATCTCGACGACTGGCTCTCCCCGCTGCTGAGCCACCTGCGCACCCTGGGAGCGTTCGCCGTACGCATCGGCCCCTCGCCCGCCCACCGCCGGTGGAACGCCGCCGCGCTCAAGGCGGCGACCGGCCCCGGGCGACGCCTGTCCGACGTGCTCGACTGCGCGGTCGACCCGCTGGGCACCGCCGTGGCCGAGCGGCTGCGGGCCCGCGGCTGGCGGCGCTGCGGCGACGGCGACGACGACGGGGACGCCCAGCCCCGCTACGTCTTCCAGGTGCCGCTGGCCGGGCGGACCGGCGACGACCTGTGGTCCGGGCTCAGCCAGGAGTGGCGGCGCAACATCCGCCGGGCGCAGAAGTCGGGCGTGCAGGTGACGGTGGGCGGGGCCGCCGAACTCCCCGAGTTCTACCGGCTGCTGCGGATCACCGAGGAGCGCGACGGCTTCCGCCTCGGCCGCTCACTCGCGTATTACGAGCGCCAGTACGCGGCTCTCAACGCCGAGGAGCCGGGCCGGATGAGGCTCTACCTCGCCCGCCACGAGGGCGAGATCCTGGCCGCCCACACCATGATCACCGTAGGTCGGCGGGTCTGGTACCAGACCGGGGCCTCCGCCGACCACCGGCGCGAGGTCCGCCCCTCCAACGCCCTGCAGTGGCAGATGATGCTCGACGCCCACGCCCGGGGCGCGGAGGTCTACGACATGCGCGGGGTACCCTCCACACTCGACCCCGGCGAACGGTCGTTCGGGCTGCTGCGCTGGAAGCTCGGCACCGGGGGGAAGGTCGTCGAGACGCTGGGGGAGTGGGAGACACCTTTGAACGGCACCGCCAACCACGCGCTGTACCGCGCCTTCCAGATGTACCTGGCCCGCCGATGAGCGCCTCCCCGGCCCGGGCCATCCCGGGCGATCGCGGTACCCGACCCACCGACGGGACTCCCTCGACCGAGCAGCCGGCCCACCGGCCCGGATCGGTGCTGCGCAGCGGTGCGCTCATGGCCGCCGGGTCCCTGGTTTCCCGCGCCACCGGCTTCGTACGCTCCGCCGTGGTCGCCGCAGCGCTCGGCGTGGGCCTGGCCGCCGACGGCTACGCGGTCGGCAACACCGTCCCCAACATCGTCTACACGCTGCTCCTCGGTGGCGCGCTCAACGCCGTCTTCGTCCCCGAGCTGGTCAAGGCCGCCAAGGAACACAAGGACGGCGGGGCCGCGTACACCGACCGCCTTCTCACCGCCTGCACGGCCGCCCTGCTGCTGATCACGGCCGGGGCGGTGCTCGCCGCGCCCGCGCTGGTGGCGGCCTACACCGACTACACCGGCGCGCAGGCGGCGACGACGGTCGCCTTCGCGCGTTCCTGCCTGCCCCAGATATTCTTCCTCGGCCTGTTCACCCTGCTCGGACAGGTGCTGAACGCCCGCAGCCGGTTCGGCGCCATGATGTGGACCCCAGTCCTCAACAACGTGATCGTCACTTCCGCCTTCGGCCTCTACCTGGCCACGGCCGTGGACGGGGGAACGCTCACCCCCGCGGAGACCGCCCTGCTCGGCTGGGGCACCACGGCCGGGATCGTCGTACAGGCGCTGGCCCTGCTGCCGTCCCTGCGTGCGGCGCGCTTTCGCTGGCGGCCCAGGTTCGACTGGCGGGGCAGCGGGCTGTCCCGGCCGCTGCGCTCGGCCGGCTGGCTGGTACTGCTCGTGTTCACCAACCAGCTCGCGTACTGGGCGGTGACCAGGCTCGCGACGACGGCGGGGCAGCGCGCCGCGGCCGAGGGCATCGACGGCGGAGCCGGATTCAGTGCCTACGGCAACGCGTATCTGCTGTGGGCTGTACCGCACGGCATCGTGACCGTCTCCCTGGTCACCGCGCTGATGCCACGGATGAGCAGGTCGGCGGCCGACGGCGACACGGCCGGCGTGCGACGGGACGTGTCGCACGCCCTGCGCGGCAGCGCCGCCGCCGTCGTGCCCGCCGCGTGCGTGCTCCTCGCGGTCGCCGAGCCCACCATGGCGGTGGCCTTCCAGTACGGCAGGACCGGCCCGGACGACATCGCGGTCATGGCAGGGGCGTTGACGGCGTTCGCGCCGGGGCTGATCGCCTTCTCCGGACAGTACGTCCTCTCGCGCGCCTTCTACGCGCTCTCCGACACCCGCACACCCTTTCTGCTGAACCTGGTGATCGCCGGCCTCAACGCGGGCCTGTCCGCGGCCGCTTGTCTGCTTCTGCCCGCACGCTGGGCGGTCACCGGCATGGCCGGAGCGTACTCGGTGGCGCTCTTCGTGGGCTGGGCGGTCACCGCGTACGTCCTCGACCGCAGGCTCTCGGCGGCCGCGGGCCCCCGGCGTCCGCCGTGGCGCTCCCCGGCCGCGGCCGGGCTGGCCCGACTGCTGCTGGCCGCGATCCCGGCCGCCCTGCTCGGTCACCTCGCGGCCGGGTACAGCGACTCGCTCGGCCCGCTCGCGGCAGCGGCGGCGGGCACGGTGGCCATCCTGGCGACCTTCGCGCTGCTGACCCGTCCCCTGCGCCTGACCGAGCTGGAGTCCGTCCTCCGGGCGGTGCCCCGCACACTCCGCCGCCGGGGCTGACGCAAAGCCCCCGCCACCTTTTGTCATTCAACTGACCGGGTTCGTTCGTCACTTGATCGAATGGAATACTCCGCACATGCCACGTGTCCTGCTCATCGAAGACGACGCCTCCGTACGAGAAGGCATCGAACTCGGCCTGCGCCGCCGTGGGCACGAGGTACGCACCGCCGCCACCGGCGAGGCGGGGCTCGCGGTCATCGGTGAATTCCGCCCCGATCTGCTGCTCCTCGACCTCATGTTGCCCGGCATCAACGGCGTCCAGGTCTGCCGCCAGGTACGCGAGGCCGGTCAACTGCCGATCATCATGCTCACCGCCCGCGGCGACGACTTCGACGTCGTGGTCGGGCTGGAGGCTGGGGCCGACGACTACATCGTCAAACCCGCCCGCACGGAGGTCATCGAGGCCCGCATCCGGGCCGTACTGCGCCGCATCGAGGAGCCGGGCGGCCGGCCCGCCGTGGAGTTCCACGGCGACCTCGCCATCGACCGTGCCGGACTGAACGTCGCCAAGGCGGGGGAGCGTGTGGCGCTCGCCCCCTCCGAGCTGAAGCTCCTGCTGTATCTGACGGCCGCGCCCGAGCAGGTCTTCAGCCGTCAGCAACTGCTGGAGCACGTCTGGGAGCACAGCTACCACGGCGACGCCCGCCTCGTCGATGCCTGTGTGCGGCGGCTGCGCCACAAGATCGAGGACGTACCCGGCAACCCCCGCTACATCCAGACTCTGCGGGGCTTCGGTTACCGCTTCGGACCCCTGTGAGCCCGTGGTGAACCGCCGTAAAACCCGTATCGGGCTGCGTACCCGACTGGTGCTCGCCTTTCTGCTGGTCGCCGCTGTCAGCGCCGGAACCACCGCGGCCCTCGCCTATCGCGAGGCACGCAACGCGATCCTTCAGCAGGCCCAGGACACGGCTGTGTCCTCCTTCCGCGAGCGGGTCCAGGAGCTCGCCACGCCGCTGCCCGTCGAGCCCTCGTCGCTCCGGGAACAGCTGCAACGACTCGCCCGGCAGGGCAACCCCCACCCGTGGGTGGTGTTCGCCGAGTACGGATCGGTCCGGGTCTCCTCGGCCTACGAGCCCGTTTCGAGCGTCATCACTCCCGAACTGCGGCGTGCCGCGCACGCCCACCCGCGCGGCAGCTTCCAGCGAGTCGAGAGGAAGGGCACCCCGTGGCTGACCGTGGCCGTCCCGACGGTTTTCCAGGCGGGCCAGACCACGCGTCCCACCGGGCTGGTGCTGTACGCCGTGATGCCGCTGACCGACGAGGAGGCCAACATCCAGGCCATGCTCGACGCGGCCCGTGACGGGGCTGTCCCCGGGCTCGCGGTGGCCCTCGTCCCGGCCCTGCTGTCGGCACGCAGCGTGCTGCGCCCGGTCCGTGACCTGAGGAAGGCCGCACGAAGCATGGGCCACGGACGCCTCGACACCCGCATCCAGGTCCGGGGCAGCGACGAACTCGCCGATCTGGCCCGTACCTTCAACGAGTCGTCCGGCGAACTGGAGCGGACCGTCGGCGAACTCCGGGCGGCCGAGGCGCGCGCCCGCCGTTTCGCCTCCGACGTCTCCCATGAACTGCGCACCCCGCTCGCCGGGATGCTGGCCGTCACCGAGGTCCTGGACGAGGACGCGGCCGGCCTCGCTCCCGACACCGCCGCCGCCGTGCGGCTGATCAGTGCCGAGACGGGCAAACTGGCGGTGCTCGTCGAGGACTTGATGGAGATATCCCGCTTCGACGCCCGGGCCGCCGAGCTGAACACCGACGAGGTCGACATCGCCCAGACCATCCGCAAGACCCTGAAGAGCCGTCACTGGATCGACCCCGCCCAGGTCGTCACCGACCTGCCCGACGGCATCCGGGCCCGGATCGACCCCAGGCGCTTCGACATCGTCATCGCCAACCTCGTCGGCAACGCGCTGAAGCACGGAAGCGCGCCCGTCGTGGTGCGACTGCGCACCGAGCCCTACGGCGAAGGCACGCCCGGGGCGGCCACGGCGACCGGCCCGAACGATGCGGGCCTGTTGCCCGCACGGGTCGTCACCGAGGTCGCGGACAGCGGCCCGGGCATACCCACCGACGTGCTGCCGCACATCTTCGACCGCTTCTACAAGGCGGACGCGGCCCGCAGCCGCTCGACGGGCAGTGGCCTCGGCCTCGCCATCACCCTGGAGAACGTACGGCTGCACGGCGGCACGATCCGAGCCGCGAACGGCCCGCGGGGCGGCGCCGTCTTCACCGTGGAGATACCCCTGACGGGCACGGAGGCGACGGCATGACCCGAACGGGCTCCACCACCGGCCGTGCCGTCGCGGCCTGGGCCATGGCGGCCGCCCTGCTGACCGGCTGCGGAGTTCAGGAGACCGGCGTCGTCGAGGCCGGGGGGCCGGCCACCGTCATCGTCTTCCCCGCGTCCGACCAGCGGATGCTCCTGTTCTTCCTCGCCTCGGACGGCCGCCTGACACCGGTGACCCGACTCAGTGCAGCGGACGTTCCCGCGAACGCCAAGCAGGAGTGGGTCCGCAAAACCCTCGCCGCGTTGTTCGCCGGCCCCTCGGCGAGCGAACGCGCGGCCGGACTCCACACGGGCCTGCCGGAGGAGGGCGCCGAAATGGAGCTGAACTCGACCTCCACCACCCTCACCATCCTCCTCCCGCTCCCGGTGCGGCCTCTGGCGAAGACCGCGCTACGTCAGCTCGTGTGCACGGCCGCGTACGCGGCGGGCGGGGACGGCACTGCGGAAGTCACCATCGCCGGCGACGACGGCACACTCCCGCCGACCCACTGCTAGGCCATGTTCACCGAGGCGAACCTCAAGGGGCTGGCCGGCCCCCGTTCCTTCGAGCGTGGGCGCGCATCCTTCGACGCCGTGTCCGGGGTCGAGGCCGGTGACGACCGGGTCACCGCGACCGTCCACGGCACGGAGCGATACGAAGTGGAGTTGACCCTGGGCGGGTCCGGAGGACTGAGCGGCGAGTGCGACTGCCCGTACTTCATCCGCGACTGTCACCGCCGCCGGAGGAGTTCACCGCGTACGTCACCGCCCTGCGCCCCGCCCAGAAACGCAAGCGGAACCTACTGCGCCTGATGCAGGAGCACGGTCTGTGAGCCGACCGGCACCGCGCCGGAGGCCCTTCTGGCGGCCGGCCCGACACCTGGCGCCGCCCTCGAACAGTGGGTCGACCTCTTCGTCGACTTCCTGGTCACCAAGCACGGCCTGGCTGCCGCGATGCAGGCCGACAACACGGGCTTCGAGACGCTGCACGCCTACTTCCTCGACCGCCTCCTGCCGGTGTGCACCCAGCTCCTCGACACTGCCGCCGCCTCCGGCGAGATCCGCTCCGGCCTCGACGCCTACCAGCTGATGCGCGGCATCGGAAACCTCTGCATCGGCGCCGACAGCGACCCCCGTTACGACGCACGCCGACTGGTCGCACTCCTCGTCGCGGGACTACGGCAACCGCGCTGACCGTGACGCCCGTGAATGACAGCGCGGGACGTCCGGGCGCAGCCCCGGCCGCTTGCCGTCGTCACGGGCCGGCGGCTGTCCGGCGCCCGGTGCCGTTGAGCCGCCCTCCGTCGTGCGGCCGAGCAGGACCAGCCCGTCCGGCGCGGCCACGATTGCGACCGGCAGGATCGGCCATGAGGAGGGGCGCACCATGCCGCTGCGGCTCGCGACGGCCGCGATCAGCGCGAGCAGCGTGCCTGCCGCGCCCGGCGCGCGCCGGTCTGTGTGGTCGCCACCAGGAGGGGCGGCGGTCTGCCGAGGTCCGGTCGGGCGCGGCAGACGCGGCCGCGCACGCTCGTGCTCCCGGCCGGGCGGCGGATCGGCGGGCCGGTCCGGCTTCGCGGGGCCGCTCGCCCCCTGGGACGAAAGCGGTGTTCGGCAAGGGGCGGGCCCCGGGCATCACGCCAGGTCCCTGGTGCCGCGGTGGCGCACAGTGCGGTGGGCGCGGCCGTTGCGGCCGGTGCACGGGCCATGGGCAGGGTCAAACAAACCAGTCACGCCAGGCCCCCGGATGGAGGACGCCTTGCGTCTTGTCCAGGGCCGTCGCTCCCGGCGCGTCATCTATTCGCCGACTTGGACGGGGAGCCGGTCCCGATGGTTGTGCCACGAGGGAAAGTGAGGGATGAATTGCGAACTACCGCCAGGCTTCACGGGAGTCGGCGCCATCGAGCGTTGAGCGAGTTCTCTCAGTGCTTCCGGCCCGCCATCAGATCGCGTACCCGGTCCACCAGGCCGACCCCAGGTCCCAGGATCTTGTCGGCGGGAGCCGTGGCCGGTGCCGAAGGGTGGGGCTGGATCGGAGCCGCCTTCTTCGCATCGCGGATCTTGCCCCCCAGCCGCTGCATCGCCTCCGGCGTGCAGACCTCCGCGAGCAGTGGGAAGAGCTGGTTCTCCTCGTCACGGACGTGCTCAGCCACCTCGAGCCTGAGCTTTGCGACCAAGTGGTCGAACTGGTCGTCCTCGGCGTCACGACCCTCGAGGTCCTTCAAAAGCTGCTCGACTCTGGCGTGGTCCTCCATCTCCTTGTCTGCCAGGTCGTCCCCGCCGTCAACGAACCTGCGGACCGCCGGGTACAGATACTGCTCCTCCGCGACCGAGTGCTGCACCAGCTCGACCGTCAGCTCGTCCGCCAATTGGCGCCGCCGCTGGTCGCCCACGGGCTGCAATTCGATCTGCTCGAAGAGCGAATCAATCTTACGGTGGTCCGTTGTCAGCTCCGCGATGACATTCCCGCCTTGCTCCATTCCGGGTTCCTCCTTCTCCAGGCAACGATGAACAGATCAGCTCACCGTGGCATGACGAGTACCCGATGCCCCCACCGACACGCAGTAGACGTGGCCGGTTGGCTCACCCGGCATGGCGGAGCAAATCCCCGGATCAGGTCGAACCCCCACACCACTTCTCAGCACGCGATCGGTACTCAACGCGCTATGTGCCCTAATTGCCCAATGCGATCCCGGTTACCCGGATGGCCGGAGTTCTTTCGAGCGTCGTAGATTCCGACCCGGAGGCCGTGAGAGTGACAGCGGCTGAACCGATTCACGACGAGCGGTCCAGATGGGCGGTCTGCCCCATGACACGTATGGACGCGCCGTCTAGGGTGCGGGCATGACCTCGCACAGCTACCTCTCCGAACTGTTCTCGCTGGACGGCCGGGTCGCACTGGTGACGGGCGGCAGTTCCGGCATCGGCCGAGCCATCGCAGGGGCTCTCGCGCGAGCGGGGGCGAGCGTGGTGATCGTGGCGCGCAAGGAGTCGGAACTTGCCGCCACGATCGACGAGTTGGTGGCGGACGGCTGCCGGGCGGCCTGGGTGAGCGCCGACCTGAGCACCCGCGACGGGGTGCGCGCGGCGGCGGAGCAGGCAGCCGCCGTGTTCGGCGAGCCCGACATTCTCGTCAACAGTGCCGGGATCAACCTGCGGCCGCCGATGGGCGAGCTGGGCGAGGAGGTGTGGGACACCACGATGGCGGTGAATCTGGAGGCGCCCTACCTGTTGGGCCAGCTGTTCGGGCCCGCCATGGCCGAGCGAGGCTTCGGGCGGATCATCCACATCACCTCCCAGCAGGCGCACCGGGCGTTCGTCCAGAGCGGCGCCTACGGGGTCTCCAAGGGGGCGCTGGAGTCGTTGGCCCGCTCTCAGGCCGAGGCGTGGTCACCGTACGGGGTCACCTGCAACACGCTGGTGCCCGGCTTCGTCATGACCCCGCTCAACGCGCGGTTGTCGTCCGACCCGGAGAAGGTGGCTGCGCTGGCCGCGCGCACGATGGTCGGACGCAACGGCCTGGCCGAGGACTTCGCCGGAGCGGCGGTGTTCCTGGCCGGCCGCGCGTCCGGCTATGTCACCGGGCAGGCGATCCACGTCGACGGCGGGTTCTCCGTCCACTGAGCCCAACACCGCACGAAAACCGGACCAATTGGGGGCCGGTCGAAGAGGTGCGAGCGCGCCATGGCGCTGCCGCGCCGTGGAGACCTCAGCGTCCGAGTCGGTCGGTGTGCCGCACGTCGGCGACGCCGAGACCGGCCAGGAGTCGGCCCAGCGGCCGTACGGTGTTCGCGACCGTGCCTCCGTGATCCCCTGGGCAACCTGATCCGTGTCCGGGAGGTCCGCTGAGCCGTCCGGTGATCGCGGCCATGACCTGCAGAGAAGGCACGGTGAAGGAGCCCGCACGCTGCTGATGGCCACGCCGACGGCCGGCCCGAACGGCAGAGACCTGGCCGCCACCCGGGCCGGTCGGCTCGGGGCTGGGCCGACCACGCCCGCTACGCGTCCATGACCGGGGCGAAGTCGAGGTCCTCGAGATCGACGTGCTGCCACAGGAGCAGGTGACCGGTTCATTACGCACACCGGCCTCGATCTGGGTGCGCGGCTGGTTAGATCGATCCCGGCGACGCCGACGGAGACCACGAAGGCGGCTCCGGTAACAGATGGAGACATGATGAGCATGGCCATGAGGGCGGACACGCAGTCGCCTGCGCTGCACGTTGCCGACAGCCACGATTTGATCCGCGTGCACGGCGCGCGCGAGAACAACCTCAAGGACGTCAGCATCGAGATCCCGAAGCGCCGCCTGACGGTGTTCACCGGCGTCTCCGGCTCGGGCAAGAGTTCGCTGGTGTTCGACACGATCGCCGCGGAGTCGCAGCGGCTGATCAATGAGACCTACAGCGCGTTCGTGCAGGGATTCATGCCGACGCTGGCGCGTCCCGAGGTCGACGTACTCGACGGGCTGACGACCGCGATCATCGTCGACCAGCAGCGGATGGGTGCCGATCCACGCTCCACGGTCGGCACCGCCACCGACGCCAACGCGATGCTGCGCATCCTCTTCAGCCGGCTCGGCAAGCCGCACATCGGCTCGCCCAAGGCGTTCTCCTTCAACGTCGCCTCGATCAGCGGTGCGGGTGCGGTCACTCTGGAACGCGCCGGACAGAAGGTGAAGGAACGTCGCTCGTTCAGCATCACCGGCGGTATGTGCCCGCGCTGCGAGGGCCGGGGCTCGGTCACCGACGTCGACCTCACCCAGTTCTACGACGACTCCAAGTCGCTCGACGAGGGCGCGCTCACCATCCCCGGCTACAAGTCGGGCGGCTGGAACTACCGGCTCTACACCGAGTCCGGCCTCGTCGACCCGAACAAGCCGATCCGTAAGTACACCAAGAAGGAGCTGCACGACTTCCTCCACCTCGAACCGACCCGGATGAAGATCGCGGGCATCAACATGACCTACGAGGGGCTGATCCCGCGGATCCAGAAGTCGATGCTCTCCAAGGACCGGGAAGCGATGCAGCCGCACATCCGGGAGTTCGTGGACCGGGCGATCACCTTCACCACCTGCCCCGACTGCGAGGGCACCCGGCTCACCGAGGCGGCCCGGTCGTCGAAGATCAACAAGATCAGCATCGCCGACGCCTGCGCGATGCAGATCAGCGACCTGGCCGAATGGGTCCGCGGCCTCGACGAGCCGTCGGTGGGTCCGCTGCTCACCGCTCTGCAGCAGACTCTGGACTCGTTCGTGGAGATCGGCCTCGGCTACCTCGCGCTCGACCGCCCGTCGGGCACGCTGTCGGGCGGCGAGGCGCAGCGGGTCAAGATGATCCGCCACCTCGGCTCCTCGCTCACCGACGTCACCTACGTCTTCGACGAGCCCACCACGGGCCTGCACCCTCATGACATCCAGCGGATGAACGACCTGCTGCTGCGGCTGCGGGACAAGGGCAACACGGTGCTCGTCGTGGAGCACAAGCCACAGGCGATCGCCATCGCCGACCATGTCGTCGACCTCGGCCCCGGTGCCGGCACCGCCGGCGGCACCGTCTGCTTCGAGGGCACCGTCGAGGGGCTGCGGGCCGGTTCCACCGTCACCGGCCGCCATCTCGACGACCGGGCCGCTGTCAAGGAGACGGTCCGCAAGCCCACCGGCTCGCTGGAGATCCGCGGCGCGACGGAGCACAACCTGCAGGAGGTCGACGTCGACATCCCGCTCGGGGTGCTCTGTGTGGTCACCGGCGTGGCGGGCTCCGGCAAGAGCTCGCTCGTGCACGGGTCGATCCCGGCCGGCGAGGGCGTGGTCTCGGTCGACCAGAGCCCGATCCGCGGCTCGCGGCGGAGCAATCCGGCGACGTACACCGGACTGCTCGAACCGATCCGCAAGGCGTTCGCCAAGGCCAACGGTGTCAAGCCGGCACTGTTCAGCGCCAACTCCGAGGGCGCCTGTCCCACCTGCAACGGCGCGGGCGTCGTCTACACCGACCTGGCGATGATGGCCGGCGTCGCCACCACCTGCGAGGAGTGCGAGGGGAAGCGGTTCCAGGCATCGGTGCTGGAGTACCACCTCGGAGGCCGGGACATCAGCGAGGTGCTGGCGATGCCGGTGACCGAGGCCGAGGAGTTCTTCGGCGCCGGTGAGGCGGCCACGCCGGCCGCGCACCGCATCCTCGAACGGCTTGCCGACGTCGGGCTCGGCTACGTCAGTCTCGGTCAGCCGCTCACCACGCTGTCCGGCGGCGAGCGGCAGCGGCTCAAGCTGGCCACCCACATGGCCGACAAGGGGGGCGTCTACGTCCTCGACGAGCCGACCAACGGCCTTCACCTCGCCGACGTCGAGCAACTGCTCGGCCTGCTCGACCGGCTCGTCGACTCCGGCAAGTCGGTCATCGTCGTCGAGCACCACCCAGCGGTCATGGCGCACGCCGACTGGATCGTCGACCTCGGCCCTGGCGCCGGTCACGACGGCGGCCGGATCGTCTTCGAGGGCACTCCCGCCGACCTCGTCGCCGCCCGGTCCACCCTCACCGGCGAGCACCTCGCGGACTACGTCGGCGCCTGACCGAGGTCCTCGCGGCCCCAGTGAGACGAGTCCTCTTTCGACGCCGACACATCACGAGATCGAGGACGTCACGCACCTGGGGTTGTAGCTGGATCACCATGGCGTCCGCCGGCAGCAGGGTCCGTGCCGGCGGACAGCCTGCGTTCGCCTTCGGCGAGTTTCAGCGCTCCCGCTCTTCGGCCACCGCCACCTCGTAGGCGCGCAGGGTGTCGACGAAGAGGCGTCGCTGCGACGGGGTCAGTGGGGTGAGCACGCGGCGCCAGGCAGCGGCGCCGGGGGCGAGCCAGGCGGCGATCGCGTCGTGCTGGTCGGGGGTGATGGCCACGATCCGGCGCCGCCGGTCGGACGGATCCTCGCGCCGGTCCAGGATGCCCTTCCCGCTCAAGTCCCCGACCATCAGGCTGACCGTGGTGGGCGCCACCTCCAGGCGCGCGGCCAGTTCGTTGACGGTCATGGGTCCGTCGAACAACAGGCAGGACAGCAGTGAGAGGTGACGGGGCGCCAACGCCTGCGGCTGCAGTGCCTCGGGCACCGGAATGCGCTTCACCCGGCTCGCCATCCGCGGCATGAGCAACAGCAGTTCACGCACCGCGGCGTCCACGTCCGCCCCGCCCTCACGCCGCGCGGATTCAGCCATCACGCACTCCTCAGCATTTACCTTTGATGACAAAGATGCTTTGCTATCAAAGGCATTAGTAGTCGACCTGCCCGCGACCGCGGGCCACGGACGGAGATTTCACCATGCCCCACTTCACCGTGCACATCAGCGAAACCGCCCTCGACAGGAAGGTCGAAGAGGGGCTGATCCGCGGACTCGCGGACGCGGTCGGATCCGTCTACGGCGACCAGTTCAGCCGCCTGGTCGCCGTCGACCTCATCGGGATCCCCCAGCGTCGGCGCGGCATCGGCGGGGCCCCGACCGACCAGACCGCCCCGAACGTCACACTGAGCCTGCGCGAGGCGGCCTACCAGCACCCGGATGTACCGGACGCACCCGCGCGCCTGATCGCCGCGATCACCGACGCGCTGGTCGGCGTGCTCGGTGAACAGGTCCGCGAGCAGGTGGCGGTCGGCCTGCTGACCGTTCCCGAAGGGCGCTCCGGAATCGGCGGCCAGGTCACCTGACCAGATCTGCCGCGGACTTCGAGATGCCGGCCGACGGGGCGATCCGGAGCGATACGGCGCCGAGTACCCTCCGCCTCAGGTGCGGAAGTCGAGGCGACGGCACCACGCCGGCTTCCACGTCGTAGGTACGAGCGCCGGCGGACTGGGCCTTCCTGGCTCCGCTCTCCGTGGTGACCGAAGACGGTACGGCGCAGGGCGCCGTACTCCGTCAGCGGGGTCTCCGGTGCTGCTGTCTATGGCTTTAGCGGGAGGCCTGAGCTGGCTGTGCTTCGGGTGCGGGGGCCTCGGCCTGCGCGGGAGCGTCTGCGGCGGTGTAGAAGACCGAGGAGCCCTGCTTGGTGCGCTGGGCCTGGCTCTTGGCCACGAGACCTTCGAGCGTGGTGCGAACGACGGTGGCCTTGATGCCGCGGTCGGGGTGGGCCTCGCTGAGGGTGGTGGCGATTTCCGCTGCGGAGCGCGGTTCGCTGTGTCCGGTGAGGTGGCCGCGGATGAGTTCCACAAGGGTGGGCTTGGTCGACTTGGCGGTCGCGGCCTTGGCTGCGGACCTCTTGGCTGCCTTGCTGACCGGCGCGGCGCCGGCCTTCTTCGCGCGGACCTGCTTACCCGCCTCGGACTTGGCGACTTTCTCCTGCCGCGGAGCGGGCACCGCGGCGTCTTCGGACGCGACCGCGGACTTGGCGGGTGCGGCGGTGGTGCCGAGTGCCTTCTGGATGTTCACCAGCACGGTGTGATCGTGTTGCAGAGCGAGCAACTGCTCCTGCAGCGCGGCGATTTCCGCACCAAGGCGTTCTTGGTCTTTGGCATTGCGTTCGAGGTCGCTTGCCACCTGTGCGATGTACTGCGACGTGAGTTCGGTGGTCGGGGTGGTCTCAGACATGTGTGCTGACCTTTCCTCGGTTCGCGACTGCGGAGAGATGAATGACAGGGCAGTCGTAGGGAACCTACCGCTGATTCCTGACTGCTTGGGCCGGGCTGCAAGTGTTGCAGTGTGCTTCAGCGTAGAGATAGTACGCACGACTGGAGCCAATTGTTCCTTCCAGTGGGATCCGCGGGCCGATCGGAGGCGGAGTGCGCCGCGCAGGACACCGTGCGGTCAGCGGTTACCCACAAGCTCAGAGTCCTGCCGGGTTGTCAGTGTGCACCCACCAGCCGGTCAAGAAGCTCCTGCGTCCGGTGAGGGGAGTGACCGCACGGACGGGTGAGGAGAGCAATTGCCCATATCTGTGGTCGGCCGTTGACCGGTGAGCGTCAGGTGCACGGAGGAAATTCAGGTGTGCGGGGTCTCTGAGGCTGTCAGGCTGCGCCGGTGAACCGTGAACAGATCTCCGGAATCGCCCATGCCGACCACCCGATAAAGTCCCCGCTCGACGACGACTCTGTGTGCCGACTACTGGAACGAGCTCTGCCACGCGGCAACGAGCGTGTGCTCGACCTTGGTTGCGGCAGCGGGGAATGGCTTCTGCGTGCCCTGGCTGCGCACCCGCAGGTTCACGCCGTGGGCGTTGACATTTCCGAGGACGCCCTGGCGCAGGCCCGCCAGGCCGCGATCAGCCTCAGTGTCCAGGAGCGCCTCGAACTCCACTGCCAAGAAGCCGAAAGCTTCTCCTCTCCGCACTTGTTCGACCTGGTGCTCAGCGTCGGGGCCACACATGCCTTCGGCGGCCTGCTCCCCACCCTCGCGGCCGCACGCAAGTACCTGGCCCCCGGGGGACGCGTGCTCATCGGTGAGGGCATCTGGGAACGCCGGCCTTCTCAGGAAGCTGTCGAAATGCTGGGGGAGTTCACCGACCTGGCCACCACGGTCGACCGCGTCGTCGCCGACGGGTGGACCCCTGTCCACGGGCACGTCAGCACGCGCCGCGAGCTGGACGACTACGAATGGGCCTGCTGGGGGGCGCTGGCCTCATGGGCCCTCGACCACCCCACGGACCCGGACAGCCCGCAGGTGCTTGAGACGGCCACTGTCCGCCGCTCCGAGTGGCTGCGAATCTACCGGGACACCTGGGGTTTCGTCTGCATGGTGCTGCGGCAGACGCCCGACTGACCTCGGACAGGCCCGGGTGCCCCGCCGCTGTCACGTGTCGGGATGTTGGTGAGCGCGGCCGGCGCGCGCATCGGTGGGCTGAGCCGACCGGGTATGCGGCCCCGCGGTGGTGCAGGCGGCCTTGTCCGCCAACGCGGGGCGCCGTGACGTGGGTGAGCCGGCCGGTGGCCCCGCGCTCCACTGCCGGAGCGCTGAACAGCCGCCACATCTGGGCATCGGACGCGTGGGCCCGCGCAAGCTCG
This sequence comes from Streptomyces sp. NPDC001315, assembly GCF_042896175.1. Classification (NCBI taxonomy): domain Bacteria; kingdom Bacillati; phylum Actinomycetota; class Actinomycetes; order Kitasatosporales; family Streptomycetaceae; genus Streptomyces; species Streptomyces sp. NPDC001315. Next base: position 45,786 of record NZ_JBIAWZ010000014.1, on the reverse strand, counting down.
ACGCGGGCCGACGCTCGGGGGCCGGCCCACGACCGGTCCCCGAGCTCAGGGCCTTTGAGGGCTCCGACTACTTCGAGGGCTCCGACTGGTCCAGGTTCACCGGGCCGTCGTCCGCCTTCTTCTCCTTGGCCGGGTGCAGCTCGAGCAGGCCGTTGCCACTGCTCTGCTCGGGGCGGCGCCCGTCGGAGGAGTCCTGGCCGTTCAGGTTCTGCCGGACCGAGTCGAGAATGGTGAGGCCCTGGGACACCAGGCCCGCGGCGATCTCGCCGAGGCCGTCCGCGCCGTTCAGGACATTGACGTTGGCTCCGGCGAGGCCGCCGGCGGCCTCCTTCACGATCTGTGGCAGCTGGTCGATCAGCATGCGGTCGAGGGCGACCCGGTCGTAGGAGGCAGCCGCCTCGGCCTGGATCTTCATGCGCTGCGCATCGGCGGCGGCGAGCACCCTGATCCGCTCGGCCTCGGCCTCGGCGGGCTTCACGATCTCGGCGACCAGCTGCTGCTGGCGCAGTTTGGCCTGGCGCTGCGCCAGTTCGGTCTGGGCGGCGAGCACTTCCTGCTGGGCGTGGGCCTGTGCCAGCGGTCCGGCCTGGGCTGCCTGCGCCTCGGCGCGGTTCACCTCGGCCGAGTACTCCGCCTTGACGATGGCTGTCTGCCGGGCGTACTCGGCCTGCTTGCGGGCCGCCGCCTGCTCCGCCTCGGCCGCGGCCTGGGTGGCCTGTGCCTGGGCGATCTGGGCCTGCCGCTGGATGGCCGCCTTGTGCGGTGCGGACATCGCGTCGATGTAGCCGGTGTCGCCGTCGTCGATCGACTGGATCTGCAGCGAGTCCACGATCAGACCGATCTTCGCCATCTCGGTCTTCGAGGTGTCCAGGACCTCCGCGGCGAGCTTCTGCCGCTCGGTGACGATCTCCTCGACTGTCATCGAGCCGATGATCGCCCGCAGGTGGCCGGCGAAGATCCGTCCGGTCAGCACCGACATCTGGTCCTGGTCGGAGAGGAAGCGCTGACCCGCGTTGATGATGCTCTCGTGGTCGTTGCCGACCTTGAAGGCGATCACGGCGCGGACGTGCAGCGCGATGCCCTGCCTGGTCACACAGGTCTCGGTGACCTCGGACTCGCACATCGACAAGGTGAGGAAACGGGTCTTTCGGAAGATCGGAAGCACGAACTTTCCGTGCCCCGTCACCACTCGGAACGGCGCGCCCCCCAGTCCCCGCCGGCCCCCCGAGATCAGCATCGCCTCGTCGGGAGCGGGAACGCGGTATCCGAACATTTCTCTTCTACTCCTCAGTCGGCGTCGGCAAGGTCGCCAAGCGCGTCCAACGGATCCACCCACTCGACGACGCCGACCTCACGACATCCGCGCGACTCGATCACGAGTACCGTCGCCCCCGTCGGCAGAGGATCCTCCGACCAGGCGAGAAAGGTCTCGGAGCCGCCTCTGACCCGCACCAGGATCTCGCCGGGGCCCGCGGATCCGCGGGTTCCGACGAGTATTTTCCCCGTGCAGCCGATCACGGCCTCGTCCTGCGGCATCATCGGCCGCCCTCCATCGCTCTGGCCCACGATTCAGACGATAGACCTACCCGGGTCGGAGGCCCAACGGGTATGGCGACTCCACGGAACGGCACCGACCGACGACAGCCCCTGACCTGCGTGGCTGGGTTCACGCGGCAGCCCCAGCGCCTTCTCCGCGGGGATGTACCGCCGCACCGGGGACGCCCCCGCGCAGATCGGGCTGACCGATCGCCAGAACAGTGAGGCCGCGGGACAGGGGAACACCGACGTGGTCGGCTGCCACTTCAACTCCAGTCGCTTGTCGTCACCTGCTCGTAGAGGTCTGCAGCAGCCGCTCCTCCGGTCAGTCCGCGGGCCGACGAGCCTGCTGCGCCTCGCGCATGACCGCCCGGGGGTCCGCCACCGGACCCCACCCCCTCGGCTTCGGTGCGACGGGGCTGAGCCCGCAGGTGGAACGTTCCACCCCGTGCCCAGCCGGCCGCGGTCCCGACCTCGCAGGGCGATACGGCTAGCGCACCAGGCAGGGGCGCTTGGCGTCGAACGTCCAGCCGGGCACGAGGTGCTGCATCCCGGCGGCGTCGTCCCGCGCCCCCAGCGCCTTCTTCCGGTAGAGCTCGTGGGCCGCGAGGAGGCGGTCCATGTCGAGTTCGACGCCCAGACCGGGGGCGTCGGGGACGGCGATCTCGCCGTCGACGATCCGTGGCGGGGTGACGGTGAGCCGCTCCAGGCCCTCCTGCCAGATCCAGTGCGTGTCCAGGGCGTTGTACGCGCCTGGGGCCGCGGCGCCGCAGTGCGTGACCATGGCGAGCGAGATGTCGAAGTGGTTGTTGGAGTGGCAGCCCCACGTCAGGCCCATCGCGTTGCACAGCTGGGCCACGCGCACCGAGCCCTGCATGGTCCAGAAGTGTGGATCGGCCAGCGGGATGGAGACCGACTGCAGGGCCAGGGCGTGGGTCAGCTGGCGCCAGTCGGTGGCGATCATATTGGTTGCGGTCGGCAGTCCGGTGGCCCGGCGGAACTCGGCGAGGATCTCGCGCCCTGAGTAGCCGCCCTCGGCTCCGCAGGGATCCTCGGCGTAGGCGAGGGTGCCGACCAGGGGCTCGCAGAGCTCGATGGCCTCGCGCAACGACCAGGCGCCGTTCGGGTCCAGGGTGATGCGCGCCGAGGGGAAGCGGTCCTTGAGCGCGCGAACCGCCTCGACCTCCTCGGCACCCGCCAGCACTCCGCCCTTGAGCTTGAAGTCCCGGAAGCCGTACAGGTCGTAGGCCGCCTCGGCCTGGCGGACGATCGCCTCGGGCGTGAGGGCCTCCTCGTGCCGGATGCGGTACCAGTCCACGTCCGAGCCGGGCTCGCGGACGTAGTCCAGATCGGTGCGATCGGGGTCGCCGACATAGAAGAGGTACCCCAACACCCTTACGGAATCCCGCTGTTGGCCGTCGCCGAGGAGGGCCGCGACCGGCACGTCGAGGTGTTGGCCGAGCAGGTCGAGCAGGGCCGACTCGACAGCCGTGACGGCGTGCACGGTGGTCCGCAGGTCGAAGGTCTGGGCGCCGCGTCCGCCCGAGTCGCGGTCCGCGAAGCGGTTCCCGATCTCACGCAGGACGCGCTTGTAGTCGCCCACCTTCGCGCCGACGACCAGGGACTCGGCGTCCTGCAGAGTCTGGGTGATCTTCTCGCCGCCGGGCACCTCCCCCAGCCCCGTACGGCCGTCGGAGTCCTTGAGGACGAGGATGTTGCGGGTGAAGTAGGGGCCGTGGGCGCCGGAGAGGTTCAGCTCCATGGAGTCAAGGCCGGCGACGGGGTAGACGTCGAAGTGGGTGACGGTCGGCTGGCTCATGCGTGTCGAGCTCCTTGCGTACGTGGGGGAGGAGAGGCCGTGAACAGAGGCTTCGTGGGCTTCAGGGCTCGTCAGAGGCTGAGGACGTCGAGGGCCCACTCCAGCGCCAGGACGCCGCCCAGGCCGAGGATCGCGAGCACCGTCGTATAGGTGGTCCGGACCTTGATCGCCTCGATGACCGAGAGGTTGAAGTACTCCTTGAACAGCCAGAATCCCGGGTCGTTGACGTGGGAGAAGGCGATCGACCCGCAGGACACGGCGAGCACCATGATCTCGGGGTGGATGCCGCTGCCCGCGAGGAGCGGCAGCACCACGCCGGAGGCCGTGACGACGGCGACCGTCGCCGAGCCGAGGGCCACGCGGAGGATGACCGCGATGAGCCACGCCAGGATGATCGGCGAGATGGACCAACTGTCCGTGGCGTCCTTGATGTAGTCGGAGATCCCGCCTTCGACGAGGACGTTCTTGAAGGCACCGCCGGCGCCGATCACCAGGAGAATCATCGCCATCGCCTGGGCTGCCGAGGAGCAGGAGGCGCTGACGTCCGCCATGCTGCGGCCGATTCGCGGTCCGAACGCCCAGATCGCCAGCAACAGGGTGAGCATGAGCGCGATCGGTGCCGAGCCGATGAAGGCGACGAAGTGCAGGAACGGGCTGTCGCCGGAGGCGACCATGTCGGTCACGGCGGCGCCGGCGATCAGCACCACGGGGAAGAGGGCCACGAACAGCGACCAGCCCATGCCGGGCATCTCCTCGTCGACGAACTCACGCTCACTGACGAGGCCCTTGGGGATGGAGGGGTTCATCGCCTTGACGAACGGCAGGCGCGGCCATGCGAGCGCGATGAGCGCTCCGGCGGGAACGGCGACGAAGAGTCCGTAGAAGAGGGTGTGGCCGACGGAGGCGTGGAAGGTCGCGGCCACGGCGGTAGGGCCGGGGTGCGGCGGCAGGAAGCTGTGCATGGTGGACAGGGCGATGGACATCGGCAGGCCCACCCACAGCAGTTTCGCCCCGGTGACCCTGACGAGGGTGAACGCGATGGGCACGATGATGATGAAGGCGACCTCGTAGAACATGGTCACGCCGATGAGCATGGAGGTGACCACCATGGCCACCTGGACCCAGCGCGGTCCGAACGCGTCGAGGAGCTTGCCGGCTATTCGCTGGGCGGCGCCGGAGTCGCCCATGACCCGGCCGACCATGGCGCCGAGCCCGATGGTGAGCATCGTGTCGCCGATCTGATCCCCGATGCCCTCCGAGAGGACGTCCGGAATGTTGGCCACCGGAATACCCCGGACCAGCGCGACGCCGACCGCCACGAGCAGGAGCGCGGCGAAGCCGTTGAGTTTCAGCCGGGTCATGAGGAGCAGCAGGATCACAACGCTGATCCCGACTACGAGGAGAGGCATGTCAGTTCCCCTTTGAACTGTCGAACTGTCGAACTGTCGTGCAACTGAGCTGCTGGACCGCTGAGCCGTGGCGTGGGTGGCCGGTGCGCACGGCGATGCAACGGCCCTCGCCGGAGCCGGAGCCGGAGCCGGAGCGGGAGCGGGAGCCGGTGGCGGTGGGCGACGGGGTGCCGCGGGGTGGTCGGAAGGTCTCCGCAGTGAACCGCACCCTGAATCTCATCTCTATATGCAGATGGCGTACATGTATGAGAACGCAGGCTAGGTCGGTGAACGGATGGAGGTCAATGGGTCCGGCAGTGTGGATTTACGATGAGGCCATGTCGGAGAGCAGCGGGGTCCGTGGGGTGAAGTCGGCGGCCCGTACCGTCGAACTGCTCGAACTGCTCGCCGCACGGGGCGACCGGCCCGCCCGCCTGGACGAACTCGCCGGGGAGCTGTGCGTACCGCGCAGCAGCATGTACCAGCTGCTGCAGACCCTGGTCGGCTGCGGCTGGGTGCGCTCCGACACGACCGGGTCCCTCTACGGCATCGGAATCCGCGCTCTGTTCACCGGCACGAGCTACCTGGACAGCGACCCGCACGTGCGCAGGGTCCGCCCCTGTCTCGACGAGGCCTCGGACACACTCGGCGAGACGATCCATCTGGCCCGGCTCGACGGCCCGAACGTCGTCTACCTCGCGACGCGCGAGTCCCACGAGTACCCGCGCACCATCAGCCGGGTCGGCCGCCGGATCCCGGCGCACGCCGGCGCCCTCGGCAAGGCGCTGCTCGCCGAGCGCCCCGACGGCGAACTCCCGCTTCCCGACGGCCCGTTGACGGCCCTCACGGAGAACACGCACACCGACCGTGGCACTCTGCTGGTCGACCTCGCCGGAGTACGCGAGCGCGGCTACTCCATAGACCGCGAGGAGACGGTGACCGGCATCGCGGGCTTCGGTTTCGCCCTGCGGTACGACTCACCGGCCACCGACGCCATCAGTTGCTCGGTGCCCGTGGCGCGGCTCGGCAAGGAGCACGAAGCGCGGGTCGTCGCGGTCATGCAAGAGCTGCGGACGAAGATCGAGAACGCCCTGTCACCCGCCGCAGGCGCTCCCGACTGGCGCTGACCGTCGCCCGTCCCCTTCGTTCCAGTCGTCGGGAGGCAGCAGCGGCTCGGCTACGACCCGCGCCGTGGGATGCCCGGGTCGCGTCAGACGGCTCCGTGTGTCGGACGGCGGTGGGGGTCGGCCGGCCGTCCCGGTGTCATCGCCAGGTAGTACACGCACTCAGCGTGCTCGGCGTCGTTGGCGAAGGCGTGCCGGCGGTCGCCCGGGAAGTAGGCGGAGTCCCCGGCCGCCAGAAGATATGGGGCGCCGTCGACGGTCAGGCGCAGGCGACCTGTCTCCACTGCCACGTACTCATGTGATCCGGGTGGATGCGGGAGGAACTCCCCGGCGTCGACGCCGGGCTCCAGGGCGGTGCGCATGAACTCGAACTCCGTGCCGGGCAGCACAGGCGAAAGGATGCGCCGAACCCAGCCGGCGGAATCCCGCACGATGTGCTGCCGGGCGCGGGGCAGGATCACCACTTCGGGACGGACGGGCTCGTCCAGGAGCCTGGCGACCGAGGTGCCCAGCGCGGTCGCCAGACGGTCGAGGACCAGCACACTCGGCGTCTTGGCGCCACGCTCCACCTCGGACACCATGCTCCGGCTCACCCCGCTCAGCTCGGCGAGCCGCTCCAGGGCCATGTTCCGGGCTCGTCGCTCGGATCGGATCCTGGCCCCCAACTCGACCATGGACAAACCACTGGAGAGGAAGTTGCCGCCACTCATTCTTCCACTTTAGCGATCGGCATCCTCTATAGAAGAGATCGGGACTCCTCCCCATCGGGGAGCCGTGGGCGAGGCGCAGAATCCCGGCTTCCACGGTCCCCTGCCGCTTGTTCCCGCCGCCTGCTCGGCCGTCGCCAGGCGACGCCCGAGAGTGCGACCGTCGGCCGCCCTCGCCCTGCTGCGGTCAACGGAGGACCATGGGAGGCAAGCAACCGAGGGAGGACCGCCATGAAAACAGGAGCCTCGGATTACGACTCCTGGCTGTACTCTCACACGCCCTCTCAGGCTGAGGGCGAGCGGGACGAACCTGCCGAGCGGGCGGCCATGCATCCGGACGTCCCCAGGACCGAGCCGTCCCAGGCGGAGGGCGAGCGGATGGACGACACCAGGACGGCAGGACCGCCGACAAGCGATCAATGAACGGCACACGCTGCCGAGCCCCGGCATCACAGGAACGCGGTCCGGGGCTCGGCAGCGTTCGACACCCGCCAGCGGCAGCGGGTTGCGGCTGCTCCGGGGAATCCGAGCGCATTACGCGGCCGGCAATACGTACATCGCGGGACCTGCCGCCGCGAGGCATCGAACGCCTGCACCCGGCTCGGCGGGAAGTACCGCCCGCTTCTGCTTGCCGCCCGGCAATTGCCGGTATGCACGCGTCGACGTTGCTGCGGCTCAGCCACCGCTCGATCAGCCACTTCGACGGGGGACGCTGCCGCTCCTCACCCCGCCGCCGCTCCTCACCCCGCCGCTGCTCCTCCTCGCGTCGCTCCTCGTCCGAGATCCACCGGTCGAGCTGGGCAAGGCTCGCCCGAGTCTGAAGCCCGACAACGGGACGCGCGAAGTGGAGCAGCTCAAGACGCGGCCGGCAGCCCGGGAAACGCCGAAGCCGTACCGGATCTCTGCCGTGCCCGTTCCCGCGGCCCGCATGGCGCTAGCATCGGGTCCCGTGATCGTATGGCTCAATGGCACCCACGGCGCAGGCAAGACGACGACCAGTGCACTGGTGCAGCAGTTGATCCCGGATTCACGGGTGTTCGACGCCGAGAAGGTCGGCGAGACACTCATGGACATCACGCCGGGCCTGCCGGGGACGGACAACTTCCAGCACTGGCCGCCATGGCGGCCGCTCGTCGTGGAGACCGCCCGCCACGTGCTCGACTACACCGGCGGTACTCTGGTGATGCCCATGACTGTCCTGGTCGAGCAGTACTGGCGCGAGATCAGCACGGGACTCGCCCAACATGCCATTCCGGTACGGCACTTCGTCCTCCATGCTGACCAGGACACCCTCCGCGGGCGCATCGCGGGCGACACTGTTCTTGGCCCCAACTCCCCATTCCGTCTCCAATACCTCGAGCCCTACGCCGAGGCGGCCCGCACGTGGCTGCACGCCGAGGCCGAGGTCGTCGACACCACGCACCTCACGCCCGCCCAGGCCGCCCTGCAGATCGCAGAGGCCGTCAAGAGTTGAGGTCCGCCCGCCACGCGAAAACAGCCGCAGGTGGCCACAAGAAACGACCTTCCGCCAACCTGGAGGCCGCCGTGGTCGGCGTGCGTCACACCGCCTCCACGGGGAGGTCCTCGTGGCCTAGGGCGTGGCCCTCCCGGACGGGTGGGGCGAGTCGAAGCGGAAGCCGGTGAGTCGGATGGCGCCGTGGAGTGTCAGCCGCAGGTCGTGGACGCCGTGCAGCGGCGCGGGAAACCCGGTCGAGACGGTCGTGCACGTGTAACGGTCGCCAGTGACCGGCACCGCGACCTCGGCCAGCAGCCGCTCGTCCACCCGGAACTCCAGCCGTGCCTGCCCGGTGTCGCCGTGCCCGTCCGGCCCGGGGTCTTCGCGTGCGACCTCCGCCTCGACCCGTACGGCGCCGGAGAGGTCGACGGCACGGAACAGCAGCGCCCCGGGCTGTCTCGGGTCGGCCGGCGTGACGGCGTCGCCCGCCGCGCGGGTGGCGTCCACCAGGGTGACGCCCGCGTGGTCGTCGAAGTCGACGGCCGGGGTGCGCCGGTCGACGACCTTGCGGGGCGCGGGGGCCGTCCCGGTCACCGTCAGGGGAGTGGTGAGGACGATGTCGTCGGCGGAGCGGGCTATCAGGACCTCATAGCGGCCGGGGTCGACGGTGAAGGTGCCGGTGGCGACGTCCCAGTGGGCGAGCCGCCCGGCGGGCAGGTGGAAGTTCAGCTCCCGGTTCTCGCCGGGGCCGAGGTCGGCCTTGTGGAAGTCGGCGAGCCGCAGCCGCGGCGCCTCGTAGCGGGCGTCCAGGGCCCGGACGTAGAGCTGGACCACCTCGCTGCCGCGCCGGGCGCCGGTGTTCGTGAGCGTCACCGAGACCTGAACCGAGCCGTCCTGTGCGACCGTCCCCTGCGACAACCGCAGGTCGCGGTAGGCGAATGTGGTGTAGGAGAGCCCGTGGCCGAAGGCGTAAAGTCGCGCGGCGCGGTGGTACTGATAGGTCCAGCCGGCCTTGATGATGTCGTAGTCGAGCGGGTGCGGCAGCGCGTCGTCGCCGCGGTACCAGGTCTGCGGGAGACGTCCCGCGGGGTCGGCCTCGCCGAGCAGGACGTCGGCCAGCGCGCGTCCGGTCTCCTGCCCGCCGTGGGAGGTCCACACCACGGCGGGCAGGTGCTCGTCGGCCCAGTCGACGGCGTACGGGTAGCTGCTCATCACCACCAGTGCCGTCTCCGGGCGGACCGCGCCGACCGCGCGCAGCAGTGCCTCCTGGGCCTCGGGAAGCGCTGTGCCGGCGCGGTCCTCGGTCTCCCGGCCGTTGATCAGCGGGTGGTTGCCGAGCACCACCACGGCCACGTCTGCGGCCCGGGCCGTGGCCACCGTCTCGGCCGTTCCGTCGCGCAGCAGTTCACGGTGCCAGCGTTCGGCGGCCTGCCGGGTTTCGGCGGTCACGCTCACCCGGCCGTCGGCCGGGTCGACGACGGCGTACCGGCCGGTGAGGACGCTGCGGAGCAGCACCGCGTCGGGGTCGTCGGCGAGATCGGGTTCCAGACGGAAGGTCTCGTGCACGTACCAGCTCTTGAGCAGCTCCTGGTCGGCGGCGAGCGAGGCGTCGTCTTTGACGGAGAGGTAGCGCCCGCTCATCGCGCAACGCAGCGTGAGCACGCCGTCGCCCCAGTCGGCGACGTCGAAGGCGGTCCTGAGCAGCGGCTCGCCGGTGGTGCGGGAGCGCAGCGCGATCCGGTCGGTGCCCTCGACGTGGACCACCTCCCCGCCGCGTTCCCTCAGTGCCGCGTCCAGACCGGCGGCGACGCTGATCCGGTAGGGCATGGTGCCGCTGTACCAGTCCTCGCACAGTGTGCCGGCGAGCGGACCGATCACCGCGACCTGCGCACGGCCTGACATGGCGTCGAGTGGCAGCAGCCCGTCGTTCTTGAGCAGTACCACCGACTCGGTCGCGGCGCGGCGGGCGAGAGCACGGTGTTCAGGGCAGTCCACGACCTCGGGACCGATGCCGGCATAGGGGTCGAGCTCGGGGTCGAACTCGCCGAGCCGGAACCGGAGTTGCAGCTGTCGCCGCACCGCGCGGTTCACGTCGGATTCGTCGATCAGGCCGCGGTCCAGCGCCTCGCGCAGCCGGCCGATCGGAGTCGCGCTGTCCTGGAGGTGGTCGGTGAAACTGTCGATGCCGGCCTTCAGTGCGGCCGCGTGGGACTCGGCATGGTCGTCGAAGTAGTGCTGGGGGTCCACGAGATTGGACGGAGCCTCCTGGTCGCTGACCACGAACAGCTCGTGGCCGGTGAATCGCGCCCAGTGCCGCAGCTCCGTCTCGATCAGGGGACTGACATGACAGGGGCGGCCGTTGACCAGGTTGTACGCGGCCATGGCGCCGGTCGCGGCGCCGGAGGCGACGACCGGTCGGAAGGCGGCCAGGTCGTACTCGTGCAGCACCCGGGGCCGCACACCGGAGGAGGTTACGCAGCGGTCGTCCTCGTTGTTGTAGGCGAGGAAGTGCTTGAGCACCGGCGCCGCGCGCAGGAACCGCGGGTGGTCGCCGGTCAGGCCGCGGCAGTAGGCCTCGGCCAGCCGCGCGGTGTGTACGGGGTCCTCGGAGTAGCCCTCCTCGTTGCGGCCCCAGCGCGGGTCGCGCAGCAGGTTCACCACCGGGGCCCAGGCGTGCAGGCTGGTCGCGGCGCTGCCGACGACGGGCGGACGGCCGGCGAGCGACGGGTGGTGGTGGAAGGCGCGCAGCTCGACCGAGACGGCCTCGGCGACCTGGTGCACCAGCTTCTCGTCCCAGCTGGCGCCCAGTCCCACCGCCTGCGGAAAGACCGTCGCCACCCCGACCCCGGCCACGCCGTGCAGCGTCTCGGTCCCGGTGCGGAACGAGCCGACGCCGAGGCGTGGAACGCCCGGCACGTACTGATGCAGCATCGCGATCCGTTCGTCGAGCGTGAGCCGCCCGAGCAGGTCTTCGACGCGCTTACGCAAGGGCAGCGCGGGATCACGGAACGGCAGCCGGTCGGTCGGGGACAGGGACGGGAAGCTCACGTGGCAGGCCCCTCAAGACGGGTCGGAGGTCGCAATGTGTTGAAGCGCTTCGACGCTGACAGGAACCCGGCGGTCTGTCAATATTCTTGGGCGTGGGTGGATATCTGCCTGTCCAGGGGCCTTGTCGAACCGGTTCGCATGTCATTACTGTCGCCGCACCATTCAAGCGCTTCGACACCTGCGGAAGAAGTGCCGCCTTCACCATGAGACCCGAGCGTGAGACCTGAGCATGAGACCCGAGTTGAACCGCAGCAGCTTGGTGAGTGCTGGTGAAGTTCGTGGCAGCAGGTCACGGCCGCCACTGGTCGGGCACTCGACGCAGCGACCGGCGACACCCCGGCCACCTCGATGCCGGGGCGCTTCCGGAGAGCTCGGACGCCAACGTCGGCAGCAACTGCGCCCCGCCGATGAAAGGAATTGAAGCAGTGTCAGACATCCACTCGCCGGGCAGGACCTTCGCCAACCCGGTGATCCCGGGGTTCCACCCCGATCCGAGCATCTGCCGCGTGGGCGACGACTACTACCTCGTGTGCTCCAGCTTCGAGTACTTCCCCGGTGTGCCTGTCTTTCACAGCCGCGACCTGGTGAACTGGACACAGATCGGCAACGCTCTGGACCGGCCGAGCCAACTGCCCCTCCCCACCGGCACACCCTCGTCCGCCGGGATCTACGCACCCACGCTGCGCCACCACGACGGCCGATTCTGGCTGATCGTCACCCTGGTCTGCGAGGGCGGCGGCAACCTGCTCTTCACCACCACCGATCCGGCCGGACCGTGGTCCGACCCCGTCCGATTGCCGGGCGTCCCCGGCATCGACCCGGATCTGGCCTGGGACGAGGACGGCACCTGCTGGTGCACGGTCGCCGGAGTCGGACAGGTCCGCATCGACCCGCACACCGGGGAGTCGTTCGGCGCGCCGCGCAAGCTCTGGTCCGGCACGCCGGGCGCCAAGGCCCCGGAGGCACCACACCTGTACCACGTCGGCGACCACTGGTACCTGCTGATCGCCGAAGGCGGCACCGAGCGCGGCCACAGTGTCTCGGTCGCCCGCGGCCGCACGCCCACCGGACCGTTCGAGCCGTGCCCGGCCAACCCGATCCTGACGCACCGAGGCTTCGAGCACCCCATCCAGAACACCGGCCACGCCGACCTGGTGCAGGCAACCGACGGTTCCTGGTGGATGGTGCTGCTGGGGGTGCGCCCCGGCGGCGGAACCCCCGGCTGGCACGTGCTCGGCCGCGAGACCTTCCTGGCGCCGGTCACCTGGGTCGACGGCTGGCCCGTCGTCGGCGACCTGGAACCCGACATGCCCGCGCCCGCTTGGCCGCTCCGGCCGGACCCCGTCGCGCCGCACCGGGACGACTTCGACCTCAGCGCGCTCCAGCCGTGCTGGGTCTCGCTGCGCGACCGCCCCGCCCGGCACTGCACCACGAAGGAACGGGCCGGATGGCTTACGCTCCACGCCCGCGGCAGCTCCCTGGACGAGCCCGACGTCGTGTTCGTCGGACGCCGCCAGCAGCACCTGTCGTGCCGGGCGCGCACACTCATCGACCCCGCGGAAGGGCGCGGCGGCCTGGCGGTCCGGCTCGACGAGGACCACCACTACGAGATCGAGGCGGGCTCCGGGGAAGTGAAGGTGCTCGCCCGCATCGGCCCGCTGCATACGGTGGTCGCCTCCCGCCCGGTGCCGGCCGGACCCCTTGTCCTGGGTATCCAGGTGACGCCCACGCGGACGCTGCGCGACGCGCGCACCGGGCCCGACACCCTCAGCCTCGGTGTCGAGGAACCGGACGGCACGTTCACCGTGCTGGGCACCCTCGACGGCCGCTACCTGTCCACCGAGGTGGCCGGTGGCTTCACCGGCCGGGTGATCGGCATGTACGCATCGGGCGGCACCGTCCACTTCGACTGGTTCGACTACGAGCCGCTCGACCAGTGAACGGGCCGTCGTGGTCGCGCGACCACTGAACCGGCCCCGCGGTCGCGCGACCACCAGGTGCACCGGTGCTCGCCGTCCGGCGTGGTCCCGAACCCTGTGCCTGGTCAGAACAGGCGGACTGGGATACTGCGGTCATGGATGCCGGGGTGATGGGGAACGGGACGCGATCGGACGTGGCAGTGCCTGTACGGACCACGTCGGAGCAGGGGGCGGGTTGGGCATTGCGTTCTGCGGCGGCAGCGGACCTCGAGGTGCTGGTGGAGTTGCGGGCCACAGTCATGCGTACTGATCTTGAACGCCTCGGGCGCTTCGACGAGCACCGGGTGCGGCAGCGGCTGCGGGATTCCTTCTCCGAGCAGTACACGTCGATCATCATGATCGACCGCGAAGTCGCTGGATGCGTCACGGTCCGGCCCGCCGCAGGCAGGCAATGGCTGGAGCACTTCTACCTTGCTCCGCATCATCAGGGCCAAGGGCTCGGATCCGCTGTCTTGCGCACGGTACTGGGACGGACCGATGCGCAGGGCATGACCGTGGCCCTGAATGTCCTGCAGGGCAGTGCTGCCCGTCGACTCTACGAGCGGCACGGATTCCTTGTGGAAGCCCAGGACCCGGTCGATGTCCTCATGGTGCGACCGCCGGGAGCGATGGCCAGCGCCCGCCTGTGGCCGGCGTAGCCGGCACCGACCAGGACCGTCGACGCGCGCCGAACCGCGGCTGTTTGACCATCCGGTCCGGGGTGTCCGGGCCGTCCTCGCGCCGGCTGCGGGGTGCCCGCCGCGGCCCGCTGTCGGACATCGTTACGAGGGCGAGCCGCAGGCGGGACCCGTGCCATGGGTGACCACGGCTACGGCGTGCTGGTGAGGTTGCCCATCACCTGCTGCAGCTGCTGCGGGGACAGCGGGTCGGCGGGCAGAGGGCGAGCGGCTTCGGTGCGCAGGCCGTCGAGCACGAAGCCGACACCTCGGCGCCAGAAGTCCGGGGCGGTGGCCTTGGCCGCACGGGCAAGCAGAGCGTTGGTGCCGAAGACGAACAGCATGTCCTCGTGGGTGAAGTCCGGGCGGAGGGCACCGGCCCGCTGGGCGCGCTCGATGACGCGTACAGCGGCGGCCTGGGTGCGGTCGCAGACGGCCATCAGGCGGGCCGCGCCCGGGTAGCGGCCGGTGACCACGTCGCCGATCGCGGGCTCGGTGGCCTGCAGCTCGCACACCTTCTCGATGTGGTACGCGAACCCGTCCCAGGCGTCGTCGTGCGCGAGGGCCCGCTCGGCAGCCTCGTCGAGCCGGACCGCCGCGACGTCGACCGCCACTTCGTCGATGAGCGCCTCGCGGGTGCCGAAGCAAACTCGCCGTCTACCGCAAGAAGGCGGAAGCGGCCCTCGCGGCCACCGAGAAGTGACCGACCGCGGTGCCGGCCGCCACGTCCGTCCACCACCTTCACAGCAATCCGCAACTGTTCGGCTGGCGATGATTCCACGGCGCGACGAGCGACGGTCGTCAGGCCGACTTCCGTATGACCAGACGGGTCGGGGTGACCACAGACGACAGCGGGTGGCTGCCGCTCCCCGCCGCGAGCTGGTCCGCCGTGCGGTTGAACAACAGCCGGGCCATCAACCGGCCCATTCCCTCGACGTCCTGATGAACCGTCGTGAGCTGGGGCTCCGCGGCCTCGGCGATGGACGCCAGGTCGTCGAAGCCGACGACGGCCACATCCTCCGGCACCCTGCGGCCCCGCTCCCGCAGCACCCGCAGGGCACCGGACGCCATGACGTCCGAGGCGACGAACACCGCGTCAAGATCAGGAGACCGGTCAAGGAGCACAGCCATGGCATCAGCCCCGCCCTGCAGGGTGAAGTCGCCCTCGGCGATCAACTGGGGCGGGGGGTTGATGAGCACGTCGCAGTAGCCGTCAAGGCGGTCGATCGCGGCAGCTTGGTTGAGCGGCCCAGCAATCGTCGCAATGTGTTGACGCCCCAGCGACACGAGATGCCGAACGGCTTCTCGGGCACCGCCGCGGTTGTCGGCGTCGACGTACGTGCAGACCTTGCTGCGGTGTCCGGAGCCAAGGACCGGACGACCGCCAAAGACAGCGGGCAGCCCCATATGCTCGATCATGCCCGGCAATGGGTCGTCTGCACGCAGCGAGAACAGCAGCGCGCCATCGACGTGCCCGCCGCCGAGGAAGTCACCGACGCGCGGATAGTCGTCCGGCTCCTCGATGAACAGGAGTACCGGCTGTGCTCCGTGGCGGACGAGTTCCTGTCGGATGCCACGCAGATGGGAGTTGAAGTAGGGGTCGACGAAGAGTCGGTTCTGAGGTTCGGTGACCACAACGGCAATGGCGTTGTTGCGGCGGGTGACCAGGCTTCGGGCGGCTTGGTTCGCTACATAGCCCAGCTCCGCCACCGCTTCTCGGATGCGCTCGGCGACCTCCGCCCGCACCCTCGGCTCGTCGTTGATCACCCGCGACACGGTGGATTTCGACACCCCTGCCCTGCGCGCCACGTCCTCGAGTGTGGGGCGCCTTCCGTTCAGGCGTTCAGTCAACTTCGGCTCCGATTCAGTGCAGTTCATCAGGTGTCGCTGGACACGTTAGCCGTCCGTCGGCAGCACTGATCACCGATCCCGCACGGCATCAGTCCTGCTCGAACGAGCCGCCTTGTCCCCGCAAGGCAGACCTTTGGGCCTCTCGCTGATCCGACCTCAGGCGCGCACCGGAGCCCGCCCGTCGAGAGGAGATGTCGAAACGGGCGCCTTCGAGGACGACGAACGTCGGGACGGCAGCGGTGCCCGCATGCCCGTTCGGTGAGGTTTCCGCAGACGCTGCGTCGCTGCGTCAGCGTCGGCCCGCAACCGGCCGGCATGGGCACGCGGCACTACCTCAGCGACTACGTCCAGTCGCTTCGGGTGCGAGCCGACGGCGACCGGGACCCGGGCCGCGCCCTGGGACGGGGAAGGGCATGTCGGCCTCGTCCTGCCGTGCGCGGCGCCGGTGCCGTCAGCCCAGGAGTCACCATGGCTGATGGCGCTCACCAGGGCTGACGGCACCGGCGCGCAGGAGAGTAAGCGGGGCGCGGGTGGGGTGCCATGCCGGTACCCCACAAGGTGTAGGTGTCCCGCTATGCCCCGACAATGGATGCGTGGCACGTGAAGCTGGCTCCCGGGGCCCTCAGGGATCCGGGAGCCCCGGGCACTACGGCGAGCAGATGTTCCGCCCGCAGGACGAAGGTGAGTCGGAGCGGACCGACCTAGGGGCCCTCGTCTACGACGCCACGACGATCGCGCGGCTGCGGCAGCTGGGTGTCGGTCCGGGCTGGCGTTGTCTGGACGTGGGCGCCGGAACCGGGACGGTGGCGCGTCTGCTTCTGCGTGAAGCGGGCGTCGACGAGGTCGTGGCGGTGGACCGGGACATCCGGTTCCTCTCGTCCGAGCCTGTCGCGGGATTGGCCGCGCTCGAGGCCGACGTGACCTCCGACCGCTTCGAGCCGGGTCTTTTCGATCTCGTCCACGCCAGGTTTGTGCTGATGCACCTGCCGTCTCCCGCTGTGATGGTCGAGCGACTCGCCGGGCTGCTCGCGCCGGGAGGTGTACTCGTGCTGAGCGACGCGGTGGACCTGACGACCGATGACGCTCCGGACACGCCGTACACCCTGGCCATGCGGGCGATGTGGCAGGGACTGCGTGAGACGATCGGCACCGACGTCTCGTGGGTGCCCGGTTGTCCTCAGCTGATGCTTGCCGCCGGGCTGGAGGCCGTGGCCGCCGAAATCCATGTGCCGCCACTGGTGCCGGGCAGCCCCATCAGCCGGTTCTGGGCTCGGACATGGGACCGGGCACGTGCTGCGATGGTGGCGACGAGCATGGTGGACGACGCCGCGATCGACGAAGCCGAGCGCCGGCTGGATTCTCCGGCATACGCCGGGCTGTCTCCCGGAATGCTGACTGCCTGGGGCTGGAAACCTGCGCAGTCACGCTGACCAGGCAGCAGGATACGCACCCGTTGCCGACAGGCGAAGTCCGTCGGGCTCTCTTCCCCGCCTGAGGCGCGGTGAGTCGGCATGGTCCCGGGCGCGGGTTATATATGTCGATTAGTGTGGCTTTTTTGCGTGGAGTCTCCGTTGATGGGATGGAGCTGAGACGTGACGTTCGCGGAGTCGGCCGGGGGCGAGTCGGTACCCCCTCCCGAGCCGGCCCCGGAGTCCGGGCGGCGGTCCTTGGCTCCCCTGCTGGCGGTGTGCGCCGGGTATTTCATGGTGATCCTGGACGTGACGATCATCAACGTCGCCGTGCCGGTGGTGGGCCGGGAACTGTCTGCCTCGCTCACCGGCATTCAGTGGATCACGGATGGGTACACCATGGTCTTCGCGGGGTTCCTGATGACCGGGGGAGCGCTGGGCGACCGGCTGGGCAACCGTCGGGTCTTCTGCTGGGGCGTGCTGGTGTTCACGGTGTCCTCGGCCGCGTGCGCGTCCGCGCCGAACACGCCGTTGCTGGTGGTGGCCCGGTTGGTGGAAGGGCTCGGGGCGGCGCTGATCGTGCCCGGATCCCTGGCCCTGCTTCAACAGGCCTACCCGACGCCGGCCGTACGGTCGCGGGCCTTCGGACTGTGGGGTTCGATGGCGGGTATCGCGGCCTCCGCCGGGCCTCTGCTGGGCGGGTTGCTGGTCTCCACGGTGGGCTGGCGGTGGGTCTTCCTCATCAACCTGCCCGTCGGTGTGGTCTGCCTGGTGCTGACCCTTCGGTACGTGACGCCCTCGCCCCGGCACGGCGCCCGGGCTCTGGACTGGCCGGCGCAGTGTGCGGTGGTGGCGGCGGTGGCTCTGCTGACCGGCGCGCTGAATGAGGCCGGACGGCGCGGCTGGTCGGATCCTGCAGTGCTCGCCGGGCTGGTCCTCGCCGCGTCGGCCACCGCTGCGTTCGCGGTGCGCGAGCGACTGGCCCGGTCTCCCGCCCTTCCGCTGAGTCTGCTGCGCTCGCGTGCGATGAGCGGCGCGGCCCTCGTCGGCCTGCTGTTCAACTTCGGCTTCTACGGCATGGTGTTCACCGCCAGCCTGGACTTCCAGCATCAGCGCGGCTTCAGCGCCCTGAAGACCGGGGTGGCACTGTTCCCTGCGGTGGCCATGACCACGTTCGCCTCTGTACTTTCGGGGCGGCTGACTCGCCGCACCGGTGATCGTCCGCTGGTGGTCTTCGGCATGCTCCTGGCTGCGCTGGGGCTGGCAGGCTGGGCCGCGGCGGGAGTCGATCCCGCCTATTGGCTGCTGGTGGCTCCGATGATGGCCGCAGGGTTCGGTACGTCCTTCGCCCTGACCGGCTCGACCGCCACCGTGATGAGTGCGGCACCCCCGGCGTACTCAGGGGCCGCTTCGGCCCTGTTCAACACCACCCGCCAGATCGGCAGCGCCACCGGCGTGGCGCTGGGGGGCAGCCTGCTCGCCAGTGGCACCGACTACAACGCCGGGCTGCGTACCAGCATGGCCATCGGTGCGCTCGCCTACGTGATCGCCGCGGGTTTCGCGTGGCGGTGCGTGCCGGCGAAGCCCGAAGGGGCGTAGGGCGTCGTCAGTTCCTACACCCGTGTCGAGAGCCTCGTCGGGCGGGGCATCGCCGCCCTGGCCCACGCCGTCACGGCCGCACCGGCCAGGTGGCACTGCCCCGACGCCGTAGCGCCGCCCTCGCACGCGTTCAGGACGACCGCCGGCCGCGCCGCACGCGTAGTGCCTCTGCCGCCAGCGGCAGCAGCGAGACCGCGACGATCACAGCGACCAGGAGCAGCAGATAGCGGTCGGCATGGGGCACCGACGAGCCGAGGGTGTAGCCGGCCAGGACGAGGGTCTGCGACCAGAGCAGGCCGCCGACCACCTGCCAGAGGGTGAATGCGCGCACCGGCACCCCCAGCGCCCCGGCCGCCGGATGCAGCACGGTGCGCAGCATCGGAATGAAGCGGCCCAGCACGATCGCCTTGCCGTAGCCGTACCGCGCCAGCAGCTCCTCCGCCCGCGTCACCCCCTGCCGTACACGCCGGTTCGATGTGCGGGCCAGCAGTGCCCGTCCGCCACGCCGCCCGAGCAGGAAACCCACCTGCGCCCCGGCCGTGGCTCCGACGGCCGCGCACACCAGTACCTGCCACAGTTCCAGCTGTGGCGCCCGGTGCACGGTCTCCGCGCACAGCACACCGGCCGGGAACAGCAGTGCGTCGCCGGGCAGGAAGAAGCCGACCACGAGCAGGCCCGACTCCGCGAAGATCACCACCAGGACGCCCAGCGCACCGAAGGCCGCCAGCACCGAGGTGCTGTTCATCGGGTTGATGGCGATCATCTTGAGGGCGATCATCGCCATCGTCTCCTGGCCGGCAGTCCCCACCGGGTGATCCCCTCGTCAAGCATCATGCGGAGCAACGAGTCCGCCTTCAGGGGCTGGAGCGCGAGTCCGGCCGCGTACCCGTCGCGACGGCGAGCTGAACGGCCTGCTGGTAATGGCCCTCTACCAGTT
The DNA here is from genome assembly GCF_042896175.1 of Streptomyces sp. NPDC001315. Lineage (NCBI taxonomy): Bacteria > Bacillati > Actinomycetota > Actinomycetes > Kitasatosporales > Streptomycetaceae > Streptomyces > Streptomyces sp. NPDC001315. The sequence continues at coordinate 26,277 of NZ_JBIAWZ010000014.1, read as the reverse complement.
TCCAGTGTGGCCGTGGCGAAGGTGCACCTCAACCGATCACCGACGACTTCCGCGCCAGGCTGTCAGCGGCGGGTGAGACACCACGGCCCATGACATCGGACGACGCTTTGCGCCGCGGGCCCTGGCGGAGCCAGAGGTGCTGCGCACGCGGTTGGGTGCCGTGCGCACCCGGCCTTCGGTGCGTGCCTTGCACGACTGGGTGGAGGAGCTGTGTGCCCGGTTGGGCGACAGCGAATCCCCGCTCACTCGTCGGCGTGGTCGTGGTCGAAGAGCAGGCGCACGAAGTCGGTGACGGGCCCGATGATGTCGAGGTTCTGGTCGAGTACCCACTGCAGTTGGAGCCCGTTGAGCACGGCATGGAAGAGGGACGCGGCGTTCTCGGGGCTCACGCCTTCGCGCAGCCTGCCGCGGGCCGCCTCGTCGTGGAGCCCCTCCGCGAACTGCGCGCGTCCTCGTTGGTAGCGCTCGACGAAATAGGTGTGGGCGGGATGATCCGCCCGTGAGGCAGCGGCTGCGAGTTCGATCCACAGGCGCATCAGCTCGGGCGTCTCCTGGTGGTGGCGGATCAGCTCGCCGAGGTAGGGCGCGAGCTGGTCCGGGCTGTCGACCTGTGCCACACCGTGCTGCCACTCCTCGGAGTCGCGTTGGGCGAGCACCTCGGCGAGGAGCTCGTCCTTGTTGCGGAAGTGATGCAGGAGTCCGGCATGGGTGATGCCGGCCCGGACCGCGATGTCGCGCAGGGAGGCTTTGGCGTAGCCCTTCTCCGCGAAACTGTCGCGTGCCGCCCGTACGATCTCCGCTCTGCGGGCTGGTGTCTTGGCGTACGGCCCACGCGTTTTTGCCTCACCCACGGTGCGCTCACTCTCCTCGACGAAGCCCGGCCCGGGACGGACCTGCGTGGCAGCTGCGCTTAAAAACTTACCACTGGTCGGGATTTGCCTGTCGTCCATCCTCTTGTTGCGGTCGACCGAAAGGTAATGCTCTGGTCACGACGGTTGATCCCGCGCTTCCCGTGCTTGCCGTCACGGTGGCCGATGCCGCGGGTGAACTGCGCGAACGTGGAGCCGACGTCGACGCCTGCCTGTCCCGTCTGAACTGAAAGGGCACCCCCAGCGGCCGACGAGGTCAGCCCGGCTTCGCGTCGGTGCCGGCCACCCCGTACACCGACAGGAACGGCGCCGTCGGCAGTGTACGGGGAAGGCTCCGGCGATGGCGGTCAGGAGTCGGTCTTGATCTTCTTCATGGTCAGGTGGGATTCGACACGCAGGATCCCGGGCAGGCCGGTGAGCTTGCCGGTGAGGAAGGCTTCGTAGGCGGCGTGGTCGGCGACTGCGACGCGGAGGAAGTAGTCGGGGCGGCCGAACATCCGGCGGAACTCGACGACTTCCTCGTAGGAGGCCAGTGTGTCCTCCAGTGCCTGGATGGTCTTGAGGTCGTTGGCGTAGACCTCGACGTCGATCATGACTTCCAGGCCGCGGCCGACGGCGTCGGGATTGATGACGGCACGGTAGCCGGTGATGACGCCCTCCGTCTCCAGCCGCTTGAGACGGCGCAGACACGGCGGCGGGGTCAGGCCGACCCGCTTGGCCAGTTCGGCGTTGGTGAGCCGCCCGTCCTGGCGCAGATGAAACAAAATTTCTCTGTCGATCGCATCCAGGCTGAAACCATTGCTCATGGCGATAGCTTACGGGAATGATTGGCAACCATATGTTGCGAGGTTCATCCTAAAATTTCAGCATGCAAACGCTTCCGGTCGCTGAGGGCGATCCCCCTCGTCCTGTCCCCGCGCCCCCGCCTCGGCTGCGGTCCGAGGCGCCGGCGGCCCTCAAGGACTCCGGCTCCGTGGGGCTGGGCCTGTTGCCGCTCGGCCTCGCCTTCGGAGTGTTCATCACCCATGCCGGACTGCCCTGGTGGTGCGCGAGCCTGTTCACCGCCGTCATCTACGCCGGCTCGTTCGAGTTCCTGCTCGTGGGCCTGGCTCTTGCGGCCGCGCCCCTGGCGACGGTCGCGCTGACCGCCTTCCTGGTCGACGTCCGGCACGTGTTCTACGCGCTGTCCTTCCCCCTGCACCGCGTGCACGGGCGCCTGGCCAGGACCTACAGCACCTTCGCCCTGACCGACGAGGCATACGCCCTGACCACCGGCGAGCAAGCCCGGTCGTGGTCCGGCGCGCGCATCCTGTGGCTGCAGGCGTTCATGCAGCTGTACTGGGTCGGCGGCGCCACCACCGGTGCCCTGCTCGGCTCACTGATACCCGACCGCGTCACCGGCCTGGACTTCGCGATGACCGCCCTGTTCGCCGTCCTGGCCCTCGACGCCGTCGCGGAACGGCGCGGCGACCTGCCCACTCCCGTCCTCGCGCTGCTCAGCGCGCTGGCCGCCCGCCTGGTCTTCCCCGGCCAGATGCTGCCGGCCGCCTTCACCCTGTTCACCGCCGCTCTCCTGGCCCGACACCTTGCCACCAGCAAGAGGCTGCCTCATGCCTGACACCCCCTACCTGCTCATGGCCGTCGCCGTCTCGGCCGCCGTCACCTGGGCTCTGCGTGCCCTGCCCTTCACGGTCCTCGCACCCCTGCGCGCCAGCAGGACCGTCCAGTACCTCGGCGCCCGCATGCCGGCCGGTGTCATGGTGATCCTGTTCGTCTACTGCCTGCGCGACCTTCCGCTGCCCCAGCCGCGCGCAGCCGCACCCCTGGCGGCCTTGGCCGTCACCGCAGGGCTGCACCTGTGGCGCCGCAACGCGCTGCTGAGCATCCTCGGCGGCACCGCCGTCAACGTGGCCCTGGCCAGCACGCTTTTCGCCCGCTGACCCGTTCCGACAGCGAGTCGCCGCAAGCCGGCGGCTCCACCTCAACGAGGGACGCGGTCCATCGTCAGCGGGTCCGCGCCCTGCCACGCGGCTCGCAGCAGCCGCCGCAGACCCTCGGCGGTCACAGGGCGCGGGTTGTTCGCCGGGACCACTTCCAGGATCGCGTGTACGGCATCGTCGATGTCAGCCTCGTCGAATCCGTGGTCGCGCAGCGCTTTCGGCGCGTCCACCACGCGCCGCAGCCGTTGCAGGCCCTCGACGGCCGACGCGGCACCGAACGCCTCCGCGATCCGGCGCTCGGCCTCCGGCGCCGCGGGTGCGTTGAACGCCAGCACATACGGCAGCACGACCGCGTGCGTCTGGGCGTGCGGCAGGTCGTACGCGCCGCCCAGCACATGGCAGATCTTGTGGTGCAGGCCTGAGCCCGCAGAGGAGAACGCCAGGGCCGCCAGGTAGGCCCCGTACAGGACCTGTTCGCGGCCCTCGAGCCCGTCCGGGTGGGTCACCACGGCCGGCAGTCCGGCCGCCAACGCGCGGATACCCTCTCCGGCCAGCGCCTGGTCCACCGGATCGGTGCGCGGCGCCCACATGGAGTCCACGCAGTGCGCGAGTGCGTTGAGTCCCGAGGCGACACTCGTCGCCACCGGCAACGACAGCGTCAGCGTGGCGTCGTAGACGATCGAGCGGGGCAGCACCCGCGCGTCCACTCCGGTGGTCTTGCGCGTGCCCTCGGTCAGTCCCCAGACGCTGGTGGCCTCCGAGCCCGCGTATGTCGTGGGAACGGCCAGGATGGGGATCCCGCTGGTCAGCGCGATCGCTTTGGCGAGGCCGGTCGTCGAGCCCCCGCCGACACTGACCAGGAGATCCACCTCGTGCGCGGCCGCCGCGGCGCGCGCCCGTTCGGCCGTCTCGACCGGAACGTGCATCACCACCTCGTCGTGCCGCAGCACGACCGGCACCTCGGCGGTGACCTTCTCGGCCAAGGCGGCCTCGGTGGCCGCCGCGATCACCATCACCCGTGAGCCGCCCAGCCACTCGACCTCGGCCCGTACCGTCTCCGGCGCTGAGCCGGGCACGAAGCAGACGCGCTGCGCGAGGGTCTCATGTTCGAATCGCAAAGGGGATCTTTCCTTCTGTGCGAGGAGGGAGCTGCCTAGGTGCAGGGGAACGAATCTTCATGCCTGCCGGAGCACGATGTCGAACCGCACCCGGGACCAGCTGCGTCCGGAGAGGCCGCGGCCGTCGGGGGTCGGTGTGCCGGCCGACTGCGGTTCAACGGTGATCCGAGCTCGACGGCAGCAGTTGTCGACGAGCTCGGCGAGGCAGCCGTGGAACTTGCGATCGTCTACGACAACGCAGTCCGCAGGCGTGGCGCTCCGGCGCGAGGTGTCACTCTCACCTGGGTGAAGCGGTCCACCGGCCGGGTGAACTGTCGTCCCGTCTCGCATGCTTGGTCCGGGAGTCGCTGCGGCATCGGTCGTTCGGCGGCGAAGTCGTCGGTCAGGGGTTGCTGTCGGTTTTCAGGGCGCGTCGGGCTTGGCGCACCGGGGTGATGATCTCGTCGACGAGCCACTGTGCGACCTGCGGGGGGTACGGGCTTCGCAGGCTGAGCACGATGTGTGTCACGCCGGCGGCGATGAGGTCCAGGATCGTCTTGCGGTCACCGGCGGGGTCGTCGTAGGAGACGATGTACTGCACGGAGCGGGTGATCGCCCGCGAGTCCCGGCCGATGGCCGCGCAGTGCGTGTCCAGGACGCGGCTGCGTTGGGTGATGTAGTCCAGGGTGTTGTGCGGGGGGCCGGGGATGTTCCAGATGTCCGCCTGCTCGGCCACCAGGCGCAGCGTCCGGGTTCCCCAACCGCCGACCAGCAGTGGTGGGCCCGGTCGCTGGACGGGTTTGGGCTCGTTGCGGTTGCCCTTGAGGGTGTAGTGGCGACCGTGGAAGTCGAAGACTTCCCGCGTCCACATGGACTTGAGGATGGTGATGGTCTCCGCCAGGCGGGCGATGCCCTCGGCCGGTGGGACCAAGGTCAGGCCGTAGGCGTCGTACTCCGCGACGGCGGGGTTTTCTCCAGCGACGCCTCCGGAGTCGGCCGGTTGATGGGTGCCGCCCACGCCGAGGCCCATGACCAGACGACCCCGCGAGATCACGTCGACCGTCGTGGCGATCTTGCCCAGGACGGCGGGCTGACGGATTCGATTGCTCGTGACGAGGAGCCCCAGCCGTAATCGTCGGGTCTGCGCGGCGAGGGCGCTCAAAAGCGTCCACCCTTCGAGGATCTGCCCGTCCCTTGGGCCTGCGATCGGCATGAGGTGGTCCCACAGCCATGCGTCCGCAATCTGCGGCAGGGCGTCGGCCTCCTGCCATACGCGCAAGATCTCCTCGTAGGTGACGCGCATCGGGGTGGTTTTGATACCGAACGTCACCCCGTCCTGGTACCGGTCGCTCACGGCGCATACCCGCCCTTCGGCTCGATGTGCCACCGCTCCTGGAGGCGGTGGTCATTCCGTCACCATAGCTGATCGTCAGCAACTCTGACTATCAGCTCTGAGTAAGATGCCGTGCATGACCGGCGACGCACCGTCCAATCCCCTTGCCTCCCGATTGGGCTATCTGCTCAAGCACGCGTATCTGCAACTGACGGAGGCGTCCGCGCACGCGCTGGCGCCATTCGGGATTGACGGCCGTGAGCTGGCAGTCCTGACCGTGCTCGCGACCGACTCCCCGCTGTCTCAACTGGAGGCGGCCGGCAGGCTGGGCGTCGACCGCACTACGATGGTGGCGCTCATCGACGCGCTGGAGGGCAAGGGCCTCGTCGAGCGCCGCCGCAGCGCCCGGGACCGGCGCAAGAACACCGTGCAGCTGACCCCGACGGGCGAGGACTTCCTCCGTCGAGCCGAGCACGCCCGCCAGGAAATGGAGCGTCAGTTCCTCGCCCCGCTCTCCGGCTCGGACGCAGACTGCTTGATTCGCGCCCTGCAGACCCTGGTCATCACCCCGAAGACCGCCGACTGACGCCCGGGCAGGCACGGACTGGCGCCCGTCAGGCAGCGCGGGCCCGGATGGAAATCGCAACTCCTCCCATCTGCGACCTGGCGCAAGGGCTCGGGCTCGAGTGGAACCCTCCTGCGGAGGAGTTGGGCGTTGGGCGTTTGGCGGCGGGGGCACCGGGCTGCCGGCCGGCGCGGTTCAGCCCAGTAGCGTGAGAGACACCGTGTCCGGGTTGTTCGACGGAGTCGAACTCAGGCGGGTCCAGGTACGCCCGTGCGGTACAGCGGTCAGGGAGCCCGCTCTTCGGTTGCGGTGATGCGGGTGATGGCCTCAAGCGTCAGGGCGTGGTCGTGCGGTTCACGAGCCAGGGCGCGGTGGAGGGTCAGGCCCTCGATGAGGGCGTCGAGTTGGCGGGCGGTGTCCCGGTCGAAGTGTCGTTCCAGGTGGGTGCGGCTGCGGCGCATCCATGCGTGGGTGAGTTCCCGGTAGTCCGGTTGCCGAGCGGCGAGGGTGTACAGCTCCTGGGTGAGGACGAGGTCGCGCTGGGGCCCCTCGGACAGGGTGTGGACGAGTTCGGCCACAGCTGTTCTGGCCTGGTCGCGATCGGTCGGGGTGGAGAGGTGGGCGTCGAAGACCGCGACGATGTGGTCGGTGAAGCGGCCGAAGGCTTCACGTAGTAGCTGGTCGATGCCGCTGAAGTGGTACGTCATCGATCCCAGAGGCACGCCGGCTCGTGCGGCGATCTTGCGGTGGGAGACGCCGGCGAGGCCCTCTTCGGCGATGAGGTCGAGAGTGGCGGCGATGATGCGTTCGCGGCGCTGCGGGTCGGTGTGTCCGGTGGCCATGTCGGCGAGTTCAGAGGGTGCGGACGGGGCGGGCGGGATTGCCGACGGCGACGACGTTGGCGGGCACGTCCTTGGTGACGACCGCGCCGGCGCCGATGACGGAGTTGTCCCCGAGGGTCACGCCGGGCAGGACGATCGCGCCTCCGCCGAGCCATACGTTGTTGCCGATGGTGATCGGCTTGGCGGCTTCCAGCTTGTCGCGCCGGGGCTGCGGTTCCAGGGGATGGGTGGGGGTGAGCAGCTGAACGTTCGGGCCGATCTGGCAGTCCTCGCCGATGACGATCGCGGCGACGTCCAGCGCGGTCAGGTTGTAGTTGACGAAGGTACGCGCGCCGACGGTGATGTTGCTGCCGTAGTCGACGTACAGGGGCGGTCGCACGTGCGCCTCGTCGCCGACGGAACCCAGCAGCTCTGCGAGGAGTGGTTGGGCGGCGCCGGCATCTTCGGCGTAGGCGGCCTGGTAGCGGGCGGCCAGGCGCACGGCCCGCTGCTGGCGGCGGGTGATCTCGGGGTCGTCGGCGATGTAGAGATCCCCGGCCAGCATGCGTTCCAGGTTCGTGCGCGGGTCTTGCCCGAAGTGGTCCGTCGGCATACGGGGAGCGTACACAAAGGAGCGGACGAACGTACACTCTCGTTCGTGGTGCGGTCTGGTGATCGGGGCCTGTCTGCTGCGCCGGGACGCGTTCGTCAGCTGACTGCCATGATGGCAGTGTGGAAGGCGTGGAGGTCCGGCACGGTGTGGCGGGTGTGCGGCGTCTGTGGCAGGCGAGTCATACGCTGCTGGTGTTCCCGATCGTGCTCATATTGGTGATCACGGTGGTGGACCAATTGGTTCCGGCCGACATTCACCTCGGTCCGCTGCTGGTCACTGCGCCCGCGTTCACGGCCTCGTTCGCGGGTCCCCGGCTGACGGGGCTGATCGGATTCCTGGCTGTGGCCGCCCAGGCGTACATCGGCTGGCACTTCGGCATGCTGTTCACACGGAACGTGCTGGTGCAGATCCTCGCGCTGGCGGTGCTGTCGGCACTGATCGTGTTCTTCTGTGTGGTACGCGAGCGACACGAGCGTCAGCTGGACCAGGTGCGGGCCGTCGCCCAGGCGGCCCAGCACGGTCTGCTGTGGCCGTTGCCGGAGCGGATGGGCCGTTTGCGGATCGCCTGCCTGTACCTGGCTGCCGAGGACGAGGCGCAGATCGGCGGCGACCTGTATGCGGCCACCCGCATCGTCGGCGGCGTGCGGGTCATGATCGGCGATGTGCGTGGTAAAGGCCTGTCCGCCATCGGCGAGGCCGCGCTCCTGCTGGGAGCCTTCCGGGAGGCCGCACACCGGCACTCCACACTGCCCACGCTGGCCGCTGCCCTGGAGCAGAGTGCGACCCGCTACCTGGCCGACTTCGAGCCGGCCGATGAGGCAGGCGAACGCTTCGCCACCGCCTTGCTGCTGGAAGTCCCCGACGAGGACCACACCGCCCGGATAGTCAGCTGCGGACATCCCCCGCCCCTGCTGCTGAGCCCCGGCGACGCACTCACCGTCCCCAGCCTGCACCCCGCGCCACCGTTGGGGATCGGTGGGACAGGGCCCGAGGGATACACAATCGATGTGATTCCGTTCGAGCCCGGCGACACCCTCCTGCTCTATACCGATGGCGTCATCGAAGCCCGCGACGCCGACGGCGGCTTCTACCCTCTTGAGACACGGGCCGCCCGGTGGAGCCAGTCAGGACCCGAATCGCTGCTGCGTCACATCCAGCGCGATCTCCGCGTCCACACCCGCGGACACCTCGAAGACGATGCGGCTCTCATCGTCCTGCGCCGCGAGCCCGATGACCATCGAGGCCGCCACCACGGGCGACTCATCCACGCGAGCGGGTTCGGGCACAACTCTGCAACCGGCTGACATCGAGGCCGCGGCCGGTTGCGTTCAGCTACATCCCGTTTCGTCGTTCATATCGGCGAGAGGCCATTCGTGGCCCATTCCGGGCAGACCGGGAGCGCACCCAATTCGTAGGGGCAGGCCCTGGGGCACTTGGGACGCGGCGAGAAGTTTCCGGTCAACGGGCACATGCGGGTGAGCCGGGGAGTCGCCACATCCGACCAGGTGATAGCTGTCGTTGCCCGTTTCCGAGACCTGATCCCGGGATCAGGTCTTCTCGGACGGAGCGCCCGTAAATTGACAGTCCGCCGGGCGTGGACCGATTCCGTCCCGCCATGGGCGCGGGAGACTGTGGGGGGGAATCCGGCTGTGTCCGTGACGGCTGAACATCGTGGTGCCGCGGCAGAAGCCGCAGGGTGGCATCCGGGCAGCGAGTGGCATTCAGGGAACGGGGGGCAACCACGCTACGGGGGCCTTCCGGGGAACGAGGGGCGTGCGAGCGACGCGGAGTTGGTCCGCCGGGTAGGGCAAGGAGACGAACGTGCCTTCGCACTCCTGGAATCCCGCCATCGGGCCGCGCTGCGGAAGTGGTGTGCGGCCCGGTCACGCACCGTTGCCGAGGCGGAGGATCTGCGGCAGGAGACGCTCCTGCGGGCCTGGCGTGGAGCCGGGGGATTCCTGGGGAACTCCGACGTGCGCACCTGGCTGTACCGGATAGTGGTCAACGCCGCGGCCGACGAGCTCAGGCGCAGGGCGCGCCGGCCCCGGGAGACCGCGCTGACGGCGACGGACGGCAGCGCGTGGTTGACGTCGGTGGTGTCCGCTCCGGAACGCACGGTCATCGAATCGGTCGACCTCGGGCGAGCTCTGGCCTGTCTGCCGACACACCAGCGGGTGGTGGTCACACTGATCGACCTGATCGGCTGTACGACGGCGGAGGCGGCCGCGGTGTGCGGAGTCGGCGAACCGACGGTGCGTAGCCGGCTCAGTCGCGGACGACGGCAACTGCGTGCGCTGATGTCGGGCTCCGACCAGGAGCGGTCGGAGGCCTGAGCCGGCCGACCACCTCCACCCGTCGAAGATTCCGGACCTCACAGCGCCTGGAATCGACCGTCATTGGGCATCTATGAGAAAGATGCGCACATCCGCCTGACGCTCACGATTCCTTTACGCTATTTTCCCCAAGCAAGCACATTCCAGGGGAGGGTGGCGCCGCATGCACGTCCAGCAGCCCCTCGGCCGAAGCTGGCCGAGGGGCAGTCTTCTGTCCAATCTCAGCGGGCCTGATCGCGACGCGCTGCTCGGCCTCGGCAGCTTCCGCAGGTACACGCCGGGTGAGGCGCTGATGGTGGAGGGCGGCCGGGACACCGTGGTGGCGCTGCTCCTGGACGGCTGCGTCAAAGTACTGGTCGCAGCCGAGGACGGCAGTACGGTGCTGCTGGCCATCCGGGCCCCCGGCGATGTCGTCGGGGAGCTGGCCGCCCTGGACGGAAGGCCGCGGTCAGCGACCGTGCTCGCAGCCAGGGGAACGTCCGCCAGGGTCATCAGCGGTGTGGCCTTCCGAGGCTTTCTGCGTGAGCGTCCCGACGCGGCGACCGAGTTGCAGCGTTCCGTCGCCGGGAAGCTGCGGGCAGCGATCCGCTACCGGATCGATGCGGTCAGCGGGCCGGTGACGGTCCGTCTGGCCCGGACACTCGACACCCTGGCGCGAGCTTACGGGCGTCCGGCGCGGCAGGGGCTGCGGATCGACGTGCCGCTCAGCAACGCCGATCTGGCGGCCCTGGCGGGGCTGTCCACGGCGAGTGTGCAGCGTGGTCTGCGGGCGCTGCGCGCATCGGGCGCGATAGCCACCGAATACCGCAGCGTCCTGGTGAGGGACATCGCCGTGCTGCGCGCTGTGGCAGCCGGGCAGGACCGGCCCGCTGCCCCCGGCGTGGCGGTATGACGGGCGGTCAGGGGCCGCGGCAGCGCAGGCTGTGCCTGGTGGTGGACATCGAGGCATACAGCGGACGGCCCTATGCGGCACAGCAGCGGGCGCAGTCCAGACTGGCGCAGGCTCTGGACCACGCCTGCGAGCGAGCCGGATTGAGCCGCCGGTCGTGCGATCTGCAGGACCGCGGGGACGGCCAGTTGCTGCTGCTCCCGGTGGGCACCGACGAAGGACGTGCGGTCCCGGGACTGGTGCTCGGCCTGCGGGATGCGCTGTTCACGCTCAACGCACGCGGTGTCGCCGACGAAACCGTCCGGCTGCGCGCCGCGCTGGCGCAGGGATCGGTGCAGCGGGCTCCGCTGGGCTATGTCGCCTGGTCGGTGGAGCTCGCCTGCCGTCTGCTCGACTCGGCGAGCCTGCGCAGCACGCTGGCGAACGCGACGGAGAGCGACATCGCGCTGATCGTGGCGGCGGACCTGTATGCGGACGTCTTCGCGACCGGCGCCGCAGGGGTGCCCACGTCGGCGTTCAGGCGGGTGCGGATCGACGTGCCGGAGAAGCGGTTCACGGCTGACGCATGGATCAGCGCACTGTCCCACGGGGTCGCCGCCCCGCTCGGCCCTCCAGGGAAGCAGCCGGCCGTCCCTCGGTACGGGGGCGGGCGGGCCTCGAAGCTGGTCGGCGGCGCCCTGCTGGGCGGCGCCGCACTCGAGCTGCTGGTACCCGACGGCGACGGCTCGGCACACCCGGGCCTCGACGAGCGTCCAATTGTGGAGGAGCACCCGACGGAACACCACCACGCGGAACAGGGGGACGTCCACATGAGCTACGGCGACGACACGGACACGAGCTACGGCGACGAGACCGAGCACACCTGGGACGACGGGCGCCTCACCGAGGACGACGTCATCGAGTCCGCGGACCACACCGGCTACACCTCCGTCTCCGAGTTCGTCGCGGGCGAGAACGGCTACGAACCCGACCCGCCGGACACCAGTGACCACGACACCGTCTGGTGACGGCGCTTGACGGCACAGTGGCGCCCACGACGGCGTCTGTAAGGGGTGCGGAAGAGACACCGCCGGACGAAGGGACCGTCATATGAGCAGCTCCGACAGGCATCCACTGGCCCCCGCCGTCATCCGGCACATCCACCAGTGCGCCGACACCATCGAACGGTTCGGCGCCGGACCCCGGGCCGCCGCGCTGCACGCCGAGGCGGCGGGCGCCGGGCTGGCCCCGTCGGCGGTCGTCGTGGTGGGGGAGAAGAAACGCGGTAAGAGCTCGCTCATCAACGCGTTGCTGGAACGCCCGGATCTGCTGCCGGTGGACGCGGACGTGGCCACCGCGGTTCATCTGTCGGTCCGTCACGAGGCCACCGACTGCGCCCGGGCCCTCAGCGATGACCGTCCTGGAGGCGTGGAGATCCCCCTGGACCGGATCGCGGAGTACGCCGCCGTCGACCCGGAGAGCAGGGACAGCCTGCATCCGGAAGTGACCGGCGTGGCGATCGGCGTTCCGGCCACCCTGCTGGAGGACGGGCTCACGCTGATCGACACTCCCGGCGTCGGCGGCCTCGTCTCGGGCCATGCCGCGATCACCATGGCCACGCTGGCGAAGGCCGAGGCGCTGCTGTTCGTCGTCGACGGTTCCACCGAACTCACGAAATCGGAACTCACTTTCCTGGAGAAGGCCGCCCAGCGGGTCGCCACCGTGGTGTTCGTCCTCACCCAGATCGACACCTACCCGCACTGGAAGTCTGTTCTCGCCCGCAACCACGCCCTGCTGGCCGAGCGCGCCCCAGGGTTCGCACGCGCGCCCTGGTACCCCGTCAGCAGCCGCTACCGACTCGACTCGATCCGCGCCCGGGACAGCGGCGACGGTCCGTGGGCGGACGAACTCCACTCGCGCAGCGGCTTCGGCCCGCTGGAGGAGGAACTGCGCCGTGACATCGTCCGGCGTGCCGAACGCGACCGGCTCGCCGCTGCGTTGGACCTGGCGCAGGCGTCCCTCAGTGAACGGGACAGTGCGCTCGCCCTGCGGGAGAAGGAACTCATGGCCGGTTCGGCCGACGAGGAGGAGTTGCGCAGACAGCAGCAGGCACTGGAACGGCTGTCCGCGCCGGACGCGCGCTGGCGGCAGCGGCTGTCCACCCGGGCGGAGTCCGCCGACCACCGGCTGCGGGCCAGGGTCGGCCGCTCGCTGCAGGACATCCGGCGCCTGGTGGACGACCAGACCTCCGAAGGCGGCCCGGAGGGTTCGCAGACCGTCGCCCGCACCGTACGAGACGGCCTCGACGGCCTGCGGCTGGAACTGGAGAACGAGGCGTATCGGGAGTGCGGTCGGCTGGCCGCTCAGCTAGCCGAGGACTGTTCCGTCCCGGGGCTGGAGGTGCTGACCCCGGCGCTGGGGAGGGACGACTGGCGCAAGGAGCCGCTGGAAGGCCTGGTGGCCGGCGCGGAGATCGACCTTCGCCGAGTCGGCGAGCGGGCGGGCAAGATGCTGGAGGCGCTCACCCGGTCGCCGGACGGGCTGCCGGTGCCGCCCGCCCCTGCAGGCTGGCTGGACCGGCTCACCGGACGGCAGGCCGCGCCGCAGACCCCCGCCCAGATGGTGTGGCGGGCGATGGGCGACGCCATGACCGCATACCGGGCAGCGAACCGCCTGACGCGGGTGGCGGTGCCGCTGGGGCTGGCCGCCGGGGTGGTCGCCTTCGGAACGGCCGTATGGAGGGTACGCAGCCAGCAGCGGACCGACCTGGCCCGACACCTGGTGCAGACCGAGGCCGTGCGGCGGCTGGAGTCCTGCGCCGACGAGCTGCCACCGATGGTGACGGACATGCTGCGCGCCATCGAAGCGGACCTCGTCCGCCAGGCCGAAGGGGAGATCGCGGACCGGCGCGACGAAGTCGACCGCGCGCTCGTGGTGTTGAGGGAGAACCAGGCGCGCCGCGACACGGAACTCATGCCGCAGCGACAGGAGGTCCGTGCCTGCCGGGAGGAACTGGGCGGGCTGCTGGCCGAGGGACGCGAACTGCGCCGAGGACTGGACGCGTGAACGCCGCGGTGCCGCCGGGTTCACCGCGGCGCCCAGCCACCGGTGGGCCCGACTCGACCGGCCCGCTCTGCGGAGAGCTGCTTCAGCTGTGCCGTGGCGCGGGGCTGCGGCTCGGCCCCGGGCCCGCCGGGGACGGCCTGCGCGCTCTGTCGGAACAGCTGGCCGACCAGGGCTGCTGCCAGGGGCCGGACACGGCGGAAAGGGCCTGCGGCGCACAAGTGGCCGAGCGGCTGGCCCTGTTGCTGCGACTCGGTAGCGACGACGCGGAGTGCCGGGTGCTCGCGGGCCTGAACGAGGGGCTAAGGGCACTGCTGATCAACGGGTGCGGCCTGTCCGGGCAGTAGGCCCGGACAGGCGCCGGCGGGCTGCTCGGCCCCCGGCCCGACGCCGGCTGCCCCGGGGCCGCTCCGGTACCGGCGGTTCGGCCCACCACGGCCGGTGGTGGTGGCTCGGCCCACCATTGCTGGCCCGGGTGGCTCGGCCCACCACGGCCGGTACGGTGGCTCGGCCCACCGCTGCTGGCCCCGGTAGTTCGATCCACCGCTACCGGTACCGGCGGTTCTACTCACCGCCACCGGTACCGGTAGTTCTACTCACCGCCACCGGTACCTGCGGCTCGGCCCACCCGCGGACCGGTCGGGTCAGTGCCAGGCCTCGAAGAGGAACGCCTCGCACAGTTCCCGGGCCGTCCGGGCGTGCCGCTGGACCGGCCGGGAAGGGGCGGTGAACTCCAGTCGACGCCAGTACGCGGCCTGCTCGGCGGCAGCGGCGGCGACGGCGGTGGGCGCTGCGCCGGGGGCGAGGGCCAGGCAGGACTGTGTCGTGGCACCGGTCGCCAGAGCGACCAGAGCGGCGCTGTCCGGTTCGGGCAGGACCAGGCGTCCGCCTGCCAGATCGGACAGGGCGGCGGCCAGATCCTGCTGCCGCATCAGCGGATGCCGGCGTACGCCGGCGATCCCCGCCCGCAGTTCGTCCAGTGCCGCCCTGGCCGGCGTCGTCAGAGCCTGCCCTGCGCCGGCCGCCGCAGCGGACGCGACGGCGTCCAGCGCCGTGAGTGCCGCCGCGGCGCGCAGCCGGTCCGCGGCGTCGATGAAGCGCCGCTTCATGTGGGCCAGCAGCGGATCGATGCCGCAGGCCCGGCGCAGTTCGTCGAGGAGCGAGCGCGTGCTGGTCGCGCCTTCGGCCACCGCGGCCACGGCCGTCGCGATCCCGTACCGCCCCAGCAGCGCGAAGGCGCGCTGCCGCTGCTCCGCCGAGAGCGGGCCGGTCTCCCAGCACAGAAAGTCGTCCGGGGAGTAGAGCGCCCGCTCGAGCGCCGCTCGGTCGGTGGCGAGCCGCCGTACCAGCAAGGTGTCCTGCTCGGTGAATTCGTCGCCGAGCGCGGTCTGTGCCAGCAGACCGGCGACCGGGACCACCTCGGTGACCATGCCGGTGAGACGGCGGGTGTAGGTGGCGGCCACCCGCCGGGCCCGGGGCCAGGGGTCGCCCTCTCCGCTGCCCAGCTCATCGATGCGGCTGAGCACGCCGACCACATTGAGGGCGGTCATCCGGGCACCGGCCTTCATCCGCAGCGCCTGCAGGGCCTCCTCGTCCCCGGCGCCCGGGTGCGGCATCACATACAGCAGGGCGTCGGCCTGTGCGAGGGCACGCATCGCCACCTCGTCCAGGCCGCTCAGGGTGTCCATGCCCGGCGTGTCGACCAGGGTGTAGTCGTCGGCACCGAGGCTGTCGGTCACCTCGACAGCGATCTCCTCGATCTCCTCACGGGGAGAGCCGAGCAGTGTCGGATCAGCCGGAATGCCTCCGCCGGGCGCTCCGCGCACATGGTAGGTGCGCCCGTCGGTGCGGCGTACCTCGATGCGGTTCTGCACACCACGGCGGAACCAGGCGACCAGCATGGTGCACTCGGTCGCCGCCGTGGCCGCGAGTCGGCGTCCCAGGAGGGCGTTGACCAGGGTGGACTTGCCGGCGTTCATTCGCCCGCCCACGGCGACCCGCAGGGTCCGCTCGCCGAGCCGCTGCCGTACGGCGGCGACCGAGTCCGCCGCGGGTCCGGGCGGCAGCAGCGGTTCCGCCGTGTCGCACAGCCGCAGGACCCGGGCGCAGAGCTCCCCGCTGCCGGTGCGGGTGCCGAAGGCGTGAGGGGCGCTCACCGCCGCCCCACCGGGGCGGGCGGCGCGGTGGATGCCTGCGCCCGTTCGAGGGCCCTGATCAGCCGGCGGGCCGGCTCTTCCAGCGGTTGCAGCTCGGCGAGGTGCCGACGGGCCTCCTGCTCGTGACGGAGTTGTTTGCGGTACTCGCTCTCCACACCGTCCAACGTGGAGATGAGGCTGTTCCAGAGGCTCGCTCTGGCCTGGGCGGTCTCGCTGAGCCTGCGGCTGGTGTCCGCCGCGGAACGCAACTCCGCGACCCGGCCCGACACATGTTGTGACAGGCACCACAGCACCGGGACGTGCACCCCCTGCGGAGTCGCCCCGCAGGAGACGGCGACCGTGGCGCCTGCGACCCGGGGTGAGTCGGTGATGGCCGTCTGGAGCGCCTCCATCGGGGCCGTCGCCCGGGCCCATGCGGCGGGGCCGGACACCAGGTCCGCCTTGGTATAGGCGATGACGACGGGGGTGTTCCGGGAACGCTCGCCGATCGCCTGCTGGAGCAGCACGGTCAGCCGCCGAACCTCGCGGCGGCTGGACTCGGCTTCGGCGAGCCGGGCGGCGTCGGTGAAGACCACCAGCCCGTCGGCCCGGACGAGTTCGGCGAGGACCGCTGCCGTCTCCTCGTTCCCCGCCCGGTCGTCGAGGGCGCCACCGCGGTAGTCGTTCCAGGTGAAGTCGGCGATCCGCCGCCGGTGGTAGGTCAGCTCGAAGGAGTGCGCGTCGCGGCGCGAGGACGGCGGCGGGTAGAGGCCGCGGCGGATGGCACGGGCACTGTCCAGCAGTTCGCGGTCGCGCGGCTTGTCCGCGGTACGGACGCGGAATCCTCGGTAGCCCGAGCGCATCAGCTCGTACATCATGGCGATGTACGTGGTCTTGCCCGCGTTGCTGTGGCCCAGCATCACGATCTTCACTGCGGTTCCTGTTCTCAGGTAGGGGCCAGTCGGGCGGCCAGGTCCCGGCTTCGGGCGAGAAGGCCGTTGAGGGAGTCCAGTCGGCGCCGGGTCCGTTCGCGTTCCCGGGTGAGCTGCTCGGCCGCGGTCGTCAGATGTTTCTGATGGAGAGTCAGTTCCTCTTCCAGGGCGGTGCGCTGGACCGCCAGGCGGTCGGTGAGCTGCGCGGCGAGACGGTCGGTGATCTCCTCGACGGAGCGGCTGATCTGCGGCGGGATCTCCGTGGTGAGCTCGGCGACCAGCCGGTTGGTGTAGCGGGCCGCGTCCCCGCGGGCCCGGGTCAGCTCCTGGCGCTGTTTGCGACGCCCGGACAGCAGGGCCACGATTCCGAAGCCCGCGGCGAGCGGGGCCATGACGCTGGTGGTGAACAGCATCGTGATGCCCGCGGCCAGGCCGCCTGCCCCCCAGGCAGGCACCACCCGTTCGACGAAGCCGAGCAGTCCGCCGTTCAGGTCGTCGCTGTGCACCACAGGGGGCAGCGCCTCCAGCCGCCGCGGCCGGGCGAGGACGAGTTCGGCACCGATCTCGTCGTCCGAGGCCACTCCGCAGGCCTGTTCCATCGCCGCCGCCAGCTCGGCGGTGCCCTGGCGTGTGGCGGTGTCCAGGTCCAGCCAGATCGCCTCCACCCCCGCCTCCAGGTCACGGGGCAACTCGGTGGCCAGGACCGCGGGCGGTGCGGTGGCCATCTTCTCCTCGGCCAACTGCCGCAGGTCGTTGACGTTGCGCTGGAAACCCAGGCGCAACCGGCGCTCCAGCTCGCGGCTGGAGCGGGTGAGCGTCCTGCGCCAGGCCGCGTCCTCGCCCTGCAGCGCCCGCAGCGCGTCGCGGCGGCGTCGTACCTCGTCCTCAAGAGCCGGGTCCTGCTTCAGCGACCGCAGCCTGCGCTCCTGGGCGGCGGCGAGCGGGGCCACCGCCGAGGTGACGGCATGGAGACAGTTCGCCAGCCGCAGTTCTGCGGCCCTGGCGGCGATCCGTTCGGTCAACGCGTCCTGCAGCGTGGGGAATCCGCTGAGGCGCAGCCGCTGGGCGGCCAGCGCATCGTCACCGGCTCCGGCAGCGGCGGCGAGGTCGACATCCTCCTTCGCCCTGCTGCTGACGGCGAACCAGGGAGCGGAGACATAGCGCGGCGCATGCTCGGCGAGCAGCCGCCTGTTGCGCTCCAGCACCTCCTCCCAGCGGCCGTACTTGTCCGTCTGCGTGAGGACGAAGACGACCTCGGCGATGCGTTCGGTGGCCTGCTCCAGAAAGCGCAACTCCGAAGCGGTGAGCTCGCTCTGGCCGTTGACCACGAAGACCAGGGCGTCCGCGCGGGCCAGGGTCGCCATGGTGATGCGGGCATGCCCGGACACCAGACCTCCGACACCGGGCGTGTCGACCAGGACCAGTCCCGATGCGAGCAGCGGCGACGGAATCCCCACCTCCACATGGCGCACATCGCGGCGGTACGGCTCCTGGGTGACCGGGTCGAGAGCGGCGTACTCGCCGATCGAGGCGACCGGGATCGGGTGCCCCCGAGGATCACCTTCCAGGAAGGCGGTGGCCTGCGGCTCCTCGGCATGACGGACCACCAGGTGCACCCCGGTGGCGACATCGACCTCGACGGGCAGCAGCCCGGGACGGCCGACCAGCGCATTGATCAGTGAGCTCTTGCCGCGTTTCTTCTCGCCGACCACCACCAGCACCGCCGCCCCGGCACGCACCCTTGCCGCCTCGGCCCGGACGGCCTCGGCGAGTTCCGGGGAAACCAGGACGTCTTCCGGCGCGGCATCGTCCGGCTCCTGCCCGCCGCCGGAGGCACGGGCGGCCCGGTCCAGAAGGCCGGCGGCGTCCGTGGCCAGGCGCAGTACGTCGGGCTGGAGCGCATGCTGAGACGGCGTCGCAGGCGTCTTGGGGCCGGCGTTCATCGGTTACCTCCTGGCGGGGGGTCCTGGTGGGCCTGTTGGCCGGTGGCGTCCGGGCGGGTCTCGCGCCCGCTGCCGCTGTCCGGGAAACCGGTGCCGCCGTCCGGAAGCGGGGGTACGCCGGCGGCGCTCTGTTCCGGCGGCAGGGCCTCGGACCCGGGGGCGGCGGTGGGTTGTGCCGGGCCGCGCGAAGGAGACGGTTCGTCGTCGAATCCGCCGAAGTAGCTGTCGTAGGAGGCATTTTCGGCCTCGACCTCGCGGCTCCGTCCGAATACCGGCGGCGGTGTCGGGGCGGTGCTCCTGCGGAACATCCCGGGTTCCTCGTCCTGCTGCCGCCGACGGGCGTCCTGGGGGGCGTCGTAGGCGGCGGGCCCCCGCAGCCCGCCGTGGGCCGAGGGCTGCTGCTCCGGGGGGCCGCCGTGGAATCCCGACGAGAACTCGTCGCGGCCGCGGCCCAGCCCTGCGATGTTCCGGCCCAGCTCTGTGAGGCTCCGGCCCGCATCTGTGATGTTCCGGCCCACCTCTGAGATGTTCCGGCCGAGCTCCGTGATGTTCCGGCGCAGCCCCGTCAACGGCGAGCGGGTCGAGGACGCCCCGGGAACCGGGGATTTGGGCCCCTGCAGCGGGTCCGGTCCGGCCGACGAGCCGGATGCGGGCTTCTGCTTTCCCCTCACGCCGCCGTGCGGGCCGGGGTGCTCTCGGGTCCAGCTGGAGTACGCGTGCGCAGGACGCGGGGGAGGGGCCGGGGCGGCCAGCCGTTCTCGCCGGTACTGTGTGACGTCGTCGCTGCACAGGTGGGTCAGCCCGGTGAGGTCCGCGTCGCGGGCCTCACGCCAGCCGGTGACCAGCGTGACGTCGTTCTTCGGGTGTTCCAGCGCCGCCGCCCACAACTGCGCGGCGGCGGAGCCGGGCAGCAGGTGCACAAGGTACCGCTCAGCGGGCAGCCACACCGCAGCGGTCCTGTCCGGCGCCGCAGGCTCCCCGACCGTCCGCAGCAGGCCGTCCGGGCCCTCGTGCGAAGCTGCCCCGGCGCCGGGGACGACGGACGGCAACGGCTTCCACGGTGCCGGACAGGGCCGGCTGGTCCGCGGATCGGCCGAGCGATTCGACCGCGCGTCCCAGGTGAGGCTCGCCCACTCGCGGTAGACGGGCCCGGCCCATGCCGCGAACTCATGCCGCAGATCATCCAGCGACGGCACGGCCGCGCTCGGCTCCGAGCTGTGCCAGCCGACGAACCCGTACAGCCGCCGCGGCGGCTGGTTGGCGTCCTGGTTCATGGTGTCGCTGACCAGATCCAGATAGCAGGCCGCGCCCACGAGCAAGCCATGACTCCCGCGACTCAGCAGGAACCGAGGGCCGCCCTCAAGGCGCTTGCCTCCCGCGACCGCGGCGTGGACTGCCCGCCCGACCGGGCTGTTCTCCCCGAGTCCCTCGGGATGGGCACGCCACCAGCGATCCATCTGGAACGTACGTCCATACACCACGGCGGACCAGCCGCCGGGCAGGCCCTCGCTGCCGTCCATGTCAGGCCTCCTGCAGCTTCCCGGAACGGTAGATGGGCATGTGATGCAGTTCCTCGGCGAGTGACTCCGCGCGCTTGCGGGCCCCCGAAACCTCGTCCTCCATGGATCGGAGCTCTTCCCGCCACGCGTCGATCTTCGCGTTCCCGCTCTTCATCTCGCCGCGCTTGAAGAACCCGCCGAAGAGCCCGGCGCTCAGCGTGGCCACTTCCTTGCCCTGTCGGTCGATCTGACCGCCGACTTCCCGGATCTGCTGCTCGTGCCGGGTGATGCCCTCGGTCAGGTAGTGCAGCAGCGCGAAGATGATCGGGTTGTGCACATACCTGGGATCGACGTCACTCGGGTTGACGGTGGGTCCGGTCGCCTCGCCGAAGTTGCCGATCTGTACCGGGCAGAGCATTGCCGAGACGCCGTCGGCCGCCACCAGCTGCACCAGGTTGGTGAGGTTCTTCGCGAGGGTCGCGAGCGCCTCACGGGTGCTCATGCCCGTCACCTGGGGCAACAGATCGGTCTTGGTGACCAGGACGACCAGTGAGGGCGGGGGTTCGTTGGTCTCCCGCCGCTTGCCGATGACGAAGTTGATGGCGCGCGAGAACGTGGCGATCCTCATCGGGTCGGTGGCCGGGTTGACATGGGGGCGGGCGCCGTCGGCGATCCACTGGCCGACGTGCTGACCGTCCAGGACCAGGAAGATGGCGTCCGAGACCTCGATGCGTTCCCGCAGCATCGCGATGTCTTCCGGGGAGTCCTCGCGGTTGCCGCGGTCGGTGCCCGCGCCGCCGCGGAAGTCCAGGCAGTCGATCTCCAGCAGGGGCAACACCCCCTGCAGGAAACGGAACTCATAGCCGACGGGCTTGTTCACATCGTTCGGCCTGGGGAAGGTGCCCTCCTCGGAGAGCGCAGTCCAGGCGTCGGCCAGGTCCAGGTCCGCATCCGGGTCGGTGGCGTACAGGAAGTAGCCGTTGAAGCCCTGGGACAGCCTGGCGTACATGCCGTGCAGGTACGTTGTCTTGCCGCAGCTGGTCGCGCCCAGCATGGTGAGGGTGATCCTGGGGACGCTCATACCTTTTCGGTTCCTCTCTCGAACACGCCGCTGAATACGCCGCGCCGGTCGCGCGTGGGTCTGTGATGAGGGGTGACACCAGCCGGGTCAGAAGGCCGCCACGCCTTCCAGCAGCGTCTGGAGCCGCTCGGCGGGTGCCACCAGCGGTTGCAGCCGGTCGAATTCCTCCTGAGCCTCCGATCGCCGACGGGCGCTGATCGCGGCCCACGACGGTTCGCCCTTCCACCAGCTGCTGATGCGGTCCCCCACGGTGTCCCGGGCCGCCGCCCTGCGGGCCGCCTCGAGCCGCTCGTCCACCGACTCCCGAAGTTCCAGGCTTCGTCCGACGATGCCGAAGTGCAGGCTCCACAGCACCGGCAGGGCCACATTCACCGGAGCGGGCCCGCAGGACACGGGGACCACCGCACCGTGCAGCTGCCGGGTCGCCGCGATCCCGTCGATCAGCTGCCGAAACGGCGCGATCAGCCGCTCCACGACGTGCGGGTCGTCCAGGTCGACGAGATCGCATTTGGTGAGGGCGAGGACGATCGGCGTCAGGGCCTTGCCTCGGGCGTCGAGTGCCCGCTGCACATGGACCGTCATGCGCCGTACTTCGCCCGGTGCGGCGGAGTGGCCGAGAAGTCGCTGTGCGTCGGCGAAGAGGATGATGCCCTGGGCCTGCTTGAGATCCTCATGCAGCTGCTCTGCCTGGTGGCTGTTGCTGACCCGTTCGTTCAGCGCCCCGCCACGGTAGTCGCGCCAGCGGAACGGGAAGACATCACGCCCGTCGTGCTGGAGTACCAGCTCGAATACCGCCCGCTGGTCGCTGGCGTGCGGATACCGGCCCTTCAGTACCGCTTCGGCGGCACTCATGAGCGTGCGGTGCGCGTAGGGATCCTCCGCGCGCAGACTCAAACCCTCGATGCCTTCGCGCATGACGGCATACATGAGAGAGACATATGTGGTCTTGCCTGCCGCGCTGTGACCGAGCATCACAATGTCCATACGAGTCCCTCGGCGAGGTACGGAAGCCGTGCGCCGAACAGTTCGGCACCCTCGTTGGACGGCGGTCAGGGCCGGAATGTGCCACGCCGACCGAAAACGTTCGCAGGACGTGACGGTCGGCGACCGGCCGGCCCACAGCCCCTACGGGTCGTCACACATCCGAGAACGGATTGCCGGACTCGTCGAAGTACCTGATCGCGGACTTCGAGGGCCGGCCTGTGTCGAGGCCGTCGCTGCGTGGCTCGTCCGCCGTTGCCCGCCTCCCTCGGCGATCGGAGGGCGGTTGCGCCAACGCCCCCAGCACCACGGCCGCCTTGGGGTCGCGGGCAAGCAGCGGCAGCCGCCCGGTGCGCTCCGCGATCAGATCGGAGACCCGGGGCGTACGGCCCGCTCCGCCGGCGATGATCACGGCATGCAGGTCACCCGGCTCCCGGCCGGCCTGGCGTACGGTCTCGGCGAGCAGATCGTAGGTGCGCTCGATGACCGGCTCCGCGGCGGTTCGGAACTCATGACCGCGGACCAGGAAAGGCTCCGGGTAGCCGGGTACCCGCACATCGACGCTCGTGCTGCCGGACAGCGTCTCCCGCGCGGCCACCAGGGTGCGGCGCACTGCGACCCGCTGCCGGACCGCATCCGGGGACGTGTCCTCCCAGAGGTCCTGCCAGGGTCCCGGGTCACGGTCCAGTACCCGTTCGGCCAGCAGCCCGCGCAGGCACTCGTCCAGGTCGTCCCCGCCCAGATCGTGGTCGCCGCCGGTGCGTACGACGGTGAACCGCCGGCCGTCCCAGGCGAGAACCGACACTTTGAAGGCGCCGCCGAGGTCGTACACCGCGATGTGCCCGCCCTCCGAAGGCTCAGCGAGGTGTGCTGCGTCCGGGAGTCCCCGGCCGGCCATGTGGTGGCGGGCCACCGCGACCGGCTCGGGCAGGAACTCGGGGCGCGGAATTTCCGCCGCGGCGGCAGCGGCGCCCAGCCGCGCCAGCTGCTGCGGGGCCCAGTGAGCCGGATGGGTCAGAACGGTCCGGCCCGGCGAGGTGCCGCCATGCCGGGCCCGGGCCTGCTCCAGCGCCCGGGTCAGCACTGCGGCCGCCAGGTCGGCCGTGGCCACTGCGCCGCCCCCGAGCAGGACCTGCTCCTGTTCCACCAGGGCCCGCTTGGCCGCGCGCTCGGCGCGCTCAGGCCGGTGGGGAGCGGCCTCCAGCGCAGCCTCACCGGTGAGCAGCCGGCCGTTGTCGTCCAGGCAGACCAGTGAGGGCAAGAGCCCGCCGTAGCCGGTCCCCAGTGGAAGGATCGTGGGAGCCGGGTCCTCTTCGGCTCCTGTGGACTGCGATGCGGCCGCCGAAGTGCAGTACATGCCGAAGTCGATCGCCAACGACCAGTCCCTCATGTGCTCGGTCATCGTCAGCACGTCCTCCTCCACGTCCCCCCGCCGACCACGTCGGCGCGCCGCGATGTGTAGCACGCGATCATAGGGCCACCGCTGTCCGGTGAACGGGACGAGGACTCGCCCTCCTTCTGGAATGAGCCGCTCCGGGCCCGGGGGCTCGATTCACCGAGGCGATCGCTCATTGACGTGTGCCGGGAGGCGGCCATCGACTCGCTCGGTCCGGCACAGCGGGGAGAGGCGGTGGTCGCCTGCTTCGAGGGGGCGCTTTCCGGACCGCTCTGCGAACTCGTCCGGCAGGAGGAGCAAGCGGAAAGCGGCGTCCCCGGCCAACCATGCGGGGGCAGCGTGCGTGCTTGCCTCGCCGGTGCGACCGTTCGCGGGGCGGATGCGGTGCTCGGCCGGCCCGATGGGTACCGGGCTCGACCCGCACAAGAAATCTCGTCCCGCACCCCTGCGTACCCTGTCTCTGTGCCAGCCTTCCACCTGCGTCGCGTCGCCATTCTCGTGCTCGAGGGTGCGAAGCCCCTCGATGTCGGAATCCCCGCGCAGGTGTTCACGACGCGCGCGAGCATGCCCTACGAGGTGCGGCTGTGCGGCGCGGCACCTGGTCTCGTGACCGGTGGCGACGGCCTTTCGTACCACGTAGCCCATGGCCTTGACGCGCTTGCGTGGGCCGACATCGTCTTCATTCCCGGTTATCGGTTCCCGGACCGCGACGATCCGCCGCAGGCCGTCGTCGACGCGCTGATCGCTGCCCATGATCGCGGCGCGCGGCTCGCCGCCATCTCGACGGGCGCCTTCGCGCTCGCCGCGACGAGCCTGCTCGACGGCAAGCGTGCCACGACGCACTGGCATTACACGCGGGCGCTGGTGGCGAAGCATCCGCTCGTTCAGGTCGACGAGAACGTTCTGTTCGTCGACGAGGGCAGCGTACTGACCTCGGCCGGCGCCGCCTCGGGCATCGACCTGTGCCTGCACATTCTGCGCGGCGACCTCGGGGTGGCCGCGTCGAACCACGCGGCCCGGCGACTGGTCGCGGCCCCCTACCGCAGCGGCGGTCAGGCGCAGTATGTGCCGCGCAGTGTGCCGGAGCCGCTCGGCGAGCGGTTCGCCGACACCCGAGAGTGGGCGCTGCACCGGCTCGACGAGCCCCTCACCCTCGAGGTACTGGCGCGGCGGGCAGCGGTCTCGCCGCGCACGTTCTCGCGGCGTTTCGTGGAGGAGACCGGGTACACCCCGATGCAGTGGGTCATGCGAGCCCGCATCGACATGGCCCGCGAGCTGCTCGAGCGTTCGCAGCGCGGTGTCGAGCAGATCGCCGCCGACGTCGGTCTCGGCACCGGTGCGAATCTGCGGCTGCACTTCCAGCGCATCCTCGGCACCACGCCGAGCGAGTACCGGCGCACCTTCGCCCAGGGCGAGTAGAGCCGCCACCTGGCGCGATCCTTTCGAACCGTGGCGATCCCGCCACTGTCACCTGCGGGTGCCGCGAGCGAGCCTGGTGGCGAACCGAAGGGACAGCATTCATGACTCGCATCGCCATCAACGGATTCGGCCGCATCGGACGCAACGTGCTGCGCGCGCTGCTCGAACGCGACAGCAGCCTCGAGATCGTCGCCGTCAACGACCTCACGGAGCCCGCTATCCTCGCGCGGCTGCTGGCCTACGACACGACGGCCGGCCGGCTCGGTCGCCCGGTGACCGTCGACGGGGACGACCTCGTCGTCGACGGCCGTCGCATCAAGGTGCTCGCCGAGCGCGAACCGGCGCAGCTGCCGTGGGCCGAACTTGGTGTCGACATCGCCCTCGAAGCGACCGGCCGCTTCACGTCGGCCAAGGCCGCCCGTGCCCATCTCGACGCGGGCGCGAAGAAGGTGCTCGTCAGCGCGCCGTCGGACGGCGCTGATGTCACGCTGGCATTCGGGGTCAACAGCGACACGTACGACCCGGCCGTGCACACGATCGTCTCGAACGCCTCGTGCACGACCAACGCGCTCGCACCGCTGGCCGCGGTACTCGACGAGCTCGCCGGGATCGAGCACGGCTTCATGACGACGGTGCACGCCTACACGCAGGAGCAGAACCTGCAGGACGGTCCGCACCGCGATGCCCGTCGCGCCCGAGCTGCCGCCGTCAACATCGTGCCGACCACGACGGGCGCAGCCAAGGCGATCGGCCTCGTGCTGCCGAACCTGGACGGCAAGCTGTCGGGCGACTCGATCCGTGTGCCGGTTCCGGTGGGGTCGATCGTCGAGCTCAACACGACCGTCGCCCGGGACGTGACGCGCGACGACGTGCTGGCGGCGTACCGCGCCGCGGCGGAGGGGCCGCTCGCCGGCATCCTCGAGTACTCGGACTTCCCACTCGTGTCCTCCGACATCACCGGCAATCCGGCTTCGTCCATCTTCGACTCGGCCCTCACCCGCGTCGACGGCCGGCACGTGAAGGTGGTCGCCTGGTACGACAACGAGTGGGGCTTCTCGAACCGCGTGATCGACACGCTCGAGCTCCTCGCCACCCGCTGACGGGAGTATGCCCGGCCGCCACGGGCCAGGAGCGCGTCGGTACCCGACTGGTGAAGACGCGCTCCGCCCGGGGACCCGGGTTGGGCCGGGTCGGTGGACTCCACGATCGTGCGTGCTCACCGGCATGCGGCCGGGGCCCGCAACAAGGGGCCCCGGCAGGCGAACGGCCGAGCCATCGGCCACTTTGCGGCGATGGGACCTCCCCCCGGGTGGTGGACACCCTGACGCCGACCCCGGTGGGGGTCGGGAGAGGGTGACCGATTATGGTGATGAAGGTCTATTCGCCCGA
>NZ_JBIAWZ010000013.1:0-228672 GCF_042896175.1 Streptomyces sp. NPDC001315 | reverse complement strand
AGCTCAGCCCGGTCGACTACGAGCGGCGATCGAGTACGCTCGAACTCGCCGCATAACAGGATGAAACGGTGTCCACTCGTCGGGTGGAAGTCCCGTCCTCTGCCAGGGAGAGGAGTTGGTTCCGCGGCGCCTGGCCGTCCCGCTGCCGCGCCTCCGGGAAGCACAGTCCGCGGAAGTCGTCGCGCAAGTCGCTGGGCCCCGGCACGCCACGAACCAGCAGGCGGGTGCGAAAGCGCATTGTCAGTGGGTGGCGGCAAGATGCGGGTCATGACGACACCTGCTGCAATGATCATGGATGCCGCCGCCTACGCACAGGCGGTCGAGGACGCCGTGGAGGCCGCGGCTGCGTATTACGCGGGCGGCACCTCGTCGTTGGACGACGACTCCTACGACCGGCTGGTGCGCGGGATCGCCGAGTGGGAGGCCGGGCATCCGGATCAGGTGCTGCCCGACTCGCCGACGGGGAAGGTCGCCGGCGGCGCGGTCGAGGGCGATGTCCCGCACACGGTCGCGATGCTCAGCCTGGACAACGTGTTCTCCGCCGAGGAGTTCACGGCCTGGGCGGCGTCCCTGGGCCGGCGCCTCGGTCACGAGATCACCCGGTTCAGCGTGGAGCCGAAGCTGGACGGTCTCGCCATCGCCGCCCGCTACACCGCGGGGCGCCTCACCCGACTGATCACCCGTGGGGACGGGACGGCCGGGGAGGACGTCTCGCACGCGATCGGCACCATCGAGGGACTGCCGCCAGTGCTGGCCGAGCCGGTCACGGTCGAGGTGCGCGGCGAAGTCCTCATGACGGGCGCGCAGTTCGAGCACGCCAACGAGGTGCGTACCGCGCACGGCGGGCAGCCGTTCGCCAACCCTCGCAACGCGGCGGCGGGCACGCTGCGGGCGAAGGAGCGTGCTTACACCGTGCCCATGACCTTCCTCGGCTACGGCCTGCTGGCCCGGCCCGACACCGACCCCGCTCTCGCCGGACCACTGGGCGAGCTCTCGCACAGCGACCTGATGGCCCGTACGGCAGAACTCGGGGTGCACACCACCGCTGCGACCCCGGTGCCCGGTGTGGTCGTCGACGCCGCTGAGCAGGTGCTGGACCGCGTGAAGGAGATCGCGGCGCTGCGAGCTGAGTTGCCGTTCGGGATCGACGGGATCGTCATCAAGGCGGACCTGGCCGCCGATCAGCAGGCCGCCGGATCCGGTTCGCGGGCACCACGGTGGGCGATCGCCTACAAACTGCCCGCCGTGGAGAAGATCACCCGGCTGCTGGAGGTGGAGTGGAACGTCGGCCGGACCGGCATCATCGCCCCGCGCGGCGTGCTCGAGCCGGTGGAGATCGAGGGATCCACCATCACCTACGCCACCCTGCACAACCCGGCCGACATCACCCGCCGCGACCTGCGC
The DNA here is from genome assembly GCF_042896175.1 of Streptomyces sp. NPDC001315. NCBI lineage: Bacteria > Bacillati > Actinomycetota > Actinomycetes > Kitasatosporales > Streptomycetaceae > Streptomyces > Streptomyces sp. NPDC001315. Next base: position 227,268 of record NZ_JBIAWZ010000013.1, on the reverse strand, counting down.
CTGGGCGACCACGTCATGGTCCACCGCGCCGGCGACGTCATACCCCGCATCGAGGCCCCGGTGGCCCACCTGCGCACCGGCGACGAACAGCCGATCGTGTTCCCCGAGGTCTGTCCGCGCTGCGGTTCCGGCATCGACACCAGCCAGGAACGCTGGCGCTGCGAGCAGGGCCGCAACTGCCACCTGGTCGCCTCCCTCTCCTACGCCGCCGGCCGCGACCAGCTCGACATCGAAGGCCTCGGCGCCACCCGCGTCGTCCAGCTCGTCGACGCAGGCCTGGCAACCGATCTCGCCGACCTGTTCACCCTCACCCGCGAGCAGCTCCTCGGGCTGGAACGAATGGGCGCCACCAGCACCGACAACCTTCTCGCCGCGATCAGCGCCGCCAAGGGCCGGCCGCTGTCCAGGGTGCTGTGCGCGCTCGGGGTACGCGGGACGGGCCGCTCCATGTCGCGGCGGATCGCCAGGCACTTCGCCACCATGGACCACGTCCGGGCCGCCGACGCGGCGGCGATGCAGCAGGTCGAGGGCATCGGTACCGAGAAGGCTCCGGCCATCGTCGCCGAGCTCGCCGAACTTGCCGCGCTCATCGACAAGCTCGTGGCGGCCGGGGTGAACATGATTGAGCCCGGCTCGACGCCTCCTCCGGCCGCCGACGCCGACAGCGGCATGGGTGGAACGTCGCACGACGGGCCGCTCACAGGGATGACCGTGGTGGTCACGGGCGCGATGACGGGGCCGTTGGAAAAGCTCAGCCGCAACCAGATGAACGAGCTCATCGAACGTGCCGGCGGCCGCTCCTCCTCCGGCGTCTCGAAGAAGACCACCCTGGTCGTCGCCGGAGACGGCGCCGGATCCAAGCGCGCCAAAGCCGAAGACCTCGGCATCCGCCTGTCCACACCGGACGAGTTCGCCGCCCTCGTCGCCGACTTCATCGGCTGACTCGACTCCGTACATTCCGCTCGTGCGGTGGAAACGAAACGGCACGATGTCCGCGCAGCGAGCGCTGCGTGGACACCGTGCCGGCCGTGTCACCAGGTCAGGCGGGGGTGATGTTCTCCGCCTGCGGGCCCTTCTGGCCCTGGGTGATGTCGAAGGTCACCGCCTGGCCTTCCTGGAGCTCGCGGAAGCCGCTGGCGTTGATGTTGGAGTAGTGCGCGAAGACGTCGGGACCGCCCCCGTCCTGAGCGATGAAGCCGAAGCCCTTTTCGGAGTTGAACCACTTGACGGTTCCGCTGGCCATGCCGGTGCCTCTCATTCGATGACGGATCCGCACCGCGCGGACCCGGAGGTGGTCGTCCTGGTCCTCGGGCACTGCACAGCAAAACGCCCGCACGACAGTGCGGGCGCGTACGGCGAACCACGACATCTGTCGACGACGCTACACGGCGAATGCGCCCCTCACCAGTGGGTAAGGCCCGTCGGGTGCAACGGTGTTGCGTACGGGCTCGTCGATATGTCACGGATGGCCGGTGCGCGGGTGCCCTCGTGGACGCCTCGGCCCGCCCGGACTGTCACCCTCGCGGGTGTCCCCGGTGGCGGGGGTGTACCAGGACCTGCTTGCTGGACCGAGAGGGGAAACGGAAAGAAGGCGAGCGTCCATGGAGCCGGAGAACGAGCGGCTGCAGACGCCGCGGGCCGCCGGTCTGGCAGGGACCGTGTTCGCGGTACTCCTCGCGGCGGCGATCGTGCTGACACGGATCGCCATCCCCTCGGGGAACCCCGCGGGCGCCGCCGTGAACCCGAGCCAACGGTGGGCTGCGCGTGTGGCCCTGGAGATCGTCCCGTTCGCGGGAATCTTCTTCCTGTGGTTCATTGGTGCCGTGCGCGCCCAGGTCGGGGAGGCCGAGGACAGATTCGTCGCCACCGTGTTTCTGGGCAGCGGGCTGGTGTTCGTCGCCACCCTGTTCGGAGCCGCGGCTGCGGCCGGCACCGTACTGCACGAGGGGCCCTCCACGTTCGGCCGACACTTCGCGTACACGATGATGACCACGTACGCGCTTCGGATGGCGGCCGTGTTCGCCTTCACCGCCTCGACCATCGGGCACCGCCTCCGCATCTTTCCGCGCGGGCTCGCCCTCTTCGGATACCTCGTGGGGCTGGTCCTGCTCGTCCTGGGTTCCGGCGTGCCCTGGTCGGAACTGGTCTTCCCGGTCTGGGCCCTGGTCGTCAGCGTTCATCTGCTCCGCCTCGGTCTCCGGGAGCCGTCCCGTGCCGGGGGCACGAAGTGAGTTCGCCGGTCATTCCATCGGGCGTCTCGGCGAGCGGTTCCGCGCCCTCTCGCACATGCTGAAGGCGCGGGGGCGAGCAGGAGCCACGGAAAGGCTGATCCTCGGTGAGGATTGTCGTCGATCCTGCGGCGGATGTCGTCGCGGCGTGCCCAGCCGATGCCTGGCAGCCGTTACGCCATCTGCGGGGGCTCACCGAAGAGCGGGAGCTCATCCGATGTCGACCACTCGTGCCCATGCGGGCGGAGAGTCCGGCACGTAATCGGGATCGTTCTCGTCCCACGACCAGCCTGTCTGCTGCCGAGGGAACAGGCCCACCACCGTCCGGCACGGCGGTCGCGTGGCCGGCCAGGGCGTCTGCCCGTCGGTCAGAACCACGACGACATCGGGACGCGGCCGTGTTCGGAGCGCTTTGGCGAAGCCGGTGCGCAGATCCGTACCGCCGCCGCCCACCAGCGGGATTCCCTCGGCACGGCACAGCGGGTGAGCGATCCGGGCCGCCGCGTCGCACGGCACCACGGTGACCAGGTCGCTACGGCCGCCCACGGCACGGGAGATCGCGGCAACCTCGATGAGAGCGCTTCCCAGCTCGGCGTCACTGACCGACCCGGAGGTGTCGATGATCACGCAGACCCGGGGCGGCCTGCGCCGGATGCTCGGCAGAACAATGCCAGCCACTCCGGCCGAGCGCCGCGACGGGCGGCCGTAGGTGTAGTCCTCGCCCGCGCCGGGGCCGGAGGCCGCGGAGCGGACGGCCGCTCCCAGCAACTCCCGCCACGGCTGCGGCGGATGGAACACCTCCTCGGCCCACCGCTGCCAGCCGTCCGGGGCTTTGCCCGGACGGCCTTTGAGTCCCTGCGCCACCCGGAACCGCACCGCGTCCCGTTCCTGCGCGCTCAGGCCGTGCGCGCCGTCCGGTCCCAGTTCCCACTCCCGTTCCAGTCCGTCGGCGCCGCTGCCGCAGTCCAGCCAGGCCAGGCTCTGTGTGCGCAGTCCAAGCCGGAACTGGCGCAGGTAGTCCTCCATGAGCTGCCCTTCGGGCAGCCCCAAGGTCTTCGGCCGCACCGCGCCCTGGGGCCGGACCAATCCGTCGCCGTAGACGTCGTCGTTGATCTCGCAGTCCGCGGCGATGTTCATCCGCAGCCGTTCCCCGGGGCCGGTCAGCCCGCGCTCACGGGCGACCCGGTCACTGCGCCCGTGGTGGTCACGCAGCAGGTGCGACACCTCGTGCACCCATACACCGGCCAGGTCCTCCACCGGTGTCCGGTCGACGAACGCCGGTGAGACGTAGCACCGCCAGTACCGGTCGACGCCCATCGTCGGTACCTGCCGCGACTCGACGGTGTGCAGGGCGAACAGCGCGGTCGCCAGGTAGGGCCGGGCCCGGGCGGCGTGCAGTCGGGCGGCGAAGAGCTTGTCGAGGTCCAGTGCCCCTGGTGCGTCCGCCGCGTCCGGCCTCATCGGCCGGCCTTCACGGCGACCGCGGACCGGGCGGCCGCCCGGTCCGCCCGCCGGGACAGGGACACCACCCCGGCGAGCTTCTCGATCGATGCCGGTACGTCCCAGTCCTCGCGGCGCAGCGTGGCGAGCGTGGTCGCGGGGACGACCACCAGGTCCGGTGCTCCCGTCTCCAACGCACGCACCAGGAGCGCCCACGCCGCGTCCCAGCGGGACTTCTCCGGGCGGTTGCGGACCGCCGCCACCACGCCGTCGAGCACGGCCTGGCGCAGATCCCCCCGCTCGGGCAGGTCGGCACCCGCCGGGTCGGCGAGCAGTACCTCGGGGTCCGGGAGGTCCATCCGGTCCAGACCGGCCAGCAGTTCCAGCCCCGGACCGTCTCCCACGGTGCCCCGGACCAGCAGGGAGAGCACCTCCCGGGAGGAGCCGGCCGCGGTCGCGAAGGCGATCAGACACAGGGTCATCTCCCAGCTTCGGGGGGACGGCCAGGGGCCGCCCCGGCGCGTTTCGTTGCTGGGCAGTTGGTGCACGAGCTTGGGGCGCGCGGTGAGGAGCCCGCACACCGCGCGGCGGGCGAAGTCCACCGCCTCCGAAAGTTTCCGAGGGGAGAGCTGCGGCAGGGTGGCCCGGGGCCAGGTCCCCCCGAGGCCGCGTACGACGACCTCGTGGTCGTGGGTCCACTGAAGGTGAACGAACCGGTTGGCCAGCGGCGGGCTCAGCTCCCAGCCGTCGGCCGCCGAGGACCGGGGATTGGCGGCGGCCACGATCCGAACCCCGGGCGGTAGCTGAAGGGCGCCGATCCGTCGCTCCAGCACGAGACGCAGCAGGGCCGCCTGCACCGCGGGGGGTGCGGTCGACAGCTCGTCCAGGAACAGCAGCCCCCGGCCGACCCGCACCAGGCGAACCGCCCAGTCCGGCGGGGCCATCGGGACACCCTGTTCCGCGGGATCGTCTCCGACGATGGGCAGCCCCGAGAAGTCGGACGGCTCGTGCACGCTGGCGATCACTGTGGTCAGCGGAAGGTCCAGGGCCGCGGCAAGCTGGGTCAGGGCCGCGGACTTCCCGATCCCCGGTTCACCCCACAGCAGCACGGGCAGGTCGGCGGCCACGGCCAGCGTCAGGGCCTCGAGTTGGGTGTCGGGGCGGGGTTCGGTGGTTGTGTCGCGCAGCAGGGTCAGCAACTTGCCGGCGACGTCGAGTTGGTCGGCGGGGGCCGGAGCGGAGGGGCTGTCGGTGGCGGCGAGCGGGGTGTGTACAGGCATGTTTGATCACCTTTGGGTTCGTGGTGAGCCGAGTGAGACGGGTGCGGGGAAAGGAGGGCCCGCCCCGGGGCAGCGGGAACGAGGAGGTCTCGGGGTCAGCGGAAGGTCGCGTGGCGCGGGCGTGAAGGGCGGTCCGGGGGGCGGTGACGGTCCTCGGGGCGGTTGCGGGCAGGTCCGCGGCCGGGTCCGATCAGGCCCGCCCTGTACAGCCCGTAGGTGATCCGCCGCTGCGCGGCCGCCTCCAGTTCGTCCCGCAGCGGGCCGTCGCGGAGCACTGCGGCGGGTCCCAGCAGGCGCTCGACGACGTCCAGTGCGCCGACGATGTCGCCGTGGTCCAGGCGCTCGCGGACACCCGTGAGGCAGTCCGGCCGCCGGTGCGCCTCGTCGATTGCCTGCAGGCAGGGCAGCGGAGTACCGGTCAGCGCGACCAGCAGCTCCTCCCGTCGGATCTCGGCCGGGTCGTGGTCCAGCGCGGCCAACACCCCGTCGATGAGGCCGATCCGGTGCTGCGCTCCCCGGCACTCCACGAGATGTGGTTGTCCTGCCCGGTCCGGAATCCGGGACGGACGGACCGGCGAATGATCCGGTACCAGTGCCGAGGCGACCAGCGGGTGGAGCCGGTCGGCCTCGATCGAACCGGTGCGGATCAGTTCCAGGTCGGGCAGCACCCAGGTCGCCGCGTCGGGCAGGACCGGCAGCGCGGCGGCGCCGTCCTTCGCGGAGGCCGTCGCGATCCGCAATGCGGGCGGCCCGACGCCGTCCCTGTTCGTGAGAAGGTTCAACACCAGCCGATGTCGGGCCCCGAGCCGCACGGTGACGGTGCCGGTGAGCGGCCGCCCCTCGGCATGGAGCAGAATCGCCGCCTCTGCCGCCCACCGGCCGACGGCACAGCGGTGCCACTGCGGCACGGTCCCCAGCTGATCCGGGTCCGTCAATGGAGGGCCGTCGAGGGGAAGTCGACCGTTCCCGGACCGGATCCGCAACTCATCGGTCCTGCGCGCGTCCCACAGGTGGCGGTGCAGGTCGAGGCGGAACCGACGGCTGGGATGGGGATGTGGATCGCGGTGGGCGCCGGGCTCGGAGTGGGATCCGTCCCACAGCGCCAGGCTGATTCGCTGGCCGCCGTCCGCCCATGCCGGTGGAGTGCGGGCTACGAGGTGCACCGGACCTACGCCGTCACGCCCCGCCGCGTCGTACCGAGCCAGAGCGACGGTCAGGCCTGGGCGCAGCAGCCCGTCAGGAGCGATCCTCGGCATGTGCCAGCGCAACAGGTCGGGAGCCAGATGGCGGAGATCGGCCCGGACCTGGGCTGCGAGTTCCTGCCCGTGAGTGCGCGCCACGGAACGCAGGTTGAGGTCGACGTCGAAACCCGCGGCGGCACACGCCCCTGACCAGTCGCCGGCACAACGGCGAGTGGTCGCAGTCTCGATCATGGAGGGCGGCACGGCGAACTCGCGCACGCGCAGCCAGAAGGAAAGGCGGGAATCACCATTCGCGGTCTGAGTGAGCATCAGCACTCACCTTGCGCGGACGGGACCCCCAATCTGCCAACAGAATGAGTCGTCATCGGGGGGATGCTATCGACCCTCGCCCCGATCTGCCAGGCAATTTCGGCCGTCGGCTCCGCTGCGGTCCGGCTACCGCCGCCTGGCCCCCGTAATTCAGCTTTCCGACGCTGGTTTGATCTTCTGCAGCCCTTCAGGGCTGGAGACGGACGGTCATGTTCACTGTCACATCGTCCCCTGCCGAGAGGCCGTTCGGCTTGCGCACAGCGACCTTGAGGGGCAGCAGGTAGCCGCTGTCCTTGGGGAAGAGCGACGTCTGGAAGGCGACCTCGCCGATCAGAGCCTTGACCGGGATCACGCCCCAGCCGTAGGTGGCCATTGCGGCCACCTCGCGGATGTCGGCGGACTCCTCGTCCGGCACAGGAACGAAGTAGTACGGCGACGGTCCACGCCATTCGATCACTCGACTGGAAAAGACAAACTCCATGAGGCCAGTCTCCTCCCTCGAGGACGGCCGGGTTACGCGATCCCCCCGGCGAAGGTTTCCGGTCACGGCAGCCGGCAGCATCCGGGCTTGAGCACGGATGACCTACTCCACCTCGATGCCGTATGCGTTGACGCCCGTGTTCCCTTTGCCACCGAGAACGAAGTCCCAGTCACCGTTCGGCCTTCGGCGGAAGGAGCGGAATGTCACCGCGGTGTCGCGGGCCCTGCCGCAACGGCGGACTGTCCCACGCCGGTCTGCACGGGGAACGGTGGTGGCACATCGTGCTGAGCGGCGAAGGACGTTGCTCCGACAGCGGTCAGCCTCGGGCGACCGAGACGATGACGTCCCGCAGCCGTTCGACATACAGCCGCATGTTCTTGGACGCGATGTCGGTGTCCGGGTAGCGGCTCGCCAACCACAGGCCCTCGTGCAGCCTGGTCACCCAGACGCACACCTGGTCGCCGTACGACACCCTGAGCAACGCGTACGCCTGCTGCTCCGCCCACCGCTCTGATCCGGGAATGCCGCGGGCGTCGAGGTACGAGATGATCGAGTACAGGTCGGGCGATGTCGGACGGAAGTCCGCGCCGAGCAAGCGGAGTACGCGGGCGAGGGGAATGCGCGCCAGTGACCTGTTGGCCTGCAGCTCGGCGCGCACGGTCTTCAGGGCGGCGAAGAAGTCGGGTGCCTGCGTCACGGCGACCTCGATCGGCGCGCCGCCGACGTACCAGCCGACGGAGTCGGACCACTGGGACTTCACCCGGGTGTGGAACGGCACGACTGTGCGGTAGACGGACTGTCCGCCGATCTCGTGGACCAGGAGGCTCGTGGCGGCCAGGATGCCGACCAGACTCCCGCCGTAAGGACGGCAGTGCGCCTCGAACGCGGCGGCGTCATCCGCGTCCACGAGCATCTCGCGCATCAGCTTCTGGGCGGGCAGCCCGCCGCCGGGTTCGAGGCCGAGGTCGATGGGGAAGTCCGGCAGCTTCCCGTCGCACCGTTTGATGAACTCCCGCCAGCGCAAGACGGTCGCGTGGGTGTCGTCGATGCGGTCGGCGTCCGCCCGCTCGATCTCGCAGAAGTCGACATAGCTGCTGACCGGCGTCTCCTCCGCGGCACGGCCTGCCTCCCCCGCCGCGTACAGCTCGTGGATCTCGGCTGGGATGCGGTGGATGGAGTAGGCATCGACGTTGCTGTGGTCGAAGATCATGTACACCATGGCGCCGTCGTCCCGAACGACCGCCGCGTAAAGGAAGTTCGGCCAGCAAAGTGCGTCCGCCGCGACGTCGAAGCGGCTCTGGAGATGCTGGACGAGTTCCGCCGCGTCGGGGAAGTCACCGATCACCTCGCGCCGAAGTGACACGGCGTCGGCGTCGAGCGTGAACCGGCGCATCTCGTCGCCATCGCAGCGAAACCCGCTGCGCAGCGTTTCGTGCCGCACTGTCCAGTTCCGCAGCGCCTCCTGCAGCACGTCGAGATCGACCGTCCCCGGGATTTCGAACGCCGTGCCCAGCCAGGTGGGCACGAACAGACCGTCCTCCCGCACGGACCGGGCCGTCCTGATGTGCGACTCCTGGATGTACGCCGGCGGCCGGGAGTCCTCTGGCAGGTCCGCCGCCGCCTCGACGGTCGTCGGACTGAGTGTCCACTCGACGAGCCGGCCGGACCGGACCTCGCAACGCTGGATGTCGGTGATTCGCACCGGGCGTCTCCGTTCGCAGATGGGACATATTCGATCAAGGGAATGCCCCAGCCGCGAGAGGCACGCAGCGGAGTTGCGTTTTTCAATGGATCGGGTGGCATCTCGAACAGCGGTGCCATCCTTGGTGGGTCAGCCCCTCGTCAGAGCTGATCCCTTTCGCCGCGGAGAGAAGTCCCCGTGCCTTTGGATCAGTTCGCCGCCCCCTCACATACTTCGCGGCTCGGCACCCACCATCGGTTCGCCACGGGGACGCCGACAAGCGCCCACCGCGGCGAACCGATGCGCTGTCAGCCGTCGATGCGGTGCTGGGTCCAGAACGAGGTCAGGTCCGTGGTCGTGGCGGCCTGGGCGGCTGCCTTGAAATCGGACGTGGTCGAGACGCCGTACCAGTGTGAAGTGGCGTAGTCCTTAAGGAGCTTGGCCATGACGGTGTCACCGAGGAGGCGGCGCAGGTCGTGGAGGGCGCATTTGCCGTAGCCGTAGACGACGGTGGAGTACCGGGAGGAGTGAGCGTCCCAGTAGGCCATCGAGTTGGTGATCCTCTCCGCCGTAGAGGCCCAGGAAACGCTGTTCCAGCAGTTGGTGCCGGTCTTGTTCAGCGCCAGGTCGGTGGCGTAGTCGGTGAACGCCTCATCGAGCCATGGGTTGTTGTACTCGTCGTCGCCGACGATGCCGTACCACCACTGGTGGCCGATCTCGTGGGTGAGCGCGGTGGTGCTGACCAGGTCGAGGACGAACCCTGGGTATTCCATGCCGCCGAACCAGAAGTTGTTGTCGATCACGGCGTCCAACTCGCCGTACGGGTAGGCGCCGAACCGCGACGCGTGGGCGTCGACGGCGGTCTTGGCGGTGGTGAGCATCGACTGGGCGTTGGCCGAGCTGATGCCGGAGACGGAGTAGATGTTGATCGGGGTGCCGGCGGTGGAGGTTCCGGAGATCTTGGTGAAGGGGCCGGCGGCCCAGGCGAAGTCGCGGACCTTGGCGGCGGTGGCGGTGGTGACCGTGCGGCCGCTGGAGCCGGGGGTGTCGACGGAGGCGCCGGTGGCCGGTACCAGCAGGGTGCTCGGGTGGTCGAGGGTCACCTTGAAGTCGGCGGCGAGGGAGTAGAAGGACTCGCCGTTGTTCGTGTACGGGTCCAGGTGCCAGCCCGCCGCGTCCTTGACCGCGAGGACGGGCAGGGCGTTGCCGACGAAGCTGAAGGCGCCGTCGTAGCCGAAGCGGTCGGCGCCGCTGGGGACGGTGATGCCCAGGTCGAAACCGATCGTGGCGCTCTGGCCCTGGGCCAGCGGCGTGGGGAGGGCGATCCGGAGGGCCGTGCAGCCGACCGAAAGGGCGCCCGCGGTGCCACCGGTGACGTTGGTGACCGTGATCGGCAGGGCGGAGCAGGTGCCGTGGTAGTTGTCCCACAGCCTCAGGTACACCTCGCTGAGCGCGGTGGAGGAGGCGTTGGTGAAGGTCACGCTCTCGTGGCCGGTCCAGACGGTGCCGCTCGTGTTGCTGGTCAGGCTGACGGTGTACGAGGGCGCGGCGGGCGTGCGTGCGGAGTCCGCGGGCGGGGCGGTGTCACCGGAGGTGTCGAGGGCGATGTCGTCGACGACGAAGCTCGTCTGGAGGCTGGAGTCCTCGGTGCCGGTGAAGGCGACGCTCACGGTCTGGCCCGCGAACGCCGACACGTCGAAGGACTTCTGCGCGTAACCGGGGGCCTTGTCGAGGTTGGAGTAGGTCGCCAGCGTCGTGCTGCCGATCTTCGCCGTCAGCTTGTCGTACGCGGTGGACGAGGTCGTTTCGGCGGTGTCGATGTGCAGCCAGAAGGTGAGGGTGGCGGTGGTGCATCCGGACGGGATCGTGACGCTCTGGGAGAGCGTGTCGGTGTGCGTACTGCCGACACCGTTCAGCCAGGCGAAGCTGGTGCCGCCGTGGGCGGTCTGACCGATGCGGTTGGTGATCACGGAGGTCGACGACTGGCTCCAGGGCGAAGTCCCGCTCTCGAAGCCGCCGTTGGTGACCACCTGGGCCGGTGTGCAGGCGGCGGCCAGAGGGGCCGTGGGCGGCGCGGCTGCCGCCGGGGTGGCGGGGAGCAGGGCGGCGGTCGACGCGGCGACGGCCAGTACGCTCGCGGCGAGGGCCTTGTGGGGGGTCGGTCTCACACGTAACTCCTTTGCGGCGGCCGGGATTCCGGCTTGCTCGGTGGCCGCCCGGCCGGCAGGGGTGCGCCGGAGGACAGCCGCGGGTCGCGCGGATCGCTCGAGCGATCGCTGGGGTGAGATTCCTGCCGCATCCCCTGGGGTCGGGGCGGCGGCTGCCCGAAAGCCTGACAGATTTGACCGGGGCATGCCATTAGGGGTGGGTAAAGTGTTCGCCGCTCCGGAATCCGCCGGCTCAGGACATCTCCCCGCTCCGGCACGTCGTCAGCTGAGGCACGCCGGGCCGCGGTCCGTGGGCCCGCCGCACACCGGCGGAGGCGAGGCGCCTCAGCCGATCTCGACGAGCAGGTCGCCGCCCTCCACCTGCTGGATCCGGTTGATCGCCAGCCTGGTGACCTTTCCGCTCTTGGACGCGGTGATCGTGGCCTCCATCTTCATCGCCTCGATGGTGGCCACCGTGGCGCCGGCCTCCACCTCGTCGCCTTCGGCGACGACGAGTGTCACCACACCCGCGAACGGCGCCGCCACATGGCCCGGCTTGGCCCGGTCGGCCTTCTCGGTCGCCGGTACGTCGGAGGCCGCCGCGGTGTCGCGGACCTGGATCGGCCGCAGTTGGCCGTTGAGTGTGGACATCACGGTGCGCATGCCGCGTTCGTCGGCCTCGCCGACGGCCTCCAGCTCGATGAGGAGGCGTACGCCGGGTTCGAGGTCGACGGCGTACTCCGTGCCGGGACGCAGCCCGTAGAAGTAGTCCTTGCTGTCCAGCACACTCGTGTCGCCGTAGGTCTGCCGGTGGGTCTCGAAGTCGCGCGTCGGCCCCGGGAACAGCAGGCGGTTGAGGGTCGCGCGCCGGACCTTCTCCAGTCCCGTACGGTCCTCCTCGGTCAGTTCCTGTACGGGCTTGGCGTCGGCGCGGCCGCGCAGCGCCTTGCTGCGGAACGGCTCCGGCCAGCCCCCGGGCGGGGTGCCCAGCTCACCGCGCAGGAAGCCGATGACGGAGTCGGGGATGTCGAACCGGTCCGGGGTCTGCTCGAACTCCGCCGGCTCCACCCCCGCGCCGACCAGGTGCAGTGCGAGGTCCCCGACCACCTTGGACGACGGGGTGACCTTCACCAGGTGGCCCAGGATCCGGTCGGCGGCCGCGTACATCGCCTCGATCTCCTCGAAGCGGTCGCCGAGCCCCAGCGCGACCGCCTGGGTGCGCAGGTTGGACAGCTGCCCGCCGGGGATCTCGTGGTGGTACACGCGTCCGGTCGGCGAGGCGAGACCGGCCTCGAACGGCGCGTAGATCCGGCGGACGCTCTCCCAGTACGGCTCCAGGTCGCCGACGGCCTGCAGATCGAGGCCGGTGGGCCGCTCGGAGTGGTCGGTCGCGGCCACGATCGCCGACAGCGACGGCTGCGAGGTGGTGCCCGCCATCGATGCCACCGCCCCGTCCACGGCGTCGGCACCGGCCTGGATCGCGGCGAGGTAGGTGGCGAGCTGGCCGCCCGCGGTGTCGTGGGTGTGGAGGTGCACCGGCAGGTCGAACTCACGGCGCAGCGCCGACACGAGCTTCGCCGCGGCGGGGGCGCGCAGCAGTCCGGCCATGTCCTTGACGGCCAGGACGTGGGCGCCGGCCTCCACGATCTGCTCGGCCAGGCGGAGGTAGTAGTCCAGCGTGTACAGCTGCTCCGCCGGATCGGACAGGTCGGAGGTGTAGCACAGGGCCACCTCGGCCACGGCCGTCCCCGTCTCCCGTACGGCGTCGATCGCGGGCCGCATCTGGGAGACGTCGTTGAGGGCGTCGAAGATGCGGAAGATGTCGATGCCGGTGGCCGCGGCCTCCTGTACGAAGGCGTCGGTCACCTCGGTCGGGTAGGGGGTGTAGCCCACGGTGTTGCGGCCGCGCAGCAGCATCTGCAGGCAGATGTTGGGCACCGCCTCGCGCAGTGCCGCCAGGCGCTCCCAGGGGTCCTCGGCGAGGAAGCGAAGAGCGACGTCGTAGGTTGCGCCGCCCCAGCACTCCAGGGACAGCAGCTGCGGCAGGGTCCGCGCGACGGTGGGCGCGACGGCCAGCAGGTCCTTGGTGCGCACCCGGGTGGCGAGCAGCGACTGGTGTGCGTCGCGGAAGGTGGTGTCGGTGACGCCGATGGTCGGCGACTCGCGCAGCCACCGGGCGAAGCCCTGCGGGCCGAGGTCGACGAGTCGCTGCCGAGAGCCCGCGGGCGGCTCGGTGGCGGGCAACGGTCGCAGCTTGGTGACCGGATCGATCAGCGAGGGCCGCTCTCCGTGCGGCTTGTTCACCGTGACGTCGGCGAGGTAGGTGAGCAGCTTGGTGCCGCGGTCGGCCGAGTGCCGTGCGGTGAGCAGGTACGGCCGCTGTTCGATGAACGACGTCGTGACTCGCCCGGCCTGGAAGTCCGGGTCGTCCAGCACGGCTTGCAGGAAGGGAATGTTCGTGGCGACGCCGCGGATGCGGAACTCGGCCACGGCACGCCGGGCCCGGCCGACCGCCGCCTTGAAGTCCCGGCCCCGGCAGGTCAGTTTGACGAGCATCGAGTCGAAGTGTGCGCTGATCTCCGTACCCGCGTGCGTGGTCCCGCCGTCCAGGCGGATACCCGAGCCTCCCGGCGAGCGGTAGGCGGTGATCCTGCCGGTGTCCGGGCGGAAACCGTTGGCGGGGTCCTCGGTGGTGATACGGCACTGCAGAGCGGCACCGCGCAGGGTGACGGTCTCCTGCGCCAGCCCGAGGTCGGCCAGGCTCTCGCCGGCCGCGATGCGCAGCTGGGCCTGGACCAGGTCGACGTCGGTGACCTCCTCGGTCACCGTGTGCTCGACCTGGATGCGCGGGTTCATCTCGATGAAGACGTGGTTGCCGTCGGGATCGAGCAGGAACTCCACGGTGCCCGCGTTGCGGTAGCCGATCTGCCGGGCGAACCGCACGGCGTCGGCGCAGATGCGGTCGCGCAGCGCCGGGTCGAGGTTCGGCGCGGGGGCCAGCTCGATCACCTTCTGGTGGCGGCGCTGCAACGAGCAGTCGCGCTCGAACAGGTGGATGACGTTGCCGTGCCCGTCGGCGAGGATCTGCACCTCGATGTGGCGGGGGTCGACGACGGCCTTCTCCAGGAAGACGGTGGAGTCACCGAACGCCGAGGCCGCTTCGCGGGACGCCGCCTCGATGGCCTCACGCAGCAGAGCGGGCTCCTCCACCCGGCGCATGCCGCGTCCGCCACCGCCGGCGACCGCCTTGACGAACACGGGAAAGCCGATGTCCCCGGCGGCACGAACGAGTTCGTCGACGTCGGTGGACGGGGCGCTGGATCCGAGCACCGGCACACCGGCCTCGCGGGCGGCGGCCACCGCTCGGGCCTTGTTGCCCGTCAGCTCGAGGGTCCGGGCACTCGGCCCGACGAAGGTGATGCCCGCCTCCTCGCAGGCGCGCGCCAGGTCGGGGTTCTCGGAGAGGAATCCGTAGCCCGGGTAGACCGCGTCCGCTCCCGCACGGCGCGCCGCCCTGACGATCTCCTCGACAGAGAGATAGGCGCGTACAGGATGCCCAGGCTCGCCGATCTCATAGGCCTCGTCCGCCTTCAGCCGGTGCAGCGAGTTGCGGTCCTCGTGCGGGAAGACGGCGACGGTGCGCGCGCCCAGTTCGTAGCCCGCGCGGAACGCGCGAATCGCGATCTCACCACGGTTGGCGACCAGTACCTTGCGGAACATCCTGGATCCCTTCAGCCTGCCGGTGACGAGGACCATGGTGTCGACCACAGGGCTGTTGTGCCATGTGAGCCGGACCACGCCCCCCTGTATGAGTGCACCGGTTGCCGTGCGGCCCGTGGGGAGCTGGGGTGGCTCCCGGCCGGACCGTGTGGTGGGTGAAGTCGGTCCGGCCGGGAACGGCCAGCGCCGCTGCGTGTGCAGGAGCTGCCGCCCTCCCACCGTAGAAGCGCGGCAGTCCGCGCGCTGACATCAGCGGTGTCGGAGCGTGCCTACCACCTGGGTGGCCGAACCGACGCGCTGTTCGCGTACCACACCGAGGTTGTGCGGCGTCGCGCGTCCACGGGCCGCGGATCGGTTGCCCGGCCCGTGAAGTCCGGGATGTCGGGGAGAGTTGGCGTGGCGGAACGACGGGTGCGGAGCCTGACAGCTGGGCCGCGACACCCGGCTTCGCAGCATGACGCGCCGGTGCCGCACCTCGGAAGGTGCGGCACCGGGCATGACAGGAAAACGGTCGATCCGTGATGACGCTCGCCGCGTCACCGGTGGTGCGGCGACGTCAGGTAGTGCTGCCGGAGGAGCTCCTTTCCGTAGTCGTTGCCGTTGGGGGTGCGGATGATGGAGTGGACGTGCTTCTGGGTCGCGCCGCTGCCCTGCGTGGCGCCGTAGGCTCCCGCGAGGGGACCCGGTGCCTGACAGTCGACCTCGACCCACACCACGGGGCTGTGCACCCGGACGTAGAAGGCGTCGTCGTCGCCGGTGCCGCCGGCCCAGGTGACGTAGGTGTCGTCGAGGTGCGCCCGGACCTCGGCCAGCTCGACCTTGGCGACGTCGGCCTTGGCGCGGCCGACGAAGGCTTCGACGATGCCCAGGAGCTTCTTCTTCTGTGCGCCGGTGAGCGCGTTGCCGCGGATGCCCTCGTACGCCTGGACGGTGTTGTCGGAGAAGGCGCCCGCCTTCATCGACTCGTTCGACTTGGTGGCGGAGGCGATCGCCACCTTCTGCTGTGCCTCGGTGAGGGAGTTGATGAAGGCGAGGCCGGCGACGACCTCCTCGTGGCAGACCGTGACGGTCTCGCCGTCGATCTCCATGGAGGTGGGTTCGGAGCCCCAGAAGCAGGGGCTCATGACGACCTGGTTGCCGAGGACGAAGTAGTTGATGACCAGGTGGTGGCCGTCGAACTGGAAGCCCCAGGGCTCGGTGGCGGACGGGGTGCCCATCACGGTCCAGTAGTAGGCGTCCTCGTTGAAGGAGTCGGTGTTGTTGATCGCCTCGCCGGCGGCCTGGTTGATCTTGCGGATCTTCTCGGTGGTCTCCAGGCCTTCGGCGCTGAGCGCGGCCTTCAACAGGGCGGTGCCGAGATCCTTCTGATCGTCGGTCAGGTCGGCGAGGGAGACGCCCTGACGCTCGTAGGAGTCGACGTTGCTCCACAGCCGCCACTCGGTGGAGTGGACGGTGAACTGCGTCGAGGTCTTCTGATCGTCGGTGAGCCCGTCGAGGAAGGCGTTCGCCGCGGTGATGACGGGAGCGGTGGCGACGGCCGCGGAGTGGATCGTGAACAGGTCGTCGATCCGCTTGCCGTCGGTGGTCAGGCCGAAGAACTCCTCGGTGATCGACTGGTTGCCGGGACCTCCGGCGCCGCCGCCCGGACCACCACTGGGAGCGCCGCTGGGAGCGCCGCTGGGGCCGGCCGAGGCGTCGGCCGTGCCGGTGGTGTCCTCCGCGAGGGCGGCCCACGCACCGGCGCCGCCCATCGTCGCGACCGCCGTGGCGCCGCTGGCGAAGAAGACCTTCCGCATGAAGTTGCGACGGCTCGCGTGCGCGCGACGTCCGGTCTCCGGCTCCGGCTTCGTCACCACGGACTCCACGGACTCCACGGGCTCGGTCATGGGCTGTGGCTCCCTTCGTTGCGGGCGCAACCACTGTGGTCGGCCTCGGGGATGCCAACTCTGGGGCAGCCACCTGAGGCAGGGCTGAAACAGGGACTGGAAGGCAGCCTGAACCGGCGCTCCGACAGCCACGCGGACGCGCTTGACCTGCGTGTCTGTGGAAACGCTTAGGGTTTGCGGCCCACGAGGGATGGCGGTGTGGAGGCCGCCCAGGGCTCTGTACGGCGACCGGCGGCCAGCGGGAGCTCGATCGCGAACTCCGTTCGCCCCGGCTCGCTCTCGACGCCGATACGACCGCCGTGCGCCTCCGTGATCGCTGCGGCGATGGCCAGTCCCAGACCCGATCCGCTCTCCTTGCCGCGAAGGCGGGAGCGGGAGGCATCGGCGCGGGTGAAGCGCTCGAAGACCGACGGGAGGAGGCCGGCCGGGATGCCGGGGCCGTTGTCGCGTACGCGGATCGCACAGTGCGTGTCGGTGGCCTCCACGACGACGGTGATCCGCGTACCGGGTGGTGTGTGCACGCGGGCGTTGGCCAGCAGGTTGGCCACCACCTGGTGGAGCCTCGCCTGGTCGCCGACGACCAGCGCGGGAGCGTCCAGGCGCAGGGCGAGCTGCCAGGCACGGTCGCCGCCCGCGGCTTGCGCGTCCCAGACCGCCTCGGCGACCAGAGTCGCCAGGTTCAGCTCGGCGGACTGCAACGGGCGTCCCTCGTCGAGCCGGGCGAGCAGGAGCAGGTCCTCGACGAGCCCGGTCATACGCTCGGACTGGGCGGACACGCGGCGCCAGGCCAACTGCGGCTCGATCTTCTCGGTGCCGTGGTTCATGAGTTCGGCGTAGCCGGCGATGGAGGCGAGCGGGGTGCGGAGCTCGTGGCTGGCGTCGGCGAGGAAGCGGCGCATGCGTTCCTCGGTGCGTTGGCGTTCGGTGAGCGAGGTCTCGACATGGTCGATCATGCGGTTGAGCGCGGCGCCCACCTGGCCCACCTCGGTGGCGGGGTCGGTGTCGCGGGCGGGGACCCGGGTGAGTGCGGTGACCTCGCCGCGGTCCAGGGGCGCCCGCGAGACCTCGACGGCGGTGGCCGCGACCCGGTCCAGCGGGCGCAGCTGGCGTCGTATGACCACCGTGGTGACACAGCCCGCGGCGGCGAGCCCGACGGCGGCGATCGCGGCTTCGCCCGCGACCAGTCCGTTGATCACGTCCTGTACGTCGTCCATGGGGAGCCCGGCCAGGACGGGGACTCCGTCGCCGCTGATGGCGGTCACGCGGTACGTGCCGAGGCCGGGGATGGTTCGGGTGTGCCGTGATCCGTCCGTGGGGATCCCGCCCAGTGCGCCGCGCTGGGCAGCGGTGAGGACCTGAAGGTGGCCCTCCTCGGTCACCACTTCGGCGGCGATGACCTGCCCGTCGGTAAATCGGGCCGCGACGGTGCCGGCGGGTTGCCCGCGCTCATTGAGGAAGCCGAGGTCCGTCGCGTCGCCCGTCCGGCGCTGGAGCCCGCCCTGGCTGCGTTCGGCGGCCTCGGTGACGCGCTGGTCCAGATTCCCGAGCAAATAAACACGCTGGACGAACACCGTGGTGAGCGCCATCGCCGCGCAGACGATGATCAACGTGGCGGAGGTGAAGAGCAACAGACGGGCGCGCAGCGAGCGCCCTCGCCACCGGGTGACCGCCGCTGCCGGACGACGGTCCTGGCGCGTCGTCATGTTCTGTCTTCCGTGGCCCTGATCACGTATCCGGCGCCGCGCACGGTGTGGATCATGGACGCTCGGCCTTTGTCGACCTTCGATCGCAGGCTGTAGATGTACACCTCGACGAGGTTGCCCTCGCCGTCGAAGGAGCTGTTCCAGACGTGGTCGAGGATCTGTGCCTTGCTGAGCACCTGGCGCGGGTGGCTCATGAAGAAGCTGAGCAGGTCGAACTCCTTGGCGGTGAGCGGGATCGGCGTCCCGCCCCGCTGCACCTGGCGGGTCTTCTCGGCCAGTACGAGGTCACCCAGTACCCGCACGGATTCGTCCTCGGACGCTTCCTCGCTGCCGGCGCGGCGCAGCAGCCCGCGCAGCCGCAGCATGACCTCCTGCAGCGAGAACGGCTTGGTCACGTAGTCGTCGGCGCCCGCTGACAGCCCGTCGATCCGGTGGTCCACGGTGTCGCGGGCGGTGAGCATGAGCACGGGCAGTTTCGTGTTCTCGTGCCTCAGCCTGCGCAGCACCTGAAGGCCGTCCACGTCGGGCAGCATCCAGTCCAGGACGACGGCGTGCGGTGCGCAGCCACGCGCGATGCTCAGCGCGCTGCGGCCGTCCTCGGCAAGGAATGGCTGCCACCCCGCCTCGGTGACGGCCACGGACAACAACTCGGTGAGCTCGGGCTCGTCGTCGACGATCAGCACACGGACCGCGCCCTTGTGGGCACCAGCAGCGCCATACATGCCTCGCACTCTGTCCCCGCGCGCTGGGCGAGCGCTGTGTGCGGCCTGAGCGTGGGCAATGGAGTTGAGTCAGTCGGTCCGGTGAGTTGCTTCCGCCGCGTGTACGGCATGCCGACCGGCGGAGCGATCTGACCCCCGCCGGCCGGCGGGGACGACTGGGTCAGGTGGTGGCGCAGGTACTGCCGTTGAGGGTGGACCGCCGGGGTCCGGAGAGCGTCGAGGAGTTCCTGGTGGAGTGGGCCGGGCGGCAGTTCGGGCAGCGCCACGGTCCGGAGATCGCCGCCATCCGCACGGAGTACTACCGCCTCGCTGCGGAACGGCGTCCGGAGTTCATCGACCGCGGCATCTTCTCGACCGTGCATCACGGCGACGAGGCGGACCGCCGGCTGGCCGCCTGCCGGAAGGTGCCGGCCCGCGCCCAGACGCTCGGCGCCAAGCTCCCCGACACCTACCGGGACGCCTTCTACGGACTCGTCGACTATCCGATCCGCGGCGCGTACTTGATGAATCTCAAGTACTACTGGGCGGATCGCAACGCGCTCGCCGTCCGCCAGGGACGCTGCCCGCGAGCTACCTCGCTCCGCCGGAGAGCTACCACCGCTCCTTCGATCCCGACCCCGCTTTCGATGCGGGCCTGGACACGACGAAGGAGTAGTGCGCCGAAGGCGACCGCACTCGATCACACTCGGCCAGGAAGGGAACTGTGCCGACAGGTCCTAGCTGAGAGCAGCCACGCAGAACTGCACCAGCCCGGCGTCGGTGTCCAGGATGATCCGCTCCATCTCCGGCCACGGCGGTTGGAAGCTCTCGCCCCACTCGATGGTGAAAGCGAGGATCTTGCCCTTGTGGGGATCGACGAGGTGACGGGAGTAGGCGTAGTCGTCGCTGGTTCCGCAGGTCGGGTACAGATGGAAGGCGGACATCGGGGTGTAGACACTGCCGCGCACACCCTTCAGTCCCTGGCAGAACTGCTCGGCGAGCACGGCGGCGTCGTCGGCGTCGCCGTTCGGGATGAACTCCGCGTAGGCCGGGTCGCCGGCCACTCCGCGTGTGCCGTCGAAGGAGGGGTTGAGGAAGTTCATGGCCGGGTCGACCGACTGGTTCTCGTCGTCTCCCCAGACGAAGAGCATGTCCTCGGAGTAGCTGTGCACGTCGACGAACCAGCGGGTCCGCGGGAACGCGTCGAGCAGCGCGCGGACATTGCGGGTCTCGGGCTCCGAGAAGGGGCTGGGGCCCTGGTACACCTGGAGATCGCCCGGATCGGCGGAGACCCGGGGCCCGGCGGTCGGGTCGAAGGCGGTGGCGAAGTCGAAGAGGAAGTCGAAGTTGCGGTTGATGTCGACGCCGATGCGGGCGGGGTCGCCGCCGGAGTTCGCCGGGTTGCGGTTCTTCCGCCACATCGGTTCGACGTTCTGGCTGTAGTGCCTGCCATCCGGGTTGACGAGCGGGAAGATCACGACATCCAGGTCGTCGAGGATCCTGCGCACCTGGTCGGAGGTGAAGCTCGTACCGCCGTAGACGAGGCCCGTACCGCCGCTGTGTGCCTCCAGCAGGTCGGCGGCGAGGTGGACGAGGACCTCGCAACTGCCCCATTCGCGGGCGTGCACACCGCCGATCAGTACGGTGCAGTCCTTCGTGCCGGCCGGGGCCGTGCCGATCCGCAGGGCGTGGCAGACACGGCCTTCGACCGAGGGCTCGGGCAGCTCGATGATGTCGCATGCGGACGGGAACGCGGTGGCCAGGCTGGTCACGGCGGACTCGACCTCGGTGGTGTTCAGGTACGGCATGGTGTCCCTCCTAGGCGTCCTTCACCTTGAGGGCCAGCCCGTGCGGAATGGCGTCCTCGGGGGCGAACCGGTCTCCCTCACCGACCTCGGCCTGGCGGGCCCGGCCGGTGGCTGTGACATCCTCGAGCGCCCTGACCGACACGCCCTCGCGCTCGAGGGCCTCGGCCTGCTCGGGGGAGACATAGGCCTCGATGCTGAAGCTTCCGTCGTCTGCCTGGCGGGGACGCCCCCCGACGTCGGGATGTGCCTCACGCAGGAGTGCGCGCAGGGTTTCGGCGTCCTTGGCGGTGACGCGGACACGGAGGGTCTGGTGCGGAGCGGTGGACATGGCGGGCCTCTTTCGGGCGCCGACGGCTTCACATCAGCGATGCCGACGACGCGGATGCTGACGTATACATATGTCCGATGTGTACCTCGTATCCTCAGGGTGCGCTTCCACCGTAGAACGAGTCAAGGGGCGGCTCGGGCATCCCGCTCAGCAGGCAGTCGAGGCCCGCGATCAGCTCTTGCTCGTCGTCGTACTCGGCGAGTTGAGGGACGAGCGCACGCAGGCGCGGGTACTCGGCGGCGGGCAGCCGGTGCAGGCCCAGACGCAGCATCAGATCCGGCTCGTCGGGGTTGTCGACCACTTGGCGCTTGTCCACCAGGAGACAGCCGAGGTTCCAGGCCACGAAGGTGCGGTAGATCGTCAGCGCGGTGGCGTCGTCGAAGCCGGCCCGGCCGAGTACCGCGAGGATGTGCTCGGTGAGCTGGAGCAGCGGCGCCGGGCGCCGGGCCACCGGCACGCTGAGCGGGCGCGTGGCCACCACGGGCAGGATCTCGGGGTGGGCGTGCACCACGGAGGCGAAGGCACGTGCGATCCGGCGCAGTTCCATGCGCCAGGGCAGGTCGGCGGATTCGGTGCGCCGGTCGGAGCGGCTCTCCTCCGCCGAGGTTCGCAGCCGGTCGTTGACCTCGGCGAAGAGGGCCTCGACCAGGCCGTCGACCAGTGCCTCCTTGCCGGCGGTGTAGCGGTAGATGGCCATCGGCTCGACGCCCAGGTCAGTCGCCAGGCGCCGCATGGTCAGCGCCGCGAGCCCCTCCCGGTCGACCAGGGCGACGGCCGCGGCGAGGACCAGCGGGCGACTCAGGCGCCGCCGCTTCTCCGGACCGTCCCGCTCAACCATGTCCGCGCTCCTATCGCGGGGCCGGGGCCCCAGCCGACAGGGATACAAGGTAAATATCATTCATAATTGTACTGAATATCCGCCTGGGAAACCGGCTCCGATCCCATGACCAACCTCCTGCGAGGCGAGGACAAGCCGTGTGAACGCGGTGCCCCGGTCATTCGCCGCGCCAGATGTTGTCGAAGGCGGCGTCTTCGATGGCCCGCCGTTGTCGTACGGCTTCCAGTTCCATCACCGCGTCGTTGACGGCGGCCAGTACGGTCACGACCGCGTCGTTCACTGCGTCCGGGAATTCTTCGGTCGGTTGGTCGACGATCCCGACGGCGGCGGCGAGGGCGGCGAGGACCGGCTCGCCCGATGCCCAGCGGTCGGCCGCGTGGCGGCGGGCCGGTGAGTCGGCCCGTGCCGTCCGGGTGGTCCGAAGCGGATTCCAGCGGCGCCGCTGCCAGGTGATGTCTCCCTCTCTCTCCAGAGCGGCGAGGTAGGCCCGGGACAGGCCGCGGCCCCGGCGCCACAACCAGTCCTCGACCGACTCGTACGGTTCCTGCCGGACGAGCGAGGACGCCGCCTCGTCCAACAGGTCATCACCCATTGCCGGCTGCAGGCCGGGCACGATGTGGTCGCCCCGCAGGGTCAGGGCCTCCGCGCCGAGGAGGTCGATCACCTCGGCTCCCGCGAGAGCCAGCGACAGGTCGCCCGGCTCCACCGGACGGGCGGACCTCACGTCCGTGGCGACGATCATCAGATCCGTGGGTGTGGTCATGAATGACTCCAGATCAGAGACATTGGCGGAGTTACTGCATTTCGCTGAGCTGCCGGGACGGTGCCGGGTGCGCTGCCGAACGCGGCGGGCGTCGGTCCGGCGGCACGCCGCGGGCGGTGTCCGGGAAAGGGAGCTTCCCGCCGCTCGACTGCAGACCTGCTTCGTCAGGGGCGGTCGGCCCGCATCGCGACAGTCTCCGCCGGTGCCGACCGTGGTACGGGGACGGCGCGCCGTACGGCGGCCATGTGGTGGGGGAAGCCGATGCGCAGGACGGCGGCGGCAGCAGCGGCGGCGAGCACCATCAGGGCGGCCAGGATCAGGGCCTGCCGGTAGCCGTCATGAAGCAAGGGGGCGACGAGCAGGGGGCCGAGGATCTGGCCGACGGAGTATCCGGCGGTCAGCAGGGCGACGGAGCGGGGGAACCGCAGATGGGCACCCGCGGCCAGGGCGATGGTGCTCACGCCGATGAACGTCGCGCCGAACAGGACCGCGGAGACCAGGGCAGCCGCCACGCCGCCGACGAGGGCGGGCAGGGCGATGCCGACCGCCTGGAGGAAGAGCGCCGCCAGCAGGAGATCCGGGCGGGACCAGCGACGCCCGAGCCAGGCCCACAGCGCCGAGGACGGCACGGCCGCGACGCCGACCAGGACCCAGGCGCCGCTGCCGATCCAGCCCGGGGAGCCCTGACCGATCGCGGCGACCAGGAAGGTGCCGGCGACGATGTAACCGATGCCCTCCAAGGTGTAGCTCGCGAACAGGATGCTGAACCAGCGGTGCGTGCGCGGCGAGGACGGACCGGCCACAGCTGTCGGGGACTCCCGCGTGGTCGCCGGAGCCGTTTCGGGGCGTAGGTTCCACGAGACGGCGGCGAGTACGGCGGCGAGTACGGCCGAGGCCCACCAGGCGGCCTCCCAGTCGGCAACGGACCGCAGGACGAGGACCAGCAGGCCGGACAGTGCGATTCCGGCTCCGACTCCGCCGAAGGCCCAGCCGGGCAGGTGGGCGGGGTGTTCCCTCAGGTGGCTGAGGAGTGAGCTGACCGCGACGACGAAGATCAGCGCGCTGGCCGCTCCGGCCAGCAGCCGCAGCACGAGCCACACAGCCGTGTCGTGCGTGGCGGGCATCGCGGCCAGGCTGCCGGTCAGCACGATCAGCGAGCCGCGCAGAACCGTGGGCGAGCGGACCAGTGCGGGCACCAGAATGCCGGTGAGCGCGCCGATGAGGTAGCCGACATAGTTGGCGGTGGCCAGGTTCGCGCCGGCGCCGGCGGACAGCCCTGCCTGAGCGTGCATCAGGGGAAGGATCGGGGTGTAGACGAAGCGGCCGACCCCCATGCCCGCGGCGAGCGCCGCGGCGGCCTGGACGACGTGGCCCCAGGGCGAGCGGAGAAAGCCGCCCGAGGGAACGGACGAGGGTCGCAGGGGCACTGCGCGCATGACATGTTCCTCAACAACGGGGATACGAAGGCAAGGTGGGGTGCGGCTCACGGTCGTGGCGCGCGGCTCGCGGTCGAACCGCGGCCGGGCGGCGGAGAGCCGACTGAGCGGGTGCGTGGATCGTCACGCAGAGGGGTGATCGGATCGTCCCGGGTCGTTGGGGTGGGATTCGAGTGCGGTGACGGTGAGAGTCATCCATGGGCGCAGCGGCAGCGTGCCGAGCACCTTCTCGTGGAGTTCGTCCTCGTCGGCGGCGCACCAGATGCCGACGCTGCGGAGTTCGCCGACCGGGCGCCACAGGCGCGCCAGGTTGCCGGTGGCGGCCAGTTCCTTGGCGCGGACGGCTTCGGCGGCGCGGCGCCGGTCGACCTCGTCCTGGCTGGTGCCCTCGGGCACGGTGGTGGTGATCTCAACCAGGAATTCGCGCATGGTCCTGCTCCGTTCAGTGGGGCGCCCGGCTCACGCCGACACGCCACGGGGGAAGGCGGTGTTGTTCTCGGATGCCGAAGCGGCCGTTGTGGTCGTACGGTGGCCGCCGCCCTGGCACCGGCAGCGTCCATATCCCCTATCGTGTGCCTGCCGGCCCGGAGGACGCCACGACCGGCGTTCTCCCTGCTGGTAGGCGCAACCTCCCACCGACGTAGCATGGTGGGCGTGGAGCTGCGCCAACTGCGGTACTTCGTCGCGGTCGCCGAGGAGCTGAACTTCGGGCGGGCCGCCGAGCGGCTCTTGATCGCCGGGCCCTCGCTGTCCCAGCAGATCAAGGCCCTGGAGCGCGATCTCGGCGTACGCCTGTTCGACCGCGACCGGCGCTCGGTGTCCCTCACCCCGGCCGGTGCCGCTCTGCTCCCGCACACCCGCGCCCTGCTGGAGCGGGCCACGGACCTCCAGCGTCGCGCCGGCCGACTGGCCGGATCGGAACCTGTCCGGCTCGGCTACGTCAACTGGCTTCCCGCGGACCTGACCGCCACCACCTCCGCGGTGGCCCAACTCCATGTCGACGCATGGATCGCACCCTCCCACACCCAGGCCGCCCGGGTAGCCGACGGCAGTCTCGACCTCGCGGTGTGCTGGGTACGGAGCCATGACCTGGAGCGACACGGCCTGCGCGCCCGGCTCCTCGGCGCCGACCGGCTCTACGCCATCGCCACCGGTAGCGACACGAGCGACATACCCGCCCAGGACACCGCCGTCGTCCTCGACGACGACACCACCTCCTGGGCGTCCTGGAACGTCTACGCCGAAGAACTCGCCCAGGACACAGGGGCCCACGCGGTGCGCATCTCCGACGGCGGCATCACCGGCCCCGCCTTCTTCGACCACGTCCGCCGCAGCAGCCGCCCGCTCATCAACTCGCCCAAGGGCCAGACCACTCCGCTGCCGCCCGACCTGGTGCGACGCCCCGTGGTCGCGCCGGAGATCCACTGGACCTGGTCCCTGGTCTGGCGCCGCAGCGAGGTCCGTGCCGCAGTCCTCGCCGTCGTCGATGCCCTCTGCGACGGCGTCGGCGACCTGGGCATCAACGCCCCGGACGCCTGGCTGCCCGACGACGACCCGTACCGGAACCGGGCAGCTCCGCCAGTCGAGCGGTGACGAGCGCGAGACCTGCGATCCGTCGCTGTCGCGCCGGCCTGTGCTGGGAGTCTGGGCCTACCAGCTAGGAGGTAGCCGGTCCCGGAAACGGCCCCGATGACCTTTGACTCTTCTCGACCCGCCCCCTACGGTCTGAATAGTCGACCGGTCGGCTAGCGGCCGTCGGTCGCACCACCTCACACACCAGAGAAGGTCACCATGAGTTCCCAGAACCAGAAGGTCGCAGTCATCACCGGTGCCTCGCAGGGCATCGGCGCCGGCATCGTCGACGCCTACCGCGAGCTCGGTTACGCCGTCGTCGCCACCTCGCGCACCATCGCCCCCTCCAGCGATGCGGACCTCCTGACCATCCAGGGCGACATCGCCGACCCCGCCACCGCCGAACGCGTCATCGCCGCCGGCATCGAACGGTTCGGCCGCATCGACACCCTCGTCAACAACGCGGGCATCTTCGTCGCCAAGCCCTTCACCGACTACACCCAGGACGACTACGCCACCGTGACCGGCGTGAACCTCACCGGCTTCTTCCGCATCACCCAGCTGGCCATCGCACAGATGCTCACCCAGGGCGGCGGCCATATCGTCAACATCACCACCAGCCTCGTCGACAACGCCGACTCCCGCGTCCCCTCCGTGCTCGCCT
Organism: Streptomyces sp. NPDC001315; assembly: GCF_042896175.1. NCBI lineage: Bacteria > Bacillati > Actinomycetota > Actinomycetes > Kitasatosporales > Streptomycetaceae > Streptomyces > Streptomyces sp. NPDC001315. Next base: position 201,081 of record NZ_JBIAWZ010000013.1, on the reverse strand, counting down.
CCCTGACCAAGGGCGGCCTGCAGTCCGCCACCAAGTCCCTCGCCATCGAGTACGCCACCCGCGGCATCCGCGCCAACGCCGTCTCGCCGGGCACCATCAAGACCCCCATGCACCCCGAGGAAACCCATGAGGCTCTCGCAGGCCTGCACCCGGTCGGCCGCATGGGCGAGCAGAGCGACATCGTCGACGCGGTGATCTACCTGGAGAACGCCCCGTTCGTCACCGGCGAGATCCTCCACGTGGACGGCGGCATGAGCGCCGGCCACTGACCTCCGGAGAGCCGTGGGCAGGAACGATTTCACTCGGCAGGAGAGACCCTGATGAACAGCACGACAGACCCTGAGGCGATCCTGCGCGGCGTCCTCGACCAGTGGAAGGAAGGCGTCGACAGGCACGAGCCGCAGCGGATCGCCGCCATCTTCACCGAGGACGCGATCTTCCAGGGACTGCACCCCTACAGCGTCGGGCGGAAGGGCGTCGCCGACTACTACGATTCCCAACCCCTCGGGATGACGGTCGCCTATCGGATTCTCGAAACCAGGAGGCCCGCCGACCACCTCGTGCTCGGGTACCTGAGGGTCGACTTCTCGTTCACCGACCGGCCCACACTGGGCCTCAATCTCAGCGTCCTGGTACAGCGCGTGGAGGACGGCTGGTACATCAGCCACTACCAGGTCTCCCGCCTCGACTAGGGCCCGTCCGGCCGATCAAGTCGCGGGAAAGCGACAGCCCTTGGCACTCCGGTGAGCGGGGGCGATGGGGCCCCCGCTCGAGCGAGGTCGAGAGTGGCAGCGATCCGAGTGACCCGTTCATCCACATCGTCCGACGGGTCGGTCGGGAACTCCTGCACCATGGAGCCGAGATCGCGTTGAGAAGCCGGCAAGGAATCCCCGCGCTCAGACGATGCCGCCGTTGGCGCGCACGACCTGGCCGTTGACCCAGTGGCCGGCCGGTGAGGCGAGGAAGGCGACGACCTCGGCGATGTCGGCGGGGGCGCCGAGGCGCTCCGGCGGGGGCTGCGCGGCCAGTTGGGCGACGGTCTGTTCGTCCTTGCCCTCGAGGAAGAGACCGGTGGCGGTCGGGCCGTTCAGCGAGGACGGGCGCCGGCGCCTGCTGTGGTTCACCGCCCCGCCCGGCACCGAAGGCGCCGCCCAGCTGGAACTGCTGTCCGTCGACGGGACACAGGACACGACGATCGGCACGGGCGCGGCCGACGGGGTTCCCAGGAGTTGATATCGGGGTTGAGATCGAGATCGAGCGCATTGCTGTGCGGCAGGGCCCACCGGATCGGGTGGGCCCTGCCGCACAGCGATGCGCTCCTCAGTCCCGGAATACGTCCTTGGCCTTCTCCTTCGCCTGACGGGCGTCTCCCTTCGACTTCTCGGCCTGCCCCTCGACAGCCATCGTCTCGTTGCCCACCGCGCGGCCGACCGTCTCCTTCGCCTTGCCCTTGAGCTGCTCCTTCTTGGCCTTGGCCTTCTGGTCTCGAGCCACTGTCACTCACTCCAAACCGCTGTCGACAAGCGATTCCACAGCACCGGGTGACCCTTGTCGCTACGCCTAAACTCGAAGATCCGCTGTCACAGGAGCCGGCCGACGGCCGACTGTCAGTGCCCGGCCCCGGGGTGCATGACCCTGTCCACCCTGACCGCCGTCTTCACCGAAGCGGGGCGTCCTCCCCGTACCGCAGGTGAACTGTCCGGCTGGACCTGGGTGACACACGACGCGTACACGGCCGACCACGCCTGCTGGTGCGCGGGCTCCTGGACGCGGGGATCGTCGGCCGGTACACCCCCGCGTACGACGCCGATCCCCACTTCAACGCCGACGGCGCCCACACCGTACGGATCATCGCCGACCGTTTCGGCCTTCCGTCACCGCCACCCGGCCGCCCCGATGGCCGGCCCCCGGCGCCCGCTGCGGAGCGCTGACGGCCGACCGTTCGGCTCAGCCGCCCAGCGCCGCCAGGACCACGAGCTTGGCCTCGTCCTGGACCTGGCTGAGGTGGTCGGCGCCGAGGAACGACTCCGCGTAGACCTTGTAGACGTCCTCGGTGCCCGAGGGGCGGGCCGCGAACCAGGCGTTCTCCGTGGTCACCTTGATGCCGCCGATGGGCGCGCCGTTGCCGGGGGCCTGGGTGAGCACCGCGGTGACCGGCTCCCCGGCGAGGGTGTCCGCGCGGACCTGCGCCGGCGACAGCTTGGCAAGCAGGGCCTTCTCCTCGCGGGTCGCCGGGGCGTCGATGCGCGCGTACGCGGGTTCGCCGAAGCGGGCGGTCAGCGCGGCGTAGTGCTCCGACGGCGTCAGCTCCGTGACCGCGGTGATCTCGGAGGCGAGCAGGGCCAGGATGATGCCGTCCTTGTCGGTGGTCCACACCGAGCCGTCCCGGCGCAGGAAGGACGCGCCGGCCGACTCCTCTCCGCCGAAGCCGAGCGATCCGCCGACCAGCCCGTCCACGAACCACTTGAACCCCACGGGCACCTCGACCAGTTGACGGCCGCGGTCGGCTGCGACCCGGTCGATCATCCCGGACGACACCAGCGTCTTGCCCACCCCTGCGGCGGCGGGCCACTGCTCGCGGTGGGAGAACAGGTAGGAGATGGCGACGGCGAGGTAGTGGTTGGGGTTCATCAGCCCGGCGTCCGGGGTGACGATGCCGTGCCGGTCGGCGTCGGCGTCGTTGCCCGTGGCGATCTGGAACCGGTCGCGCTGCTCGATGAGCGAGGCCATCGCGTACGGCGACGAGCAGTCCATGCGGATCTTGCCGTCCCAGTCCAGTGTCATGAACCGCCATGCGGGGTCGGTGAGCGGGTTCACCACGGTCAGGTCGATCCCGTGCTGCTCGGCGATGCGGCCCCAGTAGGCGACCGACGCGCCGCCCAGCGGGTCGGCACCGATGCGCACGCCGGCCGCGCGGATCGCGTCCAGGTCCAGCACGCTGGGCAGATCGGCGACGTAGGTGCCCAGGAAGTCGTAGCGGCCGGTGCCGGGGGCAGCGAGCGCCTGGGTGTAAGGAACGCGCCGTACGTCCTTGAGGCCACCGGCGATGATCTCGTTGGCCCGGTCCTGGATCCAGGAGGTCGCGTCGGAGCCTGCCGGGCCGCCGCTCGGCGGGTTGTACTTGAAGCCGCCGTCGGCGGGCGGGTTGTGCGAGGGGGTGACGACCACCCCGTCCGCGAGGCCGGAGGTACGGCCCCGGTTGTGGGTGAGGATGGCGTGCGAGACCGCCGGAGTGGGCGTGTATCCGTCTCCGCTGTCGATGAGCACCGTCACGTCGTTCGCCGCGAACACCTCCAGGGCGGTGACCCTGGCGGGCTCCGACAGGGCGTGGGTGTCGGCGCCCAGGAACAGGGGGCCGTCGGTGCCCTGGGAGTCGCGGTACTCGCAGATGGCCTGGCTGGTGGCGGCGATGTGGTCCTCGTTGAACGCCGTCGCCAGCGAGGATCCTCGGTGCCCGGAGGTACCGAACGCCACGCGCTGCCCCGGGTCGGCCGGGTCGGGGTGCAGCGCATAGTACGCCGTGACCAGCCGGGCGACGTCGATGAGGTCCTCGGGTCCGGCCGGCCTGCCCGCTCGCTCGTGCGGCATCTGCCCGTTCCTCCGTATCGGTTGACCATGGGTTACGGGTCTCATCTTCCCCCGGCACGGCAGTGGTCCGCGAGTGCCGCACCGGCCACGGCCGGGACGACCGCTGCCCGCCTTCGCCGACCCGGACGGCTCGGCTTCGGGTCCGTTCCGGAGCTACCCGCAGCCGCTGCCCGCGGTGGCGGCCGTCGCGGTACTTCTCGCCTTCTTCGACGAGACGGTGGACATCACGGTGGACGACGCACGCCTGGAGCACCCGGTCACCCCGTTCACGGCGGCTCTCGGCGCGCGTTCGTCGACGTAGCGAAGGGACCGTGGCGGCTTGCGGATCGCGTCCGTGGCACCGTGCCCGGCCGGGTCGCGAGACTCGGCCGGGCGTCGTCGGACGAAGCGGAGGTCAGTCCGCGGACCGCACGGTGGGCAGGGCGAGGTCGACCGGACCGGTGGCCGAGCCGCTCTTGCAGGAGTCGTGGCAGTCCTTCTCCAGGCTGCAGCACAGGGAGCAGATCGCACCCGCGTGGAACGGGCAGTTCGCCATGTCGGGCCGCTCGAAGGTGTCCGTGCACACCGAGCAGGTCAGGGTGGCCGCCGAGGGCAGTCCGTCCGCGGCGAGCAGCGGCTCTTCGAGGTCGTCGATGCGGGCGATGTAGTACTTGCCCTTGGTGAGCACCGCGAACAGCGGGGAGAGCGCCATGGCCAGGAACAGCGCGATGAACGGCGAGTAGGCCTTGCCGTAGTCTCCGAACGCCTCGAAGTAGGCGGCGATGGAGACCGCCGAGGCGATGAGCATCGAACCGAAGCCGACCGGGTTGAAGTTGTACAGGTGGGCCCGCTTGAACTCGATGTACGAGGGGCTGAGCTTCAGCGGTTTGTTGATGACCAGGTCGGCGACGACCGCGCCGATCCAGGCGATGGCGACGTTGGAGTAGAAGCCCAGGACCGTGTTGAGGAAGCCGAACACGCCGCCTTCCATCAGGGCCAGGGCGATGCCGACGTTGAGGAAGATGTAGACGATCCGGCCGGGGTGACGATGGGTCAGGCGGGAGAAGAAGTTCGACCAGGACAGCGAACCGGAGTACGCGTTCGTCGAGTTGATCTTTATCTGGGAGAGGATGACGAAGAAGGTGGCCAGACCCAGCGCGACAGGAGCGGCGAACGTCTTGAACCCGGAGACGTACTGCTGGATCGGCTCGTTCGCCTTCGCGAGCCCCACGCTGCCCGCGATGTAGAAGGCGAGGAACGCGCCGCCGATCTGCTTCGCCGCTCCGAGGACCACCCAGCCGGGGCCCGCGGAGAGCACCGCGCCCCACCACTTCCTGGCGTTCTCCGGCGTCTTGTCCGGCATGAAGCGCAGGTAGTCGACCTGCTCACCGATCTGCGCGATCAGCGACAGGGCCACGCCGGCACCCGCCCCGACGCCGAGCATGCTGATGCTCGACCCGGTCGGCGAGTTGCCCGCGAAGTGGGTGAACTCCGAGAACTTCCCGGGCTCCTGGATCGCGATGGACACGAACGGGGCGACCATCAGGACCAGCCAGATCGGCTGGGTCCACACCTGCATCTTCGACAGCGCCGTCATGCCGTAGACCACCAGCGGCAGGATGATCAGCGAGCAGATGACGTAGCCCACGGCCAGCGGTATGTGCAGGCCCAGTTCCAGGGCCTGGGCCATGATCGAACCTTCGAGGGCGAAGAAGATGAAGGTGAAGCTGGCGTAGATGACCGAGGTCAGCGTCGAGCCGAGATAGCCGAAGCCCGCGCCCCGGGTCAGCAGGTCCATGTCGATGGAGTACTTCGCCGAGTAGTACGAGATCGGGATGCCGGTCAGGAAGATGGTCACGGCGGCGGCGAGGATGGCCACCAGGGCGCTGGAGAACCCGTGGGAGATGGCGATCGAGCCACCGATGGCGAAGTCCGCCAGATAGGCGATGCCGCCCAGGGCCGTGGTCGCCACGACATAGGGCGTCCAGCGGCGGAAGGACTTGGGCGCGTAGCGCAGCGAGTAGTCCTCCAGGGTGTCGTTCTGCGTCCAGCCGTTGTACTTCCGGCCGCTCGTACCGGCCTCCCGGACGGATGCGTCCGCCACTCCCGGCGGTGCCTGGTTGTCGACAATCTCCGTCACGGCGCTTCCCTCTTCCGTAGCCAGGGCCGCCGCCCCGGACGACCCGGGGCGGTCCACGGAAGATTCCAGCCGCATTGTTTCTCGACGGTTTCGTGTTCTTTAAAAGGAGGCGCCTTGTCCAAACTTTCTGCGACGCGCGTAGATACCGGCCTGAGCTGGCCTTTTAAAGAATTTGATGAGCGGGCCCTTTATTTCTGGAAACTAGGCCGACCAGTATCCGGTCCGCGTCAAATACTTCCCCTAGAAAATATTTCTGCGACGGGTTAATGTCAACGGGTACGTGGGAGGGGAGGTCAGAGTTGGGCCACGATGTCGAACGCGAAGGCGTCCGCCCGCGCCAGATAGAGCCGCTGGTCGAGATGGTTGCCACGCAGCCGCAGCGCTCCCCGCGGCCCCTCGTAGGAGACCGTGTCGCCGGCCGCGCACATCGCCCGTACGTCCAGCGACCGGGCCTCTTCCGCCAGCGCCGCGAGCAGCCGCAGGCCCTCGAAGCACGATTCGCCGAGACTGCCCACGACCGGGGCCTCTGTTCCGAACCGCGCCGCGTACCGACCGCCGAAGTCCAGGCTCTCGGCGGTGGCCAGCGTCTCGAAGTACCCGGCCGTCGCCCAGAGCCCGTCGGTCGACTCCGCGCCGGTGGCCAGCAGGATGTTCTCGTCCATGTGCGTGCTCAGCCGCAGGCACCGCTGGTGCAGTCCGCACGCGGCGAACGCCCGGTTGAAGCGCGCGGCGTCGTCCCCGATCAGCAGCATCAGCACGGCGTCCGCCTCGCACCGCTCGATCCGCCGCAGCACCGGCCCGAACTCGTACGTCCCCAGCGGCACGAACACCTCGTCGTGCAGCCGGCCACCGCACGCACGGGCGTACCGGCGAGCCGTGTGTGCGGTGACCCGTGGCCAGACGTAGTCGTTGCCGACCGTGCACCAGCGCCGCACGCCGGCGGACTCGGCCAACAGCCGCATCGCCGGGAGCAGTTGCGCCGCGTCGGTCTCCCCGGTGAGGAACACGCCCGGAGCGCGCTCGCCGCCCTCGTACTGGGCGGTGTACACGTACGGCACCCGGCCCGCGAGGCGCGGGACCAGCGCCTGGCGCACCGCCGAGGTGTGCCAGCCCACCACCGCGTCCACCGCGCCCAGCGACACCAGGGCCGTGACCTCGGCCGCCACCCGCTCCGGCGGCGCCCCGCCGTCGACCACGGCCAGCCGGACCTCGCGCCCCAGTACCCCGCCCGCGGCGTTGAGTTCCTCCGCCGCCAGCTGCGCGGCCAGTTCACAGGCCGGCCCGAAGACCCCCGCCGGGCCCTGCAAGGGCACGACCAGGGCCACGGCCAGCGTCTCGCCGGCGCTGCCGTTCCGTACTGGCGGCCCCAGATGCACAGCCCACCTCCATGAGGGCAAGGGGGACGCGGATCCCGCTCTCGGCCCCGGCGCCCTCGCGGAGGCCCTTTAACCTGTCGGACAGTAGACCTACCGGAAGGACACCGGCAATGCGGTCCGTACCGTCGCAGGATCTCGCCCACCTGCTCAGCCATGCCGAGCGGCGCCTTGTCCAGCGCCTCGCCGCCGTGCTGGCCGAAGAGGGGTGCTCGGTCGAGCAGTGGCGCGTCCTGTCGAGCACCTCCGACGGCCGGGGCCACCCGATGACCGAGATCGCCGAGTACGCGCTCATGCCCGCGCCGAGCCTCACCAAGCTCGTCGACCGCATGGTCGCCGACAACCTCGTCTACCGCCGCCCCGACCCCGCCGACCGCCGCCGCGTCCTGCTCTACCTCTCCGCCCGCGGCCGCGCCCTGCACGAGCGCGCCGCCGACCGCGTCCATGCCGAACAGACCGGCCTCCTCGACGCCATCGACGACCACGGCGAACTCGCCCGGGCACTGCCCTTGCTGGCCGCCACGCTCGATGTGCGGACCGCGGCGGCGAACGCCCGGGGAGCCGCCCGGCCGACATCGGCCTGAGGGGCCCAGGGCGAACTCGGCGCAGCCGGTCCTGCGCCTTGTAGTGGCCGGTATGGTGGCCGATTCCTGCATGATGGCCAATTCCTGCGCACCATCGAGCGAGCCTCCTCGGCCGCGACATCAAGTCCGGTGAGCAGCGCATCGAACTGGATGGCGCGCTCACCGCTCTCGACATGCTGAGAGGCCGCCGACAGCACCCGTGGTCAGTCGTCCGTCTCGCGGCGCACGAGCCGGCAGCCGAGGAGCAGCAACGCGCCCCAGACCCCTCCCACGATGAGCGGTCCGCCGAACGTGGACCCGTAGGCGACTGCCGGGATCGCGGCGACCATGGCGAACCATGTCATCAGTCCCCACATGGTGAGCGACTCGGGCAACTCCTCGCGCGCACGGCGCAGGACGACGACGCCCACGCACACGCCGTAGACACCCGGCGCCAGCAGGGCGAGCGCGACTCCCACGGACAGCTCCGGATTGTCCCCCGGCGCGTGCAGTGTCATCGCCGCGAACACGATGAGTACGACGCCGAGGAGCGCGGCCAGCGATCCCCACACCCGCCGCCTCACGGCACGACCGCGGCGGCGGACTTCCGCCGACGTTCCCGGCGTACGGCGCCGGCGCTCCGCCCGCTTCCGAGAGCGGCGGGCGGCCGGCACCCCCGCGGCTCGCCTGCGAACCTCACGCCGCCGGTCCACACCGCGCGGCCCTTCCCTGGTACCGGTCATCACCGTAGCTCCCGGCCTCTCGGACGAGTCTCCCTCTGCTTGGACGCGGAGACCTCGTCGGTGATGCAGGTCGGGGCCGTTCCGCTCTTCGGAAAGCCGGATAGGGTCGGGGGCCGTGGAGATACAACTGTGCGTGCTGTTGTGGGCGCGGCCCGGCGCGACCGAGGCCCTGGTCGCCTACGAGGACAAGGTTCTGGCGCTCCTGAAGGAGCACGGCGGCCGGATTGTGCGGCGGGCCCGCACCGACGGCCAGGATCCGGCCCCGACCGAGATCCAGTTGATCGAGTTCACCTCACAGGCCGGCTACGACGGCTACATGTCCGACGAACGCCGCACGGCCCTGGCCGCCGAGCGTGACGCGGCCGTCGCGCGCACGGACGTCCATCCCGTCAGGTTCGTGTGAGCGGTGCGCGGCAGCGCACGGGCCCGGGCCTCGTCGAACGGGGACGGTGGCGCCGTGATCGTCGACAAGGACGACGTGCCGCAGCTGCGGGCGCCCGACATCTCCGGGAGCCACCATTGCGACCTCCTGACCTCACCTCTGCGCGCGGCGTCCGTCGCCCCGTTGCTGGACTGTCGGCCTGATCAGATGAGATGGGCGAAGACCACCAGGTTCTCGGTGTAGTCCTTCACGTCACGGTCGTAGTCCCCCGCACAGGTGATGAGTCGAACCTGGGCTTGCGGGGTGTCGGCGTAGACACGCCGGTCGGGGAAGTCATCCTTTTCGAACGTCTCGACGTCGTCGACCACGAACGACGCCTTGCGTCCGTCTGCCCGCGCGACGTAGAACTTGTCACCCTTCTCCAGTTCGGAGAGGTCCACGAACACGGCCGCGGACGTCGCCGTGTCGACGTGCCCGGCGATGATCGCGGTGCCCGCCTCTCCGGGGGACGCCCCCTCGGCGTACCAGCCGACCAGGTTGACGTCGTCGGCGGCCGGGGGTTGCAGGTGCCCCGAACTCCCGAGGGCGAGGTCGGTGAAGGGAGCGTCGACGGAGATCTTGGGGATGAGCAGGCGCTTCGGTCTGGATCTCGGCAGATGCTTTCCCACCGGATGCGCGGCCGACGAGGCCGACGCGCCGGCTTGTGTGGTGCGCGGTGGGTAAGCGGGATCGGACGACGAGTTGCGGCCGCTGAGCATGAGCACCGCCAGGACCATGAAGGCCGCGCCCCACAGCCATGTGGTGGAGGAGCGGGTTCCCTCGTCGGAGGGCGCCGGCTGGGTTCCGGAAGGGGGAGGAGGACTGGCTGCCATGGGGACCACCTCACTCTGGCTCGGCAGCTGAGCAGGCACGGCATGCGGGAAGCAGGCCGGGCCGCCACGGAAGGCAACCGGTGGCGACCCGGCTGCTATCACGTCAGGCATGGTCAGGCCGCGCCCTCGGCTGCCTTCTTTCGACGCAACGCGTACACGCCGGTCGCTGCGACACCGAGGACGGCCAGCCCGCCGGCGGTGACGCCCGGTGCGGCCAGCCCACCCCCTCCGGTGTGCATGCCGCCGCTGGGCTTGTCGCGCTCGTCGCTCCCCTCGTCGTTGTCGTACCCGCTGTCGTTGCCCTGGTCGTACCCGCTGTCCTTGTCCTTGTCCTTGTCGTACCCGCTGTCCTTGTCCTGGCCCTTGTCCTTGTCCTTGTCCGTCTCCGAGTCCTGCTTCGAGTCCGACGCGGAACCCCAGTCGTCGCTGCTCAGGGCGGTCAGCGCACCGCCACCGGCGTGAACTCCACCGCGCGGCGAGTCGTAGCTGCTGTCCTCGTCGCGCTCCTTGCTGTAGGACGAGTCTTGGTCACTGTCCTTGTCCTGCTCCTTGCTGTACGACGAGTCCTCGTTGTCCCGGTCGTCGCCGGCCGCGTGAGCCCCGGGTGTGGCGACCGCAAGGGCAGCCGTGGCCGCTGCCGTGGCGAGCAGCATGCGGGCAGATCGCATGTGAGGGTCCTTCCATCGCAGCCGGGCAGCTGGCGCTTCATCAGCTGACTTGACCCGACCTTGACGTGATCTACCGTCAGTCACGCCGATCGATCGCACCATTCAGGGCGCTCAGTCGGGTTAAGCGCCTGCCGCCCCGGTGCTCGACCGCAGCGGCCGGGACCGGCGGTCGCGAAGCATGCCGGAGATCTTCTCCGGCATGCCGGCCGTCGATCCCGTAGCCGTTCCGTTGTCCGGAGTCGAGCAGGCGCGGGGCGCTCCCGTCACTCCCGGCCTGCGGGGCGCGCTGACGCCCCGATAGCCGGTCCGCCCCCGCCTCTCCGCCTCCGCTTCTCCCCTCCTCCCCCGGCGCTCCTGTTCCCGCGCTCCCCTGTTCTCCCGCTCTCCCGCTCCGCGCGAGCCGGATCCGCCCTCGCGTCACCACGGCGGATCCGGCATGAGGGCCCCGCTGCCCGATTCCCCCGCAGCAGTCAGCGCGCCGCCAGCAGTGCCTCCAGGGCTGTCGCCGTATCCGGATGACGGCCCACCAGCGCCACGCCCTGCGGGCCGGGATCCGCCGTCTCCCAGGTCCCGTCGCAGCCCAGCAGGCTCGCCACGGCGTCGCACGTCGCGGGGTGGGCGGCGAGGAGCACGGCACCCCGGCCGGAGCCCGCGCGTCGCGCCGACCGCCCGGCTTGCGGCTCCTGCCGTTCCCGCCACGGCGGCACCCACTCGTCCAGCGCCTCGAGCCGGCCGGGGAAGATCCGGCCCGCCTCACGGATCAGGAGCGGGGCCAGCTCGGCGCCGCCGGACCGCAGGGTGGTGATCAGGGTCGGCAGCCACGGCAGGAGGACGGGATCCGGCAACCGTGCGAACGCGTTCGACACCGCTTCCACGACGAAGTCCGTGAGGCTCGGTACCGGCTCCAGCGCGTGCACGAAACCGCTGAGGTAGCGCGGATAGGCGGGCACCACCAGGGGGTTGCCCAGCAGTTCGTCGCACCGTGTCCGCAGGTCAGCCCGGGACAGGTGCCCGAGTTGCGCCTGGGCCGCCCACAGCAGCGCCGTCTTCGACGGGTCCTGGGGATGAGACTGCGCGACCGCAAGCTCCAGCTGGGTCCGGTCGCAGCCCAGCGACAGCGCCAGGCTCTCCATACTGAACAGGAAGCCGAGCATCGCGGCGACCTGGCGGACGGTCGCGTCCTCGTCGGTGAACGCCGTCGGCAACAGGGTGCAGTAGTGCGCGTATCCCGCCTTGACGAAGGACTCGATCCATGGCGGCAGTACGGGCTCGCTGGTGCGGTAGTACGCCAGCAGCCGGCGTACCCGGCGCAGGACCTCCGGCGCGCCGTCGACGCTGCGTTCGGCCGCCAGGACCTCCAGGGCGCGGGTGCCCAGCTCGTCGGCGAGGCGGCGGCTGCGCAAGTACAGCGTCGCGTCCTCGACGGCGGCCAGGACGGTCGCCGCGGTCGCCTGCGGGCCGTACGCCGTGCGTCGAAGGCGCTGCTCCAGTACCTGCTCGATGCTCACGCCCTCATAGCCGAGTTCGATGAGGGCACGTTGGTGGGTGCCCAGCGCAAGGTCCCACGACTCCTGGATCGGCCGCTCGCCGAGGCGCCGCTCCCCCATGATCGGGCGCGCGGCGCCTTGTGGCATCAGGTATCGCAGCATCCACAGCGCGTCGGAGCAGCGCTCCAGTTCCGGCCGGGAGGCGATGTCCAGCAACGCCCGTTGCACGCCGCGCTGCTGGAGCTTCAGATTCAGCGGCGTGAGCCGGTCGTGCACGTCGCGGGCCAAGGGTGGCAGCGCGTCGTAGCCGACCTGGCCGATCCGGTCGCCGCCCATCATGATCTCCACGAGGCGGCGTACGTCGCGCCGGCCCGGCACGGTGTCCTTCTCGATGCAGGTGACGGCCGCGTCCTGGAAGTCGTACGGCGTGGGCTTGGCCCGGTCGCGCATGCCCGCGAGCAGGATCGACGTCTCGAACACCGCGATGGCGTCGGCGGTGGAGGCGAGGTAGCCGTTGCGACGTGCGGCGCGCACGATCTCCACCGACCAGCCGAGCAGCTCGGCCTCGTCGAGGCGGTCGAGGACGGGCGGTCGTTGCAGGAAACCGGACAGCCTGTCCGCGGCCGGAGCCGTCGGCACCGGAGCGGCGGCGGCCTTCTTGGCCCTGGTCTTCTTCGTGCCCGCCTGTCCGGCCAGGCGGAACGGCTCCACGCGCGTGCGCCGCACGTTCTTCGCCCACACTGTGGCGGCGATCGAGACCGAGCCGGCGGCGAGGCCGAACTGCGCCTCGATCGCGGCGTGGCTGGACGGGATCAGACCGTGCTGCCACTTGGTCGCGGTGCGCGGACCGATCTCGAAGGTGTCGGCGCCCTGGACACCGAACTCCGCGACACGGCTGGCCGCGTGGAACGCGCCGCAGACGTAGAGGCAGTCCGCCGGATCCGTGCCGGTCGCGGTCAGGTGCTCGCGCATCCTGGTCCACATGTAGCGCTCGCGGTCCTCGTCCACGCGCACCCGGTGGGGGTCACCGGGAGCGAGGCGCCGGAAGAGGCTGCCGATCAGCAGCATTACTTGCCGGTAGGTGTCGTGGTCGCTGTCGCCGAGCGGCAGCTCGACGTACTGGTGCCACCATTCCGACCAGTGCCGCACCCGGCCGTGGCGCAGCAGGTGCTCCTCCAGTTCGGCGAAGCGCGGCCGCAGGTCGCCGATCTCCACGCCGACCGCGTCGCCGTGCAGCGCGGCCTCCTCCTCGGCCGGCGGGGCATCGGGATCGGCCGGCTCGGCGGACTGCGCCCCGCGCGCGTCCCACTGGAACACGTGGTCCGAGGAGCGGTCGACGAGGACCAGCTCCACGCCCGGCGTGTCGAGGGCGTAGGCGATCGCCTGGTACTCGGCCGACGCCTCGGTGATCGGCGCGACCACCGACAGCGGCGACCACTCGGCCGGGAAGCCCTCGGTCTCCGTCGCGAACGCCTGCACCGCCACCGGGAGCCGGCAGTTGCGCAGTTCGGTCAGCAGCGGTGCCATGTCCTCGCACAGCTCCAGGTACACGACCTTCGGCTGCTTCTCGCGCAGCCTGCGGGCCATCGCGATCGCCGAGGCGGGCGAGTGATGGCAGACCGGGAAGATCTCCAGCGGCTCGCGCACCGCGCGGTCGACGTCGTCGACGATGCCGAGGAGGATGCCCTCCAACGCGCCGGGTCCGTCGGCGAACGCCGTGGCGGCTTCCTGAAGTTGGGTGCGCAGTGCGGTGAACGTACCCTCGTTCGGGCCGCTCATGACAGGGTGGCGATCGCGTCGCGGCCGCCCTCCAGGAACTCCGGCCAGGACCCGCCCTCCTCCTTGCTGCGCGGCTCGACGACACCGTGCAGGTACTTGTTGAGGATGGCCAGGTCCTCCGGCTCGCGGCGCGCCAGCGACCCCACGAGCGAGGAGGCGAGTGTGTGGGCGGTCAGCGCGCGCTCGCCGAAGAAGTTGCTGTGCAGGATCGCGTCCTCGAGCACGCCGATCTGCTCGGCGGTGGACAGCGCGGACTCGAGCTTCTCGTCGTCGCTGCCGGCCGCGGCCGCGGAGGCGCGCAGGTCGGCGAAGCTCTGCAGCAGCACATCCAGCAGCGTCGGCGGTACGTCCAGCTCGATCTGGTGCCGGCGCAGCAGTTCCTCGGTGCGGAAGCGGACGATCTCCGCCTCGCTCTTCTTGTTGGTCATCACCGGGATGCGTACGAAGTTGAAGCGTCGCTTGAGCGCCGAGGACAGGTCGTTGACGCCCCGGTCGCGGCTGTTGGCGGTGGCGATGACGGAGAACCCCGGCTTGGCGAAGACGATGTTGTCGCTGTCCAGCTCCGGGACGGAGATGTACTTCTCGGACAGGATCGAGATCAGTGCGTCCTGGACGTCGCTGGTGGAGCGCGTGAGTTCCTCGAAACGGCCGATCGCGCCGGACTCCATGGCGGTCATGATCGGTGAGGGGATCATCGACTCCCTCGACTGGCCCTTGGCGATCACCATGGACACGTTCCACGAGTACTTGATGTGGTCCTCGGTGGTGCCTGCCGTGCCCTGCACGACGAGCGTGGAGTTGCGGCTGATCGCGGCGGACAGCAGCTCGGCCAGCCAGCTCTTGCCGGTGCCGGGGTCGCCGATGAGCAGCAGGCCGCGGTCGGAGGCCAGGGTGACGATGGAACGCTCGACGAAGCTGCGGTCGCCGAACCACTTCTGCGAGATCTCCCGGTCCAGGCCGTCCGAGGGCTCGGAACCGAGGACGAACAGGCGGACCATCTTCGGCGACAGACGCCAGGCGAAGGGCTTGGGGCCGTCGTCGATCGACTCCAGCCAGTCCAGTTCCTCGGCGTACTTGAGCTCGGCGGGGGCGCGCAACAGGTCGGACATGTCAGTGCCTTTCTGAAAAATTCTTAAGCGAGGAACGTCTTGAGCTCGTGGACGAGCTTGCGGATGTGGCCGGAGATGACCGGTGTGCCGAGGTCCTTGAAGCGCTCCCGGAACCACGGGTTGACGCTGGCGCGGCCGGAGCTGGTCACCGAGCCGACGGGGATGAACTTGGCCCCGGAGCGGTGAATGGCGGCCATGCTTTCGAACAGCGGCTCGGTCCGCCATTCGTAGAAGTCGGAGATCCACACCACGACGGTGTTGCGGGGCTCGGCGATCTTCGGCCGGGCCAGCGCCATGGCGACCGTGCCGTCGGTGCCGCCGCCGAGGTTGGTGCGCAGCAGGGTCTCGAAAGGGTCGTGCACCCACGGTGTGAGATCGAGCGCCTGGGTGTCGTACGCGATGAGGTGGACGTCCACCTTCGGCAGCCCGGCGAAGATCGACGCCAGGATGGTGCAGTTCACCATCGAGTCGACCATCGAGCCCGACTGGTCCACGACCACGATCAGCCGCTGGGGCGTGGTCTTGCGGGCGGTGTGCCGGTAGTAGAGGCGGTCGACGTACAACCGCTCCTCCTCCGGGCTCCAGTTGGTGAGGTTCTTCCAGATCGTGCGGTCGAGGTCGAGGTTTCGGAACACCCGCTTGGGCGGGACCGAGCGGTCCAGGGCGCCGACCGTGGCCTTCTCCACCTGGGTGCGCAGCACCTCGGCGACCTCGTCGACGAAGCGGCGGATCAGGTCCTTGGCATTGGCGAGGGCCACACCGGACAGGTTGTTCTTGTCCCGCAGCAGCTGCTCTATCAGCGACATGCTGGGCGTCAGCTGAGCTGCCAGCTTGGGGTCGGCGAGCACCTCGCGCAGGTGCATCCGCTTGACGAGGTCGGCCTCGATGGCACCGAGCTCCGGCCCGATCGCCGGAATCAACCGGCTGAGGTCAGGCGTCGTACCGCCGCCGCCGGAGCCGGTCGGGCTCACGCCCGGTCCCCCGGCGCTTCTGCCGGCCCGGCCGCCGCGCAGCTCGCCGGGCTTGCAGCCGAGGGCACGCTCCAGCCAGCCCGCGTCGGACTGCCAGCGCGACAGCTGTCCGGCGGTCACGGTGCCGGAAGCGGAGGCGAAGACGTTGAGCAGCACCTTCGACACCAGTGCGGCACGCCGCACCTCGGCCGCACGGTCGCGTCCGCCGTCACCTTCTTCCGTGGACTCGGCCTCGGTCTCGGGGACCATCAGGCCGTCGAACTCGGCGGCCAGTTCCGGGTGGCGCTGCACGATCGAGTCGACGGACGCCTGCGGGTCCAGCAGCGCGGGCGGCAAGCCCATGTTCTCGACGACGGCGAGGCTCGACGACTCCAGGGTCGCCTGCTCCTCGTGGTCGAAGAGACGGGCGAGCAGCCGCCAGTAGAGGACTTGACGGCGATTGTCGTGCGGTGCCGCTTCCGGGTTCTGCTCGTTCGTCCGGTCGGTCATTTCCGCAGCAGCCTTCCGGCGCGCTCGCGCAACACCACGATGGCGTCGGTGGCCGCCTTCTCCGCCTTGGCGCCGGCCTTGTCCGTCGTGCCGCCGGCCCATCCCCCGGCGTGGATCGCGACGGCCTTCTTCCGTACGGT
Source organism: Streptomyces sp. NPDC001315 (assembly GCF_042896175.1). Lineage (NCBI taxonomy): Bacteria > Bacillati > Actinomycetota > Actinomycetes > Kitasatosporales > Streptomycetaceae > Streptomyces > Streptomyces sp. NPDC001315. The sequence goes on along the minus strand of NZ_JBIAWZ010000013.1, from coordinate 184,798 downwards.
CGTCTCGACGGCGAGGGGCTGGACGCCGAACGTCCCGGCGTCCCAGCGCAGCAGCCCGATGCACGCGCTCGAAGCCGCGACGGCGTCGGGTGTGAGCGGGCCGGCGGCCGGAATGCGGTCGGTGTCGACGGCGAGAGGCTGCCCGGCAACAGTGAACGTCAGTATGCCGTCGCCCGGTCGGCCGTCCGGTGCGGTGTGCTTCTGCTCGCCCTTCCGGACGGTGTAGCCCTCCAGGAAGACGGGGACGGCGATGCGCGCCGGATGCCGGTCCAGCGGTGCGGTCGCCGAGGCCTTCGCGGTGGACAGGGCGACGCGGGCGGTGGCGAAGGCGTCGGCCGGCTCGCCCGGACGCGCGTGCTCGTCGCTCCAGATCAGGTCGCCCTCGGCGGTGATCGGCATGTCGGCGATGTCCATCGAGCGGCCCTCGCCGACGGCGGCCAGCAACGACATGTGCGGGCGGAGCAGTTGCCAGACTCCGGCGCCGACGACCGTGTCCGGCTTCGGCACCGCGACACCAGCGCGCACCAGGCGGGGCGAGGCGCCGTCGGCGGGCTCGAACACGGCGTGGACCTGGGCCTGTGCGGCGGTCGCGTGTTCGTGCATGTCGACGCCGAGGGGCAGCAGGCGGCCGGTGGCCGTCCCCGCGGCGGGCACGTCAGCGGCACCGGGCAGCGTCAGGAGCATCGCCCGTGACCACAGGTCGGCCCAGCGGCGTGCCGGGATCCGTTCCAGGGCCGTGCCAGGGCAGGATGCGGCGAGTTCGGCGGCGAACCCGTCGAGGAGGGTCGCCAGACGGCGCATGGACGGGTCCGGGAGCATCGCGGAGACGACCTGTGCCGATCCGGAGACCACGTCGTGGTCCATCCCCTGCCATCCGGTGCGTGCCAGGTCGGAGAGCCACGAGCGGGCGGCGGCCAGCAGGTTCCCGGCCTGCTGCTCGGCGGGGGTCGGGGCCGTCTCCGCACCACGCGCCCGGCCCGTCGCCTCCTCGACCCGGGTCACCAGGGCGTCGTGGACGGAGCCGAGGAGTGCGGTACGCGCGGCGGCGAGGGCGACGAAGTGGTCCTCGCCCGCGGCTCCGGCCGCCGCCTTCTCGGCGGCTTCGGCGACCCTGGGGGCCAGGGGCGTGCCCGCGACGGCGTGCGCGAGTTCCGTCAGCTCGGCGGCCTGGGTGGACCGGGGGCGGAGCAGACCGCCGACGAGAGCCCGGTCGAAGGCGTCGACGGCGGCCAGGGCTTCGTCGAGCCCTGTGATCGGTTCGGCGAGCAGGTCCGTACGCTCCTCCACGCTCGAACCGAGTTCGCGCGAGGGCACCCCTGTCGCCACCGCCCTGGTCGGCGGGAACCACTGCATCTCCGGCAACGGGACGGTGGTCGGCGCGAGTTCCAGGTAGGCCAGGTGACGCAGGAACCGGCTGAAGACGGGAGCGGCGGCCGTGCTGTCCGCCTGTGCGGGGCGGGTGCCGATCATGTCGGAGGCGAGGCTCTGCGCACTGGGCTCTCCGTCCACGGACTCGACCCGCAGATAGCGGGCGACGCGCTCGGCGCCGTACTGCAGCACCGCCTCGCTGATCAGGGCGCGGATGTGGTTGCAGAACGAGCCGCGCGCTCCGCCGCAGGGCCGGTTGTTGTTGGTGCTGCAGGCGAACGCGTACGTCCGGGCCGCGACCGACGAGACATAGACCCGCTCGATGTCGGAGCCGCTGGACACCACGCCCTGCAGGCGTCCGTCGGCCAGTTCGACGAACGGGACCTTGGCGAGCTTGCGCGGCCGGGCGGGTGGGATCACCCGTGCCGTGCTCGACCTCTCCCAATCTGACAACGCGCCATCTCCTTTGCGCCCAGGGGACTGTCACCCCGGATCGGCGGGACACGGCTGAACATACTTGCGGCCACTGACAATGCCGATCACGGACCGGATCGGGGCCGCTGGGAAGGAGTTCGAAGGCGTCGGAAGGAGACTGGAGCCGCCGTTGGTCGGCCCGCCCCCTCATTCCTCCGGATACAGGGCCCGCGCGATCCGCTGGTGGAGGTCGTGCTGCCCGTGCCCGGGAGGCGTGGGTGTGGCGTCGACGACCGCGTGGGCGAGCGCTCGGAGTTTCACGTTCGTCTGCTGGGAGTGACGACGCAGCACTCGCAGGGCGACGTCCTCGTTCACGCCGTACAACGCCATCAGGACACCGCGCGCCACGTCCACGTCCTCCTGCGAGGCGCGGGCGCGCGCGATGTCCGCGTCCGCCGACTTCTGGGCCTGTTTCTGGACCGGTTCGGTGACGTCCACGACGAACCCGCGCAGCACGACCACCGAACCGTCGTCGACGCGGCCGTCGCCCACGAGCACGGCGTGCCGTTCTTCCCCGGCACGGGTCAGGAGCCGGTAGTACGTGCTGAACGGCAGCCCCGTGCTCAGCCCCTGGTCCCACACCCCGCGGATGTTCTTCCGGTCGTCGGGGTGCACGTGCCGGTCCAGCATGTCGCCGGTCGCCGGCACCTCGTCGGGGTGGTAGCCGAGCATGCGGTACATGTCGTCGGACCACCACCAGGCGTTCTCGGGCACGCGGAAGAGGAACACGCCGGTGAGAGCCTCGGCCTCGTCCGCCGCGTCGACCTGTTCCACCATCACCGCGAACCTCCTGCAGGACTGCGGTCCGGCCCCTGCCGCGTTCCGGGACCGGAACTCCGGACCGTACGGGGAGTCTCGCATCACCGCTCCTCGGGCGCCGCCGGAACACGACGCCTGCCGAGGCGAAGGGGGGAGCCATGAACCTGCCATGATTGGCGCATGACACGGATACGGCCCCAGCTCGTCGCGGCCCCGCTCCTTGTACTGATCGCCGTCACGGCCACCGGATGCGCCGATCCGTCGGCGGATCCCCGCGCGGGTGGTCCAGGAGCGTCGGCGGCGGCGAAGGGCTACTGTCCGCTTCCCGAGGAAGAGGGGCCGACGCCGACCCCGTGCATCACGTTCGACTGGAACCAGCGGGTGGCGGAGAACCACGCGTACCGCTCGCCGATGCCCATCACCACCCAGCAGAAGGCGCAGGCCGCACCGCGTGCCGAGCGGCTGGCCTCGGCCCTGAAGAAGCTCGCGGCGACCGGGACCACGGAGGAAGGCCTGCGCGCCGCGGCCGCCGACGCCCTCGGGATGCGGTCGGAAAAGATCGAGGTGCAGGGCGACAAGTTCGACCCGCTGCGGGACATGCTGGTCGGCGGCGGCGAAGGCCGGGTGTGCGTCAACGGCACGGTCGACAGCACGGGTCGGGCGACCGCGGAGGTCATCGGCCGCACAGCCGACGGATCCTGCCTGCCGGGCCTGGGCGGACACTGACCTGCGGGGGCTCGACGGCCGGCCGCCGGTCCCCCAGCTGCCCGACGGTCGGAGGGGTGGATCGGGCACCGGCTGCCCCGTCCTTCCGGGCGTTCCTCGAGGTGAGCCACGGGTGGCGGCACGCGGGCGGTCGCCGCCGGGTGGCACGAGGAGATGCGCCGGTGACGAAGGACGTCAGTCCATCAGTCCGGCGGCCAGCGTCGCTCCGAGCTCCCAGCACGCCTCCACGTCGGCCTTGCCCGGCTCCCCGGTCACGGTCACCGGTTCGGCGGCGCGCCGCCAGCCGAGGCCCGTCGTGATCGACTCGATGCCGCGCACCGCTCCCGTGACGTCGTTGCCGCCGTGCACGTAGAAGCCGAACGGCCGTCCCCGGGTCGCGTCCAGGCACGGGTAGTAGACCTGGTCGAAGAAATGCTTCAGGGCGCCGGACATGTAGCCGAGGTTCGCCGGGGTGCCCAGCAGGTATCCGTCGGCGGACAACACGTCCGACGCCGTGGCGGACAGCGCCGCCCTGCGTACGACGTCGACGTTCTCGATCTCCGGGTCCGTGGCGCCGGAGACGACGGCTTCGAACATGGCCTGGCAGTTGGGCGAGGGTGTGTGATGCACGATCAGCAGAGTGGGCACATCCCCGAACCCTGCCGCCCCGGCCTCCCCACCGCAAGCCGAGCCGGAAGGCCGGACGCCGCGCCGCGATCGCAACCGACGACGCGACAGTGCTCGGCGCAAGGGCGGCCAGGACGCGGAAGGCCTCCTTCGGCTCCCCGTGTCGGCCCGAACGCGGACCGCCGGGCCGGTCCTTGACGGTCCTGGTGAGGGCATGGCTCGCCATGCCCAATCGCAGCGCGGGGGGCGATGCGGGGCGTCCGGCGTGACGAACTCGCACGCCGTCACCGCGTGCAGTCTCCTCGCGTCTCGTCGTCCACCACGATGTGGACGACGCCCCGGTGCCTCAGTCACCGCCCGCCCTGCCCTTCTGTGACACCGGTATCCGTTCCAGGACGCCACCCGCGAACACGTCGTACAGCGGCAGCGTCTCCAGGTGGACGTAGCCGATGTGACAGTCGCAGACGGCGAGGGCAGGGGCGCGGGCGGAGGGCCGTGCGATAGGAGCCGTCGTAGAGGTTGTCCATTATGTGGAATCAAGTTTGTCAAGAATCATTCGGCCTGTGATGAACCAAGAGGCGGGTGCTACGTCGTAGCTACGTACGCCGAGTCTCAGGGAGGCGCGTGTGAAGCGCTGGTGTGTCGTGCAGCGGCTGGCTGGAGTAGTTGCCATAGGCGCTGTGTTGGTCGGATGCGGCGCTGCCTCCAGTGGCGCGTCAGGAATCGGCGCAGAGTCGGCAGGACCGTCGGCGCCGCCTTCCGCGGTGAGTAACGATCCCACGCTCTCGGCGGCAGCGGATGAGGTGGATACGATCGTCCGCCCTCGGTATGAGGACTGGTACGCGAGTACCGTCCTCGATCACCGAGGCGGTGTGATGACCGTCTACCGGAAGCCGGGAAGCGACTTGGACACGGCCGTCCGCTCCCGTGTGTCTGGAGTGAAGTTGGTGTTCAAAGACTCGGCTTTGTCCGAGATGACCATGTTGGCCCTGGTCCGGAAGATCATGGCCGACACGGGGTACTGGCGGGAGCGGGGCATCGTCATCACCGGGGGCGGACCGCTGAGCGACGGTTCAGGCGTCGAAATGATGACGCAGGCGGGAACGGACGCGGAAGCGACACGGCTGTCGAAGCACTACGACAGCCGCGTCGTGGTGGAGCGCGGGACTGCTGTCGCGGCCCCTGGAGAGCAATTCACACCGTCAGCCCAGGGCCCGAAGTAGGCCGGGAGCGGTCCGATGCGTCAGAAATGGACGCCAAGATTACCGGTGGCCACAGTGATATCCGGGTACCACCAGCGCCAGGAGCAGTTGCGGCCATTGCCGTTGGGGCCGCCGGGACAGCCGATTATCTGCGAGCCGTCGTGCACTGGATCGCCCAGGTACGCGCAGCCGACCTGGACGGCGGGGCCGGCTGTCACAGGGGACGCCCTTCCCGCAGACACACCACCGTTCCGCCCGCCGCAGCCGAGTGCAGCGCGGCGAGCGTCGGCAGTTGGGCGGCGAGTGGCGTGTTGTGCAGCTCGCCGAGGGCGAACCAGTCGTGCCGGTCGTGCTCGGAGCTGAGCCGTACGGGTACGTCGTCGGCGAGGGTGCCGCCGTGGAAGAAGCAGTCGAGAACCGGGCCGGTGCCCAGCACATCGACCCGGTGGTCGATGCCGATCAGAGCGGGTTCGGACCCGAGTTCGATGCCGGTCTCCTCGCGCATCTCACGGCGGGCCGCCGTCCACGGGTCCTCGCCGTGGTCGAGCATCCCGCCCGGCAGCCACCAGTTCCCGCTGTTGGGTTGGCCCGGCGCGTAACGCAGCAGCAGGATGTGGCCGTCCCCGTCCAGCACCAGGACGCACGCGGCGATGAGCGCCTGCGGCTGTGTCCTCACCCACTCCTCCCGCGGCATCCAGTCAGCCACCTTGTTTCCCCCCTCAACGACCTTAACGACCTCGCCGGCCTCACCGACCGCACCGGGCCCGCCGGATGGGCTCCGGACGCCGCAGCCATTCCACCCGATAACGGTCGAAGCCAGGGGGCCGCCGTCCGTGTGCCCTGCCTACCCCGATCATGATCCCTATGTCTCATACCTCTCGACGAAGACTTCTCGCCGCTCTCGCGGCCTCTGCCGCGTCCGTGCCGCTCGTCGGAGCGGCCTCGGCTCCGGCCCGTGCCGCCGGGGCGGCCACGGCCGTGGAGCCGTTCTCGGGTCCGGCCGGTCTGTCCTCGGCCCGTTCCTCGGTGACCCTGCCGCCACTGGACGCCTCCTACTTCACCCCGGTGACGCTGAGCAGCCCGCTCACCGCCACCGTGCTCCCGGGGACCCCGGCCCGCACCGAGGTCACCTCCGGCGGCAGGCGCGTCGCGCTGCTGACCCACGGTGCGCGAACCGTCGTACTGCCCGGCCCGCAGCGCACGTTCGCGGAGAACAAGCGGCCCTTCGTGGACGACTTCCAGCGCACTCTGCCCGACCTCTCGCTCGACTTGGCGGACCGGAAGTACTGGGGCACCTCGCCCGGCGGTGGCAGCTGGTCCACGCTCGGGCCGGCGGACACCGACTACTCGGTCGTGCCGGGCAGCGGCGTCGTCAGCCTCACCACCGAGAACTACAGCCGGCACGCCAGCCTGCGCGACGACGAGATCACCGACGTCGACGCCCGCTGCACGGCCCGGTTCGACAAGGTGCCCACCGGCCAGGCGTGTTCGTTCGGGCTGACCTTCGGCTACCAGACCACCCACAGCAACTACCGCGCCCGGCTGTCCTTCCTGACCTCGGGCGCGGTCGAGCTGCGCGTCGAGAAGGAGGTCGACGACGCGGTGACCCAGCTGGCCGCCGCCCTCACGCTCGACACGAGCGTGCCCGCGGGGACCGACTGGACGATCCGGGTGCGCCGGGAGGGCACCAGGATCCAGGCCAAGGCCTGGCGGTCGGCGTCGGCCGAGCCGACCGCGTGGGCCGTCGACGTCACCGACCCCACCTTCGCCAAGGGACGGGTGGGCCTGCGCGCCCTGGCCAACAAGGGCTGTACGAACCTGCCGGTCACGCTGTCCGTCAGCCGCTACGAGGTGGACGCCGCGAACTGGGAGACCCCGCCGACCGTCACGCACGGCGACTGGGTGCGGGTGCTGCCCGAGCCGTTCGACGGGACGTGGACGACGCAGCTGGAGCAGACGATCCGCGGCTGGGCGGGCTCCACCGTCCCCGATGTCCTCGCCTACGCCGCGATGTTCCTCGGCGACGCTCCGGCGGTCACGGCCGGGGCCGGACCGGCCCAGGGCAAGCAGGTGCTGGGCGAGGCCGGGTACGGCTACCTCGACCCGCAGGGTTACCGCTACGAGGGCGCCGACTTCCACGAGTACATGAACGTGGGCTGGACCTTCCCCGACGGGACCTACACCGGACCGTCCAGCAAGCAGGTCGGCAACCTCGACTGCTCGGGCTACACGCGGATGGTCTACGGCTACCACATGGGCGTGCCCCTGGCCGCCGGCGAGGACACCTCCGGGAACCGGATCCCGCGCAAGTCGCGCCACATCGTCGACTACGCACCCGGAGTGGTCATCGACCGCACCGACGGCACCAATCCGCCCGCGGCGGCGCTGCTCCAGCCCGGCGACCTGGTGCTGTTCAACGCCGACTCGGGCGACGACGACGCCGAAACGGACACCGTGACCGTCGACCACGTCGGCATCTACCTGGGCACGGACGCGGCCGGCAAGCGCCGTTTCGTCTCCAGCCGCAAGACGGTCAACGGGCCCACCATGTCCGACCTGGGCGGCGCGTCGCTGCTCGACGGCACGGGCACGTACGCCACGAAGCTGCACACCGTGCGCCGTATCTGAACCTGCCCCGAAGTCAGCCGACGTCCAGAGGAACCGGTGGGTGTGGATCCCGAAGTGCAGGAAGGACCGCACCTGCCGGAGTCCGTCGATCGGTCTGACGACGTCGTTGACGAAGTCCAGGAGGTCCTTCGGACCGGCCGCAACCCCGCCCGGCCTGGCGGAACCGGAGGACGCGCAGTCTCAACAGCTCCGGTGGCGGCCGCCCGGCCCGGAAGAGGCCACAGGGAAACGAAGGTCACAATTACGTATCGGACATTCCGCTCTTCAACCTTCACACGAGCCGCACAAATTAGCTAAGTTGGCGTCAGGCCGCTCGGATCCCTCCGGCGAATCCCGCCGGGCCGTGCAGCCTCCGCCGAGTCCGGTGAACCACTGCGGCCGCCGGAGCCGGGGACCCGACCGATCTTTGGGGTGAATCGGCCCAACTGCCCTGCGGGGCAAGGGCCGTAGGGCACGCCTTCCGGAACCTCCGCCCGAACCCGACAGCTAACTCGGTAGGCGGTGCACGGAAGGAGTACGTCGCCGATGGCGCCGGAACGCGACACGCGCCCCGAAGGTCTCGGCCTCCCCGGAACGGACGCGGTCAGCCGCGAGGAGATCCGGCAGCGGATCAACACGCTCTACGACCGCGCCGAGACCGACACGGGGAACTACAACGCCACCCGCGCGATGACAGCGGGGACACGCAGGCCCGCCGCATCGATGCGCGCCACGGAACGCAGGCAGGCCGACCCCGCCCTCGACACCGTCGCCCGGCAGTGGTTCGACGTGGCGCGCGCCAAGCTGGGCCCGACGGTCGCGGCGGCGCTGCCGGCCGACAGAACGCCCGCCCCTCCGGCCGCGGCCCGCCCCGCGCGCCCGACGGAACTCCCGGCCACGGTTCCGGCGCAGCGCCTCGAACTGGAGGCACCCGCCAAACGTGTCCCGGAGCTGACCGCCGGGCCCGTAGCCGCGCTGCCGGCCGCGCCGGAGAGCCGGCGAGACGCGCTCCCGGCTCTCTCGGCGCCCTACGCTCCTCCGGCTCTCCCGGCCGTGCTGCCCGCGTCCGCGCCCGTCACCACGTCGCGGCAGTCGGCGTTGAGGGCGACGAAGGAACAGATCCAGGAAAAGCTCACCGCGGCAAGGGAGTTGCTGCCCCGGCAGATTTCCCTGCGGGGCGCACCGCCCGCCGCGCTCGTGGCCGCGCCGACGGCCGAACCCCTCTGGCCGGCCCCCGAGCAGCAGGATCCTCCGCGCGGCGAGGGAATCGGCTGGCTCACGCAACCGGCGATCGGCCTCGACACCGGCCTCCCCGTCGGCTCCGGGTACACGAACGCACCCGTCGACAACGGCCAGTTCGGCGTCCCTCTCGAGAGCCCCCTCCTCGACACCGGTTACACAACCGGTCAGTTCAGCTTCACCGCCGACACGACTTACCCGAACAGCCGTGCTGACACCGGGCAGTTCAGCCTCCCGCTCGACGCCGGGTACGAGAACGCCTCTGTCGACACCGGCCAGTTCAGCGTCGTCTCCGTCCCCGTCGGCGTGCCGGAGGCGACGTACAGCGGCAAGGCCGCGAAGGCCCTCGACTTCGCCCGCGCCCAGATCGGCAGGCCGTGCCTGTGGGGGGCGACCGGACCGGAGTCGTACGACTGCTCCAGCCTGACCCAGGCCGCATGGAAGGCCGCCGGGGTCGCGCTCCCCCGCACGGCGATCGACCAGGCCCGCACGGTCGCGGCGATTCCGCTCACCGACCTCCAGCCGGGCGACCTCATCTTCTTCTACGGCGATGTCAGCCACGTCGGCGTCTGCACGGGCAACGGCACGATGATCCACGCCCCGGGCCCGGGCGCTCCCGTACGCGAGGAGTCGATCTTCTTCGCCGGGCAGACCGCGATCCACAGCGCGGCACGGCCCGCGTGAACTTCGGTTCCGCGACAAGGGACTTGGGTGAGCTGGTCACGGTCCCGGCCGGGCAGGTAACCCTGTCCGACCGGCGAACGCGGCGCAGCTGGACGGTCGAGCTCGCGCCCTACCGACTCGCTGCCGTACCGGTCACCCAGGCGTCGTACGCACGGGTGACCGGTCGGCGCCCGAGCACCGCGCAAGGGGACCGGCTGCCCGTCGAGGGCGTCTCCTGGTGGGACGCGGTCCGCTTCTGCAACGCCCTGTCCCTCCGCGACGGCTTCGCCCCCGCGTACCGCTTCGAGGACGGCAGAGACGACAGAGGGGACGGCGGCGAGGACTGCGGCGGGGATGACGGCGGGGACGTCGAATGGGACACGTCGGCGGACGGCTACCGGCTGCCGACCGAGGCGGAGTGGGAGCACGCCTGCCGCGCCGGTACGACGGGCCCCCGCTACGGCCCTCTCGACGAGATCGCCTGGCACCGGGGCAACTCGCGGGAGCGGATCCACGCGGTGGGCGGCAGACGGCCCAACCCGTGGGGGTTTTCGGACCTCCTCGGGAACGTCTGGGAGTGGTGCTGGGACGTCTACGACCCCGAGGTGTACGGCAGCTACCGGGTGCTGCGCGGCGGCGGCTGGTTCGACGAGCACTGGAGCTGCCGGGCCTCCGTGCGGCGGCGCAGCCACCCCACCTTCCGGGTCGACGACGTCGGATTCCGCGTCGCGCGTTCCCTGGCGCGGACGTGACGGTCAGGGTCGCGGGCGTGACGGTCAGGGATCGGACAGGTGCGTGCGAGAGCACATCCGGTAGCGGTTGATCGCCTTCTTCAGCTCGTCCAGCTCCGGTTCCGGCAGCGCGCCGTACTGAACGAACTCCAGAACATGCTCGGCGACCGTGCGCAGCTTGGTGTTCGTGCGCTGTGAGACGTCCCGCAGCACCCGCCAGGCCTCTTCGGGCGGGATCTGTCCCAGGGCGACCACGGCGCCTATGGCCTGGTCGATGACGGCGTGCGAGGCCACCGCCTGCCGGAGCTGCTCGTTCTCCTCCTCGAGCCGTTCGTTGTCCTGGGCGAGGTCGGTGACGGACTGCAGTCGCAACGGATCTCGCCGTGAGGTCGCGAAGAATGCCATGATCCCCCCTTGGTGAGCGAGCGGCCACGTTTACAGCTTCCCTCGGTCGGGCCCTTCACACGACCCGTACCGTCCGGTCGAGCCGTGTGCACGGCCGTCCGGGGGTGTCCGCGGTTGGCCTTCCGCCGTCGCCCGATGCATCGTGGAGCCATGATTTTCATCGCCGTACGCTTCACCGTCCGTCCCGAGCGTGCCGACGAGTGGCTGTCGCTGGTGGGTCCGTTCACCGAGGCCACTCGCGCGGAACCGGGCAATCTGTTCTTCGACTGGTCGCGCAGTGTCGACGACCCGAACAGGTTCACGCTGCTGGAGGCGTTCGCGGACGAGGACGCCGGGGCCGCCCATGTGCAGTCCGAGCATTTCAAGGCGGGCCTTGCCGCGATGGCCGGCGCGGTCGCCGAGACGCCCGAGATCATCAACGTGAACGTGCCCGACCAGCACGGCTGGGGCCCGATGGCCGAGCTCGCCCCTCAGGCGTGAGGGCGGTCGGCGGTCGGCCGGGACCGGCAGGTCCTGTGACTCCAGGCTGAACAGCTCGCCCGGGTGGGGTCGGTGGGCTGCAGAAGGGGCGCGCGGGCTGACCGACAGGGCGCCGCCCGGATCGCTGGTACTGATCCGGGCGCCGCGCCCCTGGCGTCCGCGAGGGCGTCACATGGGGCGCCGCCGGGTGCGGGTGAGCAGGACGACGCCGGCGACCGCGAGGACGGCACCGACGGCCGCGGGCCACAGCTGCGCCCCCGTCTCGGCGAGGCCGCCCTTGACTGCCTGAGGTTCGGTCTGGGGTGCGGTCTGCGGTTCGGTCCGGGGTGGCGTCTGCGTCGCGGCGGACGTGTCCCTCCCGCCCTCGCCCGTGTCCTGCGCCTGCTCGGAGGCGGTCGTCTCGTCGGGGGCGGTGGTGACGAGGTTGCCGCCCTTGGCGTCCGAACCCGCCTGCGCCGACGCGTCCTTCGGGCGTGCGGTGGCCGAGGGGGACGCGTAGACCTTCGGCTGGGCGTCGCCGGTGGCGGTGGCGGTGGCGGTGAGGTGAGTGCTCGGCGTGTCGGTGGGAGGCGCCGAGGTGTCGTCGTCTCCGGTGTCTCCGGGCTGCTCCGCTCCGCCGTCCCCGCCCTTCGGAGGCTCCGGGGCCTGTGTCTGCTGCCCCTGGTCGCCGTTGCCGTCGCCATCCCCGTTCCCGGTACCCGGCGCGGCGCCGGCACCGCACTGCCGGCCGTCGTTGACGCAGTCGACCATCTCCCGCATCAGGCCCTCGTCGAAGACGTTGATGAAGTCGCCGTGGTCCGTTACCGGCTTGTGCAGCTGCTCGGGGAAGGAGTCCACCGCGAACAGCGGGGTCGTCCGGCCGCCGTCCTGGACGCTCGGCGCGTCCACGTCGTACACGATGCGCTGCACCAGCTGCGGGATGGCCCGGAAGCCCTCCGGGCAGGAGCCGTCGGCGGCGGCGAACGCCACGTGGGTACGGTGGTTGGCGCTGTCGATGTTCCGGCCGTCCCAGCAGCTCTGGAACTTGAAGGTGCGCACGACGTCACTGCCGTCCGGGCAGAGCGGGTACTTGTCCTTCAACTGTCGGTCCTCGAAGCCGGTGCAGCTCCACGACGCGTTGGCGTTGGCGGGGCCGTTGACGAACGCCTTGGCGTCGCCGGTGATGATGCGCAGCAGCCGCGGCATGGCCGTGACCTGGCCGCGGGGGTTGCCCACGAACGTCAGCGTGACCTCCTTGGGCGTGACGATCTCACCGGCGTTGCCCTCGGTACCGCCGCCGGGCGCGCCGGCGTCCCGCTCCTGAGTGCCGTTCTGAAGGCGCAGCACGGGCCAGTAGTACGAGGACTTGTCGCCGTCGTCCTGGCAGCTGGTGTCGGCGTTCGCCAGATCGTCGTCGCTGGAGAAGGCGTTGTTGGACTGGTTGCCGACGTAGTCGTGGAAGTGGTGGGCTCCATTGGTGACGCCCGGGGCGACGATGACGTTGTCGGAGTTGAACAGTCCCTCCGCGTTCACCCCGCAACTGGTGGTGAACGTGCCGCGGGAGGCGTCCGCCTGGGGGCTCGGGCCCGGCGCGTTGGGCTGGGCGGTGGTGATGTCCGCGAAGTCGCCGGCGACGGGGCCGTTTCCGGCCTGTCCACCGTTGCCGCCCGGGTTTTGCCCCTGGTCCTGGTCCTGACCCTGGTCCTGACCCTGGTCCTGCCCCTTGTCCTGGTCCTGCGTCTGGTCGCGCAGTGTGCAGGGCGCCAGGGTCTCCAGGCCCTCCGGACGGTCCCCCACTCGGTCGATGGCGATCGCGATGCGCTCGATCGTCGCGGCCCGCTTGTCCTTCAGCGGATTCATGATCGTGCTGTCGGCGAAGCCGCTGTCCTCCTGTGCTGCGCCCGCCGATTGCTGCAGCCGCTGGTAGGCGTCGGCGATCTGCTGGTCCAGCAGCGCGAGTTCCTTGTCGACCTCCGGGCGCGCCGGGTCCGGCACCGCCGTCAGACGATCACCGACGTCCGGGCAGTCGATCGTGCCGGGCCCCCAAGCGCCCTCCCCTGCACCGCCGTTGGCGTCCGACTGCTGAGTGTCGCCGCCCAGGCCACCTTCGGTCGCGGAGGCGTACACGTTCGCCACGACCAGTCCGCCGCCGCCCAGTATCAGAGCGGCGGCTGCAAAGGTCGCGCGTCGTGCGCCTGTTGGGCGTCTGCGCGTGCTGCGTCCCACGGAAGTACTCCTACGCGTCGTGGCCGGGCTCTGGGTATGAAAATCCCCCGTCCCATACGCAGTCCGGTCCCGGTGCGTTCAAGCGCCTCATGAATTCACAGCAACCTCATATGCCGTGCAGGGGGTATTACCGGGAGTCACTGAAGGGGAACTCAGCATTCCAAGGTCCTGGGCTGCCGCATGCTTCCGGCCCCGGTGGGAACCCGTCCGGTGCTGTCCGCACCGACACGTCTCTGTCCGCACCGACACGTCTGGAGAGCGCCATGAGTCTGTTGCGCCGGGTCGGCCGCCCCATGCTGGCCTCGATGTTCGTCGCCGGTGGTCTGGACTCCGTCCGGCGGCCCGAGCCGCTGGCACCGATGGCCGAGCCGATCGTCCGGCCCGTCACCGCGCATGTGGCCGCCCTGCCGGACCGCACCGAACAGGTCGTACGGCTCAACGGTGCCGTACAGGTGGCCGCGGGTCTCCTGCTGGCCACCGGCCGGGTGCCGCGGCCGGCCGCCCTGGCCATCGCGGCCACACTCGTGCCCACCACGTTGGCCGGCCACCGTTTCTGGGAGGCGGAGGACCCCGCCGAGCGTGCCCGGCAGCGCATCCACTTCCTCAAGAACCTCTCGATGCTCGGCGGGCTGCTGATCGCGGCCGACGACACCGCAGGCGCCCCCTCGCTGCTGTGGCGCGGCCGTCACGCGGCCCACGATCTGCGGCGCGAGGCGCACCTGGTGCGCGGCACGGCTCGTGCCACCGCCCGCCCGGCCGCCGCGGTGGGCGGCATGAGGGCCAAACTGCACGCCTGACGTTCTACCGGGACGTTCTACAAGGCACAGGAAGAACAGGCGACACGGGCCAGGGAGACAGGGCCAGGGAGACAGGGGCCACGGAGACAGGGAGGGGACAGAGGCGGTACGCACGAACTGCGATCATGTGCGATAACCGCTGAGTACGAGCGGGACGCAGGCCCCTAGCACCCCTTGCCCCTGGAGTTGACATGGCCCTCGACGTCGGCGCGCTCCGCGCTCGGATCCCCGCCCTGAAGTCCGGCTCCGCCCGCTTCGACGCGCCCGGCGGTACCCAGACGCCGCAGCCCGTCATCGACGCCGTCGCGGAAGCGCTGGCCGGTCCGCTGGCCAACCGGGGGCACACCACCGAGGGCGAGCGGAACGCCGAGGCCATCGTCAACGCCGGTCGCGCCGCCCTGGCCGACCTGACCGGCACCGAGCCGCGCGGCATCATCTTCGGCCGCAGCGCCACTCAGCTCACGTACGACCTGGCCCGCACCCTCGCCAAGACCTGGGCGACGGGTGATGAGGTGGTCGTCACGCGGCTCGATCACGACTCCAACATCCGTCCCTGGATACAGGCGGCGGAAGCGGTCGGTGCTCGCGTCCGGGAGGCGGACTTCGATCCCGGCACGGGCGAGCTGCGGCCCGAGCACATCCAGGCGGTGCTGTCGTCACGCACCCGGCTGGTCGCCGTCACCGCCGCGTCCAACCTCATCGGCACCCGGCCCGACCTCCTCGCCATCGCCGAGCTGGCTCACCGCAGCGGTGCGCTCCTGCACGTGGACGCGGTGCACTACGCCGCGCACGCCGCCGTCGACCTGGCCGAACTCGGTGCCGACACCTTGGTGTGCTCCCCGTACAAGTTCCTCGGCCCGCACCTGGGCGTGCTGGCGAGCCGGCCCGAGCTGCTGGAGACGCTACGGCCCGACAAGCTGCTGCCGTCCACCGATGCCGTGCCGGAACGCTTCGAACTGGGCACGCTGCCCTACGAGTTGCTCGCCGGCGCCCGCGCGGCAGTCGACTTCCTGGCCGATCTGGCGCCCGGCCCGGAAGGGACGCGCCGGGAACGCCTGCGGGCCGCCTTCGCGGCGATCGAGTTCCACGAGGACGCCCTTCGGGAGCGGATCGAGCGCGGGCTGGCGGACCTCGGCGGCATCACGGTGTACTCCCGTGCCGCGCACCGCACCCCGACCCTGCTGTTCTCCGTGGACGGCCATCGGTCGGCGGACGTGTCGCGGCATCTCGCGGACCACGGAGTCGACGCGCCGGCCGGCTCCTTCTACGCGCTGGAGGCCTCTGTCCGACTCGGGCTCGGCAGCGAGGGCGCGGTACGTGTCGGCCTGGCGCCGTACTCCAGCGACGACGACGTCGACCGACTGCTCGCGGCGCTGGCCACGCTCGGGGCGTAGCCGTGTCGCGCGTAACAGGAGTACGGGACGGGTGAGAGCTTAGGGAAAAGGCCGCCCCGAGTCATGGTCGCTGGAGGTGGATGGTGAGCGTCCCGGAACCGCCACCGACGTCGGAGTCGGTGCGACTGGGCGTGCTCCTGGCGATGGTCGGCGGCGCGCTCGACGCGTACACCTTCGTGAGCCGGGGCGGCGTCTTCGCCTGCGCGCAGACGGCGAACGTGGTCCTGCTGGGCATCGAGGCGGCGCACAGGCAGTGGTGGCAGGCGTTGCACCATGTGCCGCCGATCCTGGCCTTCGTCGCCGGGGTCCTGGCCGCGGAGACGCTCAAGCATCCCCGGGTGGCCCATGTCGTGCGCCGGCCCACCCGGGCGGCGCTGGGGCTGGAGATCGTGGTGCTGGCGGGAGTGGGGCTGGTCCCCGTCGGCGCCCCGGACATGCTGGTCACCGTGCTGATCGCGTTCACCGCGTCGGTGCAGATCACCGCGTTCCGCAAACTCGTGGACACCGCCTACAACAGCACGATGACGACGGGGAACCTCCGGACCGCGACGCAGAGTGCCTACGAGGCCTTCGTGGGCCACGACAGGGAGGCGGCACGCCGGGGCCGCCAGTTCACGGCGGTGATCGTGGCGTTCATGGCGGGTGCTCTCGGCGGTGCTGTGCTCACCACGACCGTGGGCGTGCGCGCGGTGTGGGCGGCGGCCGTACTGCTGTCCTGCGGGCTGGCGCTGTTCGTGCACGACGAGCGCATGGCTCGCAGGAAGCGCGTGGCGGCCGCCCCCACGGACGGCTCGGGATGAGACCGGGTCAGCCCTGGCGGGCCTTGAAACGCGGGTTCTTCTTGTTGACGACGAACGTCACACCCCGTCGCCGTACGACCTGCGCCCCGGGCTTGGACTTCAGCGAGCGCAGGGACTTGCGCACCTTCATGGCTGCGTTCTCCTTCGGTTCGGTCGAGGGTCGGTGGTCAGCGGCGCCCCGGAGCGGAGGCTCCGGTCATCGCTCCTCGCGGAAGGGGACGTGCGCCCCCGCCACCGGGTCGAACTTGCGCAGAACCAGCCGGTCGGGGTCGTTGCGCCGGTTCTTGCGCGTCACGTAGGTCACACCGGTCCCGGCCGTCGACTTCAGCGTCACGACGGGACGGACCTCGTTGCGGGCCATGGGGTCCTCCTCTCACCGACATCGCACCCACTGATCGGTGCATGTCAGTCACGTGCGCTACAACAGCGGGCCTCCCCGGGGCATTCCCGCCCGGGAGGGACTTCGTCATCCGCCCCCGACCCACCGAGGGTCGCCCGTATCCGCCTTCCGAGCCGAGTCGCCCCGCGGTTTCCGTGAGCCGCGCGGATGCGCGCCGGTGCTGGTGTGGCGCATTCTTTTTGTGTGCAGCCCACGCGAGCGGCGCCGGGACGAGGTAGGGCCGATGACTGGGAGCGCCGGGCACGGGACAAGGACACCCGGACGGTTGGCCGCGCTGCTGACCGAGGCCGCGACGGAGGCGATCCGCACGGTCGGCGGACGCGTCTCGGGTGTCTACCTGCGAGCCGGCACACCCGGGCTGCTGCGGCTCGCGGTGCTCGCGGGGCTGCCGGCGCCGCTGTTCCACCCGTGGTGGCGGCTGCACGCGGACCGGCCGTTCCCGGTGGCCGACGCCTACCGGCTCGGCGTCCAGGTGGCCCTGCCGAACGCCACGGAGGCGATGCGTCGCTACCCGCAGTTCGCGGCGGGTCTGCCCTTCCAGTTCGGCTCGCTCTACGTTCCCGTCGTGGGCGGGTCCACCTCGTTCGGCGTTCTGGCGATGCTGCGCACCGCCGCCGCGGACACCAGCGAGTTGCTGGCGGACCAGGACCGACTGGCGCACCTGGCCGCCGACCTGGGGGTGGCACTGCGGCGTCTGGAGGCCGACGGACCGCCCCTGACCTGGGACGACCGTCCTCTGTCCGTACGGCCGCCGACGACGCGCCCGGGCTCGGGCCGCACGGCACACTTCTCCTGGGACCCGGCGACGGACCTGGTCACCCCCGACGGCGACGTGCACGCTCTCCTGGGCCTGCCCCCGGGAGAGTTCCCCACCACCCTTCGCGACCTGGCCCGTACCCTCGCCCCCTCCGATTTCCCCCAGCTCCTGGCCCTTCTACGGGAAGCCGCCGAGGGCAGACCACCACCCCTCCCGCTGCCGGTACGCGCGGCGGACGGCGCACTACGGCTGCTGGAACTGCGACCCCCCGGGCCTGGGCGTGGTTCGGAGGCCGGTTCGGGGGTCGGTCCGGCGCCCGGTTCCGCAACCGGTCCAGCCCTCCATCCCGCCACCGATGCCGCGGCGCGTTCCCCCTCCGATGCCAGGACCGATCCCCCGTCCGCCCTCACCCCCGCCAAAGGCGTCCTGCGCGACCCGAGTGCCGACTCGCCCGCCGACGCGGCGGCCGGGCTGCTCCCGGAGGGTGTGTTCTGTCTGGACCGGCTGGGGCTGGTCATGTACGCGAATCCTCGGGCCGCGCACCTGCTCGGGAGGTCCAGGGCCCGGCTGCTCGGCCGTGCGGTGTGGGAGGGGGTCCCCTGGCTGCGTCAGCCCGCGTTCGAGGACCATCTGCGGGGAGCCCTGCTGTCGCCGGACCCGGTGCACTTCCATGTACGGCGCCCTGCCACGGACGAGGACCAGTCGTACGAGGGTGACTGGCTCGCCCTGTCCGTCTACCCCGGCCCGGACATCCTGACCTGCACCGTCGTGCCGTCGAGCCGCATGGACGACCTCGCCGACCCGCACCTGGCGGCACCGGGCGGCCCCTCGGCCGACGGCGTGCCCCGGATCGGCAGTCCCACGTCCGGCGCCCCGACGGCCCCGCAGTACCGGCCCATCGTGCTGGCGATCGCGCTGACGGAGGCGGTGACCGCCCGACAGGTGTCCGCAGTGGTGACGCAGGAACTGCTGCCCGCGTTCGGCGGCCGTCGGCTCGCCATCTACCTGTTGCAGGACCGGCACCTCTACCTGGCCTGGGAGAACGGGTTCCCCGAGGGGTTCCTCGCGCCCTTCGAGGGCGTGGGGCTCGACGCCCGGCTGCCGGGCGTCGAGACGCTCACCAGCGGCCGTCCGCTCTTCTTCGACTCGATGGAGCAGATGCAGGCCGCCTACCCCGGCATGGCGATGGACGCCACGCAGGGCGCGCGCGCCTTCCTGCCGCTGATCGCCTCCGGGCGTCCGGTCGGCTCCTGCATCCTCGGCTTCGAGCATCCCCGCAGCTTCAGCACCGAGGAGCGCACGGTGCTCACGGCCCTCGCCGGGCTGATCGCCCACGCTATGGAGAAGGCACAGCGCTACGACAGCGAGGCCGCCCTCGCCCGCGGCCTCCAGCAGGCCCTCCTCCCCCGGCGCCTGTCCTCACACCCGCAGGTGGAGACGGCCGGGCGATATCTGCCCGGCACCCAGGGAATGGACGTAGGAGGCGACTGGTACGACGTCGTCGAGGCAGGGGACGGGCTGGCCCTGGTGATCGGGGACGTGCAGGGCCATGGCGTCCAGGCGGCCGCCACCATGGGGCAGCTGCGCAGCGCCGTCCGCGCGTTCGCGCTCGGCGACCGTCCGCCCGACGAGGTCATGAGCGGTACCAACCGGCTGCTCATCGACCTCGACCCCGGCCAGTTCGCCAGCTGCTGCTACCTGCGGCTGGACCCCGCCAACGGCCGGCTCCGGGTCGCCCGGGCGGGGCACCCGCCTCCCCTGGTGCGCGGCTCCGACGGCCGTACGCACGTCATGGACATCCCCGGCGGTGTCGTCCTCGGAGTGACTCCGGACGCCCACTACCCGGTGATGGAGTTGCTGCTGGAGCCCGGCGCGATCCTGGCCCTCTACACGGACGGGCTGGTCGAGCGGCCCGGCTTCGACATCGACGACGGCATCGGTGCGCTGCGCGTGGCCCTGGAAAGGGCCGGTCCCTCCGTCACCGGCCAGGGAGAGCCCTCGCTGGCGGGTCTCGCCGACCGGCTCACCGCGACAGCCCGGCACGCCGCCGACCGGCCCGACGACATCGCGCTCCTGCTGGCCACCCGCCATGCCATGCCCCGGCCGCCCGACTGACGCCACGACCGACCGGGCCGCGTCAAGAAAAGGGGGCGTCCCCTGCCGACGCCACGGTCCGGCCACGCCCGACGCGCGGACAGCGGCCTCCGCAACGCACCGCCGACCCACCGCACAAGCAGCAACTCCCACAGCTCACCCCACCGATCAGCCGGCCCGCCGTACGGACGCGGCGGCTTCCACAGCGGTCCCACGGACGGCCCGTAGGCCCTTCGCCCGG
This sequence comes from Streptomyces sp. NPDC001315, assembly GCF_042896175.1. Classification (NCBI taxonomy): domain Bacteria; kingdom Bacillati; phylum Actinomycetota; class Actinomycetes; order Kitasatosporales; family Streptomycetaceae; genus Streptomyces; species Streptomyces sp. NPDC001315. Next base: position 164,850 of record NZ_JBIAWZ010000013.1, on the reverse strand, counting down.
CGAGGATGCGGTCTGTAACAAGGGGTGACGCCCCTCGCCACCCGGCGTCCGGCAGTGTAGACATGGCACATGGTTCGACTCCCGGGTCGAGCGGAGCCTCGGTCAACCCGTCCCGGCGGTCAGCGCACCCAGCGCGCTCCAGACCGCTACCGACGCACGCGCGAGCGCCAGCGGCAGACGCGGTCGGGCTCGGTGGACCGTACGTCGGCCGGGCACCGGGACGGCGGGAGCCGACCGCGGTGGGGAAAAGTCGCGGGACTGCGGTCCGCCCTGGGCGGACGCAGCCTCGCCGCGCAGGTGTTCGTACTGAACGTGGTCATCGTGCTGCTGCTGGTCGTGGCCGCGGTGGTGGCGCTGGTGCTCCAGGTGCGGCACGACAGTACGACGGACGCGCGCAACCGTTCGCTCGCCGTCGCCGAGACCTTCGCCAACTCCCCCGGGATCCGCGAGGCGCTGCGCAGCCCCCACCCCACGGCCGTACTCCAGCCACGCGCCGAGGCGGCCCGCCAGGCGGCGAAGGTCGACTTCATCGTCGTGATGAACACCGACGGGGTCCGCTACACCCACCCCAACCCGGACCGCATAGGCAAGAAGTTCGTCGGGACGCTCCAGCCCGCGCTGGCCGGCGGCACCGTGGTCGAGGAGATCAACGGAACCATCGGCCGGCTGGTGCAGGCCGTGGTGCCGGTCAAGGCGCCCGACGGCTCGGTCGAGGGTCTGGTGTCGGCCGGCATCACCACGGCGCACGTCGGCGGTGCCGCGGAGCGGCAGCTGCCGATCCTGCTGGGCGCCGCGGGCGTGGGCCTCGCCCTGGCCACGGCGGGCACGGCGCTGGCGAGCCGACGGCTGCTGCGGCAGACCCACGGCCTGGGGCCACGCGAGATGACCCGGATGTACGAGCACCACGACGCGGTCCTGCACGCCGTACGGGAAGGGGTGATCATCGTCAGCGGCGAGGGCGATCTGCTGCTCGTCAATGACGAGGCACGTCGGCTGCTGGACCTGCCCGACGACGCCGAGGGGCGCCATGCACTCGACCTCGGCCTCGATCCCGACACCGCCGGCCTGCTCTCCTCCGGCCGGGTCGCGACGGACGAGGTGCATCTGGTCGGCGACCGGCTGCTGGCGATCAACCAGCGGCCCACGGACCTCGAGGGCGGCCCGCCCGGCAGCGTGGCCACGCTGCGCGACTCCACCGAACTGCGTGCCCTGTCCGGCCGGGCGGAGGCGGCGCGTGAGCGCCTCGACCTGCTCTACGCCGCCGGGGTGGGCATCGGCACGAGCCTGGACGTGACCCGGACCGCGGAGGAGCTGACCGAACTGGCCGTCCCCCGGTTCGCGGACTTCGCCACCGTGGACCTCTTCGACGCCGTCCTGGGCGGCGAGGAGCCGGAGGCGAGCGACGTGGTGCGCCGTACGGCGTCGAGCGGCATCCGCAAGGACGCCCCTCTCTACGCGGTCGGCGAGCAGATCCGGTTCGTCGCGTCCTCGCCGCAGGCGCGCAGCGTCACCACCGGCCGGGCCGTCAGCGAACCCCGGCTCGACCAGGCGCCGGGCTGGCGCGCCCAGGATCTCGAACGCACCGAACAGGTCGTGAGGTACGGCATCCACTCACTGATCACCGTGCCCGTGCGGGCGGGAGCCCTGGTGCTGGGCGTGGTCAGCTTCTGGCGCTCGGAGCAGCCGGAACCGTTCAACGAGGACGAGGTGGCCCTCGCGGAGGAGCTGGTCGCCCGCGCCGCGGTCTCCATCGACAACGCCCGCCGCTACACGCGCGAGCACAGCATGGCCGAAACGTTGCAGCGCAGCCTGCTGCCCCGCAATCTGCCCGACCAGGGCGCCCTGGACATCGCCTACCGCTATCTGCCCGCGCAGGCGGGGGTCGGCGGCGACTGGTTCGACGTACTGCCGCTGTCCGGCGCCCGGGTGGCGCTCGTCGTGGGCGACGTGGTGGGCCACGGTCTGCACGCGGCGGCCACGATGGGCCGGCTGCGTACGGCGGTGCACAACTTCTCCGCCCTCGACCTGTCGCCCGACGAACTCCTCGCCCTGCTCGACGAACTCGTCGGCCGTATCGACCAGGACGAGGCGGCGGAGGGGGCCGGCGCGCCCGTCACGGGTGCGACCTGCCTGTACGCCGTCTACGACCCCGTCTCCCGGCGCTGCGCCCTCGCCCGCGCCGGCCATCCGCCGCCGGCCGTGGTCCGGCCCGACGGCGGGGTCGACTTCCTGGACGTCCCGGCCGGACCGCCACTGGGTGTCGGTGGCATGCCGTTCGAGACGGCGGAGGTGGAGCTGGCGGAGGGAAGCCGGCTCGTGCTGTACACGGACGGACTGGTCGAGGACCGCGAGCGGGACATCGACACCGGCCTGGAGATGCTGCGTACCGCCCTGACACGCGCCGAGGCGTCACCCGAGGACACCTGCCAGGTGGTGCTCGACGACCTGCTTCCGGCCCGGCCGAGCGACGACATCGCCCTGATCGTGGCCCGCACCAGGGCGCTCGGCGCCGACCGCGTCGCCGAGTGGGAGGTGCCGATGGATCCGGCCGCGGTGAAGGACGTACGGGCCCGGGTCACGCGCCGGCTGGCGGAATGGGACCTGGACGAGCTGACCTTCACCACGGAACTGATCCTCAGCGAGCTGGTCACCAACGCGATCCGCTACGGCGGCGCCCCCGTCCGCGTCCGCCTGTTGCGCGACCGCAGTCTGATCTGCGAGGTCTTCGACAGCAGCAGCACCTCGCCCCATATGCGCCACGCGGCCATGACCGACGAGGGCGGCCGCGGCCTGTTCCTCGTCGCACAGCTGGCCGACCGCTGGGGCACCCGGTACACGCCCAACGGCAAGGTCATCTGGGCGGAGCAGCAGCTGCCCTGACACCCACCGCCGACCCATAAATGACGCTTATGAGCTCATAGACCGGACCCGCGTACCTACTAAGGTTTGCCTTAGTTTAGGCTTCCCGTCGAGTAGCTTGTCACCGCTCGAAGGGAACCTGATCATGCCCCGCCCCCTGCGGGTAGCCATCGTCGGAGCCGGCCCCGCCGGGATCTACGCCGCCGACGCGCTGCTGAAGTCCGAAGTGGCCGCCGACCCCGGTGTCTCGATCGACCTCTTCGAGCGCATGCCGGCCCCGTTCGGCCTGATCCGCTACGGCGTCGCCCCTGACCACCCCCGCATCAAGGGCATCATCACGGCCCTGCACCAGGTGCTCGACAAGCCCCAGATCCGCCTCTTCGGCAACGTCGACTACCCGACCGACATCAGCCTGGACGACCTGCGCGCCTTCTACGACGCCGTGATCTTCTCCACCGGCGCCACCGCCGACCGGGAGCTGCGCATACCCGGCATCGACCTCGAGGGCTCCTACGGCGCCGCCGACTTCGTGTCCTGGTACGACGGCCACCCCGACGTGCCGCGCACCTGGCCGCTGGAGGCCGAGAAGGTCGCCGTCCTCGGCGTCGGCAACGTCGCGCTCGACGTGGCCCGCATCCTGGCCAAGACGGCCGACGAGCTGCTGCCGACGGAGATCCCGCCGAACGTCTACGACGGACTCAAGGCCAACAAGGCGCTGGAGATCCACGTCTTCGGCCGCCGCGGACCGGCGCAGGCGAAGTTCAGCCCGATGGAGCTGCGGGAGCTGGACCACTCCCCCAACATCGAGGTCATCGTCGACCCCGAGGACATCGACTACGACGAGGGCTCCATCGCCACCCGGCGCGGCAACAAGCAGGCCGACATGGTCGCCAAGACCCTGGAGAACTGGGCGATCCGCGACGTCGGCGACCGGCCGCACAAGCTGTTCCTGCACTTCTTCGAGTCGCCGGCGGAGGTCCTCGGCGAGGACGGCAAGGTCGTCGGCCTGCGCACCGAGCGCACCGCCCTCGACGGCACGGGCAACGTCAAGGGCACCGGCGAGTTCAAGGACTGGGACGTCACCGCGATCTATCGCGCCGTCGGCTATCTGTCCGACAAGCTGCCCAAGCTGCCCTGGGACATCGACTCCGGCACGGTCCCGGACGAGGGCGGCCGGGTCATCGAGGAGAGCGGCGCGCACCTGCAGTCCGTCTACGTCACCGGCTGGATCCGGCGCGGTCCCGTGGGCCTGATCGGCCACACCAAGGGCGACGCCAACGAGACGGTGTCCAACCTTCTGGACGACCACGCGAACGGCCGCCTCCACGCGCCGGCCTCGCCCGAGCCCGAGGCCGTGGACGCGTTCCTCGCCGAGCGCAGCGTCCGCTTCACCACCTGGGACGGCTGGTACAAGCTGGACGCCGCCGAGAAGGCGCTGGGCGAGCCCCAGGGCCGGGAACGCGTGAAGCTCGTCGAGCGTGAGGACATGCTCAGGGAGAGCGGCGCGTGAATCGCTGCACGCCGGCCGGCCGCGGGTGACCGCAGCCGGCCGACACCGACGGGTCCGGAGGCAGTTCTGCCGCCGGGCCCGTCGTTTTTGCCGCCCGCACACCGAACGGCTGTCGCTGCCCGCCCGTCAGACGGAGTCCAGCGCGGGGGCGAGGACGGCGAAGGCCCGGTCGGTCAGGTCGGCCGGGTCCTCGGCGCCGTCGCTTCCGCTCCAGCGTTCGAGCACCGCGTCGAAGGCGGTGAGCGCCATTCCGGCGGCGAGCCGCGGGTACAGATCGCCGGCGGGGTCGCGGTCCAGACGGTGCGCCAGCTCCGCCGCCAGGTCGTCACGCCACTGCGCCTGGCGCTCCAGGAAGCGCGCGTACAGGGCGGGGGTGCGCAGGATCAACCGCACCACGCGCAGGGCCCGTTGGGCGTGGTCGGGATGGTCGGCGCAGGCCTCGACGGGGGCCAGGACAGCATGCCGGAGCGCCACGGAGGGCCGCTCGTCGCGCGGGCGGGCACAGAACTCGGCGTGAATGTCGGCGCCCATGCCGGCCAGGAACTGGACGACCACATCCTCCTTGGACGCGAAGTAGCGGAAGAACGTCCGCTTGGACACGCCCGCGGCGGCCACGATCTCGTCGACAGTGACCGCGTCGAACCCCTTCAACGCCAGCAACTGCAAGGCCGATTCGGTGAGTTCGTTCGCAACGAGCTGCCGCTTGCGCTCGGCCAGGCTGATGTCGGGACGGGAGGTCACCGGACCACAATACCTGGATGCCACACATGGCGTCGAGTGCCATCTTGACACCTAGTGCCATGCGCGGCAGCGTATGCCGCATGCCGAAGCAGCAGCGCTGGACCGCCGACCAGATTCCGGACCAGACCGGGCGGGTGTCCGTCATCACCGGGGCCAACAGCGGCCTCGGTCTGGCCACCGCCCGGGCGCTCGCCCGCAAGGGCGGGCGGGTGATCCTCGCGGTACGCGACGAGGACAAGGGCCGTCGAGCGGTCGCGCAGATCACCGCCGAACAACCGCACGCGCATCTCGAGACACGCCACCTCGACCTCGCCGACCTCGACTCGGTGCACGCCTTCGCCGACCGGGTGCGCTCCGATCACCGGCGTCTGGACGTCCTCGTCAACAACGCGGGGGTGATGGCACCGCCACGCACGCTCAGCGCACAGGGCCACGAACTGCAGTTCGCCTGCAACCACCTGGGCCATTTCGCGCTCACCGGCCTGCTGCTCGACCTGCTGGGCGCGGGGCGCGAGCCTCGTGTGGTCACCGTGAGTTCGCTCAACCACCGGCAGGGACGCCTGCGTTTCGACGACCTCACCGGCGAACGCGGCTACTCTCCCATGGCCTTCTACAACCAGTCGAAGTTCGCCAACGCCGTCTTCGGCCGGGAACTCCACCGCCGCCTGGCCGAGGCAGGCAGCCCGGTGCGCAGCGTGCTCGCGCACCCCGGATACACCTCGACGAACCTCCAGACGAGCGCACCGGTCGGCCTCGTGCGCGTGCTGTACGGCCGCGTCCTCGCCCCGCTCGCGCAGTCCCCGGACCGGGGCGCGCTGCCCCAGCTGTACGCGGCGACCGCCACGGACGTCGAGAGCGGCGAGTTCATCGGGCCGGACGGCAGAGGCGAGCTGCGCGGCGCACCGAAGCGGGTACGGCTGTCCGACGCCGCGGCCGACGCCGGGACGGGGCGCCGCCTGTGGGAGGTGTCGGAGCGGCTGACCGACGTCCGGTTCGCGTTCTCGGCACCGGTCTGAGCGCCGGCCCGCCGAACTCGAACAGCCATCCGCGAAAACCGGTGGGTCCCGTACCGCAGCCCTGTTAACTTCCCCCGGTGTTCACCCTCCAAGAGCCTCCCCTCTTCACCCGTCTGCGTGACGCACGGCGGATCCTCGTCGCCGGTGCGGGCGGCGGTTTCGACGTCTACGCCGGGCTTCCGCTGGCCCTCGCCCTGCGGTCGGCCGGCAAGGAGGTCCACCTGGCCAACCTGTCCTTCGCCGACCTGTACGGCCTGGATCTGGACGTGTGGCTGGAGCAGGACGTCGCCGCCGTCCGCCCGGACACGTCGGCGCGTGGCGACTACTTCCCCGAGCGCACCCTCGCGCGGTGGCTGGAGCAGCAGGGCCTGCCGGCCACGGTGTACGCCTTCTCCCGTACCGGCGTGACTCCGTTGCGAGCCGCGTACCGCGCACTGTTGCAGCACCTGGGCGGAGTCGACGCGATCGTGTTGGTGGACGGCGGCACCGACATACTGATGCGCGGGGACGAGCACGGACTGGGCACGCCCGAGGAGGACATGGCCAGCCTGGGCGCGGTCGCCGGACTCAGCGAGGTCGAGCACCGGCTGGTCGCGTGCCTCGGCTTCGGGGTGGACGCGTACCACGGGGTCAACCACTCCCTGGTGCTGGAGAACCTGGCCGCTCTCCAACGCGAGGGCGCCTATCTGGGGGCGTTCTCCCTGCCGTACGACAGCCGCGAGGGCGCCCTCTACGTCGACGCGGTGGCCCACGCCCAGCAGTGCACGCCGGACCACCCCAGCATCGTCAACGGGTCCGTCGCCGCCGCCGTACGAGGCGAGTTCGGCGACGTCCGCTTCACCGAGCGGACCAGGAACAGCGAACTGTTCGTCAACCCGCTCATGGCCCTGTACTTCTGCGTCGACGCCCTCGGCCTGGCCCGCCGCAACCTCTACCTGGACCGGCTCGAGAACACCGCCCTCACCCGACAGATCAGCTCGGTCATCGAGGAGTTCCGCGACGAGGTGCCGAGGCAACGCCCGCCACGCGCCTTCCCTCACTGAACGGGACCGCCGCCCGGGCCAGGCCCGGAAGATGCCGGGCACGAGGAAGGAGGAGAAGGAGGAGGTGGTCAATCGGGCGTCAGACATGGGGCGACCGAATCGCCCCGGAACTCGGTCGCGGACGGCGGTGCGACGAGTTCAGGCAGCCGTCGACGAGCCGTCTGCCGGTATGCGCCGGCGTGGGAAAATCCGACGTCTCGCGCATGCTGTGAGTGACGTGAGTCCGGGTAGATCTCCTTCAGCGGCTCTTCCGCCCGACACCTCCCGACCTCCCGCGAAGGACATGTGGTCTTGGCTCTCACGTACCCTGACGCGCCCTCGGCTCGTCGCCCCGGTCGGTCCTGGACGATCCGGGTGACGGGTCATCGCGACCGCACCGCCTCTGTCAGCTGCTCCTCGCCCTGCAGCATGCCTCCTCGTTCCCGCGACGTCGCCGCCCTGCGCCGGTTCGCCGAAGCCCATGCCGCCGCCCATGCCAGGGCGGCGGCGGTACGTCCCGACGCCGCCTGCTCGTGCCGCCAGCACAGGTGCGTGCTGCACGAGGGCACCCGGGTCTCCTGCGGGGGTGTGGTCGTCCTCGTCCTGCGCCACGATCCGTCGGTGGGCCAGGTGTGGACGCTCAGCGAGGTCTGCTCCGTGTGTGCCCCGCTGATGCCCCACACCCGGGTGCTGGGCCGGGCGGCACCGCTCGGGCAGCCGCCCGAGCAGCGCTCCGCGCCCACGACGTCGGCGCCTCGGGTGGGGCCGCCGCGCCTCGTCCCCGGCGGATTCAGCGGGCCGCCGGTCGGCGACGCCGCCGACCGGGAGATGCCCGGCCGGCGCGGCCGGCGCTGACCTGGAGCGGCACGCTCAGAGTTCCAGGTCGCTCTCGATCTTGCGCAGTTGGTGCCGGGCCATCGCCAGGTTGGCGCGTCCGGAGTCCAGCACGAGGTAGAGGAACAGCCCTGTGCCGTCGCGGCCCTTGAGCAGGCGGATCAGGTGGTACTGGGTGCTGAGGGTGATCAGGATGTCTTCGATCTCGCCCTGGAGACCGAGGTGTTCCATGGTGCGCAGCTTGGCCCGGACGACGTCGGTGTTGCCCGCTGCGGCGACCTCCAGGTCGAAGTCCTTGCCGCCGCCGATCGTGCCCAGCGCCATGCCGCTCGTGTGGTCGACGAGGGCTGCCGCGGTCGCGCCGTCGATGGAGCTCAGGCATTCCTTGAGCGAGGTCTCCAAGTTGGCCATGCGTCAGGTCCTTCCGGATCAGTCAGTGGTGAAGGGGGTGAAGAGTGGGATCGGGCGTGCGGTGCGCTCAGCCGCCGGTGTCCGGCCGGAGCCGGTGCCGGGACTGCTGCGGTATGCGCAGCGGCAGTGTGCCGAGGGTGCGGCCCTGATCGGCGGGTGCCGTCGTGTCGCTCGCGGCGATCGTCCGCCCGGGGGCGTGCGCGACCGGGTCGGCATCGGCCTGGGCCGCGACGAGTTCCGCGATGCGCGCACCGCTGCGCCGGCCCTCCAGATGGAGCCGGCCGACGTTGGCGCGGCCGTCGGCGAGCAGGGTGAGCACGGCGGACGGACCCGCCGCGTATGTCGCGACGTAGCCGTCGGCGCCGCGCACCAGCAGCTCGCAGAACTCGCCGCGCCTGGCGGTGTCCACCATGCGGTGGGCGACGCCGAGGGCTGCCGCGGTGAGGGCCGCCAGTCCTTCCGATTCGGCGTCCGGCAGGTCCTGGGCGAGGACGAGACCGTCGGCGCTGGCCGCCAGGGACCCCGTCAGCTGGGGTATGCGGGTGCGCAGTCGGCGCAGTTCGCTCAGGACGTCGGCCTCGACGGCCATGAACAGTCTCCTTTCGGCACGCTGTCGGCGCGCGCGGATCACAGTGCCTCCAAGGCGTCTCGGAGCCGGCGCAGCAGGGCTGTGTCGACCTCGTCCTGGGTCGCCGTGTGCCAGGGAAGGCTCGGGTCGGGTGGCACGGGCTGGGCGGATACGGCGGTGACGAGTCCGTCGGCGGCGAGGCGGCGCAGTTCGACGAGGGTGGGGAACGTCCGCCAGGCCAGCGCCGACGCGATCTCGGCCGCCGTACGCGCTCCGTCCACCTGTGCCAGCGTGCGGTCGCGCCGGGTGGGCAGCGCTTCCGCGTGGGCGCCGGGGACCCGCACGAGGGGGGAGCTGTCGATGTCGGGCTCGGGCCAGATGCGCTGGAGTTGCTCACGCCGCCGCTGCGATTCGCGTACGACGGTGTCCACCGGTACGGGACGCACCGCACCGAGCCAGTGCGCGATGCCGGGCCGGAAGCGCGGGGCGCGGCCGGTGTGGCCGAGGGCGAAGTAAGCGGCGTCGAACAGCACGCCGAGGTGACACAGCTCCAGTGCCCCGGCGGCGAGCCGTCCGCTGTCGACGAGTTGACGGCCGACGCGCCGGCGCGTGCCGCCCTGGTCGAGTGCCTCCCGCCAGCCGTCGCGGTCGACGGCGCCGCTGCCGGTGAGCAGCACGCCCAGGTCGGGGGCGAAGGGGGAGTCGACGTGCGCGACGTCTCCGGCCAGGAGGTAGAAGGTGCCACGCTCGCTGGTGAGGGCGCCGGTCGCGCGGTCGGCGGCGAGGGTTTCGAGGGAGTTCAGGACTGTGGCGTCCGTCAGCGGTGACAGGCTCATCCGAGCACCAGTCGGTCCGCCGTCTCGGCCAGCCGAATGCGGGCCAGGGCCAGGTTTCCGGCGGTGCGGTCCAGCCACAGGTGCAGGAAGACGCTGCTGTCGAAGGGTGTGACGACGAACCGGAGCACGTGGTAGGAGTCGGCGGTCGTGACGATCAGGTCCTCAACGGGCGGTGCCACGCCCGGATCCGGCTCCGGACGGTCATCGTCGCCCGCCGGGGCGAAGGCGCGGCTTTCGAGGGCCGCGCGGGCGAATTCCGCCGTCTCCACGGCCGTCGCCTCGTGGTCTCCGCCCGATGCCTCGCCGACCACGCCCAGGGCGAGCCCACTGATCCAGTCGACCACCGACGCTCCTCGGGCGCCCGGCACACGCATGGCGTCCAGCAGACTCTCGTCGATTCCGGGCATGCAGGAACCCCCTCCCCGCACGGATGTACCGCGAACGTGACGCCGAGACTACGGAATGTGTCGGCTTCAGGTGAGGGCTTTGGCAATTTCCAGTGGAACATGCGGCACAACCCGGGGGTGCTGCGGGTCGCAACCGCCCTACCTGCTTTTCCACAGGTCAAGGGATACCCGGATGTGGACGCGTCGCCGCGCGACGTGCGGCGGCAGGCTCTGGGAGGGCTGTGTGACCGCTTCGTCGCCCGCCACCGATGCACCGGCGGCCCGGACAACTTCTTCACCGACCGCAGCACCACCTTCATGGCCTGGAACCTGCTGCACCTGGCCCGAGTGCTGAAGGATCTCGCCGGCGTCCCCGCCCACGGCAACGTGCCCGGCGTGGCGCTGTGGCAGCCGAGGGCCGGGGCCTAGCGTGCGGATATGCGTGTACTGGTCACCGGCGGTGCCGGGTTCATCGGGTCCCATGTCGTCGAGGCGCTGGCGGAGCACGGGCACGAGGCCGTCGTGTTCGACGTGCGCGAGGACCCGGGCGCCGACGTCCGCGACGGGGCGGCGGTCTCCCGTGCCCTGTCCGGGGTGGACGCCGTCTGCCATCAGGCGGCCATGGTCGGGCTGGCCAGCGGCTTCGCCGACGCGGCTGAGTACGTCTCCCACAACGACCTCGGCACCGCCGTACTGCTCACCGCCATGGCCGAGGCTGGCGTACGACGGCTCGTGCTGGCCGGGTCGATGGTGGTGTACGGGGAGGGGCGCTACGTGTGTGGGCGCCACGGGGTGGTGCGGCCGGGGCCGCGGCCCGTCGCCGACCTGGCGGCCGGGCGCTTCGAGCCCGCCTGCCCCGTGTGCGGCGAGGATCTGTCGCCCGGCCTGGTCGGGGAGGACGCCCCGGTGGACCCGCGGAACGTGTACGCGACGACCAAGCTGGCCCAGGAGCATCTGGCGGCCGCGTGGGCCCGGTCGACAGGCGGTTCGGCGGTGTCGCTGCGCTACCACAACGTGTACGGCCCCCGGATGCCCCGCGACACCCCGTACGCCGGCGTCGCCTCCTTCTTCCGCTCCGCGCTCGCCCGGGGCGAGGCGCCGCGCGTCTTCGAGGACGGGCGGCAACGGCGGGACTTCGTGCACGTACGGGATGTGGCCGCGGCCAATGTGACCGCCCTGGAGGGGAGTTCGCCCGGCGGAGCGCTCACCGCGTACAACACCGGTAGCGGCGAGCCGCACACCGTCGGCGAAATGGCGCGGGCGCTGGCCGCCGCGTACGGCGGGCCGGAGCCCGTCGTCACCGGGGAGTACCGGCTCGGCGATGTCCGCCACATCACGGCGGACTCCTCCCGGCTGCGCTCCGACCTCGGCTGGAAGGCGGGGATCGGGTTCGCGGAGGGGATGCGGGAGTTCGCGCGGGCCCGGTTGCGCGGGGACGCCCGGTAACCAGGCGCCGGTCCGCCGGCGGCCCGGTCCACCGGGTGGCCGGCGCGGTCGAGGTATCCGGGACGACCTCGGAGACCGTGGGGTCGTCGACGACGAGGACCCGGGCGGTTCCGGCCGGCCCACGCCCGGCAGCGACGGCCCGGGCGGCCGTCGGCTCGTACGGTTGCTGCTCCATACGGCCGGCGTCGCAGCAGGCCCCCGCCCGGGCCGCCCACCACCTCCGACGTCCGCGTACCGTAAGGAACAGACGCCCGATATGCGGCTTTCGCGTCCGTGGAGTGAAGACCGTGACGACCTCTACCGCACCACCCGACGTCGATGTGATCCTCCCGTGCCTGAACGAGGCCGAGGCCCTGCCCTGGGTGCTGGAACGCATCCCTCCCGGCTGGCGCGCCCTCGTCGTGGACAACGGCTCCACGGACGGCTCGGCGGAGCTGGCCCGCGCGCTCGGCGCGACCGTCGTCCGCGAGCAGCGCCGCGGGTTCGGCGCCGCCTGCCACGCGGGGCTGACCGCGGCCACCGCCGGCACGGTGTGCTTCTGCGACTGCGACGCCTCCCTCGACCCGGCGCTGCTCGTCCCCTTCGTCCACGAGGTGCGCGACGGCGACGCCGACCTGGTGCTCGGGCGACGCCGCCCGCAGGGTCGGGGCAGCTGGCCCGCGCACGCCCGGGTCGGCAACCTCGCGCTCGCCCGGATGCTGCGCCGACGTACCGGACTGCGCCTGCACGACCTCGGGCCGCTGCGCGCCGCCCGCCGCTCGGCGCTGCTCGGCCTCGACCTCACCGACCGGCGCAGCGGCTACCCCCTCCAGATGGTGGTCCGCGCCGCCGACGCCGGCTGGCGCATCACGGAACACGACGTGCCGTACCTGCCGCGCGCCGGCGCCTCGAAGGTGACCGGCACCTGGCGCGGCACCTGGCAGGCGGTACGGGACATGAGACGCGTCCTGGCCGAAGCACCGCGAGCGTCCGCGGCACCGCGAGGACCACTACGAGGAGGAACCGTCCGATGACCACCCTGCTCGTCATCGCCAAGGAGCCGCTGCCGGGACACGTCAAGACCCGGCTCACGCCGCCGTTCACCCCGCGGGAAGCGGCGCTCCTCGCGGAAGCCGCGCTGGCCGACACCTTGCGCACGGTGCTGAGAACCCCCGTCGAGCGACGCCTCCTGGTCCTCGCCGGAAGGCCGGGGCCCTGGCTGCCGCCCGGCTTCGACGTCGTACCGCAGTGTCCGGGCGGCCTCGACGAGCGCCTCGCCGCCGCCTTCGGCGGATGCGACGGCCCGGCCCTGCTGATCGGCATGGACACCCCCCAGGTGACACCCGAGCTGCTCACCGTGGACTTCGCCGACCACGACGCGTACTTCGGACCGGCCGAGGACGGCGGATTCTGGTCCCTCGGCCTCGCCTCCCCCGACCCGGCCCTGCTGCGCGGCGTCCCCATGTCGACGCCCACCACCGGCACCGTCCAGCGGCAACGACTCGTCGCCGCCGGTCTGCGCGTCCGCGATCTGCCTCTCCTTCGGGACGTCGACACCGCTGCCGACGCGGAGGCGGTCGCAGCGTCCGCACCCGGCACCCGCTTCGCCGCCGAACTGGGCCGGCTGCGGGCGGTCACCGGCCGATGAGCGCCGCGAACAGCACGCACGACACGGCGGCCACGGCGGCGGTGGCCGGATCAGGCCGTCACCACGCGCCCCGCTCCCACCCTCCGCTCCCTCCTGGTGCGCCGATCACTACTCCGACGCCCTGCACACCGGCCGCGATCACCGAGCCGTGGCCCGTTCCGGTGATCAGCCGTCGGCGGTACGCAGGACATTGGTGTTCATGTCCGTGCCTTCCCTCCTTCTTCCACACCGGCGGCACGACCGGGGCGCTCCGGGGACGCAGCCCAGATTTTCCGGTGGCGCATGCGCGGATGTGGTCGGGGGCGAACGGAACCCGCCCCGACGCGGATGGTGGGCGGGTCCCCTTCGCCAGACGATTGTCGGGGCCGGAGCGTGCCGCGAACACGGGTGAACGCCGGTGGGGTGGAGTGAACACCGCGCACCCGGTGTGCGGCACGCGCCGGGCGGCACCGGGTCGGCCGACCGGGGGATGCGCTACGGAAGGATCGAGTCGACGTATCCCCCGTCGACGCGGACGGCACCGCCCGTGGTGGCGGACGCGAGGGGCGAGCTCAGGTACACGACGAGGTTCGCGATCTCCTCGGGCTCGATGAGCCGCTGGAGCAGCGACTGCGGGCGGTGGTCGCGCATGAAGACGCGCTGCGCCTCGTCCCAGGGCAGGTCGCGGTCCACCAGCTGGTATACAAAGTCCTCGACGCCCTCGGTGTGCGTCGGCCCGGCGATGACGGAGTTCACCGTGACGCCGGTACCGGCCGCCTCCTTGGCGAAACCGCGGCCCACCGCGAGCAGGGCGGTCTTCGACACACCGTAGTGGATCATCTCGGCGGGGATGACGACGGCCGAGTCGCTCGCGATGTACAGGACGCGCCCCCAGCCGCGCTCCGTCATCCGGGGGAGGTAGGCGCGCGTCAGCCGGACGCCCGCCAGGACGTTGATCTCGAAGTAGCGGCGCCACTCGTCGTCGCTGATCTCCAGCGCGGGGCGGGCGCCGAAGATGCCGAGGTTGTTCACGAGGATGTCGGCGTCGGGCAACGCGTCGACCGCGCGGGCGGCGCCCTCTTCCATGCCGAGGTCCGCCGCGACGGGCACGAACACCCCGTCCGGCACCTCGGCCCGGAGGTCCTCGACGCTGTTCGCGAGCCGGTCGGGGTCGCGGCCGTTGACGCCGACCCGGGCTCCGGCGCGGGCCAGGCCCGCCGCGATCGCCGCTCCGATGCCCTGGGAGGAGCCCGTCACCAGCGCGGTCCGTCCCTCTAGGTCCAGCTTCATGGATCACTCCTTCGGATGTGCGGTCGGCCGGTGTGCTCCTGCCCACCTTCTCCGACGATTCACGTCCCCGCAGGGCGACCCCCGCCTGATCGTGCGCGACGCGCGGCGACATACTGGCAGTCGCACGTCGCCCCCGCCCCAAAATGGACTTATGCCGACCACTCCCACCACGCACCCCACCACTCCCCCCACGGTCTGGCTCGTCCGCGGCCGCCATCTCGGACCGGCCGCGGCCGATGTCCTGCGCAAGAACCTCCAGTTGCTCAAGGACGCCGAGGCGATCCGGGACTTCCTGGAGGTGCCGGAGTCCGAGAGTGCCACGGACGAACGGATCTTCGAGGCCCGCTGGCTGGTCGCGCCGGACGTGACCGTACGGGCCCGGCTGACGCTCACGGAGGACTCGGCCTTCGGGCAGGACTGGGCGCTGGTCGCGGAGGCCGAGCAGCCGTGGGACCAGCGCTGGCCCTCCCCCGCCACCATGTTCTGGCCCCAGGAGCGCGACACCGCCTGGGACCACGAGGCGGCCACGCGCCTGAGGTTCCTCGACACCAACCCGCTCCCCGAGGACGACAAGGAGCTACGGCGCCTGCTGCGCACCGCGGTGCGCGGCAGCTGGGCCGTCCACGTCGTCGTCCACGAGGCCATGACCCCCGACCAGCGCGGCCGCCGCCCGTTGACCCCGCTGCTCGGACCCGGCCTGCACCACCGTGTCGTGGAGCACCGCGCCGCGCCGCACCAACTGCGCGCCGTGAACTGGGCCCTGCGCGATTTCGGTGTGGAGCTGCCGCGCGGCGGCGCCGTGGTACTGCCCGGAAGCCCGGCCGCGCCCGAGTACGACGGCGCCGACTTCGCCGTACGCAGTGTCTTTTTGGACGGCTCGGAGCCGACCGACCTCCTAGACGCGGTGACACGTTTCGCCGCGTTGCCGAGGCCGCTGCCGACCGGTGCCGAGGCTGCCCTCACCGCGCTGCGGGAGGACTGGCGGCTGCTGACGCTGGAGGAGGAGCTCGACCGCGAGCGCAAGCTCGTGGCGATGTACGCCGAGGCGCTCGATGCCATGACGAAGTCCCGCGACCTGTACCGGGAGGCCGCCGAGCGGGCCAACGAGGCCCTGGCCGCCTACCGCGAGTCCGCCGGCGCTGCACGGCCCGTGCCGGGCAGGCAGGGCGGTTTCCCGTTCCAGCAGCTGACCCGCACCCTGGACCGCTTCAAGAGCGGCCCGAAGGGCCTGCGCCCGGCGGGGACTGCCGACGCCACCGACCGGGGAGCCGGGGCGGAGCCCCCGGCCGACGGCTGGGGCGGGTCGTCGGCAGGGCACTGACCGAGGACAGCACGAGCGATCCCCCTTCGGTCGGAGTCCGACCTGGGGTGCTACCGCGTGCCCGCGCACGCCGACGTCCCCGACATCGAGGCGCACTGGATCGACGAGGCCGATCCCACCTCGGCCTGACGGGCTGAAGGACCTCACCGGCGCCCCCTGAGCGCGCAGCGGACAAGTCCCTTGCCCCCTGCCCCTTCCTGGGCACCCGTCGCCCATCTCGCCACGTGGGTGAAGCAGCCTGGTGAAGCCCCTGCCGGAAACGGGCGTTCCTCCAACAAAAACGGGCATTCGACTAACAAAAGCGGGGGAAAGAAACGGGGAAGACCAGACGCGGCGCGGTATACCGCGCGAGGGAGGGTCCGTGGATTCGACCACCACGTTCGTCGCCGTCGCCGTGGTAGCGGCGGTGGCCCTGTTCGCCGTGGCCGTCGGCGTGCTGGTGCGGCTGGTCCGTGCCCGACGGGGCCTGCGGCGCGCGGGACTTCCGACCGGACCGCGCTGGGTCTTCTGGGGCGCGGTCCTGTATTTCGTACTGCCGACCGACGTGCTGCCCGATCCTGTCTATCTCGACGACATCGGCGTGCTCCTGCTCGCCCTCCGCACCCTGCACCGCTCTCCCGACCGTACCGGTGCCGAGGGCTGACGCACCGGCGCCCCAAGCGCCGATCGTCACGCAGAGTAAGGAAACCAATCACTCGTTCGATTCGTATAAGTACCTGGGGGGTCGCTGCAAGACAGCGGGCCGAGTGTGGTGGCCGGGCGACACCGCTTGATCGAGGCAGTACCGAAGAGGGAGAGACCATGCAACCGTTCGCGCTCAACTACGCACGCCCGGCGGCGGAGTTGGAGTTCGCAACTCCGTATGCCTACGACTCCGGACTGCAGTTGAACGTACTCTTCGACGGCCGGATAGCCGCCCGCGACCACGCCCTGCTGAGAGAACTGGGGACCACCACCTCGACGGCGGGCTCCAAGACCCACTTCGACGACTGAACACGAGCCGCCGACAATGACCGTACTGATCCTGACCTGTGAAGAGGACGTCACGGCGGACATGGTGGTCGTCCACCTGAACGCGACCGGCGTCCCCGTGGTCCGGCTCGATCCGGCCGACCTCACCAACGGCGTCGCGCTCTCCGGTGAGTATGTCCACGGCACCTTTCGCGGCCATCTGTCCTCCGCGGGCCGCCTGGTGAGCATCGACGGTCTGCGCTCGGTCTGGGTGCGCAGGCCCGGCGCCCCGGCCGCACGCGCCGCCGGGTCCTCCGCCTGGCTGACCGAGGAGTCCTCACAGGCGCTCTACGGCATGCTCCGCGACAGCGGAGCACGCTGGATGAACCATCCCGACGCGGCCTTCCGTGCCCGGCACAAGCCCTGGCAGTTGCGGCTCGCCCAGCGCACCGGACTGCCTGTCCCGGCCACCCTGATCACGACCTTCCCGCAGGCCGCCCGCGAATTCGCGGAACGCTATCCGGACCTGGTGGTCAAACCCGTCTCGGGCGCGCACCCACAGGATCCGCCCAGGGCGGTGCCGACCAGCCGGGTGGCCCCGGACGCCGACTTCACCGCCGTCGCCTACGGCCCTACGCTGCTGCAGCGCCGGGTCACCAAACGTGCCGACATCCGGCTCACCGTCGCGGGCGACCGGATGCTGGCCGCCCGCAAGGCCACCGACCCGAACGCCGACCCCGACCAGGTGGACGTCCGCTACGCCTCGTCCGCCGTGCCGTGGCACCCCGTCGAGGTGCCGCCGCGCATCGCCACCGGCGTGCACGCCTACCTCCGCGAGGCGGAACTGGCCTACGGCGCTTTCGATTTCGCCGAGGACGCCGACGGGACCTGGTGGTTCCTGGAGTGCAACCAGTCGGGCCAGTTCGGCTTCGTCGAGGTGGACACGGGCCAGCCCATCGCCCGCGGCATCGCGGAATGGCTGGCCCAGTCGGTGCCGGAGCAGCGGCCGGAGCATGTCAACTGCTCGGGTATGGCGAACGGCTGAATCGTTCGACGATTGATCAGTGCGGCAGCTGGCCGGGCAGCAGGGCCGTCCGCTGCCATCCGGCACCGGGCGAGGACGGGCGCGGTGAGGGGTCGGGGTAACCGAGCGCATGCGTGGGTCGCAGCACGAGTTCCAGTTCCCTGCTGACGCGTTCGGCCTCCCGGCGCACCTGGGTGGGCACATCGCCGCGTTCCGCGATGAGTCGGTCGTAGATGGGGGAATCGTGGAACACCCGGCAACGCGCCTTTCGTCTGGTACGCCTCGAGCGCTGCTGCGCCTCGGCACGGCTGCCGAGTCTAGGCGCCCTCGCCCACCTGGGTGTTAATTCCGGGAGAGAAGTGGACAGTCGCCGACAGACCGGGCTTCCGGCCGGGTCAGCAGCGCGCCCTGACCGGCACCGGGCATGCATGACGCCCGAAACCGACCGCTTCCAAATGCCCAGAAAGCAGTTGAACAAGGGCACGCCCCTCTGAACGAACGGTGTACGTCATGCCCCGCTCCAGCCGCTTCCTCTGCGCCCTCTACCTCGCCACCAGCGCCGGGCTGGCCTGGGCCGCCGCCCTCGAGTTCCGGTACGGGTCCGCGTGGGCCGGGTGCCTGTTCGCGGCCGCGAGTCTCGTGCCGGTCATCGCCGTGCTGCGCGAGAGCGTCCTGTGCGACCACCGCAGGGCCGTGGCCCGGCTGCGCCGGCTGAACGCCGCGCCGCCCGCGCACGTCGGCACGGCCCTCGACGTCGCGGTCCGGACGCAGTTGGACGCCGCGTGCTGCGAGCGCTGGTGGACCAGCCTGGGCACCGACCACGACTCGGCATGCCGGGACCGGACCCGCAGGAGCAGCGCGGCGTGACAGGCGTTCGACCGTGCCGTCAGGCAGCGGGTGTCTCACTCCCCCAGCGTGCGGGCGAGCTCCGTCGTGGCGCGGGCGACCTCGGCGTCGTCCTCGGCCATCAGGCGGCGCAGCTCACCGCGGCGGGCGCGGACGGCCTGCCGTGCCTTGCGCTCCCACACGACGTGGTTCTCACGGTGGTTGAGCAGTTTGGGGTAGACGGCGGCCGTGCTCTCCCACTGCCGGGCATCGGCGATGCTCTTCAGCAACTGGATGATCTGGGCCCGGCAGGTGACGTGCGGCAGCTGGGCGAGTTCCCACAGGAAGGGGACCGTGGCGGCGGTGGCCTGCTCGACGACGAAGCCGTACTGGCAGATGCGTTTCCGCAAGTCGTCGAGCGCGCTCCGGGCGGTGTCGGCGTCGCCCCAGGCGACGCTGTTGAGGAGCAGCGGGATCGCGGCGGCGGAGCCGGAGGAGTCCTTGATCTCGTGCCAGGGCACCTGTCCCAGCGCCATCAGGGGCGCGGCCCTGGCCACTCCCTGTGCGGGCGTGTCGCGATCTGCGCGCTTCGTACTCGGCTGTCCGATCGGAGCGGGGCGCATGGCAGGGGCCTTTCCACGGCAGTCGTGTCAGGTGAGGAGACGGGTCGACAACTTGGCCCAGACGGTCTTGCCCGCGGGGGGTCTGGCGGTCCAGCCCCAATCCTCGGACAAGGCCTCGACGATGCTCAGGCCGCGCCCGCTCTCCGCGAGAGCGACGTCATCGTCGGGCTGGTGCACGGGCGGGTTGTCGGCATGGTCGGAGACGGTCAGCAACAGGTGCGCGGGCGCGAGGTCCAGCCCGAGCCGGACGTCCGGGTCGCCGTCCACCGCCTGGGGCACCGCGTGTTCGGCGGCGTTGCTGGCGAGTTCGCTCATCACCAGCAGCACCTCGTCGGCGCAGTGGTCGAGTGACCAGTCGTGCAGCGTGCCCCGGGTGAAGGCACGGGCGAGGGCGAACCCCTCGGTGTCGCACGTGATGTGCAGTGCGGCCGAGACACGGGAGCCGCTCGGCGCCCCGGCTTCCGGAAGCGGCCGCTCCCCGGGGTGCGCGCAGTGGACCGTTCGCGCCGGCGCCTCGGTGGTGCCGGTGCCACCTGACCGTATGGCGCCCTCGCTCAGCGACCGGACCGCTCTGGACGCAGGTGACGACACGACATCTCCCTGAGGTGAGGGCAGGTTCCCGGCGTCCACACGGGGGTTGACGCCGCGGCTATTATCCACGCTGACGGCGCCCGCGTGCAATTGCATGAGAAATTGCGCGAAAATCAGCCGGGCGTGCGCGAAGCACCTCGAAGAACGTGAACAGCAAGGAGACTTCGGTGCCAGGAGTGCGG
Organism: Streptomyces sp. NPDC001315; assembly: GCF_042896175.1. Classification (NCBI taxonomy): domain Bacteria; kingdom Bacillati; phylum Actinomycetota; class Actinomycetes; order Kitasatosporales; family Streptomycetaceae; genus Streptomyces; species Streptomyces sp. NPDC001315. The sequence goes on along the minus strand of NZ_JBIAWZ010000013.1, from coordinate 144,808 downwards.
AACGGGGTGCGCGCCAGCTCGCTGGGCGCCTACTGGATCAAGAGTCGGCACAGCAACGCCGAGGGCAACTGTGTCGAAGTCGCCGCGCTGACCGACGGAGACATCGCGGTGCGCAACTCCCGTGATCCCGATGGGCCCGCGCTCGTCTACACGCCGTCCGAGCTGGCCGCGTTCCTGGCGGGGGCGAAGGAGGGGGAGTTCGACCATCTGCTGTGAACCGCGCTGCCTGAGCGCCGACGACTGCCGGGCGCGCACCGGGGCGGAACCCGACTCCCTGACTTTCGCGTTCCATACGAAAGGGACCGAAGGATTGCGGTAGGGTAATTGCCACTTCTGCCGGTCCACTGGGAGCCAGGATGTCCGCCGAGTCGCATCGCATCTCCCGCCTCGAACCCTATCTGGACAGACCGGAGCCCGCGCCGACCCTGCTGAAGATGCTGGTCGGCGTCCAGCTGGCCGGCTTCCGTGAGGACGCGGGCCTCGCCCAGGACCAGGCGGCACGCGCCCTGGGGTTCAGTGGGGCGAAGCTCTCGCGCATCGAGTCGGGCAAGGGCCGCAGGCCGCCGACGGAGCGGGACGTCCGCGCGCTGCTGGAGCTGTACGGCACGGACGCCTACGAGGCCTCGGTGCTGCTCAAGCTGCTTCAGCGGGCGGGTGAGCCGGGGTGGTGGCAGCGCTACGACAAGCGCCTGATGCCGGAGTGGTTCGACCGTCTGGTCGGGCTGCAGGAGGCTGCCGCCACCATCCGGACCTTCGAGATCCAGTATGTGCCCGGCCTGTTGCAGACGCCCGCCTATACCCGGGCGGTGGTGGAGCGGGGTCTGCCGAACGTTCCGGCCGGCGAGGTGCAGCGCCGGGTCGAGCTCCGTATGCGCCGGGCGCAGCTGCTGTCACGAGCGGACGCCCCGCAGTTGTGGGCGATCGTCGACGAATCGGTCCTGCTGCGGGTGCTGGGCGACCGCGCGGTGATGCGCGAACAGCTCGCCCACCTCGCCGAGATGGCTCAGCGGCCCAATGTGACGGTGCAGGTCGTCCCCCTCGACGTGACGAACGCGTCGGCACCCGCCATACCGATCACGTATCTCCGTTTCGGCGGCCTGGACCTGCCCGACGTCGTCTACCTCGAGCACATAAGGAGCGCGAACTTCCTCGAGGACCGCGACGAGACGGAAGAGTACCGGCTCGCGCTGGACCGGCTGGCGGATGAGGCCCTTGACCCACGCGATTCGCTGAGGCTGCTGCGCGACACGATGGAGGGGCGCTACCCGCGCCCGTGACGGTGACCGCCGCCCGGGCCGCGCGCTTCACTTCCGGCGTCGCGCGCGGCCGTGGGTGGCACTGCGTTCTGGTTTGTGGGGGTCGGTGTCGGTCGTGGTTCAGCGGAGCCGGGCCACGCCGCCGAACTCGATCCACTCCTGGGTCAGCTGACGGGGAGCGACCTCGCTGTCCGGCCGCCAGGTGGACACCTCGACAAGCCCCGGCTCGAGGATGTCCATGCCCTCGAACAACTCGGCGACGTCCTTCTCCTGGCGCACCCGGCCCCAATGTCCCTGGGTGGCCTTGTCCATGAAGTCCGTGACGAACTCCCGGACCTGGGCGTCCTCGCTGACCAGCTGGCACATCACGAGGTAGCTTCCAGGCACGAGCCGTTCGGTCACGCGGCGGACGACGGCCTGCGGACCGTCGGTCTCGCTGTCCGGGACGCAGTGGAAGACCGAGTTGAACAGCACGGCCACCGGCTGCGAGAAGTCGATCAGACGCTGGGTGTCCGGGTGGGAGAAGATCTCCTCGGTGGCACGCATGTCGGCGTGGATGACGGTGGTGCGCTCGTCCTGCTCCAGCAGCGCCCGGCCGTGCACCAGCACCATCGGGTCGTTGTCGACGTAGACGACATGCGTGCTGGGGTCGATGCGCTGGGCGACCTGGTGCACGTTGTCCTGGGTCGGCAGGCCTGAGCCGTGGTCGAGGAACTGGCGGATCCCGTAGTCGGTCGCCAGCGTCTTGACGACCCGCTGCAGGAAGCGCCGGTTGTTCACGGCCAGACGGCGGGTGCTGGGGACGACCTTGTCGAGCTCCTCGCACGCGGCCCGGTCAGCCGCGTAGTTGTCCTTGCCGCCCAGGTAGTGGTCGTACATCCGCGCGGCTGTCGGCACATTGGCGTCGATCTTCGTGGACAGCTGATTCTCGGTGTTCATCGCTCCCCCAGCTCGGTGCCGCGCCAACTGGACCGGCGTGACAGACAGTACATCGTAGGGACTTGACCTTCGGCGGTTCCAGTCTTCGACGTAAAGACCCTGCACTGATGGCAGGTTGCTCATGAGGACAGGTCAACCGGTCGCCGTCGGCTGCTGTGTTGAGGTGACGTGCGGACCGTCACTGATTCTTCACCTGCCGGGCACGCATCAGCGGTCGGGATCGGAGCACCCGCATGGTGTCGCCTGGTCGAGGGGGATGCCATGCTCCTGGTCGCCGTACTGCTGTTGCCACTCCTGTCCGTCCTGCTGATCGTGATGGACCGCGTGGAGGACCGCCTGCTCGATCCCACTCCTTCGAAGCGTCGGCATGCCGCCGGACGGCGGCCGCTGCGCCTGGTGCGGGGCGGCCACAGGGACGCGGCGCCCGGCCCGGCGCCCGAAGCGGACACCGAGACTCCCCCGGCACCTCGCGCGGCCTGAGCCACGGAACCGGCCGACGGGCTGTGCGGCAGCGGTCTCGTGTGCGAGGGTCGCTCACGACCGGCCACCGCTACGGCACCGGTCGGCATCTCGCCCGGCACCGTGGAAAGGCGACGGCATGCGCATCGGACTGCTCGGCACCGGCCCCTGGGCGCACATGGTCCACGCCCCCGCCCTCAGCACCCACGCCGAGGTCGACTTCGCGGGTGTGTGGGGCCGTCGCGCCGACGCGGCGAAGGATCTGGCCGACCTTCACGGCACGCGGGCCTACGACGACGTCGACGCCCTCTTCGCCGATGTCGACGCCGTGGCCGTGGCCCTCCCTCCGGACGTCCAGGCCGGCCTGGCGGCGCGGGCCGCGCGGGCCGGCTGTCATCTGCTGCTCGACAAGCCCATCGCCACGACCGTCGAGCAGGGGCGGGCCGTGGTCGAGGCGGCGGAAAAAGCCGGTGTCGCCTCGGTGGTCTTCTTCACCACCCGCTTCCGGTCCGACTCCGAGGCCTGGATCACCGAACAGGCGCGGGCGGACGGCTGGTTCACCGGCCGGGCACAGTGGCTCGGCGCGCTGTACACCGGCGACAGCCCGTTCGCGGCCTCGCCGTGGCGGCGGGAGAAGGGCGCGCTGTGGGACGTGGGCCCGCACGCCCTGTCCGTGCTGCTCCCGGTGCTCGGCGACGTCCGGCACGTGGCCGCCGCGGCGCACGGGCCCGGGGACACCGTTCACGTGGTTCTCCAGCACGTCGGCGGCGCCTCGAGCACCCTGACCCTCAGCCTCACCGCGCCGCCCGCCGCGGCCGGGGCGGCCGTCGAGCTCCGGGGCGAGAACGGGGTGACCCTCCTCCCCGAGAGCTCCGAAGGCCCCCTCTCCGCCTTCACCCGCGCCATCGACGGCCTCCGCGAAGCCGCCCGCACGGGCAGCCCGCATCCGTGCGACGCCGCGTTCGCCCTCCGGGTCACCGAGATCCTCGCGGCGACCGAGGCCCGGCTGACCGCCCACGGCGCCTGAACAGGGCGTTCCACCAGGTCCGGCGAGGGGGCGTCGGCTGCATCCCGTACGAGCAGGGACCTACCTGTGGGCGGCCCCTCGCTCCAGCGGATCGTCGCGGCTGCACATCGAAGGGGACCGGGCCTGGTTCCGATGCCCCAGCATGGCACCCGCCACCGACATCGGGGGCGGGGGCGGGAGCACCGTCGGGCAGGTGGGCAGTGCCGGGTCGATCGAGGTTCCGTGGGTGGGCGGGCCGGGGCGGTGCCCGGACGTGCGGCTCGCGGCCCGCCGTAGGAGCGTGGTGGTGTGGGAAGCCTGCGCGCCATGTCGTCCCGCCGCGACCGGCGGGGCTGGCTGCGGGGCGCGCCGCCGCCCCGGTGGGTGCGGGCGCTGCCACCCGCCCTGATCGCCGGCGTGGCGGTCGCCACGCTGCTGAGCCCCGATCCGCTCGACATCGGCTTTCTCCTGGGCGCCATCCCGCCGCTGGCGGTGCTGTCGTACGGGCCGATGACGACCGCTCTGCTCGGCCTCGTCGCGGTCACGGTGCTGATCGTCCCCGCGTTCCGGCTGAACCACCCGGGCAACACCGACCTGCTCACCATCTGCTTCGTCGCCGTGCTGAGCGTCTTCGTGTCGTTCGTGCGCAGCCGCCGAGACGCCCAGCTGGATCTGGAGCGCACGGTCGCTGAGGCAGTGCAGCGCGCGGTCGTGCCGGCGGTTCCCGAACGGGTCGGGCCGGTGCGCTGCGCGACCCTGTACCGGGCGGCGCAGCGCGGCACACTCGTCGGCGGGGACTTCTTCGACGTGCGGGAGTGTCCGCACGGCGTACGGGCCGTCCTGGGCGATGTGCAGGGGCACGGGCTGGCGGCCGTGGCCACGGTGGCGCTGCTGATGGGGGCGTTCCGGGAGGCGGCGCTGGACCACCCCGACCTCAAGGCGGTCGCCGGCCGCCTGGACCGGCGGCTGCTGCTGGACGCGGCGCAGAACCGCCGGGACGAGCTGTTCGCGACCGCCGTGCTGCTGGACTTCTCGCCCGGCGCGGGGACCGTGCAGATCGTGATCTGCGGTCATCCGCCGCCGCTGCTGCTGCGCGACGGGACGGCCACGGAGATCGCGAGCACGCCGTGGCCGCCACTCGGTATCGGACTGCCCGACCCGACCGCGCACGACTCGATCACGGTGCGCCTGCGGCCCGGCGACCAGCTGGTGCTCGCCTCCGACGGCGTCTGGGAGGCTCGGGACGCCACCGGTGCCTTCTACCCCCTGCCGGAGCGGCTGGCCGCCCTCGCCGCCGAGCACGCCGTGGACCCGCAGGCCCTGGCCGACCATGTCTGGGCCGACGTCCTGCGGTTCTGCGGTACGACGACCGCACGCGACGACGTCACGATGCTCGTTCTCGCTCTCGAGCCGCCGCGGGGTCGCTGAGGCCGGCGGACGGCGCCTCCTGCTCCCTGTCGGCGTCGCAGTGCGGCAGCGGCCGGTGCAGCCACCGCGGTGTCCACGGCCGCTCTCGTCATCCATGGGACGCCGCTTCGATGACCCAGGTGTCCCGGGCCCGTGACGGGGCACTCGCGCCTCCGGATGCGCACCGGGCTCGCACGATGAATGGTGATAGTGGGCCCGGTGCCGGCACCGGGCCGAAGCAGTCCCCACCGGACCCCGAGGAGCAGAGATCATGGAGACGTCACAGCCCGACGCGTCCCGGCCGTCCGAGGAGCGCGTCACCCCGGACAGCCTGCTCCACACCCGCACCGGCACGGAGGTGGCACCGGAGGACCTGGTGCTCGCCACGGGCCGGGACCTGACCCCGCGCAATCTGGAATGGGCCCAGCGGAAGCTGGACCGGGAGGGACCCGCCGCCATCGAGAAGCTGCTGCCGTAGAAGCCCGGTACCGCAAGCCCGGTACACCCTTTCGAAAGGTACCTCCGGACTGACAGACTCCTGAGGGTGCCCGACTTCGACATGCTCGTCCTCGGATCAGGACCCGGCGGCCAGAAGGCCGCCATCGCCGCCGCCAAGCTCGGCCGCCGGGTCGCCGTCGTCGACCGCCCCGACATGGTCGGCGGGGTCTCCATCCACACCGGCACCATTCCCTCCAAGACGCTGCGGGAGGCGGTGCTGTACCTGACCGGACTCACCCAGCGCGATCTGTACGGGCAGAGCTACCGGCTGAAGGACGACATAACCGTCGGCGACCTGACCGCACGCACCCAGCATGTGGTCGGCCGCGAGGTCGACGTCATCCGCAACCAGCTCTCCCGCAACCACATCGCCCTGTACTCCGGTACCGGCCGCTTCGTCGACGACCACACGGTCGCCCTGCGCGAAGTGACCGGGCAGGAACGGCTGCTGAGCGCCGAGCACATCGTGATCGCGACCGGAACCCGGCCCGCGCGGCCCGACACCGTGGAGTTCGACGGGCGGACGATTCTCGACTCGGACAACGTCCTGACCCTGGAACGGGTCCCGCGGTCCATGGTGATCGTCGGCGCGGGCGTGATCGGCATGGAGTACGCCTCCATGTTCGCCGCGCTCGGCAGCAAGGTCACCGTGGTCGAGAAGCGGGCCGGGATGCTCGACATGTGCGACGTCGAGGTCATCGAGTCGCTCAAGTACCACCTCCGGGACCTCGCGGTCGCCTTCCGGTTCGGGGAGACCGTCGCAGCCGTCGAACGTCATCCGCGCGGCACGCTCACGGTCCTGGAGAGCGGCAAGAAGATCCCCGCGGACGCGGTGATGTACTCGGCGGGCCGACAGGGTCTCACCGACGAACTCGACCTGGACAAGGCGGGACTGGCCGCCGACGCGCGCGGCCGGATCGCGGTCGACGAGCACTACCGCACCCAGGTGCCGCACATCTACGCCGTCGGCGACGTCATCGGCTTCCCCGCGCTGGCCGCGACGTCGATGGAGCAGGGGCGTTCTGCGGCGTACCACGCCTGCGGGGAGCCCGTCGGGCAGATGCACCGCCTTCAGCCGATCGGCATCTACACCATTCCGGAGATCAGTTTCGTGGGCCGGACCGAGGACCAGCTCACCGAGGACCGTGTGCCGTTCGAGGTCGGCATCGCCCGTTACCGCGAGCTGGCCCGCGGGCAGATCATCGGCGACGCGCACGGCATGCTGAAGCTGCTGGTCTCCCCCGAGGACCGCACACTGCTCGGCGTGCACTGTTTCGGCACCGGGGCGACCGAGCTGATCCACATCGGACAGTCCGTCATGGGGTGCGGCGGTACGGTCGACTACCTGGTCAACGCGGTGTTCAACTACCCGACGCTCGCGGAGTCCTACAAGGTCGCGGCCCTGGACGCCACCAACAAGCTGCGCCAACTCGACCGGATCGGGGACTGACCGCGGAACTCGTCCTTCCGCCCCCGACCCGGGCCGCGTCTGCCACCGTCTTGCCAAGGTGAGCGCGGGGGCTATCATCACTCGCACACTCGGTGTGACCGTCCGCCGACGCAGCGGTTGAACGGTAACCACCGGCTCTTTCGCCGTCCCTGACCCGAGGCCAACCCTCTCCGGTTCAAGGCGGCCGCAACCCCCCACCCCCATACGTCGTCGGGGCCAGGTCGCCTCGCCCTCGCGTCGTGCACGACGGAAAGCAGCACAACCATGAGCAACAGCAGGGGCAGAGGGCTGCAGGCCAACGCCCTCGGTACGTTCGACACGGTGGTGATGGCGGTCGCGGGCAGCGCTCCGGCGTACTCGCTGGCCGCGACCACCGCGGTGCTGGTGGGCGCGGTCGGTCTCGCCAGCCCCGCGGCGCTGCTGTACTGCGCCATACCCATGCTGGGCATCGCGCTGGCCTTCAGCTATCTCGGTCGCATCGACGTGAACGCGGGCGCCAGTTACTCGTGGGTGGGGCGAACGCTCCACCCCTTTCTGGGTTTCATCAGCGGCTGGGCTCTGGTGGTCTCGGCGACCATCTTCATGGTGGCCGGCTCACTGCCGGCGGGGTCGATGACGCTCGCCCTCTTCGACGAGAACCTCGCCGACGACACCGCGCTGTCGACGCTCGTCGGCGCGGCCTGGTTCCTGGTGATGCTGGGCGTGGTGCTGGGCGGCGCCCGGCTCACCGTCCGCGCTCAGCTCGTGATGTCGGGCGTCGAGCTCGCCGTTCTGGCCCTGTTCGCGGTGCTCGCGCTCTTCCACTCGGGCAACGCCCGCGCCTTCGACTGGTCCTGGCTGGGCTTCGGCCACTTCGACGGGGTGGCGGGGTTCGCGTCGGGCGCGCTGGTCGCCGCGTTCTACTACTGGGGCTGGGACGTCACCAGCAACCTGAGCGAGGAGACCCGCAACAGCCGTCGTACGACGGGACTCGCGGGCCTCATCGGTGTGGGCATCGTCTTCCTGCTCTTCGAGGTGTTCACCATCGCGGTGAACGTGATCCTGTCGTCCGAGCAGATCGAGGAGAACGGCGCCAACGTGCTGGGCGCGCTCGGCGAGGAGATCTGGCCGGGCTGGGGCGGGAAGCTGCTGATCGTGTCGGTGATGCTGTCCACCATCGCCACGCTGGAGACCACGCTCATCCAGGTCACGCGCTCCCTGTTCGCGATGGGCCGGGACCGTACGATGCCGGCCGCGCTGGGCCGGGTTCACCGCACCTGGAACACCCCCTGGGTCGCGATCGCGGTGGTCGGCGGGGTGGCGCTGGCGATGTTCGTCGCCTCCAACGCGCTGGGCTCGGTGGGCGAGATCCTCGCGGACGCCATCTCGGCGATCGGTCTCCAGATCGCCGTGTACTACGGTCTCGCGGGCCTCGCGGTGGTCGTCGCCTACCGCAAGATGCTGCTGAGGTCGCCGGCCAACTTCCTGCTCGGCGGGGTGTGGCCGCTGTTCGGCGCCCTGTTCATGTTCTGGATCTTCGTCGAGTCGCTGGGCGACCTGAGCGGTGCGGCCGTCGCGATCGGCATCGGCGGGCTGGCCGTCGGGCTGGTCCCGATGTTCTGGTACTGGAAGCAGGGCAGCGACTACTACCGGCCCGCCCGGCTGGACGCCACCCGCACCGTCGAGACGGAGTACGTCCGCGCCGACCGTGCGACCGCCGGCTCGGTCGCCCATGAGGGTCTCCCCACCGACTTCTGAGGGGGAACCCGATGGCGCGAGACCGCTTCGCTCCCGACTTCGACCCCGACTGCGGGGACACGCCCCTCACCTCCGCCCGGCACGACATCGTCATCGGCCGCTGGCAGGGCCTGCGGGACCTGTTGCGGGCCACGGGCCCCGACTGGTCGGCGCGGGGCCACCGGGTCCGGCTGCTCGCGCAGGCCTGCGCGGAGAATTCGACGGTGGAGACCTGGTTGGCCGCCGAGCCGCACAGCGCCGACGCACAGGTGCTGCGGGCGGCGACGGAGGCGGCCCGGGCGTTCAACCTGGCCATCGCGGCGGGCCGAGGCGTGCCCATCGACCAACAGCGGGTCGACGCCGCGGTGCTGGCGTGCCTGCGGGCGGTGGAGGCCTCGCCGCAGGACCCGACGCCGTGGATCTCCCTGATCTCCGTGGCCCGGCTGTATCCGTCGGGTGTGCGGCGGCAGGAACTGGCGCGCTGGTGGGACGAGTTGCACCAGCGCGACCCGTACAGCGTGGAGGGTCACCTCCAGGTGTTGCACTACTACTCCTCACGCTGGCACGGCACGCACGGCCTCATGTACGACTTCGCCCGTGACGCGGCCGGCGCGGCACCGCCCGGCTGTGCGCTGCCGGTCCTGGTGCAGTACGCCCGGGTCGAGGAGTACCGCTACGCCCTGGACGCCGCGAAGGGCAGGCAGGCCGCGGTGGGTCTCGGGCAGCACTGGAACCACGACGGCGCCGTGAGCGACGTACGGCGCACCTGGCAGCGCTGGATCCCGGCCCGGGCGGACGGTCCGATCGAGCCGGGTGAGCTGCGCGACTTCAACTACCTGGCGCACGCGGCCTGTCTGGCGGGCGCCGAGGACGTCGCCGCCGCGCTGCTGCGGATGCTCGGGCGGCGGGCGACGCGCACACCGTGGTCGTACACCGGGGATCCGCGGCAGCAGATCCTCAAGTGGCGTAAGGAGCTGGAGCTGCGCGTGTGACGGCGGGGCCGGTCAGATGGGTGGCGCGGTGCGTCACGGCGGTCTGCCGCGCGTGCGCCCTGGCCTGGCGGAGCTCGTCGGACATCGTCGTCCGGCGGTGTCCGACGTAGCCGTCCACCAAACTCACGGCGCGGCGTTCGGGCCGTCCGGCCTGCTCCGGCGCTGTTCGACCATCTCGCGGCTGAGCTCCTCCGTCTCCGGCTCCGGCAGCCGCTCGAAGCCCTCCCCAGTGATCACCGACACGATGGGGAAGATCCGCCGGTTGATGTCGGGCCCACCGGTCGCGGAGTCGTCGTCCGCCGCGTCGTACAGCGCCTGGAGCGCGGCGAGGGCGGCCTCACGCCGGGTCATGCCCGCGTGGAACAGCTTCTTGAGCGCGCCCCGGGCGTACGGGGAGCCGGAGCCCTCGGCGTGGAAGTCCGACTTCTCGTACGCGCCGCCGGCGACGTCGAAGCCGAAGATGCGGCCCCGTCCGCCGTCGCGGGCACCGACGTCGTAGCCGGCCAGCAGGGGGACGACGGCGAGGCCCTGCATGGCCTGGCCGAGGTTCTGCCGGATCATCCCCGCCAGCCGGGTCGCCTTCGCACCGAACGTCATGGGAATGCCCTCGATCTTCTCGAAGTGCTTCAGCTCGACCTGGTACAGCTTCACCATGTCCAGCGCGAGTCCGACGGTGCCGGCGAAGGCGACGGCCGTGAAGTCGTCCGCCGGGTGCACCTTTTCCAGGTCGCGCTGGGCGATCAGGTTGCCCATCGTGGCCCTGCGGTCGCCGGCGATCATCACGCCGTCGCGGTAGGCGAGGGCCAGCACGGTGGTGCCGTGCGGGAACCGGTCCGGCGCGGCGCGGACGCCGTCGGGGAACGGACGGCGCGTGGGCAGCAGTTCCGGCCGGTGCGCCGCCAGGAACTCACTGAACGACGAGCTCCCCGGGGTGAGGAAGTCCTCCCCTAAACGGCCGCCGCTGTCATTCGATGCCATGCCACTCCCCCTCGCCTCCGGACCTTCCGACACACCACTACTACCTGACACGGCCCGGCGGGAAACCGGCCACCGGGACCCGGACCCCGTACGGCCGGGCGACGTCAGTCGGGCAGCCCGCGCCGGGTCGCCGCGTACCCGCCGCCCGCGAGGACCGCGGCGGGTACGAGCACGCTGAACGCGGTCGTCGCCGTGGACAGGCCCAACGCGTCACCGAAACCGCCGACGGCGAGCGGAGTCGGAGCGTGAAGGCGTGACGGCCGGGCGGCCGATCCGCTCGGGCAGGCGGGGCGCGAACCGGAGGGTGCCGTCGTGGCGGCGCAGCCCGCCGAAGCCCGCTGCCGGCGAGACTCCTCGCCGTACCGCGGTTCATCGGTGACACACTCTGCTGTGTGCCCCTGACTTTCGACGACCTGCTCATCCGCGCTCGCGCGCTGGCTCAGAACGGCGGCCGCCGGGCGATTCTCGGTATCGCGGGGAGTCCGGGGGCGGGCAAGACCACGCTCGCCGAGCGTCTCGTCCAGGAGTTGAACGGGGGCGGCCCCGACTGGGTCGCGCATGTCCCCATGGACGGTTTTCATCTCGCCGACGTCGAACTGGAACGGCTCGGGCGCCGGGACCGCAAGGGCGCGCCCGACACCTTTGACGCGGCGGGCTACGCGGCGCTGCTGCGGCGGCTGCGGGAGGAGTCGGACGGGGACGAGATCACGTACGCCCCCGGATTCGAGCGCGTCCTGGAGCAGCCGCTCGCGGGGGCGATCGCGGTGCCGTCGGCGGCCCGGCTGGTCGTGACCGAGGGGAACTACCTGCTGTTGGAGACGGGTGCGTGGGCACGGGTGCGGCCGCAGTTGGACGAGGTGTGGTTCTGCGAGGTGGACGAGCAGGAGCGGATCCGGCGGCTGATCGCCCGGCACGAGGAGTTCGGCAAGGAGCACGAGAAGGCCGTGGCGTGGGTGCTGGGGACGGACCAGCGCAACGCCGACCTGGTGGCCGAGACCCGGGGGCGAGCCGACCTGGTCGTGCCGGTTGCCGCGCTGCCGGCCGCGGGGGCGAGAGGCTGAGCGCACGGGGCTCGGACCGTCACCGTGCTCGCGGCCGACCGGGATTCGACGAGTTCGCTGTACTGCCGCGCGAGTGGACGGCCATGGTCGTGGGTGAGACCGGGGAGCGGGGACGGGGCGCTCCTCGGTCCGCCGATCTGACGGAGCCGGTCGCGGGCCCTCATCCGTGCAACGTCAACTCCGGTTCCCCGGACGCGTCGCCCGCCGCCTCCCCGATCACCGCGGTGTAGGCCTCCGTCCGCACGGTCAGACCGGCCTCACCATGCTCGAATGCGGGCGTGAACAGGCCCTTGGGGCCGTAGCGCACGGCGAAAACGTGCAGCTCCTGCGGGGCGTCGGGGGCCGGGTCGGCCTCCAGGGCCGTGGAGGACACCAGGTGCCGCCAGCCCTCGTCGGGGTTGCCGTAACCGCGCGGATCGGCGGCCAGGGCGAAGGCGGCCTGCTGCTGGGTGGTTTCCGTGCGGGCGTCGAAGTGGTCGACGCCCTCGGACCGCGGGTGCGTGAGCCGCAGGGCACCCGCACTCGTCACCTGCGCCTGCGCGGTCCTGCGTACCCGGTCCCCGTCGTCCGTGGCGTACGGCAGGCCGGCCAGCAGGTACGGCGTCCCGTCCAGCCGTTCCACGGCGACCGTCAGCCACAGGCTCGTGCCGTCCGTGACATACAGGGACCGCACGTGCCGCAGGACGTGGTCGCGGCCGACGACCGGCTTCGTGACCAGCTTGGCCGTCAGACCGTCCGCGCGGACGTCGCGGACGCGGACCTCGCCCATGGGGCGGCACAGCAGGAAGCCGTCGAGTACCGGGCCGAAGCCGTGCTGGCGGTTCACGGCCGCGGGCAGGTAGTACGTGCCCGCGGCCTCGACCACCGCCGGGGTCATCCGGTCGTCGAAGGCCACCGAGACGGTGCCCGCGCGCAGTTGGTGCCGCGCCGTCGAGGCGGACGGCGTCCGGTGCCAGCGCGTGCTGTCCTGGATCTGCCAGACCAGCATGAAGGCGAAGTGGCCGTCGATGCCGCCGTCGGCGTTCACCGCGTGGCGGCCCCAGCGGCTGTCACCCCGGTAGCGGCCCAGGTCGGAACCGATGCGCCGGCCGAAGTAGCGCAGGCCGAGGACCGACTCGAAGGCGGAGTGCTGTTCGCTGTAGCGGGGGCCGCCGTTGTCGAAGCCGCCGTTGGTCAGGCGCGCGTCGATGTAGCGGGCCAGCGCGTCGCCGTCCTCGGCGAACATCTCCTCGCCGCTGACCCGGTGGGCCTGGGCGAGGAAGGACAACGAGATCGGGCCGTAGTTGTTGTCGTACGCGCCGCCGTGCTCGGGGGGCAGCAGTGCGCCCCGGTCGCGTACGCGGTGGGCGCGGATCTCGTCGGCGTACAACTCGATCGCCCGGGAGCGCACCGCCTTCCCCTCCGCCGGCGGGAGGTGTCGGGCCAGCATCAGGCCGCCCACGACGCAGCCGATGGCCTGGTTGCCGGCCTCCTGCGGGTTGAAGAAGGTCGCCTCGGTGAGCCAGCGCCAGTAGCCGTGCGCCACCTCGATCAGTTCCGCGCGCTGTTCGTCGGCGACCAGTCCGTCCGCCGTGTCCAGCACGTTCACCGCCTGGAGCAGCGCCCACACCGTGCTCGGCCAGTCACCGATGGGGTGCGCGCCGGCCTCCAGGACGTAGCGGGCGTACGGCAGGCCCGTGCCCCGCGCTTTCAGGTTCGGGTAGCCGGGGTTGTCCTCCCGGTACACCCGCTCCCGCAGGTGGAAGGCGAGGCTGCGGCGGACCGTCTCCGGCAGGCGCGGGTCCTTGGAGCGTTGCCAGGCGAGCGCCAGCAGTGCGGTGATGCCGAGCGAGGTGTCGCCGATGTCGTCGACACAGTCGGGGTGTTCGAGGTTGCCTTCCGAGGTCAGGCGGGCCAGCGCCTGCTCGGTGATGTCGGCGAGGACGGCGTCGTAGGCCTGCGGGGTGTCGGGCAGGTCGTGCAGGGGGCCGCGCTGGTGGAGGAGGTGCACGGGAGGGGGTGTGAGGTGCACGGGGATCAACCCTTCATGCCTGGGGTGGCCATGGCGTGGTTCGTCGGGGTCACCCGACAGGTGCGGGCCGGTGGGCGTGCAGTGCGACGGTCAGTGTGTGCGGGCCATGTCCACCGATGTAGACGCGGTTCCCGGTCGTCGCATCGGTGCCGCCCACCACGGTGTAGTCCTCACCCGGGTCGTAGCGCAGTACGTCGCTCCGGTCCGGCCCGGCGAGCGGTCCGCCTGCCTCGACGTCGGCCTCGACCCGGATCTCGTCGTCCCCGACCCGGTAGGTCATCGGCCCGCCCGTCAGGCACCAGCGTCCGTCGCCGATCGGCACGGCGCCCTCTGGCACCCCGCCCGGCCGGAAGGTCAGTTCGAGGGCCCAGGGCACCGGTGGTCCGCTGATGTCGATCCGCAGGTCGGCACCGTCTTCCCTCAGGTCCACCTCGACGCGGGTCGTGTGTGAGACCTCGTCCTGAGGGCGGTCCGGGAAGGCCATCGAGGCCGAGAAGCGTCCGTCGTCCACCAGTCGGTAGACGCCGTCGTCCCGCCTCTCGTCCTTGGGGAGCGGCTGGTAGTAGGCGGCCGTGAGGGTCTGGGTGAGCCGGTAGCTGTTGTCGGCGGGCTGTTCCATGTCGGCGGCGCGGAAGGGGCCCAGGTCGAAGAACCCGCGCGAGAGGCGGACCGCGTCGAGGACGGCGGCGCCGGCGAACAGGCGCAGGAAGGTGGGGTTGCAGGCGAGGCCCGAGCGGATGCGCCGGTGCTCGGGCACGTCGGAACCGCCGTACAGCACCGTGTGCGCGGTGGCCGAGGCGCGTGCGGCGAGGCGTGCGGTGGTGAGGTACCGGTCGCGCGGGAGTGTCTCCGCGGCCGGGGCCGGCAGGACACGGCACAGGTCCGGGGTGAGGAGGGTCTCGGCGAGCAGGTCGGGGTCGTCGATGCCGCCGGCGGCCGCCAGCCGCGCCACCCGGGCGAAGTCGCCCCGGCCGGTGCGGATCGCGAGCAGCCGGTAGTGCGGCAGGTAGGGCGCCAGCGGGAACGGGTGGTTCTGGTCCTGTCGTCGCGAGTGGACGGTCTCCACCGTGCCGTCCGGCCTGATCAGGTCCAGGGTGGTGGCGAGGTTGCGTTCGACGGCGTACAGCAGGTCGGCGCGACCGAGGACCTCGGCCAGCAGGAGCAGCGACGGGTTCGACACGTGGGCGGCGTAGTTGGCGCTGCGTTCCGAGTACAGGCCGTCCTCGTCGATGTCGACGCCCTCGGCGAGCCACTCCTCGACGCGGTCGAGCAGCCGGTCGTCCGGGAACGACCGGTGCAGCCGGGCCAGCGCCGCGGACAGCTCCCAGCGGTGGTTCGGGGTGTGCACCCCACCGGTGAGGAGACTGCCGGTGGCGGCGCCGGCGATCTCGGCGAGCGCCGCCGTGACGTCGCGCAGTTCCGGGCCCGCGCCTGCGGCGAGGACGTGCGCGTCGCACACGTCGTTGACGGTGAAGCCGGAGTCCGGCGGCGACTGCACGTTGTCGCCGCCGGCGAAGAGGCCGGTGCCGGTCTGCGTGGCCCGCAGGGCACGCAGGTGGGTCGTCGCGGCGGCGACGGCCTGTCCGCTGCCGTGCAGTTCCGAGTCCGGGGACCGGTACGCCGCGATCAGGGTCTTCACCCGCCGCGCCAGACCACGGTGCGGCACACCGGCGGGTTCCTCGTCGGGGCGGGCCGCCAGCGGGGCGGCCGGCCGGTCGGCGGCGCGGGCCGCCGCGCGGACGAACTCGTGGTCGAGCGGAGTGGGCACGGTCAGTCCTTCAGTCCGGCGTTGATGTCGGCGCCCATGACGTAGCGCTGGAAGACCAGGAAGACGAGGATCAGCGGGATCATGGAGATGACCGAGGCGCCCAGCAGTACCGACCAGTTGATGTTCTGCGCGCCGACGATGCTCTGGATGCCGATCTGCACGGTGAACTTGTTCGGGTCGTTGAGCATCAGCAGCGGCCAGATGTAGTCGTTCCAGCGCCACTGGAAGGACAGGATGGCGAGGGTCAGCATGATGGGCCGGGAGAGCGGCACCATGATCCGCGCGAAGATCGCCAGCTCACGCGCGCCGTCGATGCGTGCGGCTTCCACGAGTTCGTCGGGAACCGTCAGGAAGAACTGGCGGAACATGAAGCATCCGGTCGCGGTGAGCACTGCCGGGAGGATGATGCCGGCGAACGAGTTGTAGAGGCCGAGGTTGCGGACCACCAGGAACTCCGGGGCGAGCATGACCTCGGACGGCAGCATCGTGGTGGCCAGGATGCAGATGAAGAACGCCTTGAGCCATCTGTTGTCGTACTTGGCCAGCGCGTACCCGGTGCAGCAGCTGACGCCCACCGTGAGGATCGTCGTGATCACGCACACGATGGCCGTGTTGATGAAGTACTGGGAGAAGTTGGCGCTGTCCCACGCTGCCTTGAAACCCGACAGGGTGGGGTTGTGCGGAACCAGCGTCAGCGGAGAGGAGAACAGGTCGCTGGACGGCTTGAGGGAGCTGAGGATGAACCACAGCACCGGAAACCCGTACAGGCACGCCAGGATCCACAGCAGTGTCGTCGGGGCCACCGCCCGCCGGAGCCCGCCGCTGGCCGCCCCACGGGGCCGCTTCTTGGAGACGGCTCGTTTGGGATCGGCGTCGACCGGACGTGGCAAATCTGTAGTTGTCATCGGTTCTCCACCCGCCGATTGACGATCAGCTGGATGATCGCGACGGCCATCAGGATGAGCATGAGCACGAACGACGCGGCGCTCGCGTAGCCGATCTGGCCCCGTTTGAAGCCGGTCTCGTAGATGTACTGGACGAGCAGGTTGTTCGACGTGCCGGGTCCGCCGTTGTTGAGGGCGACGAACACCGGGTACTCCTTCATCGCGTTGATCGTGTTGAGCAGGATGACGATGAAGGAGGTGGGCGCGATGCTCGGCAGCGTGATGCTGAAGAACTGGCGCCAGGGGCCGGCGCCGTCGAGCGAGGCCGCCTCGTAGTAGGACACCGGTACGTTCTTGATCGCCGCGATGAACAGCAGCATCGAGAATCCGGTCCAGGCCCAGGAGGCCGCCATCACGACCACTATCAGCGAGAGGTCCGCGTTCGACTGCCACGGAACGGCGCTGCCGCCGAACTTCTCGATGACGTAGTTGACCAGTCCGAAGTTCTCACCGAACATCCACCGCCACAGGACACCCACGACGATGGGCGACAGCAGCCATGGGATGAAGAAGATGACGCGCGCGACCGACCCGCCCTTGGCGTTCTTGCTCACCAGCAGGTTGGCGGCGAGCAGCGAGACCGCGAAGTTCAGCGGTACGAAGAGCACGGCGTACAGCAGCGTCCGGCTCAGCGCGTCGTAGAACGTGGAGTCCCCGAACAGGTTGTTGTAGTTGTCCAGTCCGATGAACTGGAACGCCCCCACTCCCGTGTAGTTCGTGAACGAGTAGACGAGCCCGATCACCGCCGGCCAGACGAAGAACAGTGCGAAGAGCACGACATTGGCGGCGATGAGGACGAGCGGCGCAAGCGTGTACTTGCTGCGTCTCCTGGACGGGCTCGGCGGGCTCGCGGACACGTCCGAGGCGCGTTTTGTCATCTTCCTGACTCCGTGCTGGTGGAATGGATTCCTGGGGCTCACGCCATGAGCCCGGCCTTGGCCGGGCGGCCGGGCCGGGCGGCGGTGTCGAGACCCCGCCGCCCGGCCCGCCGGCCTACGATCAGCCGCCGACCTGCTGGTTGTAGCCGGCGACGATGTTCTCCAGGGCCTTGTCGGCCGACTGCTGGCCGTTGACCGCCTTGCCGAGCTCCGTCTTGGTCGGGTCCTCGGTGAGGCTCTTGCCCTTCAGCACCCAGTTCGTCTGCGCGCCGTTGAAGTAGCCGGAGATCGGGGCGTAGAGCGGGATCGACTCGTTGTACAGCTTGAACGCCGCCTGCGCCGCCTCGGACTTGAAGGGGTACGTCGGGTTCAGACCACTCTCGACCGGCAGGAACCCGGACGCCTCGCACAGCGCCTGGTAGTGGGCCGGCTCGTACAGCCAGGACAGGAACTTCTTCGCGGCGGCGGACGCGTCGGCGTTGTTGTTGAAGCCCACCGTCATGCCGCCGCTGTTGACGTCACTGGCCTGCACCGGCTGGGCCGGAGTCGGGACGCTCGCCCACTCGAACTTCTTGATGCTCTCCGCGAAGGCGGGAACCTGCCACACGCCGGACCAGTAGGCGACGACGTCACCGCTCTGGAACATGGCCGACGGGTCGGCGCCGCTGGTCCACACCGACTTCGGCATGGTCTTGTCGTCGTTCCATCCGACGAAGGTGTTCACGGCCTTCTTGGTCGCGTCGTCCACCGAGAACTTGCCGGAGTCGTCCGCGTGGACGTACTGCCCGCCCATCTCGTAGACCATGGCGCGGAGCCGGGACGGCGACTGGTCGAACGTCAGGGAGTACTTGGCCTTGGTCTTCTCGCGGACCTCGTCCGCCGCCTTGATGAAGTCGGTCCAGGTCCAGGTATTCTGGGGCGAGGTCGGGAAGGAGACGCCGGCCTTCTCGAAGAGCGACTTGTTGATGTACAGGCCGGACGCGGTGACGTCCGAGGGGATGGACAGCACCTTTCCGGACGAGTCCTTGGCGAGGAAGTTGGCGTTGATCTTGTTGGTCTTGTTGTTGGCGATGGAGCTGAGGTCGATCAGTTTGCTCGACCAGATCGGGTCCAGCGCCGGCACGGCCGCCACGTCGGGCAGGGAGTTCGCCTGCGCGGCGTTGTGCAGCTTCGTCGCGTAGCCGTCGTAGGGGATGTTGACGAGCTTGACGTTGACGCCGGTTTCCTTCTTGTACTGCGCCACCATCTTCTTCCAGCCCGCGTCCTGCCCCGGAACCGTGGAGATCCAGAACGTCAGCGACTTGGAGGTCCCGCCCGAGTCGGATCCGGACCCGCAGCCGGAGAGCAGCAGGGCACCTGCCGTGGCCACGGCAGCGAGGGGAACCAGGCGGCCTATGCCGCCGCGGCCGAGTCGGCGGGAGCCCCGCACACCCACATTGGTCATCTTCGATCCCTTGTTTCGTCGTAGGGGACGGAGCACGGCGCCGACCGAGGCGGCACGGGTGCTGCATTTTGCAGGAAATTCGCTTTCCGAGGGCGCGGCCTCGCCCGGCCGCGTCATCCTGACAGGAGAGGGTCCCCGGCCGCTGTGGCCGTCGCCGCACAAGCACGCCCTGGTGCGGTTGCCGTACGTCGAGTACGGGCGGGAAGCTCACCCCAAGCCGGTGTCCCGACCGGCTTAGAAAGCGCTTGTCCGGACATTGGCAGACCGAGCCGGAGCCCGTCAATCCTTGGCTGCCGCGGCCTGGGTCACGGTTTGGATTCCTCCGGCCACCGCCAGGCGGGCCGCACCGGCCACGGTGCCGTTGTCGCCGACCTCGCTGCCGACCACTTCGGTGGGCCAGCTCAGACGGGCGAGCTCGGCGCGGACACCGGGCAGAAGCCGTGGGTTCGCGCCGATGCCGCCGCCCAGGACGATCAGGCCGGGGTCCAGGACCGCCGTGGTCGCGGCGGCCAGGCGGCCGACCTCGCGGGCATGCGTGTCGACGTAGCGGCGCGCCGTGGCATGCCCGTCGCCGGCCAGGGCGAACAGTTCGGCGGCGTCCCGCGGCGCCGGGCCGTCCTCGTCGCTCCAGCCGGCGGCCACGCGGCGCATGAGAGAGCCGGCACCGGCGTACTCCTCCATGCCCTCCAGCACGGAGTCCTGCCCCTGCGCCCACGGGTAGGGCAACCGCGCGATCTCACCGGCCGCGCCGCCCGCCCCGCGCAGCACCTGGCCGCCGACCACGATGCCGAGGCCTATGCCGTGGCCGACCTGGAGGTAGCCGAAGGTGTGCCGGCCACGGGCCGCGCCCTCATGAAGCTCGGCGAGGGCCGCGCAGTTGACGTTGTTCTCGATGTGGACGGCGACGCCCGGCGGCAGGTCGAGGGCATCGACGGCGGCGGCGATCGCGGGCGTGGCGGGCCGGGGGCCCAGGGCGGCGACCTCGCGGACCACGTCCGGGACGGCGATGACAACGGCCCGCACCGTGCCCGGGTCCAGCTCGTCGAGAACGGCACGGACGGTGTCGCGGGGGCGGGTGCCGACGGCGGGCGTGGCGCGGGCGGAGTCGGCGGGCCGGGTGACACTGTCGGGCTCGGCGCGACCGGTGCCCCTGGGCCGGATCTCACCACCCGGCTCGACAAGACCGATGCCCCCGGGCCGGATCTCACCACCCGGCTCGACAAGACCGATGCCCCCGGGCCGGATCTCACCACCCGGCTCGGCGCGGGCGGAGTCCGCGGGCCCGGTGCCGCCGCCATACGTGGTGCGGGCCGCGAGGATCGTGCCGTCGAGGGCGCAGGCGCGGACCGCCGTGTGGGTGGAGCCGAGGTCGATGGCCAGGACACAGCCCGCGGCGGGGCCGAGGCGGTAGAGGGCCGCCGAACGGCCGGTGGCGCCGTGGGCAGTGCCTGAGCGGGCGGCGAGCCGTGTGCGCTCCAGTTCGGCGACGGCCGCGGACACGGTCGGCTTGGACAGGCCCGCCAGGGCCGCCAGTTGTGGGCGGGTCGCGCTCCCGGCCCCGGCCAGCACCGCGAACACCGCGCCCGCGCTCTCGCTCAGGCGCGGCCCTGCCTTCAGGTCGCGTTCCACAGCACCCCCACACCTCCTCGGCAGCACACCCCGATGGATTGTGTCCGCCAAGTTACGAATGATTGAATGTCCTGACAGCGCGCGGTCACCACTGCGCGCGGCCCCTCGGGGCGTTCACCGCTCAGGGGCCGGGTGTCGGCCACCCCTTGACGCACCCTACTTCGTTAGTTAACTTCCTAACGAACTTCACGGTACTCGCCTGCCGTGGTCCGTCAGAGGCCCGTCCCGGGGCTTCCCGAATTCTTCAACTCCCTTTCATCCAGGCACGGTTCGCCCGCCGTCGCAGCGCAAGGCAGCGCATCGCAACGACGAAAGAGGATCCGTGCAGGACTCCACACCCCTTGCGGTCGGTATCGACGTGGGCGGCACCAAGACGCGCCTCCGCGCTCTCGCGGGGGACGACCTGGTCGCCGACCATGTCCGCACGAGCGGTGGATGGCGGCCCCACGAACCCCGGGCCGCCGCCGCTTGGCTGACCGCACTGGTCCGCGAGGCCCTCCCGCCAGGCGCGGTTCCGGCCGCCGTCGCCGTGGGCGGACACGCCTGCGAGACCCCGCGCCAGTGCGCCGGGATCCGTTCCGCGCTGACCGGTCTCCTCGACGTGCCCGCCCTGGTCGTGGGCGACGCCGAACTCCTCGTCCCCGCCGCCGGGCTGGACAAGGGTGTCGGCCTGGTCGCCGGCACCGGTTCCGTGGCGGTGGGCCGGCTGCCCGACGGCAGCCCCGTTCAAGTCGGGGGCTGGGGTGCGGTGCTCGGCGACGAGGGTGGCGCGGCCGGCCTCGTTCGCGAGGCCGCGCGGTGCGCATGGGCGGCGCACGACCGCGGTGAGCAGCCCGACGCGCTCGCGCTCGGGCTCGTCGCCGCGCTCGGCGTACCCGAAGTACCCGGGCTCGGCGCGGCCTTGGAGAGCGCCACGGACGTCTCCGCCGAGTGGGGCCGGCACGCTCCGGTCGTGTTCGCGGCCGCCGCCGGGGGTTCATCGCTCGCCCGCGCGGTGATAGCCGAGGCCGGCCGGTCGCTGGCCGCGCTCGTCGCCCGGCTGGCCGACCGCGGGGTCTTCGTGGACGACGTGGTGGTCGCGGGCAGCACGGTGCTCGCCCAGCCCGCCCTGTACGACGCCTTCACCGCATCGCTCGCCGACGCCGTGCCCTCGGCCCGGCCGATGCCGCTGTGGGTGCCGCCGGTGGACGGGGCGGTGGCGCTGGCGCGTTCGCTGCTCTGAGTCCGCCTCAGCCGGTGCCCGTCCGTCGGTGCCCGTGTTCGTTCCTGTGGGACGGGGACGGCTCGTTCACCCGCAGGACACGTCACAGCCGCCGCGCTCTCGCCGACGGGACACGACCCGGCCGTAGATCTTCGCTCGTACGCATCACCTGACTCGTCTGTCACCGCACAGAACTCATCACGAGTCACCTCGATCGCACGACCTCCTCGGGCCACACGGCCGAAGAACTCACCGGCCACACGGCCGAAGAACTCAAGAGAGGCACACGCATGCCGACATCCGCCGTGAACCGCAGACAGTTCCTCAGGACCTCCCTGGGCGGGTCGGCGGCGTTGCTGGCCGCCCCCACCTTCACCACCTGGCTGGCCGCCGCCGACGCGAAGGCCGCCACGGCGCCGGCCGCGTTCGTCGACGACTACAGGACGAACGTCCTGACCAACCTCACGCCCGAGACCAACGCGGTGGTGCGGATCCTCGGCGGCATGTCCGAGGTGTGGAAGACCGGCTCCGCCTGGAACACCGGCACCCCGCTCCGGCCCGAGGTGCTGCGCGCCAACATGCGCTACTGCGCCCGGATCACCGGCGCCCGCACCGAGGCCCAGGCGAAGCAGGCCTTCCTCTACGACCGGCAGCACCAGAGCTACGCGATGATCGGTGGTCTGGGCCCGCTGGCCGAGCTGTACCGGTCGGGTGCCAAGGCGGTCACCTCGATCACCAGCGCGCCGGACACCACCCCCGCGACCACGATCAGCGACGCCGTGCCGGCCGACGCGCCCGCCGGGTCCGCGCTGGGGGCGGGCTCGTACACCTCGGACCTCGGCCAGGTGGCCAAGCTGGTCGACACCGTGCGCGGCCCGTACGCCTCGGGCAACCCCGGCAAGTACGCCTTCCAGTACCCGCGTCCGTGGCGGATGAACGAGGACAGCGAGGTCGTCGACACCGGGCGGACCGACGCGCTCGGCTACCCGGTCTACGACTCGAAGGTGGTCGTCGCCCCGCAGCTGCTGCGGCAGCGCAGCACCGCCCCGGTCGACGACGGCGGCTTCCCCAGCGGGCACACCAACGCCTTCCACCTGGCGGGCCTGGCCTACGCCTACGCGGTGCCCGAGCGCTTCCAGGAGCTGGTGGCGCGAGCGTTCGAGCTCAGCCACACCCGGATCATGGCCGGCATGCACTCCACCGTCGACGTCATCGGCGGCCGCATCATGGCCACCGCCCTGGCCGCCGCCACGCTGGCCGACCCGGCGAACGCGGACCTCAAGGCGGCGGCACGCGCCCAGGCGCTCGCGTACTTCCAGCAGAAGACGGGCACGACGGCGGACACGCTGTACGCCTACGCCCACGCTTCCGGCACGGACACCGACCCGTACGCCGACCGGGACGCCAACGCCCGGGCACTCAGGCCCAGGCTGACGTACGTGCTCACCCGGCACGGGCGTGACGAACCGCTGACCGTGCCCAAGGGCGCGGAGGTGCTGCTGGAGACACGGCTGCCGTACCTGGACGCGGCGCAGCGGCGCGAGGTGCTGCGCACGACCGCGCTGCCCTCCGGGTACGTGCTTCTTGACGGCTTCGAGCAGTGGGGGCGCCTCAACCTGTTCGCGGCGGCCGACGGTTACGGCTCCTTCGACTCCGACGTGACCGTCACGCTGGACGCGGCGGCCGGTGGCTTTCGCGCCGACGACAGCTGGCGCAACGACATCGACGGGCGCGGCGGGCTCGTCAAGCGCGGCACCGGCACGCTGACGCTGACCGGGGCCAACCAGTACACCGGCGGCACCGTGGTGGCGGACGGCACGCTGGTCGCCGGTTCGGCGAAGGCGCTGGGGCACGGGGAGGTCCGGGTCCTGGGCGGAACGCTGCGGGCGAGCGGCCCGGTGCGGGTGCGCGGGGCGTACGTCCAGGAGTCCGGCGCGGTGCTGGATCTGACGCTGCGCAAGAACCACGGCCCCGTCCTGACCGTGGCCGGCCGCGTGCTGCTCGGCCGGGGCAGCGTGCTGTCGCTGCGCCTGGACGCCGAGCGTCCGCCGGTCGCGGGCACCACGGTTCCCGTGATCGCCGCCCAGGTACTGCGCGGCCAGTTCGACCGCGTGGAGCTGAACTCAGACACGCTGCGGGCCGTACCTGTCTACACGACGGAAGGTCTGTCGGTACGTCTCCTGAAGCGGTGACGCCCGCAGTGGCGGGAGCTGGTGCAGAGTGGCCCCATGAGGCGGCTCCGGATCACTCCCGCCACCGCGCGGGCCGGCGGGGCCGCGGGGCGGATGATGGCGAGCGAACAGCAGGCGGTCGTTCTCGACCGTGACGAACACTCCGCCGCGGTGACCACCCGCGATCCGGCCGGGCGGCGGCTGCGACGGCACCGGCGGTGGCTGCTGCCGCTCGTAGTGGCTCTGCTCCTCGTCCAGATGGCCGTGGCGATGGTGACGACGGCCGTACGGCAGACCCCGACCATCGACGAACCGGTGTACGTCGGCACGGCCGCCGTCTATCTGCACGAGCACAGCCTGCGCTACAACCCCGAGCATCCGCCGCTCGGGAAGCTGGTGATCGCGGTCGGTGTGGCGCTCGCCGACCCGCACGTCGACACGTCCTTCGCCGGCGACCAGGGCCAGGTCGGGCGCCATCTGCTGTACGAGTCCGGCAACGACCCGTGGCGACTGATGCTGTGGGCCCGGCTGCCGGTGATCGCGCTGACGCTGGTCTTCGGCCTGGTCGTGTTCGCCTTCGCCCGGGACCTCGTCGGCGCGACGGGCGGGGTGGCGGCGCTCGCCCTGTACGCCTTCTCCCCCGACGTGATCGCACACGGCTCGCTTGCCACGCTCGACGCCCCGGCGACCGGGTTCCTGCTCACCTCGGTCTGGCTGCTGTGGCGGGCCCGTCGACGCGCGCTGCCGTATCTGCCGCTCGGCGGCGTGGCGCTCGGCGCGGCCCTGGCCACGAAGATGACCGCGCTGCCCGCGACTCCGGTGCTGCTGGCGCTGGCCGCCGGGTCCGTGTGGCACGGACGTCCCGCGGACCGGCGCAGGCAGCTTCTGCGGGCTGCGACAGGCGCGGGCATGGTGGCACTGGCCGCGGTCGTCGTCGTATGGGCGGCTTATCTGGTGGTCGATCCCCAGCTGCGGTGGACGTCCCGGCAACACGTCCCCGCCGTGCACGGGCTTCGCGGGCTGCTGGTCCGTCTGCTGCCCTTCCCGGCGGCGTACCGGGACGGCATGCGCATTCAGTTCGGCTTCGAGAACGAGCCCTGGCAGGGCTTCCTGTTCGGCCGGCTCTACACGGGCTCGCTCTGGTACTACCTGCCGGTCGCGCTGCTGGTGAAGACGCCTCTGGGCATGCTCGCCCTGTGGACGGCGGGCGGGGTCGCGCTCGTGACGGTACGGCGGCTGCGGCCCGCCGCGCCGTATCTGCTCGCTCCCACGGCCGTGCTGCTGGCGGCGGCCATGCAGGGCTCGCGGGACTTCGGTACGCGCTACGCGCTCTTCATGCCGGTGTTCCTGGCGGTGGCGGCGGGCTGTGTCCTGGCGGTGCGGTGGCGGTGGGGGCCGGCGGTGACGGGGGCCCTGGTGCTGTTCGTGGCGGTCAGCTCGCTGCGGACGTTTCCCTTATATCTGCCGTACTCCAACGAGGCGTTCGGCGGGCCGGCCAGGACGCATCTGCGGCTGCACGACTCCAACGTGGACTGGGGCCAGGACCTGGGCAGGCTGGCGGACCGGCTGCGCGAACGGTACCCGGGCGAGCGGATCTGGCTGGTGTACAAGGGCAGCGGTGTGCCGTCCTTCTACGGCATCCACGCGTCCGATCCGCGATCGGTGCCCGCCCGGGACGTGCACGGGCTGCTGGTCGTGTCCGACTCCGCGGTGGCCAAGGCGAAGGGGCGGCTGGCGGAGCTGGTCGACGGCAGTCGCGCGGTCGACGAGGTCGGTCACTCGATCACGATCTACCGGCGGTGACGCTCCTGGCGTGCCGCGTCCTCGAATCCCTCGGCGCTGACGTGCGGCATCACGCGGCTCGCCACCCGATAGCGGCCGTTGGGCACGTTCCGGGACCTCGCGATGTGGACCGTGAGCGGCCCCGCCCACTCGTAACCCTGGCGCTCCGCGTGCCGGACCAGGTTGTCGGTCAGGGCCTGGCCCACCCGGCTGCCCCGGCGGGTCAGTTCGTCGTGGACGGTGGCGTCGAGCTCGATGTCGTAGGCGTTGGGGACCACGACGAGGCGCTCACTGCAGACCACCGCGTGGTCGTCGCACTCGCGGCGCAGCGCGGCGAGGAGTTCGACGGGCTCCTTGCCGACGATGCGGGCCCACAGGGCCGCCCAGTGCTGCTCCAGGGTCAGTTCCAGTGCACTGAGTGCACCCATGCGAGGTCACCTGCCTGCTTCGGCGTCGCTGTTCCTCGGCGTCGGGTGCCCGGGCCGCGTCCGGATATCCCCCGCGCGTCCCGGTCGGCCTGGGCCACAAGCCCTGGTCGCCACGGTGAGTGAGCTATGTTGAGTCCCTGTGGGAGACAAAGAAGACGCACCGGTGCCCTCGCTGCAGCAGGCACGCGCACAGGCCTCAGCGATCACGTCGGGGAAGACGGCCCCCGAGGCGGAGGCCTCCCCCACCTCCCAGCTCAGGGCGCTCTTCGACGGGCCCCATCTGTCCCCCGGGCAGCGGCGCATCGCGCAGTACCTGATCGAGCACATCACCGAGGCGGCCTTCCTCTCGATCACCGACCTCGCGGAGCGCGTCGGCGTCAGCCAGCCCTCGGTGACGCGGTTCGCCGCCGCGGTGGGCTTCAGCGGTTACCCGTCGCTACGGGAGAAGCTCCAGGCGATCGCGCTCGGCACCCTGGCCGGCGGACCCGGACCGGCCGAGGTGAACCGGAGCAACGAACTCCAGGCGGCGGTCGACGCGGAGATCGAGAACCTGGAGAACCTGCGCCGCGACTTCGCGGACCCCGACCAGGTCATCGAGATCGGCCGCGAGCTGTCGGAGTCGACGCCGCTGACGGTTCTCGGGCTGCGCATCTCGGTCTCGCTGGCCGAGTACTTCGCGTATGCGGCGCGCCGCATCCATCCCGACGTGCGGCTGGTGACGCGCGGCGGCAGCGTCGCCTACGACGCGCTGCTGCAGTCCCGCGAGGCGGGCGGTACCTGGGTGCTGGCGTTCTCCATGCCCCGGCACGCCCACGAGACCCTCGCCGCGGTACGGGTGGCGCGCAGCGCGGGGCTGCGCGTCGCACTGATCACCGACCTGGCGCTGGGGGAGCTCGCCGACGAGGCCGACGTCACCTTCACCACCGGCACCGGCTCCCGGCTCGTCTTCGACTCCTATGCCGCGCCGGGCGTGTTGGCCGCCGCGCTGCTCCAGGCCATGACGGACGCCGGACCCGAGCGCACCCAGGCGCGGCTGGAGGAGTACGAGCAGATCTCCGAGCAGCACCAGTTCTTCCTGCGAGAATGACGACGGCGCCCGACGGCACACAGTCGGCCCTGGTCGAACGGCATCAACATGCGGAGCGTTCAACGCATATCGCGCATGAAAATTTTCATGCTCCTTGCAAAGCCGACGGCATATATAAATACTGCTCACGGCCGCACCGCCCCGAGGCCGCCGTCCCCTACCCACGTCGGCGCCGGGGCGCCCGGTCGGGCGCCGCCTGCGCCAGCGCCCATGGCGGCCCCGGTCATCCCCTGGACCGGGGCCGCCCCCCAACGTCGGACCACCCGTCCCGACGCCGCACACCCGGAAGCGATGATCATGACTCTCACGACGACGCGCATCAGCCCGGACTGGCCGTGCCAGGTCAAGGTGCCCGGCAGCTACGACTGGGAACGCTCGGCGGCCAAGTGGCTTCGGGAACTGGTGCCGGCGCGCTACGCGAGCTACCCGGTGCTGCTGCGTCACCCCGTACTCCTGGCCCGGCACGCGCAGATCCAGATCCAGCAGGAGGTCCGCGTCGCTCGCACCGCCCTGCAGACCGCGCGCGCCGACCTGCCGCGGCTGGGCCTGCCCGAGTCGGTCATCGAGCACACGATCAAGCTGTACGCGGCCGAGGTCCTGCAACTCCAGCACATCGCGCGCAGTGTCCGGGCGGTCACCGAGGCGCTGGCCGACCACAGCACCGCCCGCTGACCGCCGGAGCCGGTCCGGCCGCTTGAGCGGCGCTCTGCGCGGCACCCCCGGTGACCAGGACACGCGTGGGTCGAAGGCGTCGCCGCCGAGGCCGGCAACGAACGCCGGGCGACCACGGGGACGGAGACCCGGACCCACGGGGAGCGGCGGTCGCGCGGCACCGCCGGCGTGATCCTTCCGGGCAGCACGCGCAGGAGCGCGGTGGAGCCAAGTCCGAGGACCACGACCGCGATCGAACCGCGTTTCATGTGCCATGCTCATCGCGTGACGAGCGAGCCCGCGATCCCGGCGGAGTCCGGTGCCGTGCCCGATCTGGTCGCGTTGACCAAGGTCGTGGCCCGCCAGCGCGCAGAATTGGACCGGCTGCACGACCTGGCGGCGACAGCGGCCGTGCGGGAACGGGCCAAGGGCGTGGTGATGGCGCTGACCGGCTGCACCGCGGACGCCGCGCAGGAGGAACTGCTGCGGCGGGCCGAGACCGGAAACCGCACCCTGCTCGAGGAGTGCCGGCTCACCCTCGGGAGGCTGCCGGCACCGCACCCCGCCGAACCGGAGCCGGCTCCTGCCACCACCGGCACCTCGGCCGACGGCGACGACGCCGCACGGGACCCGGCCGCGACGGAGGACACCGAGGCCCTCGGCCGGCTAGGCCAGGCCCTGGTCCGGGTACGTACCACGCAGGATCTCGCCCCGCGCCTGCTGGAGCACCTCGCGCCGAGCGTGGGAGCCGACGCGGTCATCATCTACGCCCAGCTGCCCACCGGCGGGCTCGAGTTGGTCGGGCACGCGGGGATCGACGAGACGCTGGCCGAACAGTGGCGCCAGGTGCCGCCGCTGGCCGGTGTGGCCGCTCTGGACGCGCTCCAGGCGCGGGAGGCTCGCTGGCTGGAGGACCTCGAGGAGGACCGGAAGCGGTACCTGCTGATCGGGGGCCCGCCCGAGCGGTGGCTGTCCCGCGCCTGGCTGCCCGTGGTGACCGGCGGCCCGACGGACTTCTCCATCGGGGTTCTGCGCAGACAGGGCGGACCCTTCACACCGCCCGCCCGGGAACACCTGCGAAATGTCGCCCGGCTCTGCGTGGGCCGTCTGCACGCCTTCCACTCCCGGCGCGAGCCCGTCGGCGACCCTGACACGGACACCATGCAGGCGGTGTTCGACACGTTGCCGGGCACGGCGCTCCTGCTCACCCCCGACCGCGCGGCCTCGGGCGAGGTCAAGGACTATCGCATCGACGCCGCGACCCCGGAGGCGGTCGATGCCGTCGGCCGTACCGGACGCGAACTGGTCGGTCTGCGGATGCTGGAGTGCTGGCCGACCGTGGCGGACGAATCGTTGTGGCCGGGGTGCCTGCACGTGCTCACCACCGGAGAGCCGTACGAGGGCGAACCGTTCGCGCGGCACGAGGTGGTGGACGGTGTCGCGGAGTTGTCCACGTACTCCGTACGGGTGGCGCGGCTGGGCGACGGGCTGATCCTCACCTGGCTCCGGCACGCCCCCTCGGACCGGCAGGAGCAGCGGCTGGCCGACGTCCAGCGGCTGGGCAACCTCGGCTGGGCGAACTGGAACCTGCTCACGCACGAGGCCGCCTGGTCGTCGCAGGCCTTCTCCGTGCTCGACCGGGATCCCGCGCGCGGCCCGGTCCGCCTCGCCGAACTGCCCGGGCTCGCGTTGCCCGAGGACATGCCCGCGCTGACCGAGGCGGTCGGTGAACTCATGCGTTCGGGGCGGCAGTTCGACCTCCCGTTCCGGATCAGGACCGCGGACGGCGTCCGGCATCTACGGGCCGTGGCCGAGGCGGTGGCGGACAACCGTGGCACGCCCGTCGAGGTGCACGGCTTTGTACAGGACCTCACCGCGCAGCGCAGCGCGGAGCTTGCCCTCGTCGAGAGCGAGCGGGCGATGCTCACCCAGCACGGGGTACTGCAGGCCGAGCGCACGATGGCCGCCCGCTTGCAGCACGCGCTGCTGCCGCTGCCCAAAAAGCCCGTACGGCTGGCCGGGTTGCGGGTCGAGATCGCCTATCTGCCCGCGCAGTCGGATCTCAACGTGGGCGGCGACTGGTTCAGCGCCATCGAACTTCCCGACGGCGAGGCCCTGTTCGTGGTCGGCGACGTGGCCGGTCACGGCATCGACGCGGTGGCCTCGATGGCTCAGCTCCGGTTCACCGCCAAGGGCATGATCATCACAGGGTCGTCGCTGACCGGTGCGCTCGCCCGGCTCAACGCGCTGCTGCTGCACTCCCGCGACCCGCACGGCACGGCGACCATGATCCTGGCCCGCTACGACCCCGCCGAACGACGGCTGGTGTGGGCCCAGGCGGGACACCCGCCGCCGTTGCTGCTGCGCGACGGAAAGGCACGCCATCTCGGCCGGCCGGGCGGCATGCTGCTCGGGGCGAGCGACTCCCCCGTCTTCGAGGAGTCCGAGTGCCGCCTGGAGCCGGGCGACCGGATCCTGCTGTACACCGACGGTCTGGTCGAGCGGCCCCGGGAGAGCATCGACCGTGGCCTGGAACGACTGGCCCGGGCCGCCGAGACCCACCGGACCGGCGTATCCGGCTCGCTGGAGCCGCTGCTCGCCTCGATGCTGCGGGGCGAGCGGCGGGACGACGTGTGTGTCGTCGACATCCGGGTGCCGACGGATTCCGGCTGACGCCGTGTTCCGCCGTCGTTTCGATACCGCCCGTGACCAGAACACGCCCCGACGAGGGTCGGCGGGGATACGGCGGGCGACAGCAGGCCCGGAAGGCGGGAGCCGGTCATGGCAGTCGCTCTCGGTCCGAGGCGGACCGGCCGCCCCGTCGCGTCGGCCCCCGGCTCGGCGTGGGGCCGCCGCTGCCCCGGTCACCGTCGTCCTCCCAGATGTTGCCCGGCGTTCGATGTGCCCGTCTCAGCCGCCGCCCGTGCGTGACTCCAGGTCACGGCGGGTGTCGTCGCCGTAGACGCCGGACTCGTCGCCGCGGATGCCGTACCAGAGCTGGAAGCGGGCCACCGCCGCGGTGAGGTCGGTGTCGTACCGGCCGTCGGTGGCTCCGTGGTCGTAGACGTTCGGGATGCGCAGCAGGCGTTCCTGGAGGTCGGTCACCTCGGGGCCGGTGTCGCCCGCGCGGAGGGTTCCGGCGCCGTCGGGGTCGGTGGACGCCGAGGAGGTCGGGACGGAGGCGGGCGGGCTCGTCGCGGCGGCGGTGTCGTCGTTCATGCGGGGCAGCAGGAGGGCGCAGCCGAAGCCGACGAGGGCCGCCGCCGTCACGCCGACGGCGACGGCGACGCGGGGCAGTCCCGGCCCGCGGCTGACGCGTGGACGCCTGTCGTTCATGGGCGGAAGTTCCTGTGTCTCTTCCTCCGCCGCGGGCGACGCGCCGCGCAGCGGCACGGAATCGTAGGCGGCGTCCTGCGTCATCTCCCGGAACAGCTCCGCGAGCGCGTCGGTGCGGCGGGGGCGCAGCACCCGGATGGGTTCGAGGACCGGGCGGTCGTACGGCTCCCCCGGTTCGGGCGGTGTCGGCACGCTGCTCTCCTTCGGTACCTCGGATCCCCCGGGGAGAGATACGCGCGTACCGCCGCCCGGGTTCAGCCGGCGAGGAAGCGGCGCAGGGATTGCGTCAGCGCGGCCACGAACGCGTCCCGTCGGGTCTCGTCGAGGGTGTCGAGGGACAGGTAGGGATTGAGGTCCTCCAGCTCGACCAGCAGCAGTCGCCCGTCGGGAGCGCGGCAGGCGTCGACCCGCTGGATACCGTGCCCGATGGTGTTCCACTCGATGAAGCCGCGGGCGAACTCCAGGTCTTCGTCGGTGGGCTCGTACGCCTGGAGCTGCCAGCGCCGGTCCGGGTCCGGCGCGTACAGGGCGTACTGGAAGTCGTCGTCGACGAAGTAGAAGGAGACCTCGTACGTGAAGTCGATGCGGGGCTGCACCAGGACCGTCCCGTCGGTGAGGCCGGGCAGGCGGTCGGCGGTGACCATGCGCAGGCCTATGGAGTCGGCGCCGACCTTGGGTTTGACGACGTACTGGTCGGCCTCGGGCAGCAGGTGCAGGTCGGCCGGGCGGTCGACGGTGGGGATGACGGGGAGGCCGGCGGCGCTCAGGTCGAGGAGGTACTGCTTGCCTGCCATGTCCGCCCTGCCGGTGAGCGGGTTGTAGACGCGTGTCCCGCCGCGCAGCGCCCGCTCACGGAAGGCGTCGTACTGCTCCTGGTACGCCAGGACGGGGCCGCTGTTGCGGACGACGACGGCGTCGAAGGCATCCATCAGGGCGGCGGCGTCCCGCGGATGGCACAGGGCGAGGTCGAAGTCCGCGCGGAGCCGGGAGGTGAGGAAGATGTCCTCGTCGCAGTAGCGGCGTCCGCGCGCCGGGTACGCCAGATCAGTGACGTAGAGGACGCGGGGGCGGGCGGCGGGCATGCGGGGTCTCCTCGGAGGCGGGCTTCGGGCGGTGCAGGAAGGTTACGCCGGATCTGCCGGGAGGCTTCACGGGGAGCACTCAGTTCCCTCACTACAGGGAACTGAGTGCCATCAGCGCCGACCGAATGCTACGTTCCCCTCCATGAGCTCCAGCAGCAAGGCAGAGGCCGCGGCCGCGAAGCCGCCCATGCGGGACGCCCTGGTCGCGGCGGCCTTCCAGCTGTTCCTGGAGCGGGGCTACGAGCAGACCACGGTCGACGACATCGTGGCGCTGGCGGGAGTGGGACGGCGGTCGTTCTTCCGCTACTTCCCGTCCAAGGAGGATGTGGTCTTCCCCGACCACGAGCGATGCCTGGCCGATATGACGGCCTTCCTCGCCGCGAGCGGCGACGAGGAGGAACCGGTGCGGCGGGTCTGCGACGCGGCCCGGCTCGTGCTGCGGATGTACGCCGAGAACCCGGCGTTCTCCGTGCAGCGCTACCGCCTCACCAAGAAGGTGCCGGGGCTGCGGGCGTACGAGCTGTCGGTGGTGTGGCGCTACGAGCGTGCCCTCGCCGCATATCTGCGCGAACGCTTCGCCGGCAGGCGTGACGGCACCCTGCAGGCCGACGTGATCGCGGCCGCGGTGGTCGCGGCGCACAACAACGCGCTGCGCTCCTGGCTGCGTTCGGACGGGCAGGGCGACGCCGCCGCCGCGGTGGACCATGCGCTCGGCCATGTGCAGTCCGCCTTCGGCAGGCCATCGGGCCCGCCCGACCAGCAGCCCGGGGCCGCCGAGGATGTCGTCGTGGTCGTCTCCCGACGCGGGGCACCCCTGTGGCGGGTGGTGCAGGAGATCGAGACGACGCTGGGCGGAGGCTTGACCCGCTCGAATTAGGGGTACGGAGTGCCTTTACGAGTGGCACTGAGTGCCATACTCTGTGGCTGTGCACGGTGGCACGGTGAACCGGGCACATGCGTGCTCGGGGGCCCCGCGCACGCGGCATTCCGGCCTAGCGCAGGGAGTTGACCAGCGTGTACCACCACTCAGGAAGCGCAGTTCAGCAGGGAGCCGGCTCCGCGACGGGCGTGCTCGAACCGGCGGTCGCGGACTCGGAGACGATCCTCTTCCAGCGCTGCACCTGGTGCGCCACCACCATGTACCACCGACTGCTGTGTCCGGCGTGCCAGGGCGGTGACCTGCGGACCGAGCGCAGCGAGGGTATGGGGACGGTCCGCCACACCACGGTGGTGCACCGCAACACCCCCGCCGCGCGCAATGTGTCGCTGATCGAGATGGCCGAGGGGTTCGTCGTCCGGGGCCGGGTCATGGGCCCGCTCATCGGCATCCACAGCGGCGACCGCGTGCGGCTGTCCACGGCCAAGGACCCGGTCCGGGGCGAGCCGGTCTTCCAACTGCTCGACGAGCCCTTCCGGGCTTGGCGCTGACGACCCGTCAGCGCCCGGCGGAATCGACGCCCGGGATCACGTCCCGCGTGCGCACCGGCCGCCCGGTCTCGAAGCACTGGTTGGCGGCGAGACCGACGGCCAGGGCGAGCGCACCGTCCCGTTCGGTGGCCGTGTGCCGGGCCGGCTCGGCGTCGGCCTCTGGTCCGGGGAGTCCGTCGAGCATACGGCTGTCGCCGGCGGCATCCGGTCCGGACAGCCCGTCGAGCGTGCGGCCGGCGCCGGCCTCCGGCCCGAACAGCACGTCGAGCATCCGCCGGTCTCCGCCGCCGTGGGCCTCGTGGTCCACCGCGACCGGGAGGTCGACCGGGGGCTGCCACAACGGACGGAGGGCGAGCCGGACACCACCCCCGTGCAGCGCACCCGTGTGGGACCCGGCCCGGGTCAGCGGCGGCTGCCAGCGACTCTCCTCGACCTCCAGTTCCAGGCGGCCGGCGCTGCCGTTGAACATCACCCGGTAGCCCTCCCACGGGGAGTAGGCCGTGAGGTGGTACGTCATCGTCGCGCCCCGGGCGTAGCGGACCAGGACCGCCATGTCGTCCTCGATGGTGACGGGGCCGCCGAAGACGTTGCGGTCGCGGAGGTAGCCGTCGTCGTGTTCGGCGTCCAGGTAGAGGGCGCGCAGGGCGTCGTCGGCCGCCAGGTCCAGCGCGAAGGGGTCGTCGGCCGCCGCGCCGGCGCCGTGAGCTCGCTCGTAGTCCCGGCGCAGTCCGTGGCGTTCGCCGGCCTCGGGGCCGTAGAAGGCGAGCCGTCCGTAGCCGAAGACCTCGCTCGGCCGGTCGCCGAGCCACCAGTTGACGAGGTCGAAGTGGTGGCTCGACTTGTGCACCATCAGCCCGCCGCTGTTGCGCTTCTCCCGGTGCCAGCGGCGGAAGTAGTCCGCGCCGTGGCGCACGTCGAGGAGCCATTCGAAGTGGATCGACAGGACCTCCCCGATCGCCCCGTCGGCGAGCAGGTCGCGGACCTGCTCGTGGACGGGGTTGAATCGGTAGTTGAAGGCGACGGTCAGTGAGTTGCCGGTCTCCCGGACGGTGTCGAGGATGCGGGCGCAGCGCTCGGCGTCGACGGTCATCGGCTTCTCGGTGACCACCCGGCAGCCTGCTCGGAGGGCGGGGACGATGTAGCGGTCGTGCTCGGCGTCGACGGTGGTGACGATCACCTCGTCGATGCCCTCCTTGGCGAGCATCGCGGTGAACCGCTCCGGCTCCCACTCGGTGGCGGCGGGTTCGCCGGCCGCTGTCAGCAGCCGGTTGTGGAAGGCCATCCGGGTGGGGTTGGGGTCGCACAGGGCGGCGACGCGGTGGTCGGGGCGTTCGGCCAGGGCCTGGGTGAAGGTCCGGGCACGGTGGCCGGTGCCGACGACAGCGGCTCGGAGAAAGCGATTTCGGCTCATGCAGGTGCCCTGTCCCCTCGGACGACGGGTCATTCATCGGTGGCCGATTCCTTGCCCTCACCCAACCGAATCACCCATCACAGACAACTCACAGGTTCCGTTTGCCTTCCTTCGGTGGGCGAGGAGCCCCCGGTACGGACGGGCGGAGACGATCGCGCGCGAGCTGCTCGACGGCTCGGGGCGGCGGGCCCCCTCGGCGGCTCCGGCGCGTGTCCTGACCCGCGCGGTGGGCGCGAACCGGGGTACCGGGTTCCTGCCGGACGGTCGGTGCGGTTCCAGTGGGTCGACGACTCCGGTGAACCCGGCGACGGGCGGTGCTGACCGGCACGGTGCTGGACACGCCGTGGTACGGAGATCCGGAAAGGACCGGCCGCCTCACGCG
The DNA here is from genome assembly GCF_042896175.1 of Streptomyces sp. NPDC001315. Classification (NCBI taxonomy): domain Bacteria; kingdom Bacillati; phylum Actinomycetota; class Actinomycetes; order Kitasatosporales; family Streptomycetaceae; genus Streptomyces; species Streptomyces sp. NPDC001315. Next base: position 109,413 of record NZ_JBIAWZ010000013.1, on the reverse strand, counting down.
GCCGGCCCTCGGTCATGGTGTGAGGGTGATCCGGATGCCGACCGTGCCGTCGAGTCCACGGCGCAGGCGACTGCCCAGGAGAGTGAGGCGGCCGAGGAGCCCGTACTTGCGGGCGATGAGCTTGCGGTAGCGGGCCGTCGTCTCGGCGTCGCAGATCTCGGCGGTGGCCGGGATCGGGTCACCGGTCGGGTTGCCGCGCAGGTCGCACGGGCCGACGAGGACGTCGCCGCGGGCCCTGATCCGCTTCACCTTCCAGGAGTCCACGACCGTCCAGGCGCCGAGGGCGTGCTCTGCGTCCTGCACGACCCACACCGGGGTCGGGACGCCGGTGCCGTTCTTGCGGTAGCTGGTGATCAGCAGATACTTGCCCGCGCCGAGCCGGGCCACCGACGATTCGTCCATGCCCGGCAGTCTAGGCGCCTGCCATGCTCACTCCAAGGAGTCCTGGCTAGTGGGCCGGATCGTTCCGGCGCGGGCCGAAGAGGACGTCGCCGTATTGAGAGGACGTCGCCGTGTCGTACGGGGCGCCCCTCCACATGCACATGGCCGGTCCGCCCGTTGGGAGGGTCGCGGGGTCTGCCCCGGGGCAGGCCGGGCGCTTCAGCCGGCCGGGCGGAGAAGTTCGAGGTAGCGCCGAGCGAAGAGGTACGCGTCGCCCGGCCAGCGCGCGGATACGTAGGTGCCGTCCGCCACGATGAAGGCGTGGGTGTCGTCGGCGGAGGTGCCCCGCCTGGTGAGGACGCGTGGGCCCCGCTCGAACTGCGCCGCCGGGTCGGCCAGGGCGGAGCGCACCTCGTCCTCCACGTAGGCCGGGTAGGTCCGGTAGTAGCGGCCGAGGCGCCAGGCAGTGCTCAGGTAGGCGGAGCGTTCCATGTACTTGGGCAGGCAGGTCGTACGCCGGTCCGCCAGGACGCTGCGGCCCGTGGCCGGGTCCTGCGACCGGGCCAGGACCAGCACGCCGTGGCAGATCGCGCCGACCGGCCGCCCCAGCGTCCAGAAGCGCGCGACCTGTCGTTGCAGCTCGGGCGAGCCGAGGTACTGCCGCATGCCGGCCGCGTGGCCGCCCGGCAGGAGCAGCCCGTCGAAGGCCGTCACGTCCAGGTCCGCCCAGGCGGCCGTGGCGGTGAACTCCGGTGCCGCGGTGAGCTGCCGGTAGAACCGCTTGGGTTCGTCCGCCGCGCCGAACTGCCCGAGGATCACCCCGGTCAGCAGGCGCGGGTCCGCCGCGGGTCGGGTGCCGGCCTGTTCGGTGGCGAAGACGACCTCATGTCCCGCGTCGGTGAGCAGCCGCCAGGGCACGGCCACCTCGGTGACGTCGAAGTCACGGTCCGGCAGCGGGATCAGCACGCGCATGCCGCCATGATGACAGCATGCGCGCGTGTCCATGACAGAGGACGGTCGGATGGTCGGACGGTCGGTAGTCAGACGGGCAGCGAGACGGTCAGGCCAGTGCGGCCGCCATCCGCCGTACCGCTTCCGTGATCACCTCGGGTGACGTCCCCAGATTCAGGCGTACGTGGCCGGCGCCGCCCGTCCCGAACGGAATCCCGGAGTTGAGCGCCACCCGGCCGCGGTCCAGGAACACGTCCGCCGGATCGACCCCGAGGCCGAGCGGCCGGCAGTCGAGCCAGGCGAGGAAGGTGGCCTCGCTCGGTCGGTACGTGATCGCCGGCAGATGCTCGGCCAGCAGTTCGGCGAGCAGGCGGCGATTGTCGTCGAGGCCGGCCAGCAGCGCGTCCAGCCAGGCGGTGCCGTCACGCAGGGCGGCGGTGTGGGCGATGACGCCCACGTGGCTCGGGCCGTGGCTCACCTCCTCGGGCAGCCGGGCGAGGTCGGCGGCGGCCGCGGGGCCCGCCACAGCCAGGGCGGCCTTGAGCCCGGCGAGGTTCCATCCCTTGGACGCCGACATCAGGGACAGACCGCGCTGCGCGCCCCGCACACTCAGGTACGGCACGAAGTCCACACCCCCGGCGACCAGCGGGGCGTGGATCTCGTCGGCGACCACGCGCACGCCGTACCGCTCGGCGAGGGCCGCGACGGCGGCGAGCTCGTCGGCGGTGTGCACGGTGCCGGTCGGGTTGTGCGGGCTGCACAGCAGGTAGGCGGCGCGCCGTCCACCGGCTACGACCCGCCGGAAGACCTCCTCCAGCGTGCCGAAGTCGATGCGCAGGTCCGCGCCGAGCGGTGCCTCGCACAGCCGCCGGTCCATGTGCCCGACGAACGGGAAGAACGGTGGATACACGGGCGGATTGACCACGACGGCATCCCCGGGCCCGGTCACCAGCTTCAGCATCTCGACGACGCCCAGCATCACGTCCGGCACGATCGCGGTGCGCTCCACGGCGAGCCCGTCCCAGCCCCACCGCCCGGCGGCGAAGGCGGCCAGTGCCTCGGCGTAGTCGGTTCCCGCGGGGTAGCCGGTGTCCCCCAGCGCCATCGCGTCGGTGACGGCACCCACGACCGGTTCGGCGAGCGGCACGTCCATCTCGGCCACCCACAGCGGCAGCACGTCCTCGGGGTAGGTGCGCCATTTCATGCTCGTACGACATCGGAGGCGGTCGAGGGTGAGTGCGCGCAGGGGATTCGGTTCACCGGGCGTGACGTGCGGGATGCTTGTCATGGGGCACAAGATAGGGGGCTGTGCGGTGAGCCGGAACGAAGCGGTCGAGGTGCGGGCGGAAGGCGCGGGGACGTTTCTCGAGGCGGCCTGTGACGAGTCCGGGTCGGACGGCGAGAATCTCACCGGCGGGAACACCGATGTGTTCGCGCACGCCAGCGTGGGGATTTCCGTGGAATCCGCGGCCGCGTACGTGCAGGAGATACGGGACCGGATTCGCTCACCCGCCGAGGAGTACAAGGCGAACCATCTGCTGCGGGAGAAACACCGGGCGGTGCTGGAATGGCTGCTCGCGCCCGCGGGTCCGATTCACGGTCATGCCCATGTGCACCTCACCGAGAAGGCGTTCTTCGTCGTGGACCGGACCGTCGGCCTGCTGCTGGACGAGGGCAACGGCGAGAGCGAGGGCGCGGGGGACGCGGCCGTCGCCCTGTTCCGGGCGGGGGCGCAGGCCTTCGGGAGCGAGGGATGGCGGGAATTCCTGGAATCGGCCAACCAGTTGCTGCGGGTACGGAACGACAGTGCCCCCGGCGTGCCGGTCGAGGTGTTCTTCCGTACGGTCGGCGCCTTGCGCGATGCTTGTCCGGCCGGGGATTCGGCGCGCGTTCTGGAGCGGCTCGCGCAATCCCGGTCCCGTGCGGAGTGGTATCGGGCGCGGATCCTCGACGGACCGCCGCTGGTTCCCCTACTGAATCCCCTGCTTCCCGCCATCGTCCGAACCGCCGCGTACTGGGCTGCCGAGGGACAGTCCGTCCGTCTCGTGCACGACCGGCAGAACATGCTGACGCCGGAGCGCATCGCCTGGATCGAGGAGACGGCCCGGCGCGACGGCATCGGCCTCATCGGGCTGCGGCTCGTCCACTCACGGCTGGACCCACGGGTGCAGCTCGCCGACTTCCTCGCCGGTATCGCCCGCAGGATCGCCTCCGACGAACTGAACGGTCACGGCGACCCGGTGCTCACCGCGCTGTTGCGGCCGTACGTCGGCGCGACCTCCGTGTGGGGCGACGAGCGGAGCTGGGCGCGGCTCGGTCCGGCCGCCGTGGAGACCGCGGACGCCGTACTCCCGGCGCTGTCGGAACCCTGATCATTCACGCGTCGACGGCCCGCTCACCCTCGTGGCCAGGAGCTGATCAGCCTCGCGGCGAGAACGTGATCCCCCTCGCCGCGACGACGTGATCGCCTTCGCGGCCAGGGCCTGAACAACCTCACGGCGAGGACCTGATCGACCTCGCGGTGAACACGCCCCGCCCGGCGCACGTATGGAAGTCAGGGCGCTCGACGACCGGAGGGCCCCGCGGTGTTGACGCCGCGCGTTCGGGGTTCGGGAGCCATGCATGAGGCACGCACGACGACGGGTCGTCCGGCGAGTGACGAAGGTGGCTGCCGTCGGCGGACTCCTCCTCGGAGGGGTGATGGTGACGCAGGCCGTGGCGAGCGAGACTCCCGCCACGTCCGCCCTCCCGCGCAGCTCCGCGGACTCCGTCGCGGAGACCGGCGCGCAGCTCGTGTCGCGCCTGGGTGCCTCCCGTACGGCGGGCAGCTGGATCGGCGCCGACGGGAAGCCGGTCGTCGCCGTCACCGACGAGGGCACGGCAGCCGAGGTCCGCAAGGCGGGTGCCGACGCCAAGATGGTGGGGCACAGCATGAACGAGCTCAAGTCGGCGACGACGACGCTGCGTTCGGCGCCCCGGGTGGCCGGCACGGCGTGGTCCGTGGACTACCGGACCAACAGGGTCGTGGTGCAGGCCGACCGCACCGTCTCCGCCGCCGACTGGTCCGCGCTGACCCGCGTCGCGGACGGCATCGGCAGTTTCGTCCGCATGGAGCGCACCACCGGCGAGTTCACCACGCGCCTCAACGGCGCCCAGCCGATCCTGTCGACGGGCGGGCGCTGCTCGGCGGGCTTCAACGTGACCAACGGGCAGAGCGACTTCATCCTCACGGCCGGCCACTGCGGGCCCGCCGGTTCCCTCTGGTTCGCGGACAACCAGGCCACCCAGCAGGTGGGCAAGACGGTCAGCGGGTCGTTCCCCGGCGGCGACTTCTCGCTGGTGCAGTACGCGAGCGGCCGGGCGGGCGACGGCGCCGACGTCGTGGCCATCGGCAACGGCAACGGGGTGCGGATCACGGGTGCGGGTGATCCGTCCGTCGGGCAGCGGGTGTTCCGCAGCGGCAGCACGAGCGGACTGCACGACGGGCAGGTGACCGCGCTCAACGCCACGGTCAACTACCCGGAAGGGACCGTCACCGGCCTGATCGAGACGAACGTGTGTGCCGAACCCGGGGACAGCGGCGGGCCGATGTTCTCCGAGGGGATCGCACTCGGAGTGACCTCGGGCGGCAGCGGGGACTGCACGACGGGCGGTACGACGTTCTTCCAGCCGGTGACGAAGGCGCTGTCGACGCTCGGGGTGCAACTGATCGTGTCGGCGCAGACCGCCGGCGGTCAGAGCGCCACGCCCTCGTCATCCCCCACCCCGGCCCCGTCCGCCTCCGCCACGCACAGCGCGATCGCCCCGGGCGCCGCCTCGCCGGGGTCGTCGGCTCCGGTGACAGGCGGCGCGGAGCCCTCGACGCTGCTGTCACGACTGACGGACCCGAAGAACGTCGGCCCCGGCATGCTGGTGATCGCGGGGAGCCTGGTCGCACTGGTCGCCACCCGCTACATCCGCACGGAGCAGGACCGCAAGGCCTATCAGCGCTACTACTCGGCGACGTGGGGCTGAGCGTCGGCCGATGGCCGGCAGGATGATGGCGACCTCGGCGACCGCCCCGCCACGCGAGCGTGCCGGGAGAGGAGACATCGCCTGCGAAGTCGACGATGCCGTAGTCGACGGTGGAGGACAGTGCGAGAAGGGCACCTGTTCGGTCAGGTGTTCCCCGGGGTGGCGCTCCGATTCTCGGCGGACAGCTCCGGAGAGGCGGCGGTCAGGCCGCCCGTACCGACTGCGGGGCCACGGCGGCCCACTCCGAGACGAGCCGCTGGTACTCCTCGCGTTGCTCGCCGCTCAGTGTCCCGCCCGACCGGAGCCACAGGGCCCGGATCTCCTCGTTGACCTCCGCCGCCGATCGCTCGGACACGGGTTCAACAGTGGTGGACATGGTGTGAAGCATACGGCTACCGACGTGAAGGCCATGTGAGTAATCAGGAATGATTCGGGCATTTCGGACCGTGTTACTGATCACGTACATCTGCCGGGACCCAGAACGCGTGAAACGCGCGACCGCGCTGCTCGAGGTGCGGGCGGCGGGTCGTTCCGTACGAATGCACGCGGCAGGGCGGAGTGCGGCTGGAGATCCCGGACTTCGGGGACGCGCCCGAGGCGTGAGCCGCCCGGACGGGCCGGGTGCCGTCAGGTGCCCGGCTTGCGGCCGTACACGAAGACGTCGTCACCCTTCTTCAGCAGCGACCAGTACTTCTTGGCGTCGGTCTTGGTCATGTTGACGCAGCCGTGCGAGCCGGGCGGGTTCCACATGCTGACGCCGACCGAGTGGAAGGCCTGGCCCCCGTCGAAGAACTGGCTGTAGGGCATCGGCACGTTGTAGAGGGTGGAGACGTGGTCGATGTCACGCCAGTAGATCTTCTTCAGTCCGGTGCGGGTCTCGTAGCCGTTGCGGCCGGTGCGGACCGGGACGGGGCCGTAGACGAGCTTGCTGCCGTCCTGGACCCAGCTGAGCTGGAGCGTGAGGTTGACGCAGGCGATGCGGCCCTTGTTGGTGGGGCACTTGCCGTCCTTGTTGGGCTTCTTGCCGACGGCCTTCTGCTTGTTCATGAGGTCCATCACGCCCCAGGTGACGGACCCGGCGTAGCCGATGTTCGGCGTGATGCCGTGTTTGGTCTGAAAGGCCTGGATGGCCTTGCAGTCGGCGGACGACTGCTTGCCGTCGACCGGCCGGCCGAGGAACTTCTCCACCTGCTTCTGGTACGGCCCGGTCTTTGTCGTACAGCTCGCGGCCTGGGCCGGTGCGGCGGTGAGCGCGAGTGTGAGCGGGGCCACCAGTCCGGTGATCCCGAGTGCGACGGCGCTCCGTCTGCGTATGTCCCCCATGGCGGACCTTCTCCCCTGCGTGTTCCGTGATTCCTGCCTGCTAGACCGGTGTGCGGGGGTGTGGGTTGTAGGGCTGTTCGAGCTGTGACGAAACGGTGAACTTCGGCATGTTCGTCATGGGGCCGGGTGGTAGTGCCGTGACGATCAGCCGGGCGGATCTCGTGCGGAACGAGATCCGCCGCCACCGAAGCGGGACTGACCTCACCGATAGCCGGTCACGTCCGCCGGCTTCCCCCGGTCCTGCACCTCCACGAGGTAGCGCCAGGCGTCCGGGCGGCTGCCGTCGAGGTCGGTGAAGCCGTACTCCCGGGCGAGGCCGCCGCTGGAGAGGGAGCGGCCGTTCCAGCGGGCCACGTCGGGATCGGCGGCGAGGGCGGCGACGGCGCGGCCCACGTAGCGCGGTGTCTCGGAGATCGCGAAGTGGGGGGCGCGGTCGAGGGCGTCGCGCCAGTTGTCCTCCCGCACGCCGTAGTTGTCGAGCATCATCTCGGAGCGCAGCCAGCCGGGGGTGAGCGCGACAGCGGTGGCGCCGCGGGGTCCGAGTTCGCGGCCGAGGGCGAAGGCCATGCGCAGGACGGACGCCTTGGCGAGGTCGTAGAAGAAGTTGACGCGGTAGGTGTCGCGGTTGTACTCGGCGGTTCCGTCCGTCATCTCGACCACCAGCCCGCCGGGCCCGCGCAGCAGCAGGGGCAGGGCGTGATGGCTGGTGATCGCGTGTGTCTCGACGGCGAGACGGAGCAGCCTGAGCCCGTTGTCGAGGTCGTGCTCCCAGACCGGGGTCTCCCACTCGAAGAGTTTCTCGCCGCCCCAGATGTCGTTGACGAGGACGTCTAGGCGGCCCTGCTCGTCCGCGACGCGGTCCACGAGGGTGCGGACCTGCGCCGGGTCGAGGTGGTCGGTGGGTACGGCGATGCCGTGGCCGCCGGCCGCGGTGACCAGGTCGGCGGTGTCCTCGAGGGTTTCGGGGCGGTCGTACTCGGAGCGCCGGGCGCGGGTGCTGCGTCCGGTCACGTAGACCGTGGCGCCCGCCGCGCCGAGTTCCACCGCGATCCCGCGTCCCGCTCCGCGCGTGGCCCCGGCGACCAGGGCGACCTTGCCTTCCAGCGGTCCGGACATGTCCGACCTCCCGTGCTCGTACGACCGGTGTCGGGTACGAGCGTGGCGGGTAAGCCGGACATCTCCTGTCGCCTTTTACGGGTTTTACGGGCGGTCACCCGGCCGGGCGCGCACCAGGCGGGCACTGACCCGGGTCAGTGCCCGCGGGCGATCCACTCCTCCAGGTGCGGGGCCTCGCTGCCGATGGTCGTCGGGTCGCCGTGGCCGGTGAGGACCTTCGTCTCCGGGGGGAGGGTGAGGAGGCGGTCGCGGATGGAGCCGATGATCGTCGGGAAGTGGGAGTAGGAGCGGCCGGTCGCGCCGGGGCCGCCCTTGAAGAGGGTGTCGCCGGTGAAGACCGTGGCCAGGCCGGGGTCGTAGAGGCAGACCGCGCCGAGCGCGTGGCCGGGGGTGTGCAGGACCGTCAGGTCGGCACCCGCGGCCTCGATCACCTGGCCGTCGGCCAGATGGGCGTCCGGCTCGCGGTCGGGGTGGGTCAGCTTCCACAGCGGCAGGTCGTCGGGGTGCAGCCAGATCGTCGCGCCGGTCAGGTCCGCGAGGGCGGGCGCGGCGTCGATGTGGTCGTTGTGGGCGTGAGTGCAGATGATCGCCTTGAGGCGGCGGTCGCCGACGGCCTCGGCGATCGCCTCGGCGTCGTGGGCGGCGTCGATGACGACGACCTCGTGCTCGTCGCCGACGATCCACACGTTGTTGTCGACGTCCCAGGTGCCGCCGTCGAGTGTGAACTGCCCGGAGGTGACGAGTCGTTCGATGCGGGCGGTCATCACAGCACCACCACCGAGCGCAGGACGTCGCCCTGGTGCATGCGCTCGAACGCCTTCTCCACCTCGTCGAGCTGGATGGTCTCGGTCACGAACGCCTCCAGGTTCAGGCGGCCTTGCAGGTGCAGGTCGATCAGCATGGGGAAGTCCCTGCTGGGCAGGCAGTCGCCGTACCAGGAGGACTTGAGCGCACCGCCGCGACCGAAGACGTCCAGCAGCGGCAGTTCCAGCTTCATCTCCGGGGTCGGTACGCCGACCAGGACGACCGTGCCGGCCAGGTCGCGGGCATAGAAGGCCTGCTTGTACGTCTCCGGGCGGCCGACCGCCTCGATGACGACGTCGGCGCCGAAGCCGCCGGTCAGCTCGCGGATCGCCTCGACCGGGTCGGCGTCCTTGGAGTTGACCGTGTGGGTGGCGCCCATCGAGCGGGCGGTCTCCAGCTTGCGGTCGTCGATGTCCACGGCGATGATCTTCGCCGCGCCGGCCAGACGGGACCCGGCGACGGCCGCGTCGCCGACCCCGCCGCAGCCGATGACGGCGACGGTGTCGCCGCGGCCGACGTTGCCCGTGTTGATCGCGGCGCCGATGCCGGCCATCACGCCGCAGCCGAGCAGTCCGGCCACTGCCGGGGAGACCGCCGGGTCGACCTTGGTGCACTGACCGGCTGCGACCAGGGTCTTGTCGGCGAACGCGCCGATGCCCAGGGCCGGGGAGAGCTCCTGGCCGGTCGAGGCGAGGGTCATCTTCTGCTTCGCGTTGTGCGTGTCGAAGCAGTACCAGGGGCGGCCTCGCAGGCAGGCCCGGCAACGGCCGCACACCGCACGCCAGTTGAGGATCACGAAGTCGCCGGGCTCGACGTCGGTGACGCCCTCGCCGACCGACTCCACGACGCCGGCCGCCTCATGGCCGAGCAAGAAGGGGAACTCGTCGTTGATAGCGCCTTGCTTGTAGTGCAGGTCGGTATGACAGACGCCGCAGGCCTGGACGCGTACGACGGCTTCTCCGGGTCCCGGATCGGGCACGACGATCGTCTCGATCCGCACCGGCTCGTCCTTGCCCGGTGCGATCACGCCGCGTACTTCCTGCGCCATGGTGCTCAGCCCTTCCGTCGTCGGATGTCCGTCCCTCTCCGACCCTACGCGCGACTGATCAGCGAGCGCACGGTCGGGCGACCGTCGCGCCGCCCTCCGACCATCTCTTCCGGATACCCCCGGGGGTACCTCTGCTACGGTGGTGAACATACCCCAGGGGGTAATTGGTCAGCGTGTTTCACGAGGAGAGGAGTGCTGCCGTGTACTTCGTCGACACCATCGACGTGCCGGGACTCGGCAACCGCGGCTACCTGGCGGGCGGAGCGCACAGCGCCGTGGTGGTCGATCCGCCGAGGGACGTCGACCGGGTGATCGCGGCCGCGGCACAGCGGGGCGTGCGGGTGACCCACGTCGTCGAGACCCACGTCCACAACGACTACGTGACCGGGGGGCTCGAGCTGGCGCGGCTGACCGGTGCCGCGTACCTCGTGCCCGCCGGCGCGGGGGTCGCGTACGCGCACACGCCGGTCGCGGACGGGGACGCCGTGGAGGTCGCGGGCGGTCTGACGCTGCGCGCACTCGCCACGCCGGGACACACCCCGCACCACACGTCGTACGTCCTCGAGGACGCCGGACAGGCAGTGGCCGTCTTCACCGGCGGTTCCCTGCTGATCGGCACGGTGGGCCGCCCCGACCTGGTCGAGCCCCGGCTGACCGCGCGGCTGGCGCGGGCCCAGTACGACTCCGCGCACCGGCTGGCCGACGCCCTGCCGGACGACACCGCGGTCCTGCCCACGCACGGCTTCGGCAGCTTCTGCTCCGCCACGCAGGCCGCGGGCGGGGCGACGACCACCATCGGCCAGGAGCGCGGTGCCAACGAGGCACTCGTCAAGGACGTCGACACCTTCGTCGCCGACCTGCTCGCGGGGCTGGACGACGTGCCCGCGTACTACGCGCACATGGGTCCCGTGAACGCGCGGGGCCCCGCTCCCGTGGACCTGACCCCGCCGCTCCCCGCCGACGCGGACGAGATCGCGGCGCGGCTGGCCGCCGGGGAGTGGGTGGTCGACCTGCGCAACCGGGTCGCGTTCGCCGAGGGGCACGTCGCCGGGTCGCTGAACTTCGCGGCCGAGGGACAGCTCGCCACGTATCTGGCCTGGCTGCTGCCCTGGGGCAGGCCGGTCACCCTGCTCGCCGAGTCGGCCGAGCAGCTCGCCGCCGCTCAGCGCGAACTCGTCCGGGTCGGCATCGACCGGCCGGCCGCGGCGGCGACCGGCTCCCCCACGGCGTGGGTGCGCACGGGTGAGCGCCCGCGCTCCTTCCCGCGCGCCGACTTCGCGGAGCTCACGGCGCACGGGAACGACTCGGTCGTGATCCTCGACGTGCGCCGCGACTCCGAACGCCGGGACGGGCACATCAGGGGATCACTGCACATTCCGCTCCATCGGCTCCGTGACCGGCTCGCGGAGATACCGGACGGCACGGTGTGGGTGCACTGCGCCGGCGGCATGCGGGCCGCGATCGCGGCCTCGCTCCTCGACGCGGCGGGACGCGACGTCGTCGCCGTCGACGACAGCTTCGACGCGGCTCGCGCGGCCGGGCTCCCGATGGCCCGGATCACCCCGGCCGAGGCCCAGGAGCGGGCAGCCGCGGGTGCCGCCGTACTCCTCGATGTCCGGGAACAGGACGAATGGGCGTCCGGACACGCTCCCGGTGCCGTCCACATCCCGCTGTCCGCGCTGACCACGGGCAGCGACCTGCCCCCGGCCGCCCACGGCCGCCCCCTCGTCGTGCTCTGCCGCTCCGGCAGGCGCTCCCGCGAGGCGACGACCCTGCTCACGGCTCGCGGAGCCGACGCGGTGGACGTCATCGGCGGCATGGTGGCGTGGGCCGGGGCGGGGCTGCCGGTGGTGGGTGGCGGGACCGACGGCAGCCGGCCGACCCCGTGACCGCACTCGTCCTCGCCCTTGTCGCCGGTGCCGTCACCGGCATCTCGCTGGGTGCGCTGGGTGGCGGTGGCAGCATGCTGGCCGTACCGGCGCTGATCTACCTGCTCGGTTTCACCCCGGCGGCGGCCACCACCGCGAGCCTCGTCGTCGTCACCGTCACCTCCGCCACGGCGCTGGCCGCGCACGCTCGGGCGGGCGCCGTGCACTGGCGGGGCGGCGCGATCTTCGCGGCGGCGGGGCTCGTCCCCGCCGCGCTCGGCGGAGCGCTCTCCGCACGTCTGCCGTCCGCCTTGCTCACGGGGGCGTTCGCCGTGATCGCCGGCGTCGCGGCGCTGCGGATGCTGCGCCCCTCGGCCTTCGAACAGGACGGCATACCGGTACGCCCGGTGCGGGTCGCCGGAGCCGGGGCCGGGCTCGGCGCCGTGACCGGGGTGCTGGGCGTGGGCGGCGGCTTCCTCGCCGTACCCGCCCTGGTGAACGTGGTCGGCCTGCGCATGCGGGCCGCCGTCGGCACGAGCCTGCTGGTCATCACCGTCAACTCGCTCGCCGCGCTCGCGGCCCGCACGGGATCGGCGGTGACCGTCGACTGGACCCACGTCGCACCGTTCGCCGCGGCCGCGGTGCTCGGCGCCTGGGACGGCAGACGGTTCGCGGACCGGATCTCCTCGGATCTGCTCCGCCGGCTCTTCGCCTGGGCTCTCCTGCTGGTGGCCGCGCTGATGCTGGCCGACGCACTGGTGTGAGCCACGCCCCGGCCGAGGACGGCTCTACGCCAACGACAGGAAGAGCTTCTCCAGCCGCGCCTTCATCTGCTCCGTCGTCTCCGCCGCGCCCTCGCCGTTCCCGGAGTCGGCCAGGCACTGCTGGAGTCCGGTCGCGATGATCGCGAAACCGGCCCGGTCGAGGGCGCGGGAGGCCGCGGCGAGCTGGGTGACGACGTCCTCGCAGTCGCGTCCCTCCTCGATCATCTTGATCACTCCGGAGATCTGCCCCTGCGCCCGGCGCAGCCGGTTCAGCACCGACTTGAGCTCATCGCCCTCGAACTGCAGCTCCACGACCACTCCTCTACATACCCGTGGGGGTATTCTACCCTCCCCCTCGGATTTCCCAGCTCCGCTCACTTCACTCAGGAAGGATCCCACTGTGCCCACTCCCCCCGCCCTCGGCGCCGACGAGGCCCGCACCCGCCTGCCCCAGTTGACCGTCATCGACGTCCGTACTCCGGGCGAGTTCGCCGCCGGGCATCTGCCCGGCGCCCTCAACGTCCCCCTGGACCGGATCGGGCGCGCCGTTCCCACGCTCCGCGAGGTCCGCGGCGAGTTGCTCGTGGTCTGCGCCTCCGGGGCGCGTTCGGAGAACGCTTGCCGCGTCCTCGCCGAGCACGGGGTACGGGCCCTGACCCTGACCGGCGGCACGCAGGGCTGGGCGGAGGGCGGTCACGAACTGCACCGCCCGGCGCAGGGCACCCGCACCACCTGGTCCATGGAGCGGCAGGTCCGCCTCACCGCGGGCGGCCTGGTGCTGGCCGGTCTGGGCCTCGGACTCCTGCATCCCGCCTGGCAGTTGGTCTCCGCGGGCATCGCGGGAGGCCTGGTCTTCTCGGCGCTCACCAACACCTGCGGCATGGCCGCGCTGCTGGCCAAGCTGCCGCACAACCGGCCGCGTCCGGCCGACCTCGACGCGACCCTGGCCGCGTTGGCGCGGCAGTAGCCGGCGCGGCAGTAGTCGGCGCGGGGCCCCGATCAGGGTCGGGGCCCCGACAGCGGCCGGCCCGGCGGCGGTCACGTCCGCACCGGCACCTCGCCCGGGCTGGAGCGTTCAGCAGGGGAGGAACCGAGGTTATCGGCGCGCCCTCGTGTCGGCCGACCCGCTCTGCGCGGAACTCGCGGCCACGCGGTGCCTGGCGACCACCGACAACTGACCGCGCGCGCAGGGCGCCCCGGTCGGGGCGGTGTCGCTCCGCCCACCCGCCAGGTGGAGCGCTCCGGCAGCGCTTGCCGAGCCCGCCGGGGCGGAGGAGGCTCGAAGGTGAGGTCCTTCGTGGCCCGTTCTCCCTCGGGCCGCGGCCCTCGAAGGAGGTCACCATGGGCACCGCCGCGGCAGGCTCCGCCTTCGACACCGACACCCTGCGCCAGGGCATAGAAGGAACCACGCCGACGACACTTCTGTCGCTCTACGCGGACGACGCCGAGATACGCGTCATCGACCGCAACAGCCAGCCCAGCCACCCCAAGGTCCTGCACGGCCGTGACGAGATAGGCGCGATGCTCAACGACGTCTACAGCCGCGACATGACCCACAAGCTGGAGAACTGCGTGGTCCAGGGGGACCGGGCGGCCTACAGCGAGTCCTGTCAGTACCCCGACGGGGTTCGCGTCCTCGCCGAGTCGATGATCACGCTGCGCGACGGCAAGATCAGCGAACAGATCATGATCCAGGCATGGGACGAGTAGGAAGGAGATCGGCGAGGGTCCAGGTCACCGCCCGGCTGACCTGGACCTTCTCGGCCCGGGCGGGGCTGGGGACGGATCGGTCCGCCCGGTCTCGGCAGCCACGACCGGTTTCCGCGGCAGGTCTGCGAGTGTCCGCTTCTCTGCTTCGCTCAGTACTGCGAGCAGCGCGTGCTCGCCCGCGTCCTCCGACGCGACGTGCCCTTCGAACACGGCGTCACCGGTGTCGGTGACACGTCTCCCAGGACAACTGCGGCCGCGGTCACAGCCCAAGGGACGAGCGAGGCGCCGGCGCGTATCGCCGGCGCCTCGGCTGTCACCCACCGCTCACTGGCCGCCACTCTGCTCGATGTGCAGATGGATCGGACCGCGAAGAACGGGGCTGCGCCGGTACGGCGGCGGGTCGGCGACCAGCCTGGGCCCGTCGAGGCGGCGTACCAGCTCGGTCAGCGCGATCTGGGTTTCCAGCCGGGCCATCGGGCCGCCGAAGCACAGGTGGATGCCACTGCCGAACCCGAGGTGCTGGTTGTCGCGCCGATCAGGGTCGAAGTGGTCGGGCTCGTGGAAGCGGTTCGGATCGCGGCTGCCCGAGGCCAGCATGAGCATGATCTGCGAGCCCTTGGGGATGACGGTGTCGGCGACGGTGATGTCGCTGTACGCCGCCCGCCAGGGAATGATGTGTACGGGGGGCTCGTAGCGCAGCAGTTCCTCGACCAGCGGCACGACCAGGTCCGGTTCGTCGCGCAGTCGCTGCAGTACTTCCGGGTGGCGCAGCAGCGTCAGCATCCCGTTGGTGATGAGGTTGACGGTGGTCTCGTGGCCGGCGATCAGCAGCAGGTTGGCGGTGCTGACGATTTCTTCGTCGGTCATCCGCCCGTCGGGCCCGTCATCGTTGGCCAGCCGTGACAACAGGTCCTCACCCGGCCGGCCGTGGCGCTGTTCCAGCAGCCCGCCGAGGTACTGGCGCAGGTCCTTGGTGGCCTGCACGCCGTTGTCCAGCTTTTCCTTCGGGTCGGTCCTGGGGTTGTAGTCGATCGAGTCGATGATGGCGTTCACCCACAGGCGGAACCTCGGTTCGTCCTCGCGTGGCACGCCGAGCAGATGGCAGATCACGGTGACGGGGAACGGGTAGGCGAAGTCGTCGACGATGTCGATCTGCTCTTTTCCCGCGAAGCCGTCGATCAGTCTGCTGACGATGGCGGTGAGGTCGGGTTCCAGACCGGTCACCAGCCCCGGGGTGTGCGGGGGGCCGAAGTGGCGCATCGCCATGCGCCGCAAGCGGTCGTGCTCGGGCGGGTCGAGGTTGATGAACGCCGGCGTGGCACGTGCCTCCATCGCGGGCATCGGACGCGACAGATTGCGGACGTCGGAGCTCAGATGCGGGTTGTGCAGTATGTCGGTGAGCTCGCGATAGGTGCTGATGACGTAGCTGCCGTCCTCCTGCCGGGCCACCGGCGTCTTGCGCAACTCGGCGTACAGCGGGTACGGGTCGGCCCGGGAGGAATAATCGAGGATCCGCTGCAGCGTGTCGGGCGTCTCGGTCGTCGTCATCTCGCTCTCCCTCCTACCGGTGCTGCTGCACGGACGTGACGCGCCGCTCACCCGGGTCATGGCCGGTGACGACCACAGTGGCTCCCTGGGCGAGCAGGGTGGGGCCGGGGAAGTCGACGGGCACCGGTTTCACGTCGGCCGGCTGGTCGGGCGTGGGGCTGGGCGGCGGGAAGGGCGCGGCCGTCTCGATCAGTTGCCGGTAGTGGTCCAGCCACTTCGCGTTGTTGAAGCTGACCGCCGCGGTGACGCGGCCCCGGTAGCCGTACGCGGCGACGAACCGGTGGTCCGGCACCGAGCCCTGGGAGACGACCACCTCGTCGGCGAAGGTCGGCACGCCGACGGTCTTGATGTTGACGCCGAACTGGATCGACCAGAACACCGGGATGGACAGGTGGGGCCAGCGATCCGCCTGTCCGCTGACCATGTTGTGCGCCGCGACCTCTGCCTGCTCCACGGCGTTGGCCCAGTGCTCCAGCGAGATGAGCCGGTACTCGTAGATCGGGTTCGGGCAGCGTGCCACGTCTCCGGCGACGAAGACGTCGTCGGTGATGAGGCCGTTGAGGTCGAGGGCGCGGCAGCCTGTGTCGCAGGCGATCCCCCACATACCTGCCGCCAGTCCGGAGCCCCGCAGCCACTCGGTGTTGCGAATGCCCCCGAGTGCCACCACCGCCACGTCGGCGTCGATCGTGCTGCCGTCGTCGAAGTGAGCGCGGCGGAGCCGCCCCTGCGCGTCGCCCTCCAGCCGGGTGACCTTGACACCGCAACGCAGGTCGACGCCGTGAGCGCGCTGCAGGTCCGCCGCGACGTCACCGATCAGGGCGCCGAGCGCCCCGACCAGCGGGGCCGGCGCGAGTTCGGCGACGGTCACCGGGATGTCCCGTTCGCGGCAGATGGAGGCGATCTCGGAGCCGGTGAATCCCGCACCGATGACCAGGACCCGCGAGGGCCCGGCGGCGAGGGCTTGCTGCAGGCTCTCGGCGTGCTCGCGCGTGCGCACGACGAACACTCCGTCCAGGGCCGCCTCGCTCTCGACGAACCAAGGCCGGGCCCGTACCCCGGTAGAGATCAACACCCGGTCGAAGGGAACCTCGCGTCCGTCGGCGAGACGCACATGGTTGGTCGCCAGGTCCAGCCCGCTGGCGGGCACGCCCAGCAACCACTCCGCATCGATGTCACGACGTCGCGGCAGCGTGGTGTCCCCGGCCGACACCCACCCGGTCAGGACCTGCTTGGACAGGGGAGGCCGGTCGTAGGGCTCGCCCAACTCGTCACCGATCATGGTCAACGACCCGGTGAAGCCCTCGTTGCGCAGCGCTTCCGCGGCCCGCAGTCCCGCCAGTGACGCCCCGACGACCACGATGCGGCCGTCACGTTTGAACGCTCGCAAGGTGTCAGCGGTGCTCATGACGGCGACGCCTCCACCGGTGCGTCCCGTCCCTCCAGTTGGTCGACCAGAATCGCCTGGACCGGGCAGGCCGCCGCGGCGCGCAGTACCCGGTCGCGCGAGGTGTCGTCGGGCTTCGGGTCATACATCAGCGCCTCCTCGCCGTGCATCCGGAACGCGTCCGGAGCCAGGAACGCGCACTGCGCATACCCTTCACACCGGGAAAGATCAACGACAATTCTCATCCCGACCTCCACGCCAGGGACTGCACGACTGCGGGCCCTCAAGCCGGTGCCCGTCCGGCGCGCACCGTGCGAGACAGGCTTGAGAGAAGGGATTCGGCCGTTGCCCCCGTACGGGATGCCGAGAAGTGCGAGGGGGTGGACCGCGCTTGTCGGGTCTCCGCAGCAAGAATCGGTCATCGCGACCAAGGCGACCGGCGTCTGCAAAACCGCCTCGAGAACTTGACCTTGATTTAAAAAGCGTATCCCGCGCGCACATCACCCGCATCCCGGCAAAGGGATGCCCTGCCGATCTGGTGCCGGAGTCACCTTGCTCCCGGCCCCGGCTTGTCAGCCAGGCGAACGAGGCCAGAAGCAGGGCGCGTTCGACCGCGGCATCGGCGATGCCCGCTGTCGGCACATGTCGCGCGGGTCGAAGCAGGGTCCGCGGCTTACGCTGGTCGAGGGGGTGCATTCGGGTGAAGGGCACACCGAGAGGACACCCCGATGGACGACTACCCACTGATCGAGAACCACGGCCTGCTGGGTGATCTGCAGACCGCGGCGCTGGTCACCACCGATGGGGCCGTCGACTGGCTGTGCCTGCCCCGGTTCGACTCGCCCAGTGTGTTCGGCGCGCTCTTGGACAAGGACAAGGGCGGGCACTGCACGGTCCGCCCGCAGCACGAAACCTACGCCACCAAGCAGTTGTACCTGCCCGACACCGCGATCCTGGTGACCCGGTTCATGACCGAGGCGGGCGCCGGTGAGGTCCTCGACTTCATGCCCGTGACCGGTACGACGGTCACGCCCCGCCACCGGCTGGTCCGCATGCTCCGCTGCGTACGCGGCAGCATGACGTTCGAGGTCGAGATCGCTCCACGGTTCGACTACGGACGCAAGCCCCACCAGTTGGACATCACCGAGCACGGCGCGGTGTTCGCCGCGCAGGACGGCGAGCAACTGACCGTGCACCCCATCCGCGAACCGGAGGACGAAAGCGTGGTGGACGTCCTCACGGCCCGGCACGACGACCTGTACTGCTCGCTGACCCTGCGGGCAGGCCACGAGCGCGGGCTGGTCCTGGAGTCGGCCGCCGACGGGCCGCCCAGGGAGATCCGCCTGACCGAATACCGGCGACTCTTCCACGAGACCGTCACGTTCTGGCGCTCCTGGCTGAACCAGTCGCGATACTCGGGGCGTTGGCGGGAGACGGTGGAGCGTTCCGCGATCGCGCTGAAACTCATGACCTATGCCCCCAGCGGCGCCGTGGTGGCCGCCCCGACGGCGGCGCTCCCCGAGCAACTGGGCGGCGAGCGCAACTGGGACTATCGCTTCACCTGGGTCCGGGACGCCTCCTTCTCTGTGTACGCCCTGCTGGGACTGGGCTTCACCGACGAGGCCAGGGGGTTCATCCAGTGGCTGGGCGACCGGGTCAAGGAGAGCGCCGGCGGCGGCGACTCCGGCCCCCTCAACATCATGTACAAGGTCGACGGCTCTTCCGACCTGGACGAACAAATCCTCGACCACTGGGAGGGCTATGCCGGTTCCGCGCCGGTGCGGATCGGCAATGGCGCTGCCACACAGCTCCAACTGGACATCTACGGCGAGGCACTGGACAGCGTCTACTTCGCTCATCGGCACGGGTTCCACGCGGGGTACCGGGGCTGGAAGTCGATGGCGGAGAACCTGGACTGGCTGGCCGACCACTGGAACCAGGCGGAAGAGGGCCTGTGGGAGACCCGTGGCGGCCGCCAGGACTTCACGTACGGACGCGTGATGTCATGGGTGGCCTTCGACCGCGCGCTGCGGCTCGCCGAGTCGACCGGCTGGCCGGCCGCGGTCCCGCGCTGGAGTGCCGCCCGGGACGAGATCTACGAGCAGGTCATGGCCAAGGGATGGAGCGAGGGCCGGCGTGCCTACGTCCAGCACTACGGCAGCGACGTGCTCGACTCCTCGCTGCTGCGTATGGCCACAGTGGGGTTCATCAACCCCGAGGATCCGATGTGGGCATCCACCCTCGATGCCATGGACCAGGAACTGGTCAGCGACAGCCTGGTCTACCGCTACAACCCCGAGGCGTCCCCCGACGGCCTGCGTGGCTCGGAGGGAACCTTCTCGCTGTGCACGTTCATGTATGTCGACGCGCTGGCCCGCGCGGGGCGAATCGACCAGGCGAGGCTGGTGTTCGAGAAGATGATGGGCTACGCCAACCACCTCGGCCTGTTCTCCGAGGAGATCGACCCCACGGGCCGTCAACTGGGCAACTTTCCCCAGGCGTTCACCCATCTCGCCCTGATCGACGCGGCCATCACCCTGAACGCGGCTCTTGATCGCCGGTAGCCGATTCGCGGCGCATGCGCCGGGCGACGGGACCGTGGTGCGTGCGAGTCCCTCGTGGGCCGACGCGAGTGAGGTGGGTCAGCCACCGGTGGCGAAGCCCGGGAAGAGCGTCATCCCGCCGTCCACGTAGAGAGTGGTGCCCACGACGTAATCCATGAGGTCGGAGGCAAGGCCGACGGCCGCGTGGGCGATGTCCTCGGGTTCGCCGACGCGGTTGTAGGGGATCAGCCGCAGGAGATCCTCCTCGGCCTGCGGTGTCTCCCAGGCACTGCGGTTGATGGGGGTCTTGATGGCCCCCGGGGCGACCGCGTTCACCCGGATCTTCTTCGGAGCGAGCTCCTGCGCCAGCGTCTGCATCATCATCTGCACCCCGCCCTTGGAGGAGGCGTAGTTGACGTGCCCCGCCCACGGGATGATCTGGTGCACCGAGCTCATGCAGATGATCTTCCCCGCCGCGCGCGAGACTTCGGGGACCACACCCCGCCGCAGGAACTCCTTGGTCGCCTCACGGGCACAGAGGAACTGCCCGGTGAGGTTCACGTCCAGGACCTTCTGCCACTGGGCGAGCGTCATGTCGGTGAACGGGGCGTCGCGCTGCAGTCCGGCATTGGCGACCAGAATGTCGATCGTGCCGAACTCCTCGACCATCCGGTTCACCATGGCGACGACCTGGCCCTCGTCCGACACGTCGGCCTCGTAGGCCGCCGCCCGCACGCCGAAGGAGGAGATCTCCTCGACCACCTTTTCGGCCTCCTCGCGGCCGGCGACGTAGTTCACGACCACGTCGGCCCCGGCCCGGCCCAGAGCTACGGCCGTGGCCATGCCGATTCCGGAGTTCGCGCCCGTGACCAGCGCCTTCTGGCCCCTGAGCAGGTGCTGGGGGATCACTCCCCGCGGTGCGCCCTCGGTGGAACTCACGATGACTCTCTCCTCCACTGCTTGGCCCGGAACAGCCGGGCCGGGGCCCGGAGGTTCAGGGCCACACAATCACCGTGGCAGAGCACCGGCACACCGAGTGCGCCTGAGTTGCGCTGACCGACCTAAAAGCTTCGCCCGGTCGGAGGCGAGCTCGTCGGCGGGTGCAGCCCAGCCGCTCCAGGGGTGAGCACTCCCTCGTACGGCCTCGGTTAGGCTGGTGGCGGGCCGTGACTGGCGCTGAGGTGGAGCACCACCGGGGAGCGGCTCCGGAGAAGTCGATGCCGTGCGCCTGGGCGACAAGGTCAACCTGCTCAGGAGTGGATCATGACTCAGGCCCGGCTCATGGACGGCACCGCGCTCGCCCGGCGGATCGTGGAGGAGACCGCCGAGCGCGCGGCCGACCTCACCGAGCGCACCGGTGCGGCGCCCTGTCTGGCGACGGTGCTGGTCGGCGCGGACCCCGCGTCCGTCACGTACGTCCGGATGAAGCAGAACCGCTGCCGCAAGGCCGGCATCGACTCGCGGCACGTGGAACTGCCCGCGGAGACGACCACCGAGGAGCTGGTCGGCACACTCCGAGCGCTCTCCGCCGACCCCTCCGTGCACGGCATCCTGCTCCAGCACCCGGTCGGCGACCACATCGACGAGCGAGCCGCTTTCGAGGCGATCGCGCCGGAGAAGGACGTCGACGGCGTGACCTTCGCGTCGTTCGCGACGATGAGTTTCGGTCTGCCGGGCTTCGTGTCCTGCACGCCCGGCGGGATCATGCGCCTGCTCGACGAGTACGAGGTCGACCCCGCCGGGAAGCGCGCCGTCGTGGTGGGCCGCAGCGCCATTCTCGGCAAGCCGGCCGGCATGCTGCTGCTCGCCCGGAACGCGACGGTGACGTACGCCCACTCCCGCACCCGGGACCTCTCGTCGGTCGTCCGCGAGGCTGACATCGTGGTCGCCGCCGTGGGCCGGCCGCAGCTGGTCAAGGGCGTCGACATCAAGCCCGGCGCCGTGGTGATCGACGCGGGCTACAACGCCGGGAACGTAGGCGACGTCGACTTCGACTCGGCGCTGGAGCGGGCGTCGCTCATCACCCCGGTGCCGGGCGGCGTCGGTCCGATGACCATCGCCACGCTGCTGGAGCAGACCGTGGACGCGGCCGCCCGGCAGCTCGGGGTGTGATCAGCGCATCCAGGCGCTGTACTCCATGACATCGCCGGCCGTCACGCCGTACTCGGGCTGGTCACTGGTGAATGTGGTCTCCAGTCCGAGGACGGTGCCGGTGGCGGGGTCCATGATCAGCATCTGGCGGAGGCCGACGGCCTCGTACACGTACGCCTGACCGCTCCGCCCGAGGCGGTCCGTCACCTGCCCGACGGGCCGGAGCCCCTCCGCGTCCGCCAGGACCCGGGCGAGCGCCGCCGACTCAGGGGCGCCAAGTGTCCAATGGTCGAGCAACTCGGCCGTGGCGTCGAGAAGTTCGGCGGTGCTCAGCGATTCGGCGTGCTCGGTCTCCGCCAGGTAGGCGCGCAGCTGTCCGGCGTCGTGCGGCGGCCGCGACCCGGGCGGGGCGTCGGTCCAACTCGGCGGGAACGTCTGCCTGCTGATGACGTCCCCGTCGTCGACCAGGCGCGGCTCGCCGTCCTCGTCGGTGAGGACGGGCCGGCCAGGATGCCGCGGGTCGGTCGCCACGACGAGTTCGGTGTGGCCGTCGTCCGCCGTCCAGCGCACGATGCGCTCCTCGGGAAGGGTGATCGGCGGTCGATCGTCCGACATGCCGAGGCTCCAGGACTGCACATGCGTGCCCTTGAGCAGCGTCGGCGAGCCGTCCGCGGCGGCCGCCGCGGCGCGCTCGGCCAACCGGTCCAGGGGTACGGGCGTGGAGCCGGCCAGGACGGTCAGCGGGCGCGGTGCGGCGACCGCGGGCGTGGTGGCCGGACCGCTCAGCAGCAGGGCCAGGGCGGTCGCCGCGACGGCGGCCATGGTTCCTCATACAGGTGCACGCATGAAGGTCAACGCGCCGGACTCCACCCCACCGGCCTGAGGATCCCCAGCAGCTGCCGGACCAGCTCGTCGACCACCTCGTCCAGGGTCGCCTCCACCCATCCCGCGCTCCAGTCGTGCAGCAGTCCGTTGACGCTGCCGATGAAGGCCGTCGCGGCGAGCCGGTAGCCGCGGGGGGCCGCCTCTCCGCGTGCCGCGGCGGCCGTCGCCTCGGCGCAGATGAGGTCGACCCAGCGGGCCCGGCGGGCCAGGCGCTGTTCCTCCAGGCGGGCACTGACGCCGATGATCTCGACGAAGGTGATACGGATACGGCGTGGGTCGGCGGTGACGTTCGCGGCGTAGGCGTGGAAGATCGCGGTGACGCGTTCGGCGAGCGGGCGGTCCTCGGCTCCGGCGACGGCGGTCCGGACCGCTCCCTCCGCCCAGTCGTTGACCTGGAGGTGCAGCGCGGCCAGGACGTCCTCGAGGGTGCGGAACTCCTCGTAGAACTGGCGGGTGGACAGCCCGGCGGCCTCGCTGAGCGCCGCCACGGTCGTGGCCCGGTAGCCGGGGGTGCCGCCGAACAGCTGGAGCGCGGCGTCCAGGAATCTGCGACGGCGCTCGGCCTGCCGTTCCTCGGCGGACCTGCCTCCGTAACGGCCGGTCGGCGCCTTGAGCCTGCCCGCCACTGAGCCTCCTTCGTCGAACCACGGTCAATTTTGTCGTGTACGCGGTCTTGTGGCCAACGGCATCTCTTCCTTACTTTCCAGTAAGTCAAATCTGAACGTGTCCGTTTTCAGATCTGGTTCCAGATTCCCCCACAGAGGAGAGAGCAGTCATGCCGGTCCTCAGACCTCGGCACCTTTGCTCCGTAGCCGCCGCCCTCGTCCTGACCGTCACCGCTCCGGCGACCGCCGCCACCGCCACCGGCACCTCCGCCGCCGCCCTGCGCGAGGTGTTGTTCGTCGGCAACAACTGGGACGGCACCGCGGACGTCATCAAGTCCACCGGCGACTTCGCGAAGATCGGCCGGATCAACGTCATCCCGGACAAGGACGCCCGGATGGCGGAGATCAACGCCGACCCCATCAAGTGGATCTACTTCACGGCGATCCGCAACGGCGTCGGCGAGGGCCACGACCAGTTCGTCGACGACATGTACACCACGCCGGACGGGAAGTCGGTCGTCGTCTCCCGTCCCAGCTTCGCCGACGTCGTCTCCATCGACCTCGCCACCGGGAACATCAACTGGCGTTTCCCGGTGTCCGGTTACCGCTCCGACCACATGGCCGTCTCCCCCGACGGCACGCGGGTCGCGGTGTCCGCCTCGATCTCCAACACCGTGCACGTCCTGGACATCAACACCGGCAAACAGCTCGGCTCGTTCGCCACGGGCGACAAGCCGCACGAGAACATCTTCACCAAGGACGGCAAGTACATCTGGAACATGGCCATCGGGGACGTCAACACGGCGCTCGACGACCCGGCCTGGGACTGGACGAAGGGCGACCGGCACATCACGGTCGTGGACGCGACGACGTACAAGCAGGTCAAGGTCATCGACATGCGGCAGCGGCTGGACGCGATCGGTCTGACGAACTACTCGGACGCGGTCCGCCCCGCCGTCTTCTCCCCCGACGAGTCCAAGCTGTACTTCCAGGTCTCGTTCTTCAACGGCTTCTTCGAGTACGACGTCGCCACGGACCGGATCACCCGCACGAAGACCCTGCCGAAGAATCCCGCGACCAGCGAGGACCGCACCACCTGGGTCAACGACTCGCGCCACCACGGCATTTCGATGAGCCCGGACGGCGCCAGGCTCTGCGTCGCGGGCACGATGGACGACTACGCGACGGTCGTCGACCGCACTACTCTCCAGGAAGGCCCGCTCGTCACCGCCTCCAAGCCCTACTGGGCCACGGTCAGCGGCGACGGCAAGGACTGCGTCATCTCCGAGAGCGGCGCCGATCAGGTCACGGCCATCGACTTCGCCACGGGGCAAAAGACGGTGTCGGTCCCGGTCGGCGACCACCCGCAGCGCGTGCGACTCGGGCACGTGGCCGCCGACTGGACCTCACCGAGCAGCTGAGTCGGCCCTCCGTCGCTGTCGAAAGGTCCCGCCCGTTCCGTCCCGGGCCCGCCGTGCTGCCGCGCGACGGGCCCGGGGCCGTTCCCGGAGTCGTGTCCTAGCCGACCGTCCGCGCCGCCCACGCCGCGAGTTCGGTGCGGGCCGCGTTCAGCAGTGCCGTGGACGGGGACGTCGCCCCGTTGGTCACCAGGGCGTAGTGCAGGACACCCGTGTCCGACGCGGTGAGCAGGAGGCGGCGGCTTGCGGTGCCGCCCGGCTCGGCGGCCACGGCGACGGGTGTGGTCGGCGTGTACGCGGGCGGGCCGTACGCGGTGCCGAGGTCGGAGACCACCGTCGTCGACCCGGTCGGGAACGACGCCGGGAGGTGCAGTTCGGTCGGCGCGGAACTGCCCTTGGAGCGCCACACCAGGAGCCCGTACTGCCCGGAGCCCACCAGTTGCGCCACGTTCGGCAGCGAACTCGGCACCGGGTTCCAGGTCAGCGTCGTCGAGCCGTCGCGGGAGCGGTCCTCGTAGGTGAAGGCGACCGTGGACCCGGATGTGGCGCTCGGGTAGACGCGGTCCAGGAGCCGGGCGTCCTGACGCAGTGCCACGGTGCCCGAGTCGTCCATGCGTACGGCGGACAGGTCCTCGTCGTTCCAGGCGTCGCCGGAGGTGAGCACCTTGTCGGGGTTGCCGTTCATCAACTCGTGGTGGCGGCCGTTGTAGATGTCCCACTGCCACTGGGAGCCGGAGAGGACCGGTCCCGAGGCGGCGGGAGTCGTCCACCAACCGGCGCCCTTCACCCGGGAGTCGAGGGCCTGGTACATCGCCTTCAGGACCGTCGGCGCCTTGTCCGAGACCGTCCCCGACAGCGGGTGGCCGAACTCGCTGACCACGGCCGTCGTCCCGGCGGCCGAGGTGCGGTCACGGATCGTCCCGAAGTCGGTCGCGTACTGCCCGTCGCCCGCCTTGCCCCACATCAGGATCCCGGAGATGGCCTTCTGGTCGTAGAAGTGGGTGTTGAAGACATAGCGGGAGCCGAGCGTGCCCGCGTCCAGCAGGCCGCCCTCCTGCTTCTGGGAGTCGATGTTGGCGTTCCAGAAGAGGTTGGGCTCGACGAAGGCCGGCTTGTCCTGCCAGCCGGCCGCGTCCATGCCGGCGCGGAACTTCGCATAGAACGGCCAGAGGACGTTCTTCTCCCAGCTGCGGCTGGTCTGGCCCGAGTCGTAGGTGCCCGCGTACGGCTCGTTGTAGGGGTCGAAGCCGACGACGCCCGCGAACTCCTCGTCGGACAGGTGCTGTCTGACGTACGTCATCGTCTGCCGGGCGGTGGCGAGGAAGGCGTCCTGGAGGCCGTAGGTGTTGTGCCAGAAGTCGTAGGACGCGGCCTTGACCGCGCCGTTCTGGGTGATGTTCTGGCCCCAGAAGAGGCAGATCCCGCAGGACTCGTCCGGGTAAGTGCCCGCGTCCACCGCCCACTCGGGGGCGCCGTCGCCCGTGTACCAGCTGTCGTCGTCGAAGAGGTAGCGGGAGTAGAGGTCCTGGTGGAAGTCGGGGTAGACGCGGATACCGGCGTCGAGGAAGGCACGCATCTGGTCGGTGGCGGCAGCCAGGTACGCGGTGTCCACCTGACCGCGGGCCGGTTCGGCATGGGCCCAGGAGAGCAGGAAGCGGACCGAGTTGCCGCCGCCGAGGGCGCGCAGCGCGGTCGCCGACTTCTTCGCGTCGGCGACCGAGGCGAAGGGGAGGCCGCTGTTCTCCTCCAGTTTCGTCTCGCCGGAGACGTTGTAGCCGCGCAGTACGACCTCGCGGCCCAGGCTGTCGGTGAACCGGCCGTTCGACACGGTCAGTGAGGTGCCGTCGAACCAGAGGGAGTCGGGGACGGTGGCGGCGGTGGCGGACGGGGAGCCCGCCACCGTCAGGAATCCGCAGAGGACAACCAGAACAACGAGCAGACGTGCCCGGATATTCGGCATGGCCACTACAGTCCGGTGCTTTCCGGACACCGTCAATACCTTCTGACCCTCGAGTAAGTTCCTTGTCTGTCAGCTCAGTTGGCCACCCTGCGCGTCACGTTCAACAGGTACTCCTTGCGGTTCAGCGGGTTGTGGTCGGTGCGCGGCCGCTCGGGGACCGTGCCGCGCGCGACCGGCGCGTAGTGGTCGAAGGCGCTCTCCAGCTCGCCCTCGCCACGTGTCAGCCCGGGCAGCTGCTGCTCCAGACCGTGCACCCGGGCAGCCGGCATCGCCCCCTCCAGGACACACGAGCCGCCCCGGGTGTCGGTCGTCTGCGGTACGGCCCGCAGCGCGGCCAGCACCGGCAGCAGCGCGCCCAAGGTGTCCGCCGGGGCCTCGAGACGGAAGTGGTGCATCGGTTCGTACACCTGCGTGCCCGCCCGCCGCAGCGCCTCGATCAGGACCAGCGGGGTCAGTCCCCGGAAGTCCGCGCCGGTGCTCGACATGCTCTTGTCGAAGCCCTGGTGGGCGTGGCTCTGCCGGGGCCAGTAGCCGGAGTGCGTCATGGTGACCGTGCAGTCGGTGACCCGCCAGCCGTGCAGACCCTGGCCGAGGGCCTCACGCACGGTGTCCTCGACCGCCTTGAAGAAGGCGTACGGCATCGCGCCCAGCTCCACCTCCAGCCGGAAAGCCACGCCCGCGCCGACGGGGGCCGGGTCGACGCGCAGGCCGACGGTCGCGAGGAACGGGTTGGCGTCCTTCTTGATGAACTCGACGGCCCCGCCCGTCCCGGCCGGCCGTTCGACGCACAGGGGGGTCGTCTCGCGGAAGGTGACGTCGAGCCCGTACTCGTCGGCGAGGGTCGCCTGGACAACCTCCTTCTGCACCTCTCCGTACAGGGACACGGAGATCTCCCGGCGCACCTCGTCGTGCCGCAGGCCGATCAGCGGGTCCTGCTCGGCGAGCTGGGTGAGCGCGACGTGCAGGGCCCTGGTGTCCGTACCCCGCCCCGGGACGACGACGGTTTCGAGAGTCGGCGGCGCGAAGAAGTGCCCGTACGGCTTGCGCGGTACGCCGATCGCGTCGCCGATCCTGATGTCGGCGAGGCCCCACAGCCGGGCGATCCGGCCCGCGGGGACGGCGCCGTCCCGGGTGTCCGTGCCGCGGTCGAAGACGCTGATGCCGGTGATCCTGCCCTCCCGGCCGTCCTCGCCGAAGGCGATCCGGTCGCGGGTGCGCAGCGTGCCGGAGAACAACCGCGCGTAGGCGACCTTCTCCCCCGCCGGGCCCCGCTCGACCTTGAAGACGGTGCCGGAGACGGGCCCGTCCGGGTCCCCGTCGGCGGCGGGCAGCAGTTCCTTGATGCCGGAGATCAGCGCGGCGACGCCCGCCCCGGTCATGGCCGAGCCGAAGTACACCGGGTGCACACGGGCTTGCCGGGTCTGGGCGACGAGGGCCGCGCGCAGGCGGTCGTGACCGACCGTGTCCTCGACGTACGCGGAGAGCAGGGCGTCGTCGTGGTCGGCGAGGACGTCGAGCGCGGCCGGGTCGAGACCGGGCGTGAAGCCGGCCTCGCGGGTGCCGAGCCCGGTGGCACGCCCCATGGGTACGACCGCCGCCGAGAGACGTTCGGACAGGGCCCGCAGCACGTCCGTGTCGCGGGCCCCACGGCGGTCGATCTTGTTGACGAAGACCAGCGTGGGGATGCGCAGCCGCCGCAGGGTCCGCATCAGCACGCGCGTCTGCGCCTGGACGCCCTCGACAGCCGAGACGACGAGTACGGCGCCGTCGAGGACGCCGAGCACTCGTTCCACCTCGGCGATGAAGTCGGGGTGGCCGGGGGTGTCGATCAGGTTGACGGTCACGTCGTCGACCGGGAAGGAGACGACGGCGGACTTGATGGTGATGCCGCGCTGCCGCTCCAGCGCGAGCGTGTCGGTCTGCGTACTGCCGGCGTCGACGCTGCCGATCTCGTCGATGACCCCGACCATGTGCAGCAGCCGTTCGGTCAGACTGGTCTTACCTGCGTCGACGTGCGCGAGGATGCCGAGGTTGAGCAAGTGCACGAGGCGTCATGTCCTTTGAAGAGGGGGTCGTTCCTTCCGGGGTGGACATGAACGAAGTGCGCATGTGCTGATCCTCACTGGATGACTGCGGAACCCGTGCAGTGCAGCAGAGCCGCGGCCGCTCGAGCAATGGATTAACGATCAACCAACCGTGCCGCAGCGCTCGCCGCGTCATCGGCACGGTCATAGAGTGACGTACATCACGCTCTGTCGATGTGTTCCCACTCCTCCGCCTGCACGACCTCTGGAGGGCATATGACCCACATTTCGGTGAAAGTGGACGGCACGACGTACGAGGACGACGTGGAACCGCGCCTCCTCCTGGTCCACTACCTGCGCGACCGGCTCGGCCTGACCGGCACCCCGATCGGCTGCGACACCTCGAACTGCGGGGCCTGCACGGTCGAGCTCGACGGCGCCGCCGTCAAGAGCTGCACCGTGCTCGCCGTGCAGGCGGACGGGAGCGAGGTGACCACCGTCCAGGGGCTGGCCCGTGACGGCGAGTGGACCGCGCTGCAGAAGGCGTTCCACGAGCGGCACGCACTGCAGTGCGGCTACTGCACCCCGGGGATGATCATGGCGGCGCGTGATCTGCTGCGCGAGCACCCCCACCCCACCCCGGACGAGGTACGGCAGGGCCTGGAGGGGAACCTCTGCCGCTGTACCGGCTACCAGAACATCGTGCAGGCCGTCCTGGCCGCCTCCGAACAGGAGGTCACGGCATGACCGAGACGACGGAACGCGAGGTCGGCCGGTCCCGCCCCCGCAAGGAGGACGCCCGCCTGATCACCGGGCAGACCAACTGGACCGACAACATCCAGGTCGCCGGGCTGCTGCACCTGGCGATCCTGCGCAGCCCCATGGCCCACGCCCGGATCGAGCGGATCGACGTCTCGCCGGCCCTGGAGCGCCCCGGTGTCGTCGCCGCGTTCAGCGGGAGCGACCTCGCCGAGGGCCTGGGCTCGCTCCCCTGCGCCTGGCCGGTGACCGAGGACATCGTGCTGCCCGACCACCCGCCGATCGCCGTCGACGAGGTGCGCCACGCCGGTGACCCGGTGGCGGTCGTGGTGGCCCGCGACCGGTACACGGCCGCCGACGCCCTGGAGGCGATCGAGGTCGACTACGAGCCCCTGCCCCCGGTGCTCGACCTGGAGGCCGCGCTGCGGCCGGACGCCCCGCTGGTCCACGCGGACAAGGGAACCAACCGCTGCTACGTCTGGCCGCTGAAGACCGGCGAGGACTTCGAGGCCGTACGGCAGCGCGCCGACGTGACCCTGAAACGCCGCTACCACCAGCAACGCCTCATCCCCAACGCCATGGAGCCGAGGGCGGTCGTCGTCACGCCGCTCGCCGCGTCCGGCGAGTACACGGTGTACTCCGCGACCCAGGTGCCGCACATTCTGCGGGTCATGCTGTCCGTAGTCACCGGCGTCCCCGAGCACAAGCTGCGCGTCATCGCCCCCGACGTGGGCGGCGGCTTCGGCTCCAAGCTCCAGGTGTACGGCGAGGAGGCCATCGCGCTCGCCGTCGCCCGCAGGCTCGGCCGACCGGTGAAGTGGACCGAGTCCCGCTCCGAGGGCTACCTGGCGACCCACCACGGCCGGGGCATGATCCAGGACATCGAGATCGCCGCCGACCGCGACGGCAGGCTCCTCGGCCTGAAGGTGGACCTGCTCGCCGACATGGGTGCCTATCTGATGCTGGTCACACCGGGCATCCCGATCCTGGGCGCGTTCATGTACCCGGCGATCTACAAGATGGACTCCTACGATTTCACCTGCACCGGCGTCTTCACGACCCGGACGCCGACGGACGCCTACCGCGGCGCCGGGCGTCCCGAGGCGACGTTCGCCATCGAGCGGACCATGGACGAGCTGGCGGCCGAACTCGGCCTGGATCCGGTCGAGTTGCGGCGCCGGAACTGGATCAAGCACGAGGAGTTCCCGCACACGTCGATCGCCGGCCTGACCTACGACAGCGGCAACTACGAGGCGGCGACGGCCAAGGCGCTCGAGCTGTTCGACTACGACAAGCTCCGCGCCGAGCAGGCGGACCGCAACGAGCACGGGGACACCGTACGGCTCGGCATCGGCGTCTCGACGTACACGGAGATGTGCGGCCTCGCACCGAGCCGGGTGCTCAGGGACCTCCGGTACGCGGCCGGCGGCTGGGAGGCGGCGAGCATCCGCATGCTGCCCACCGGCAAGGTCGAAGTGGTCACCGGCACCAGCCCGCACGGGCAGGGGCATGTGACCTGCTGGAGCCAGATCGCCGCCGACGTGCTGGGCGTGCCGTTCGAGGACGTCGAGGTCGTGCACGGCGACACCAAGGCGGCCCCGCAGGGCATGGACACCTACGGTTCGCGGTCCCTGACCGTCGGCGGGGCGGCCGTGCACCATGCGGCGCAGAAGGTGGTCGACAAGGCCCGGAAGGTGGCCGCCCATCTGCTCGAGGCCAGCGAGAACGACCTGGAGTTCACGGGCGGCGTCTTCTCCGTGAAGGGCTCCCCCGAGGCCCGCAAGACCATCCAGGAGATCGCCTTCGAGACGTTCTCCTCGCACGACCTGCCCGACGGCATGGAGCCCACCATCAACGCCGAGCACCTCGTGGACCCGGACAACTTCTCCTACCCGCACGGCACCCACCTGTGCGCGGTCGAGGTCGACACCGAGACCGGGCATACGCGGATCCGGTCGTACGTCTGCGTCGACGACGTCGGCCACGTCATCAACCCGATGATCGTGGAGGGGCAGGTGCACGGAGGGCTCGCGCAGGGCATCGCGCAGGCCCTGTACGAGGAGGCCGTGTACGACGAGGAGGGCAACCTGGTCACCGGCACGCTGGCCGACTACATGGTCCCGGCCGCACCTGACCTGCCCGAGTTCGTCACCGACCGCACCGAGACACCGGCCACCTCCAATCCCCTGGGCGTCAAGGGGGTCGGCGAGGCGGGCACGATCGCTTCCACGCCCGCCGTGGTCAACGCGATCGTGGACGCCCTGCGCCCCCTGGGCGTCAAGGACGTACGAATGCCCTGCACGCCCGAACGGGTCTGGCAGGCCGTGAAGGAGGCGTCGGCATGATTCCCCCCGCATTCGACTACGCCCGTCCCGGCAGCATCGACGAGGCGGTGCGCACGCTCGCCGACGCGGGCGAGGACGCGAAGGTGCTGGCCGGCGGACAGAGCCTGCTGCCACTCATGAGGCTGCGGCTGGCCTTCCCCGAGCTCGTCGTGGACGTCGGCCGGATCCCCGAGCTGCGTGGGGTCCGGGAGGACGGCGACACCCTCGTCATCGGGGCGATGACCACGCACCACGACGTCATCGCGGATCCGCTGGTCCGACGGCACGCGGGACTGCTGGCGGCCGCCACGTCCACGGTCGCGGACCCGGCCGTACGGCACCGGGGCACCCTCGGCGGCTCCCTCGCGCACGCCGACCCGGCCGGGGACCTGCCCGCCGTCGTCCTGGCACTGGACGGCGAGCTGGTCGCACAGGGGCCCGGAGGCCGGCGCACGATCGCCGCGCGCGAGTTCTTCGTCGACTTCCTCCAGAGCGCGCTGGCGCCCGACGAGCTGCTGGTCGAGGTCCGCATCCCGAAGGCGGACGGCTGGGGCTTCCGGTACGAGAAGTTCCACCGGGTCGCCCAGGCCTATGCGATCGTCGGCGTGGCCGCGCTGGTGCGGCGCGACAACGGGCACATCACCGAGACACGCATCGGCCTGACCAACATGGGCGCCACGCCGCTGCGGGCCTCGGCCGTCGAGCAGGCCCTGTCCGGTGCCGGAGACCCGGACGCCGTGGCC
Organism: Streptomyces sp. NPDC001315; assembly: GCF_042896175.1. Taxonomy (NCBI): domain Bacteria; kingdom Bacillati; phylum Actinomycetota; class Actinomycetes; order Kitasatosporales; family Streptomycetaceae; genus Streptomyces; species Streptomyces sp. NPDC001315. The sequence goes on along the minus strand of NZ_JBIAWZ010000013.1, from coordinate 77,150 downwards.
CGCGCCGCCGAATCGGCGGCGGAGGGCACCCAGCCCTCGCAGGACACCGGAGGCTCGCCCGAGTACCGGGCCCACCTGGCGCAGGTCCTCACCAAGCGGGCGGTCCTGGCCGCCGCCGGAATGGGGTGAGCGCCGATCACCCGGATGGACGGCCCGGAGCAGGTGCGGGCCCGCCTGGAGGAGACGGGGTACCTCGTCGACGACGGGCTGGCCGTCGCCTGCTTCCTGGCCCTCAGGCTGCACCGGCCGATCTTCTGCGAGGGCGACGCGGGCGTGGGCAAGACCGCGCTCGCCTCCGCCCTCGCCGAGGCACTCGGCGCCCCCCTCGTCCGGCTGCAGTGCTACGAGGGCATCGACGCCTCCCAGGCCCTGTACGACTGGGACTTCCCGCGTCAGCTGCTGCATCTGCGGGCCGCCGAGGCGGCCGGGGTCAGGGACGCCGAACGGCTGGAGGGCGAGCTGTACGACCGCCGGTTCCTGATCGCCCGGCCGCTGCTGCGGGCGCTGCAGACGCAGCCGTCGGTGCTGCTCGTCGACGAGATCGACCGGGCCGACGACGAGTTCGAGGCGTTCCTGCTGGAGCTGCTGTCGGAGTTCACGGTCACCATCCCGGAGCTCGGCACGCTACGGGCCGAGGTGCCGCCGGTGGTCGTGCTGACCTCCAACCGGACCCGCGAGGTGCACGACGCGCTGAAGCGGCGCTGCCTGTACCACTGGTTCGACCACCCTGGCTTCGCCCGCGAACTCGCCATCGTACGAAGGCGGTTGCCGGCCGTGTCGGCCCGGCTGGCCGAGCAGGTGACCGCGCTGGTGCAGGCGCTGCGCGCGCAGGACCTGCTCAAGCCGCCGGGAGTGGCCGAGACGATCGACTGGGCGCAGGCGCTCGACGCGCTCGGGGCGAGCGAGGTGGACGCGGAACTGGCGGTGGCCACACTGGGCTCGGTGCTCAAGTACCGCGAGGACGCCGAACGGGCCCGGGGGCTCGATCTGGCGGCAGTGCTCGCGAAGCGCGGGGCGTGATCGCCGTGCTCGCCGCGGACGCCGCCATCCTCGGCTTCGCCCGTGCCCTGCGCGCCGCCGGTGTCGACGCGAGCGCCGAACGCCTGCACTCCTTCCTGCGCGCGGTGGACGTGCTGGGGCCCGGGATGCGGGCGGACCTGTACTGGGCGGGCCGGCTGACCCTGTGCGGCAGCCGGGACGACCTGGAACGCTACGAGCGGGTGTTCGCGGCGTACTTCGGCTCCGGCCGGTCCTCCGGCCGGCCGGGCCGCGCCGCTCCCCCGCCGCGCCTCCGGCTCGTCGTACGGGACACGCCCCCCGGCTCCCGTACCACCGCGGAGGGCGAGCGGCAGGTCCCGCCCACCGCCGCACTGGCCAGTTCCACCGAGGTGCTGCGCCACCGTGACGTCGCCGGGCTGGACGCGGCCGAGCGGGCGCACCTGCGGCGGTTGCTGGCCGCGTTCGCGCTGCCCGGCCAGGCACGGCGTACCGCGCGGCGCCGGCCGGCCCGCCGTGGCGACGTCGACCCGCACCGCACGGTGCGCGAGATGCTGCGGCGCGGCGGGGAGCCCGCCCGGCTGCGCCGCCACGACCGGGCCGAGCGGCCGCGCCGCGTCGTGCTGCTGGTGGACGTCAGCGGCTCCATGGCGCCGTACGCGGACGCCCTGCTGAGGTTCGCGCACGCGGCCGCACGCGGTCACCGCACGGAGGTGTTCACGATCGGCACCCGCCTGACCCGGGTGACCCGGGAACTGTCGCACCGGGACCCGGACCTGGCGATGGCCGCGGTCGCCGCGGCGGTGCCGGACTGGCGCGGCGGTACCCGGCTCGGTGAGCTGCTGCGGGAGTTCCTGAACCGGTGGGGGCAGCGGGGCATGGCGCGCGGCGCGGTCGTGGTGCTGCTCTCCGACGGCTGGGAGCGCGGCGACCCGGAGCTGCTCGCGGCCCAGATGCGCCGCCTGCACCGGCTGGCGCACCGGGTGATCTGGGCCAACCCGCGCAAGGCACGGCCCGGCTACGCGCCCCTGGCCGCCGGGATGGCGGCGGCCCTGCCGAGCGTGGACGCCTTCGTCGAGGGGCACAGCCTGGCCGCGCTGGAACGTCTTGCGGCGGTGGTGCGAGGGGCCCCCGCGGAAGAAGCGGCGCCCCGCGGGAAAGGAGCAGAACGTGCGTGAGATTCTCCCGGTGCTGAGCGGCTGGTACACGGCCCGGACACCGTTCGGGCTCGCCACGGTGGTCGCGGTCAGCCGCAGCGCGCCGCGCGACCCCGGCGCCGCCATGGCCGTCGGGCCGGACGACGAGGTCGTCGGCAGCGTCTCCGGCGGCTGTGTGGAGGGCGCCGTGTTCGAACTGGCCCAGGAGGTCGTGGAGAGCGGGGAGGCACGCCTGGAGACCTTCGGGTACAGCGACGAGGACGCCTTCGCGGTCGGCCTCACCTGCGGCGGCGAGATCACCGTCCTGGTGCGGCCCGTCACGCCCGAGCGGGATCCGTCGTTCGGCGCGGTCGCGGAGTCCGTCACCGCCGGCCGCCCGGTGACCGTCGCCACCGTCACCGACGGGCCCGCGCCACGCGGAGCCACGCTCGCCGTCTGGCCGGACCGGGTCTCCGGGACGCTCGGCGCGAGCGGTCTGGACGTGGCGGTGACCGCCGACGCGCGCGGCGAACTCGCCCTCGGTGCCACGGGTGTACGGCACTACGGGACGCACGGGGAGCGGCGCGAGGACGCCGTCTCCGTGTTCCTGCACTCCTTCGCGCCGCCGCCGCGCATGCTGGTGTTCGGCGCGATCGACTACGCGGCCGCCGTCGCCCGTATCGGCGACTTCCTCGGCTACCGGGTCACCGTGTGCGACGCCCGGCCCGTGTTCGCCACGCCCAAGCGGTTCCCGCCGGGCGTCGAGGTGGTCGTGGACTGGCCGCACCGCTACCTGAACGGCACCGACACCGACGAGCGCACGGTGATCTGCGTCCTCACCCACGACCCGAAGTTCGACGTGCCGCTGCTCGAGGAGGCGCTGCGCCGGCCGGCCGCCTACATCGGGGCGATGGGCAGCCGCCGTACCCACGACGACCGCATGGAGCGGCTCGTCGAGGCCGGCCTGACGGACGGCGAGCTGTCCCGGCTGCGCTCGCCGGTCGGACTCGACCTCGGGGCCCGTACGCCCGAGGAGGTCGCCGTGTCCGTGGCCGCCGAGATCGTCGCGCTGCGCTGGGGCGGCAGCGGCGCCCCGCTGGCGGCGACGGCGGGCGCCATCCATCCGTCCAACCCGCTGTGAGGAGGAAGCCATGGAGCTGCACCACGAGTTCACCGTCCCCGTCCCGGTCCAGGAAGCCTGGCGGACGCTCCTCGACATCGAACGGATCGCCCCCTGTCTGCCCGGGGCGACTGTCGAGGACTACGACGGCAAGACCGTGACCGGCTCGGTGAAGGTCAAACTGGGCCCGATCACCGTCGCCTACAAGGGCACCGCCGTCTTCGAGGAACAGGACGAGACGGCGCACCGGATGGTGCTTGCCGCGAGCGGCCGGGAGACCCGGGGCCAGGGCACGGCACGGGCCACGGTCACCGGCACGCTCAGCGAACAGGACGGCGGCACCGCCGTGTCGGTGCGGACCGATCTGACGGTGACCGGGCGTCCGGCGCAGTTCGGGCGGGGGGTGCTGGCGGAGGTGGGCGACCGGCTGGTGGGGCAGTTCGCCGCTTGCCTGTCCGAGAAGCTGACCGAGCAGGAGGCGCCGGTGTCCGAGGGGGCCGCGGCGGCTGAGAGCTGGGAGGGGAACGAGCCCCTCGACCTGTTCCGCACGGCGGGGGTCCCCGTCGCCAAGCGGGCCGCGGTCGCGGTGGCCGCCGTCAGCGCCGTGGTGGCGCTGGTCGTGGCCGTCGTACGGCGCCTGCGGCGGGCCTGAGCCGGACGGCCCACCCCCGCGGCCCGGAGGAGAGGTGAGCGGCGCGAGGACCGTGGCAGCCGCGCAGAGGTCGGCGAACCCGAGGGCGCCGGGGCCGTCAGGGGTGCCTGTGCCGTGCGAGGTGGCCCCGGAGGCGCAGGTGCTCAGGCCCGGCCGCTGCTCCCCGCGAAGAGAGTCTTGCCGAGCTCGTGGTCCAGGGACGGACGGATCTTGCGGCCGAGGGCTCCCGCGGTGGCCTCCTCGGCGACCTCGATCACGCACCGGGCCTCGTGGACCGCCTTCGGATACGTCGTGCCGGCCCGCTTCGCGACGCGGGTGAAGAAGGCGTGCTGGTTCATGTGGTGACCGTTGGCGGGTTCGTCGGGGGCGTGGGCCACCCGGCGCAGATGCTCGCCGATCTCGTGGGGCAGCTGGGAGGCCGCCTTGTCGGCTACGGTGGGCGGTACCCGCTCCGCCAGGGTTTCCAGGCTGGCCCGGGTGGCCCGTTCGGCGGCTCCGCGGCTGTCCAGCCGGGCCCGGGCCTGCACCTGGCCGATGAATGCGTCGTGCTGCATGACTCGCTCCCAGGGTGTGGTCGCGTCGGGCAGGCCGGGTGCCCCGTCGTCGCGGTGCCCAAACGGGTCAGCGCGGTGGCAGCCGGTGCAGGACCACGTCCGTGAGGCGGCCGTCGACCACGGTGGCGGTCATGTAGGTGCAGTGCGGCTGGCGGCGGCGGTCGGTCGGGGAGCCGGGGTTGAGCAGGCGCAGTCCCGTGGGGGCGGTGGTGTCCCAGGGGATGTGGCTGTGGCCGAAGACCAGGACGTCGAGGTCGGGGAAACGGGCGGCGCACCGCGCCTCCCGACCCTGGGCGGGGCCGGTCTCGTGGACGGCGCCGAAGCGCAGGCCGCCGAGTTCGGCGTACGCCACCTCGGGGAGCCGGGCGCGCAGGTCCGGGCCGTCGTTGTTGCCGTACACGCCGATGAGCTCGCGGCAGCGGCTCTCGAGCAGGTCGAGGGTGGCCGAGTCGACCCAGTCCCCGGCGTGGAACACGACATCGGCGCGCGCGAGTTCGGCGAGGAGCTGCGCGGGCAGTTCCCTGGCGCGCTTGGGGAGGTGGGTGTCGGACGTCAGGAGCAGGCGCACGGGTTCAGCGTACGGCGACCGCCTGTCAGGTGATCTACAGGTAAAACTGTTCAGCTGTAACTGGACAGTTCTACCTGACGAATTTAGGGTGGGCCGCATGGAGCAGCAACCCGCCGAGGCCCTCGAGCCTCCCGACGGCGTCTCCGAGTCCGCCGCCCGTGCGGCCCGCGATCTGCGGGTCGTGTTCAGCCGGCTGCGCCGGCGGATCAGGGAGGTCGCCGAGGACGAGGAGCTCACGCCCTCCCAGGAGTCGGCGCTCACCCTGGTCGGCAAGCACGGAGCCGCCACGGCGAGCGCCCTGGCGTCCGCCGAGGGCGTCCGGCCGCAGTCGATGGCCACCACGCTCGCGGCCCTCGACCGGCACGGTCTGATCCGGCGCAGCCCCGATCCCGACGACGGCCGCCGCCAGCTGGTCACGCTGACCGACGCGGGCCGCGAGCGCGTCGAGGGCAACCGGCAGGTCCGGGCCGAGTGGCTGGCCCGCGCGTTCGAGGACCGGTTCACGGAGGAGGAGCGCCGGACGGTCCTGGCGGCGTTCGCCCTGATGGACCGGCTGACCCAGCCGTGATACCGAAACTCGCCCGGCACGGCGCGACGACGGTGCCCGGCTCCTCCCCCACCGCCTTCGATCGGCGCCTCATCGCGCCGATGGTCCTGGGCTCCGTACTGAACCCGATCAACTCCTCGATGATCGCCGTCGCGCTGGCGCCGATCGGGCTCGCCTTCGGAGCCCCACCGTCGCGGACGGTGTGGCTGGTGTCGGCGCTCTATCTGGCCACGGCCGTCGGGCAGCCGGTCGTCGGACGGCTCGTGGACATGTACGGGCCCCGCCGCCTCTACCTCCTCGGTACGGCGCTGGTCGGGGCCGCCGGTCTCCTCGGCGCGCTCGCGCCGTCGCTGGGCGCGCTGATCGCCGCCCGGGTGCTGCTGGGGTTCGGGACGTCGGCCGCGTATCCGGCGGCCATGCAGCTGACGCGACGCGAGGCCGAGCGCACCGGGCAGGACAGCCCGGCCGGGGTGCTGACCGCGCTGGCCGTCGCCAACCAGACGGTCGCCGTGGTCGGTCCGGCCCTCGGCGGGTTCCTGATCGGTGTGGGCGGCTGGCGGGCCGTGTTCACCGTCAACGTGCCCCTGTCGGCGGCCTGCCTGGTCCTCGGTGCGCTGCGGCTGCCGCGGACGCAGCGACCGACCGGCAACCGGCGCGGCGTCGACCTGCCCGGCATGGCCCTGTTCGCCGTCACGCTGGTCGCGCTGATGCTGTTCCTGATGGGCCCGCGGCTCGACCGCTGGTACCTGCCGGTGCTCTTCGCCGTCGCCGCCGTCGCCTTCGCGGTACGCGAACTGCGGGTGCCGGAGCCGTTCGTCGACCTGCGCGTGCTCGGCGGCAACGTGCCGCTGATCGTCACGTACCTGCGTCAGTTCCTCGGCTACACGACGTCGTACGCCTACCTGTACGGCTTCACCCAGTGGCTGGAGGAGGGCCGCGGCCTGGACCCGTCCACCGCCGGGCTCGTGCTGCTGCCGCTGTCGGCGAGCGCGCTCGCCGTGTCCACCCTGACGGGGCGCCGCGAGGCCGTACGGAGCAAGCTGGTCGTGGGCTCGCTCGTGCAGATCGCCGGGTGTGTGACGCTGCTCCTGGTGGGCGCCGGCAGCGATCTGTGGGTCCTGCTCGTGGCGGGCGCCGTGATGGGCGTACCGCAGGGGCTGATCGGGCTCGCCAACCAGACCGCCCTGTACCGGCAGGCCGAGCCCGCGCGGATCGCCTCCGCCGCCGGACTGCTGCGCACCTTCATGTACCTCGGCGCGCTGGGCGCCTCCGCCGCCGACGCGGGCTTCTTCGCCCACCGCGCCGACACCGCCGGCCTGCACGACCTGGCCCTCTTCATGCTCGCCGGATCCGTACTGCTGCTGGCGACCACCCTGTCCGACCGTTCCCTGAGCACACTCACCACCCGAAAAACCGGGAACACCGGAATCACCGCAAGCACCGGAAATACTCGAAACACCCGAAAGGCCTGAACTCCCCATGGCACTCACCGCCCTCGACCCGCGCACCGCCCTCGTCGTCATCGACCTCCAGGCCGGCATCGCCGGCGCGCCCACCCAGCCGTACTCCGGCGCCGACGTCGTCGCCCGCAGCGTCGAGCTCGCCGACGCGTTCCGCGCCCACGGCCTGCCCGTCGTCCTGGTCCGGGTGTCCTTCGCCGCCGACGGCGCGGACGCCGTCCCGGGCCGCACCGATGCCGCGCACCCCGGCGGCAGCCGGCCGGACGGCTGGGACGTCATCGTCCCCGAACTGGCCGGACACCCCGGCGACATCACCGTCACCAAGCACAACTGGGGCGCCTTCCACGGCACCGACGTCGACGTCCAGCTGCGCCGTCGCGGGGTCACCCAGATCGTGCTGACCGGCATCGCCACCAGCATCGGCGTCGAGTCCACCGCCCGTGCCGCGTACGAGCACGGTTACCACGTCACCCTCGCCACCGACGCGATGAGCGACCTGGACGCCGAGGCCCACCGCGGCAGCATCGAGCGGATCTTCCCGCGGCTGGGCGAGACGGGCACGACGGCCGAGGTCCTCGAACTCCTGGCCAAGACGCACGGCTGACGCGCCGGGTGAACGGCGCGGCGGCGGGGCCGGCATCGGATCACACCCACCCCGCCGCCGCGCCATGCGCTTCGCCGACGATGACGGGCGGCGAGGGAGCCGGCTGGATCTACCGCGGTCCGCCGAGAGCTACCGCGTCTGGGCGAAGGAGCAGGCCGTCGGCGCCATCACAAATGCCTGGCAGTGATCGCCGCCCACAACGAGGCGTCGCTGGCGCTTACCCGTCGGCTCGGCTTCACCGAGGAAGGGCGCTTGCGGGAACACGTTTTCTTCGCCGGCCGGCACCACGACCTCGTCATGATGGGCATTCTCGCCGACGAGTTCGACCAGTGAGACAAGACGAGCGATCCAGGAGTACTGCCCTCAGCTGCGCACGGTGGCACGCAGGCGCAAGCCGACAGTCGCGAGGCCTCCGAAGGTGGCGACCTGGTAGCCGGGTTCCGGTCCGGGCGGCTCGCTCAAGTCGTGGCGGCGGGCGGTCTGCGCGGTCAGGAGCGTCAGCATCGCCATGGCCAGAGCGGTTCCCTCGCAGCCGTGCGGCCCGGTACCGAAGGAGAGGAAGACCCCGGGTTTCGCCGGCGAGCGCGAATCATCGAGCCAGCGCTCGGGGCGGAACTGGTCCGGCTCGGAGTATTCCCGGGCGTCGCGATGGGCGGTGTAGGGGCAGACGAGAACGGTGGACCCGGCGTCGATGGTGTAGTCGGCGAGCTGAGTCTGTCGCGCTGCGCGTCGGGTCAGAAGCCAGCTCGGGGGGTGCAGGCGGAGCACCTCGCGTACCAGTGCCTGGGTGTATTGCAGGCTGTCGAGGTGGGTGCTGGTCGTCGCGGTCGGGTCCGCGGGCAGCAAGGCGGCTTCGGCCGCGATGCGGCCCGCTGCCTGGGGGTGCCGGGCCAGGTGGAGCAGGATCCAGCCGGCTGCCCGGGAAGGTGTCTCGAAGGTGGCGACGGTGATTCCGGGGAGAGTGTCGAGGATGGCCTCTTCCGGCAGTGGGCCGTAGCGGGAGGAGGGCCGGAGCATCTGTCCCAGCAGGTCGTCACCGAGCCGGCCCGATGAACAGCGCCGGCGGACGATGGGCCGCAAAGCGTCGACGAAGGCGACTTGCTGCCGTGTGCGGAACCGCCGTGCCGGTGTGGGCATCCAGCGCGGCCATACCCAGCGCGAGGGGCGTGCGAGCACCTCCCGGGCCAGGAAGAGCTGTGAGGCAAAGGGCAGCAGGGTGGGAGCGTCTTCGGAGAAGAGGTAGTGCACGCCGATCTCTGCCAGGGCGTGCCGGACCAGGGGCAGAATCTCGACGTCCTGGCCCGTGGGCCACTGGTCGGCGAATCGAGCGGTCCTGGGCGCGATCTCCCCGATCCGGGCTGCAACGGCCTGCGCACGTAGTCCGCGCATTCGGGCGGCGTGAGCGTGCGCACGCTCCTCAGGCGTCGCTCCGCTCGACCGCTTCAACGGCGGGAAGAGAGGCGAGGGTGCCTTGGGGAAGTCCTGCGCGCGATGCAGGACCTCTTCACACGGCCCGGCCGTAGCGGCTACATAGACACCCGGCTCCAGCTGCCAGACGTCCCCGCACTCGTCAGCGCCACGGCGCGCCATGGCCAGCCGGTCGCGGCTCCAGGCCGCGAAGCCGCCTTCGGGCAACCGCGGCGGCTCATTCATTCGGCCCATGAGATCGTCCCTGGCTCTCGTACCTGTCCAGGCCGATATCGTCGGCAGCGTGGCTGGGAACCGGCGGGCGCCAGGGGCACCCGCCGACAGTGCGGTCAGACCCCCTCGACGCCGGCGTACGCATCCCAGTCCTTTTCCCCGTACGCACCGTAGTGGCGGGTGAAGGACAGCTTGCCGAGCAGCTTGGCGATCATGTTGCACTCCTTTCGCCTGTCCGAGCCCTCCCGGCCGAGGGTTCAGCAAGGAGGCTCTCGCCAGTCACCAAATGCCACATATGCCATGTTCCCACACATGCCACAGGTGTCATATCGAGAGCATCAGACCCTGGCCGCCGAGCTCCTCCGGCACCCGGCGTCCTCCGGGCCGGTCGCCGAGGGGCTGCTGGAGAAGCCGGCCTGAGCGCCCGCTGTTCAGTCCTCCAGCGCGATCTCGCTCCACACCTGCTTGCCCCCGCTGACGGGCACCGTCCCCCAGGCGTCCGACACGGCCTCGACGAGCAGGATGCCACGGCCGCCCGTGGCCTCCCAGCCGATGCTGGTGGGCTTCGCGGGCGTGCGGGGCGAGGCGTCGAAGACGGCGACGCGCAGACGGTGGTTGACGAGGGTGAGGTCGAGGCGGACCTGGCCGTCGGTGTGGACGAGGGCGTTGGTGACGAGTTCGGAGACGACGAGCTGGACGGTGTCCAGGTTGCGCTCGGGGACACCCCAGGCGCGCATGGTGCGCCGCGTGAACCGGCGGGCGTGGCGGACCGCCTCGGGGACGCGCCACACCGTCCAGCCCTCGCGCAGCGGACGTACGGCCATGCCGTCGTAGCGCATGAGGAGCAGGGCGACGTCGTCACTGCGGCGGGCGTTGCCGAGCAGGGCGTCGGCCACGAGGCCGAGGTGGGCGGGGTCGGAGACGGACAGTTCGTGGGCGAAGCGGTCCATGCCGGTGTCGATGTCCGACTCGGGGGACTCGACCAGGCCGTCCGTGGTGAGGGCGAGCAGCATGCCGGGCTGCAGCCGCAGCGGGGTCATCGGGAAGTCGGCCTGGGCCACCACACCGAGCGGCGGGCCGCCGTCCGCCTCCGCGATCTCCGTACGGCCGTCGGGGTGACGCAGCACCGGCGGCAGGTGTCCGGCGCGCACGCACCAGGCGGAACCCTCCTCCATGTCGACGTCGACGTAGCAGCAGGTCGCGAAGAGGTCCGTCTCCATCTCCATCAGGAGGCGGTTGGCGTGCGAGACCACCACGTCCGGGGTGTGCCCCTCGGCGGCGTACGCGCGCAGGGCCGTGCGCATCTGGCCCATCAGGGTGGCGGCGCTCGCGTTGTGGCCCTGGACGTCGCCGATGACGAGGGCGACATGGTTGTCGGGCAGCGGGATCACGTCGTACCAGTCGCCGCCGAGCTCCAGTCCGGCGGTGGTGGGCAGATAGCGGGCGACGGCGATGGCGCCGGGCAGTTTCGGCAGACGGCGCGGCAGCAGCTGGCGCTGGAGCATGCCGACCAGTTCGTGCTCGGCGTCGAAGGCGTGGGCGCGCACCAGGGCCTGGCCGGCCAGGCCGGCGGAGGCGGTGAGCAGGGCGCGTTCGTCGGGGCCGAACTCGTGCGGGTCGTCCCAGCCGATCAGGCAGGCGCCGGCCATCCGGCCCCCCGCGGGCAGCGGCAGGACGGCCAGGCCGCCGGGGCCGACCTCCGCGAGGGCGGGTTCCAGAGGGGTGCCGGCGGACCAGATCCGGGCGCGGCCCTCGCGCAGCGCGGCGGCGAGGGTGGGCATGGCGCGCAGGGGTGCGTCGGGCCACTCGGTGCGCCACTCCAGGCGCCACAACTCGGGCCAGGCCTCCTGTTCGGGAGGGTCCAGGACGGTGACGACGAGCCGGTCGCCCTCCAGTTCGGCGAGCGCGATCCGGTCGGCCCGCAGCGGCTTGCGCAGGGCGGTGACGACGGCCTGGCTGACGTCGCGGACGGTGCCGGCGGTGGCCAGCGCGGCGGCCAGGCGCTGGACGCGGATGACGTCGGTGACGTCGGGGCGCAGCTTGGCGGGGTCCTCGACGGTGCCCACCAGCCGCATCGGATGGCCCTCGCCGCCGGGCAGCAGGCGGCCGCGCAGCCGGAGCCACTTCGGCGGGCCGGCGGGCTGCAGGATGCGGAACTCCAACTCGCGGTCGCCGATGGACATGTGGTCGGCCTCCACCACGGACATCAGCGACGGCAGGTCCTCCGGGACGGTGCGGCCCAGCAGGGTCTCGACCTTGCCGTCGAACTCCGCCCGGGTCAGCCCGAACACCTCCAGGATCCCGTCGCCGACCGCCACACGGCCGGTGTCCATGGCGAGGCTGAACGCGTCGGACGGCAGCTCTCCGGCCTCGGCGGACGCGGGCGGCGCGGGGCAGGCGACGGCCTCGGCGATCAGTGCGAGGCACTCGCGGTCCTCGGTGTCGAAGCCGTGGGGGCCCTGACTCACGGCCAGCAGGCAGCCGCCGCCGTCCCCGGGCACGGGCAGGGCCCCCACGAAGAAGTCCGGGGAGGGCGTCCGCCGCGACTCGGGGTACCCGGCGAGCTCCTCGGGGCCGAGCCACACCGGTCGCCCGGTGCGGTGGGCGTCGGCCGCGGGGGAACGCCCGGAGACGGGGTAGCTGTCGCGCAGCCCGTACAGCGTCCGCGGCACACCGGCCGACTCCACCAGGCAGAGCAGGTCGCCGCCGTCGCCCGGCGTGTAGACGGCGGCCACCGCCGCTCCCGCGAAGACGAGCGCCTGTTCGAGTGCGCGGTGCGCCCGCTCGGGTGAGTCGAGATCGGTCGTGATCGATTTGAGGGCATCTTCGGCACGCAGCGTTCTCGTTCTGCGTCCCGCAGCGCCCTCACTGACCACGTCCGTAATTACAGCGCTTATGAGGTCGCTGCGCAGCCCCTGTGACCGTTCTGCGCAGGCCGCGGCCGGCGCACGCTCGAAAGGCGCCGAACACGTCTTTACGCATGCGTTCAGCTTTACGCATGCGTTTCCGCACAGTGATCTCAGGACAGCCGCCACTGTCCGGGCCCGTCACCCGCCGGCGTCTCGTGGCGCGGCTGCCTGCGTGGGGGTGTGGCCGGGCGCCGTTCGCCGTGCGCGTCCGGCCGCCAGGAGAGAGATTTGATCCGGGACCCCGCCGCGGCCGTGCGAGGAGGTGGTCGGCGTGCCCGACGGGCAGACATCCGAGCAGGCGCCGTCGGCCGCCAGGGCGCCGGTCGGCCGTCCGATGCTGTCGCTCGCGCTGACCGCGATGATGGAGGCCGTCCACGCGCACTCCGGCGGGGTGTACCTGCGTGCGCCCGACGAGCCGGTGCTGGAGATGGCGGTGATGGCGGGCCTGCCGCGGGCGTTCGCCGCACCGTGGGAGCGGGTCGGACTGAGCGCGCCGATCCCGGTCGCCGAGGCGGTGCGCCGCCGGCAGCTGATCTGGGTCGGCGGCGAGGAGGACATGGCGCGCCGCTATCCGCGGATCGCCGTGGTCCTGCCCTACCCCTTCGCCCTGGCCGCGATGCCGGTGGCGACCGCGACGACCGTGTACGGCGCGGTGTTCGTGACCTGGCCCGGTTCGCATCCCCCGGAGCTGTCCGACCAGGAACGGAACCACCTGAACACGGCCTGCGACCGGCTCGCGCTGCGGCTGGAACGCGCCGCCGGGCAGGACCGCCCGCTGGGCTCGGAGCCCGATCTGCTGGCCGCGCCGCCCGCGGGAGGCGTGACCGGCACGCTGGGCACGGTCGAGGCGGCACGCATGGTTGCGCGGCTGCCGTACGGGCTGTGCTCGCTCGATCTGAACGGGCGGATCAGCTTCGCCAACGCGGCGGCGGCCGAGCTCCTCGGTGCCCCGGTCGACTCGCTGCTCGGCACCCATCTGTGGGCGTCGGTCACCTGGCTCAACGACCCCGTGTACGAGGACCGCTACCGGGCCGCGCTGATCAGCCAGCACGTCACCTCGTTCGTGGCGCTGCGCCCGCCCGGGACCTGGCTGTCGTTCCGCCTGTATCCGAGTACGACCGGGCTGAGCGTGCGCATCAGCAAGGCGCGGGCGGTCTCGGACATGAGCCGGTCCGGGCCGCAGCCGGGGGACGCGGCGCCGCGTCTGGTCACCATCTCGCAGGTACTGACCCTGGCCGGCGCGCTCACCGAGGCGGTGGGCGTGCAGGACGTGGTGCAACTGGTCGCGGACGAGATCGCCCCTGCCGTGGGCTGCCAGGCCCTGGTGCTGCTCGGCTCGCGGGCGGGCCGTCTGCACGTGCTGGGGCATCGCGGGTATCCGGACCCGCATGTCGTGGAGCGCTTCGACGGCATCCCGCTGGCCGCGCCGACGCCGGGCGCGCACGCCCTGCGCAGCGGGGTGCCCGCGTTCTTCGACTCCCGGGAGGAGCTCGAGCGCCTGTATCCGGTCCGGCACTGCACCCCCGACGGCTTCGCGGCCTGGGCCTATCTACCGCTGATCGCCTCCGGGCGGCCGGTGGGCACCTGTGTGCTCGCCTACGCAGAGCCGCATCCCTTCCACACGGACGAACGGGCGGTGCTGACGAGTCTGGGCGGGCTGATCGCGCAGGCCCTGGAGCGGGCGCTGCTGTACGACGCCAAGCAGCAGCTCGCCCACGGGCTGCAGGAGGCCCTGCTGCCGCACTCGCTGCCGTCGCTGCCCGGCATCGTGGCGGCCGCGCGCTATCTGCCGGCCACCCGCGGCATGGAGATCGGCGGCGACTTCTACGACCTGGTGCCGTCGCAGCCGCTGGCGGCGGCGGTCATCGGGGACGTCCAGGGCCACAACGTGACCGCGGCCGGGCTGATGGGGCAGATTCGTACCGCCGTACGGGCGTACACGACCGTCGGCCAGGCCCCGGGGGAGGTCATGGGCAGCACCAACCGGCTGCTGATCGACCTCGGCGCCGACCTGTTCGCCAGCTGTCTGTACCTGCGGCTCGATCCGGGGCAGGGTCGGGCCGTGATGGCCCGGGCGGGGCATCCGCCGCCGCTGCTGCGCCGGAAGGACGGGCGGGTGCGGGTCCTGGACCTGGCCGGCGGTCCGCTCCTCGGTATCGACGCCTCGGCCAAATACCCGACGACGGAGGTCGATCTAGCCCCCGGCTGTGTACTCGTCCTCTACACCGACGGCCTGATCGAGTCGCCCGGCGTCGACATCGAGGACGCCCTGGCCGACCTCGGCGAACACCTCGCGCAGACCGGCGACCGGCCCCTCGACGAGCTGGCCGACGACCTCGTGCGGCACTACGCGGCCGCGGAGGAACGGATCGACGACGTGGCGCTGCTGCTGTTGCGGGCGAGCGGGGACGGCTGACGGGGCACCGAGGACGGGGGCCGCGCGGGGCGAAGACGGACGGTCCGGCCCTCCCGCCGGAGGGCCGGACCGTGCCACTGTCGGCCGGAACCGCTGGTCTGTGCCGATCAGTGGGTCTCGGTCAGCCCGGAGTTGTCCTCGGTGCCCGTGCCCGACTGGTTCTCGGCCGCGCCGGACGGGTCGGCCGCCCCGGACTGATCACCGGCACCCGACTGGTCGTCAGCACCCGACTGGTCGCCGCCGACCGCGTCGCCACCGGCGCCCGCCTCCTCACCGCCCGCCTGGTCGCCGCCCGCCTGGTCGCCCGCTCCGGCGCCCGCGTCGCCGAGGGTGGCGCCGGTCGCCGTCAACGCGGTGGTGACCGGCTGGAAGAAGGTCTCGCCGCCGGCGGTGCAGTCACCGCTGCCGCCCGAGGTCAGGCCGACCGCGCTGCCGTCCTGGGTGAACAGCGAGCCACCGCTGTCACCGGGTTCGGCGCACACGTTCGTCTGGATGAGTCCGGTGACCGTGCCCTCCGGGTAGTTCACCGTGGCGTCGAGGCCGAGGACCTGGCCGTCGTTCAGGCCGGTGGTGCTGCCCATCCGGAACACCTGCGCGCCGACCGTGGCCTCCGCGGCCTGGAGGATCTGGACGGTCTGCCCGCCGCCGATGTTGACGTCGCTCGGGGCCTGGGTGTTCGGGTCGTCGTACTTGACGAGGGAGAAGTCGCCGTCGCCGGGGAAGACCGCCTGGTCGACGGTGGCGATCGGCTGTCCTGTCTCGGAGTCGGACCACTGGTCGGCCGCGACCCCGCAGTGACCGGCCGTCAGGAAGGCGGGCGAGCCGTCGCTCGCCGTGACGTTGAAGCCGAGGGAGCAGCGCGCGCCGCCGCCGAAGATGGCGTCGCCGCCCGACACGAACGTCTTGAAGGTGCCGGAGGACTTCTTGATGGTGGCCATGCCCGAGCCGAGGCTCTGCACGGTCGACTCCAGCCGGTCCCACTTGCTGCCGGTGACGGTGGTGTCGGCGGTGACCAGGATCTTGTTCGTTCTGGGGTCGACGGCCCACGCGGTGCCCGGGATGGTCGCCTCGGTCTTCAGCGTCTGCGCCGCGGTCTTCAGCTCGGCCGTGCTGTTGTCGACCTCGCGGACCTTCGCGCCGGCCTTCTTGGCCTGCACCACCACGTTGTTGTTGTCGCCCGAGACATTGACGACGTTGACCACGAGCTGCCGGCTGTCGGCGTCGTAGTACGAGCCGGCGAAGGCATCTCCGAGCAGGTTCTGGAGCTGCGAGGCGAGGTCCGAGGCGTCCGCCGCCTTCAGGGTCTTCGGGGCAGCCGCGTCCGACGCGCCGTCCTGGGAGGCGTTGGCGTTCGGAAGCAGCAGGGCCGCCGCTCCGAGTGCCGCCACGCTGCCCGCCGCTATCGCGGCCTTGCGCTTCGGAATTCGCTTGTGACTCAAACTTCTCGACCTCCTGGGGGACGGGGTCTGCGCTGCCGGTCGGCAGCTCGTACAGCGGCGCCTGGATGGCCGTAGGTACGGGCGGGACAGGCGGGGCGTTCAATTCCGTTTCCCAACTTCCTTTGTGCGGCGCCGAATCGGCCACGCCACGGGCCGAGCGGCCGCGCGGCGGGAACAATCCCCCGTATGACGATGACCACCGCCGAAGCAGACAAGATCCTCTCCGCCAACTTCGCCCCTTGGGTCCTGGCCCTCGGCCTGACCGTCGAGACCCTGGGGGACGACCGCGCGACCCTGCGCCTTCCCTGGTCGGCGGGGCTGGCCAGAGAAGGCGGGGGCCTTTCGGGGCAGGCGCTGATGGCCGCGGCCGACACCGCCACGGTCATCGCCGTCTCGGCGGCCCGGGGTGCCTACGGGCCCATGACGACCGTCCAGCAGTCCACGTCGTTCCAGCGCGCGGTGACGGATTCGGATGTCCTGATCGAAGCGGTGCTGACCAAGCTGGGCCGCCGGATGGCGTTCGCCGACATCACGATGACCGCCGAGCGTTCAGGCGAACTGGCGGCACGCGCCAGCACCGTGTACGCGCTTCTGGGCTGACAGGGTTTCACATCCCGATCCGACACGATCGGCGATCGGCCCGTCACGATCCGTTCCGATCACGGGGCGGAATCCCGGCTTCAGCGAATCTGCACATCCAATGCTCAACCAAGTCACCGGAAGCGGGGAATCTGCACAAGTCGAC
The DNA here is from genome assembly GCF_042896175.1 of Streptomyces sp. NPDC001315. Taxonomy (NCBI): domain Bacteria; kingdom Bacillati; phylum Actinomycetota; class Actinomycetes; order Kitasatosporales; family Streptomycetaceae; genus Streptomyces; species Streptomyces sp. NPDC001315. Next base: position 60,363 of record NZ_JBIAWZ010000013.1, on the reverse strand, counting down.
GACGGCGCCGATGCCTTTGGGGCGGGAGTGTCGGATTCGGCTGCACGGCGGCAAGAGGCGGTGTGCGCCGATGCCGCGCGGCTTGTGAAGAAGTCGCCAGCAAGCCGTGCACGCACCTGCACGGTTGGTTGTCCATGAGTCGCAATTGCGCAGGTGGGAACGGTGGTTGATTGGAACCGCGGACCGCAAACCTGCTTTGATCCATCGCACCGCGGGAGCCGCGAGGGCTCTCCGAAAGGGGCGTCCGGTGCCTGCGGTGGCGGCCGTCCATCTGTCCCCAGAGGGGGCCGCTCCCCCTTGTGAATATCCATATGAAGGGAAGTTCCATCATGAACTCCACCCCCCAGGTTGAGACCGTCGAGATCTCCGACGCCGAGCTCGACAACGTCTCCGGCGGTCTCTCCCTGAACGCCGTCGGCACCGTCACCGGCCTGGTGGACGGCATTGCCCCGGTCTCCGGCCTGGTCAACACGGTCGTCGGCACCGTCGAGGGTGTTACCGGCCTGAACACCGCCCCGGTCACGGGCCTGGTTGCCGGTCTCTGATCGCACCTTTTGTTCCGTTGAGTCCCGGAGCCGCAACCCGGCTCCGGGACTCTCGGGTGCCGTGAAACTCTCCGACAGGTGAGGGAAGTCCCTTGCAGTTCCGCCAACAGGCCCTCGCCAAGCTCCAGTCGCCGGAGGAGCTCGATCTCCCTGTGCGCTTCGCCCGCCCCCAGGGCTGGCTCGTCCTGTCGGTGACGGTGCTCGCGCTGGCGGGCGCCTCCGTGTGGGCGGTGACGGGCTCCGTGGCGTCGACGGTCAGCGCGCCCGCCATCCTCACGCACGGCGAGGGCAGCTACATCCTGCAGAGCCCGGCCGCCGGCCAGGTCACCGCGATCCTCGCCAAGGAGGGCGAGCGGCTGCCCGCCGACTCCCCCGTCCTGAAGGTCCGTACGAGCGAGGGCGACACCGTGGTCCGCACGGTCGCCGCGGGCCGGATCACCGCGCTCGCCGCCACCATCGGCCAGATCATCCAGACCGGCGCGAACGTAGCCGCAGTGGAGAAGATCGCACATGCCGGCGACCCGCTGTACGCGACGGTGTACGTCCCGGCCGAGAACGCCACCTCCATCCCCGCGAACGCGCCCGTGGACCTCACCGTCCAGACCGTGTCGACGCAGGAGTACGGGGTGCTGCGCGGGCATGTGAAGTCGGTCGACCGGTCAGCGCAGTCGGCGCAGCAGATCGCCGCGTTCCTCGGCGACAGCCAGCTGGGCGAGCAGTTCACCAAGAAGGGCCGGCCGGTCGCCGTCACCGTCCGCCTCGACAGGTCCTCCGCGACGAAGAGCGGTCTGAAGTGGTCCTCGGCGGACGGACCGCCGTACTCCCTCACCTCCATGACCATGGCCACCGGCTCGATCCGGCTGGCCGACCAGCGTCCCGTCGATTGGCTGCTTCCGTGACCACCGCCCAGGACACCCGCGGCAGACGCCGCGCCGCGCCGCCCGCGCGCAAGGTCCCCAAGGCGACCGCGAAGACCGTCCGCACTCCGACCGTCCTGCAGATGGAGGCCGTCGAGTGCGGCGCCGCCTCCCTCGCGATGGTCCTCGGCCACTACGGCCGGCACGTCCCGCTGGAGGAGCTGCGCATCGCGTGTGGCGTCTCGCGCGACGGCTCACGTGCCAGCAACCTGCTGAAGGCGGCCCGCAGTTACGGCCTGACGGCCAAGGGCATGCAGATGGACCTGGCCGCCCTCGCCGAGGTGAAGTCCCCGGCGATCCTCTTCTGGGAGTTCAACCACTACGTCGTCTACGACGGCATGGGCCGCCGGTTCGGACGGCGCGGGGTGTTCATCAACGACCCCGGCAAGGGCCGCCGTTTCGTGCCGATGGAGGACTTCGACGGCAGCTTCACCGGCGTCGTGCTGGTGCTGGAGCCGGGCGACGGCTTCGAGCGGGGCGGGCGCCGCCCGGGCGTGTGGGGCGCGATGCCGGCCCGGCTGCGTGGCACCGCGGGCACGATGCCCGCCGCCGTCCTGGCGAGCCTGCTGCTGGTGCTGGTCGGCGCGGCCGTGCCCGCGCTCAGCCGCACCTACATCGACATGTTCCTGATCGGCGGCCAGACCTCGCTGCTGGGCGTGCTGTTCACGTCCATGGGCGCGTGCGTGCTGCTCACGGTCGTCCTGACCTGGTTGCAGCAGGCGAACCTGCACCACGGCCGCATCATCTCCTCGACTCTCTCCAGCGCCCGCTTCCTGCGCCATCTGCTGCGGCTGCCGGTGACGTTCTTCTCCCAGCGCAGCCCGGCCGACCTCGTCCAGCGCCTCCAGTCGAACGACGCGGTGGCCGAGACCCTGGCCCGCGACCTCGCGGCGGCGGGCGTGGACGCGGTGGTCGTGGTGCTCTACGCCGTGCTGCTGTACACCTACGACCCGCAGCTGACGTTCGTCGGCATCGGTGTGGCGCTGCTCAACGTCGTCGCCATGCGCGTGGTGATCCGGCTGCGCGCGACCCGTACGGCGAAGCTGCGCGCCGACAACGCCCGGCTCACCAACACGGCGTACACGGGTCTGCAGTTGATCGAAACGATGAAGGCGACCGGCGGCGAGGACGGCTACTTCCGCAAGTGGGCGGGGCAGCATGCCACCACGCTGGAGGAGCAGCAGCGGCTCGGGGTGCCGAGCGCCTGGCTGGGTGTGGTCGCGCCGACGCTCGCGACGCTGAACAGCGCGCTGATCCTGTGGATCGGCGGCATGCGGGCGATCGAGGGGCACATCTCGGTCGGCCTGCTGGTCGCCTTCCAGGCACTGGTGGCCCGTTTCACCGCCCCGCTGACCCGGCTCAACGGTGTCGCGGGCCGCATCCAGGACTTCGCGGCCGACGTGGCCCGCCTGAAGGACGTGGAGAACTTCCAGGCGGACCCGCTCTACGGCCGCCGGGGCGGCGCCGACTCGACGCGCCGACTGCACGGCCATGTCGAGCTGGAGAACATCACGTTCGGCTACAGCCCGCTGGACAAGCCGCTGCTGTCCGGCTTCGACCTGACCGTCGGGCCGGGCCGCCAGGTGGCGCTGGTCGGCGGTTCGGGCAGCGGCAAGTCCACGGTGTCGAGGCTGATCTCGGGCCTGTACGCGCCCTGGGAGGGCGTGATCCGCATCGACGGGCAGCGCCTGGAGGACATCCCGCGCGGCGCGCTGGCCGCCTCCGTCTCCTTCGTCGACCAGGACGTGTTCCTCTTCGAGGGCACCGTCCGCGACAACGTGGCGCTGTGGGACCCGTCGGTCCCGGACGACGCCGTGGTGGAGGCGCTGCGGGACGCCGCGCTGTACGACGTCGTCATGCGCCGTCCCGGCGGCATCCACAGCCGGGTCGAGCAGGACGGCCGTAACTTCTCCGGCGGACAGCGCCAGCGCCTGGAGATCGCCCGGGCGCTGGTGCGCAGGCCCAGCATCCTCGTCCTCGACGAGGTGACGAGCGCGCTGGACGCGGAGACCGAGCTGACCGTCATGGACAACCTGCGCCGGCGCGGCTGCGCCTGTGTGGTGATCGCCCACCGGCTGAGCACCGTGCGCGACAGCGACGAGATCGTCGTACTCCAGCACGGCACGATCGTGGAACGCGGGCGGCACGAGGAGCTGGTGGCACACGGCGGCGCGTACGCCGCGCTGGTCAGGGAGCGATGAGATGACGTCCGTTCAGGAAGGCGACCTGGTTCTCGGCGCGCTCGGTTCGCTGGGCACGCCGATCGACTGCGCGGGCTTCGCCCGGCTCGACCTCGAGGGCCCCCAGGTGCTGTGGCTGGTCGCGGCCGGCGCCCTGGACCTGTTCGCGGTGGACGCGGCACAGCAGGGCCACTGGCACCACCTCGGCCGGCTGGAGGCGGGCTCGCTGCTGCTCGGCCCGGTCGCCGGACCGCAGCACACCCTGGTCGCCCGCCCGGTCAGGGACTGCGTGGTGCACCGCATCGGCCTGCGCGAGCTGTACCAGCCCGCGGACACCCAGACGTGGTCGTACGACGAGTACGGCAACCCTCAGTACGTTCCGCCGACGACCAGCCCCCTGGAGTACGCCCTCGCGCTGGGCGTCGGCCGCGGACTGTCCATCCTCTTCCAGGCGCCGATGGCCACCGAACGGGCCGCCGAGGTGACGGACGACGACGTCTTCTGGATGCAGGTGCCGCCCGGCAGCGTCCAATACGGCTCGCTGTACGGCGCGGAAGCGGCGGCCGACCTGCTGATGGACCCGGCGGTCTGGCAGGGCATGGTCGACCAGCAGTACCGGCTGCTGACCACGCTGGACCGCTGGATCGAGCAGCTGGAACGCACCCACGAGACGCGTACGGCCGCCGGCATCAAAGCCGGTGAGGCGGTACGCGCCCAGGCCGACCGGACACTGCTCGCGTCGATCGGGAAGAGCTCCGCGAAGCGCACCACGGCCGCCGACGCGGACGCCACCTACGCGGCGTGCAAGCTGGTGGCCCAGGCAGCCGGGATCACCCTTGCGGCGGCCGCGCAGAGCGGCACCGGCAGCGACCGGCTCGATCCGGTCGAGCAGGTCGCGCTCGCCTCCCGCGTGCGCACCCGGGCGGTGCGGCTGGACGGGACCTGGTGGCGCGACAACGTCGGCCCACTGGTGGGCCACCGGGCACTGTCCGGTACGCCGGTCGCCTTGCTGTGGCGGCGCGGCGGATACGTGGCCGTGCACCCGGCGACCGGGCGGGAGACGCCCATCGAGAAGGCCAACGCGGAGGAGTTCGAGCCGCGCGCGGTGATGTTCTACCGCCCGCTGCCGGAGCGGGGGCTCAGCCCGCTGCGGCTGCTGCGGTTCAGCATGCGCGGCACCGGCGGCGACCTGACCGGCCTGCTGCTCAGCGGCCTGGTGACGGTCGCGATCGGCGCGCTGGTGCCGGTGGCCACCGGCAAGGTGCTCGGCGAGTACGTGCCGAAGGCCCAGCACGGGCTGATCGTGCAGGTCTGTCTGGCCGTGATGGTCGCGAGCGTGGTGGCGGCGGCCTTCACCCTGCTGCAGAACCTCACCATCCTGCGCCTGGAGGGCCGTATCGAGGCGACCCTCCAGCCGGCCGTCTGGGACCGGCTGCTGCGCCTGCCGACGAAGTTCTTCACCGAGCGCTCCACCGGTGAGCTGGCGAGTGCGGCCATGGGCATCAGCGCGATCCGCAGGCTGCTCGCCGGAGTCGGGCCGTCGGTCGCCCAGGCGGTCACCGTCGGAGCGATGAACCTGGGCCTGCTGCTGTGGTACAGCGTCCCGATGGCGATGGCGGCGATCGGCATGCTGGTGGTGATCGCCGCCGTGTTCCTGGGGCTCGGGCTGTGGCAGGTGCGCTGGCAGCGACGGCTGGTGGTGCTCGGCAACAAGCTGAACAACCAGGCGTTCCAGACCCTGCGCGGCCTGCCCAAGCTGCGCGTCGCGGCGGCCGAGAACTACGCCTACGCGGCCTGGGCCTCGGAGTTCGCGCGCAGCCGTGAGCTCCAGCAGCGGCTCGGGCGGATCAAGAACCTCAACACGGTGCTGGGCGCGGTCTATCTGCCGGTGTGCTCCCTGCTGATGTTCATGCTGCTGGCCGGTCCGGCGCGCGGTTCGCTGTCGGCCGCCGAGTTCCTCACCTTCAACACGTCGGTGACCATGCTGCTCACCTCGGTCACCCAGCTGACCGGCGCCTTCGTCTCGGCGGTGGCCGCGCTGCCGCTGTTCGAGGAGATCAAGCCGGTGCTGGACGCGACGCCCGAGGTACGCACGGCCAGCACCCGGCCGGGCCCGCTGTCCGGCGCGATCGAGGCCCGCCGGCTGTCCTTCCGCTACTCCGACGACGGCCCGCTCGTCCTGGACGACGTGTCGTTCGAGGTACGGCCGGGCGAGTTCGTGGCGGTCGTCGGCCCCAGCGGCTGCGGCAAGTCGACGCTGCTGCGGCTGCTCATCGGCTTCGACCGGCCGGTCTCGGGCAGTGTCCTGTACGACGGTCAGGACCTGGCCGCCCTCGACCAGTCGGCGGTGCGCAGGCAGTGCGGTGTCGTGCTCCAGCACGCCCAGCCGTTCACCGGCTCCATCCTGGACGTCATCTGCGGCACCGAGCCGTACACGCCGGAGGAGGCGATGGCGGCGGCCGAGATGGCCGGGCTCGCCGAGGACATCAAGCGGATGCCGATGGGCCTGCACACGATCGTCGCGGGCAGCGGCGCGGTCTCCGGCGGCCAGCGTCAGCGTCTGATGATCGCCCAGGCGCTGATCCGCCGACCGCGCATCCTGTTCTTCGACGAGGCGACCAGCGCACTCGACAACGAGACGCAGCGCACCGTCATCGAGAGCACCAAGGCCCTCAACGCCACGCGCATCGTCATCGCGCACCGGCTGTCGACGGTGCTGGACGCCGACCGCGTGATCGTGATGGAGAACGGCAAGGTCGCTCAGCAGGGCCCGCCGGCCCAGCTGCTCGCGGACACGGGCGGGCGGCTGCACGAGCTGGTGCGGCGGCAGCTGGCGTGACGCCGGGGCCGGATCAGGCGTCGAGGCCCGGAACGGGCGCGCCCGACGGCACCCCGGCCTCGACGTATCCCTCGTAGAACTCCTTCCAGGGCGCGCCGGCCCCGGCGTGCGGCCCCTCGGGCCGCTCGCCGCGCGCCTTCGCGTCGAGGGCGGCGAGGCAGACCTCCCAGCCGGCGCCGTTGCGGGCGGCGGTGTCCGCCGCGCCCAGCACATTGGTGAGGGTGAAGCGGGTGCGCTTGTCGTCGACCTCCTCCAGGTCGAAGCGGAGTTCGTCGCCGCCCCACTCGAAGGACAGGTGGCGGGGTGGGTCCACGGCGATGACCCGGCCGGTCGACTCGGGCATGTTCGGGTCGCCGCTGAAGGTGATGGTGCCGCCGGGACGCAGCTCGATCTCGGCGCGGGAGGGGAACCACTGGGCGAGTTCGTCGGCGTCGGTGACGAACCGCCAGACACGGTCGAGCGGGTGGCCGTAGGTGCGGCTGAAGCTGACGGCGGGGCGGCCGTCGTCGAGGGTCAGGTATGTGCCGGTGAGGTCGGCGGACATGCTGGATCAGTCCTTCGCGGAGGGTTCCTCGGGGTCGTTGAGGTCGTCCGGTGTCTCGTCGAGGCGGCGGCCCAGGGCGTCCAGGCTGGTGTTCCACAGCTTGCGGTAGGGGGCCAGCCAGGTGTCGAGCTCGGCGATCGGGGCCGGGTCGAGGGCGTAGACACGGCGCTGCGCGTCGTGCCGTACCCGCACCAGACCGGCGTCACGCAGCACCCGCAGGTGCTTGGACGTGCTCGGCTGGCTCAGACGGCATGCCTCCACGATCTCGCCGACGGGCCGCGGCCGCTCGAGGAGCAGCGCGACGATGGCCCGTCGGTGCGGATCGGCCAGGGCGGTCCAGAGCGAGGCATCGGACATGGCCCCAATATGCCTCTACGGTTATATTCCCGTCAAGGAATGTATGTCGCGGCCCAGCGACTCCAGGACTCCCCGCCCCCGCAACACGGCCGACCCCGTCGGTCTCGAGGCCCCACTGCGCATGCCCGACCCTCTCCCGCAGCGAAACGTTGCCGTTTCGCTGAAACTGATTTAGCCTTGATGTGTACGAAACCGTTTCGTTCACGACTTGGCAAAGCCGACTTTCCCTGGAGTGCTTCCCCCATGTCCCAGAAGACCCTGACCGATGACACCCGTTCGGGTGCCGTGGAGGTGCCGCCCGGGGCCTCCCCGAAGCGGTGGTGGATCCTCGCGATCATCGCCGTCGCACAGCTGATGGTCGTCCTGGACGCGACCATCGTGAACATCGCCCTGCCGTCGGCCCAGGCCGACCTCGGCTTCTCCGACGGCAACCGGCAGTGGATCGTCACCGCGTACGCGCTCGCGTTCGCCTCCCTGCTCCTGCTCGGCGGACGCATCGCCGACCTCTTCGGCCGCAAGCCGGCCTTCCTCATCGGCGTCGTCGGCTTCGCCGCCGTGTCCGCGCTCGGCGGTGCCGCGAACGGCTTCGGAATGCTGGTCACGGCACGTGCCCTCCAGGGCGCCTTCGGCGCGCTTCTCGCGCCCGCCGCGCTGTCGCTGCTGAACACGACGTTCACCGACGCCCGTGAGCGCGCCAAGGCGTTCAGCGTGTACGGCGCCATCGCCGGTGCGGGCGGTGCGGTCGGCCTGCTGCTCGGCGGTGTCCTGACCGACGCCTTCGACTGGCGCTGGACGCTCTACGTCAACGTCGCCATCGCCGTCGTCGCCTTCGTGGGCGGCTGGCTGCTGCTCACCAACCACCGCGACGCCACGAACTCCAAGCTGGACGTGCCGGGCACGGTACTGGTCGCCGCCGGTCTGTTCTCCCTGGTGTACGGCTTCTCCAACGCCGAGACGCACGACTGGAACTCCCCCGCGACCTGGGGCTTCCTGATCGTCGGCGGTCTGCTGCTGGCCGCCTTCGCCTGGTGGCAGACCCGCTCGTCACACCCGCTGCTGCCGCTGCGCATCCTGCTCGACCGCAACCGCGCGGCCTCGTACCTGGCCGTGCTGATCTCCGGCGCGGGCATGTTCGGCGTGTTCCTCTTCCTCACCTACTACCTGCAGTTGAACCTGGGATTCAGCCCGACGAAGACCGGTGTGGCGTTCCTGCCGATGGTCGCGGCGCTGATGGTGGCGGCGCAGCTCGGCACCACGGCCCTGGTGCCGCGGATCGGTCCGAAGGCCGTCATCCCGCTGGGCTTCGCGATCGCCGCGGTCGGCATGGCCTGGCTGACCGGGATCGGCGTCGGCTCGCACTACGCGAGCGCGGTGCTGCCGCAGCTGATCGTGATCGGCCTGGGTCTCGGCCTGGTGATGCCTCCGGCCATGCAGCTGGCCACCGGCGGGGTGGCCGCCGAGGACGCGGGTGTGGCCTCCGCGACGGTCAACGCCATGCAGCAGGTGGGCGGTTCGATCGGTACGGCGCTGCTGAACACGCTCGCCGCGAGTGCCGCGACCGACTACCTGGCGGGGAAGAACCCGGCCGACAAGCTGGTCCAGGCGCAGGCGACGATCGAGAGCTACACCACCGCCTTCTGGTGGTCGGCCGGCTTCTTCGCGGCCGGCGCGGTGATCGGGTTCCTGGTGTACCGCCGTGGCGTGCCGCAGCAGGACGCCGACGCTCCTCAGGTCATCCACATGTGATCAGCCGCCCGTGACCGAGGGGCCGCCGTCCTCAGGGAGACGGCGGCCCCTCCGTCCGGTGGCGCACGCACGTCGGGCCGCGTGCCTGGGTATTCAAACCCCCATGAGAATCAGCGTGGTGGATGTGGGCTCCAACACGGTCCGGTTGGTCGTGGCGGACGCGGAGGGCGGGGTACCGCTGCCGGTGCACACCGCCAAGTGGCGCCTGCGGTTGTCCGAACAGGTGAGCCCCGGGGAACCGATCCCCGACGACGCCGTCGAGCGGCTGGTCGACGCGGTCGCCGAAGCGAGCCGGACCGCGACCCGGTGGGGCGCGGCCGCACCGCTCGCATTCGCGACCGCGGTGGTACGCAACGCCCCGAACCGGCAGCAGGTGTTGCGGGCCGTCGGGACCGGAACGGGCGTCGCGCTGTGCACCCTGCCGGGTGAGGTGGAGGCCGAGCTGACGTTCCTCGGGGCCCGGCGCTGGATGGGCTGGCGGTCCGGGCCGCTGGCGCTGCTGGACATCGGCGGCGGTTCGTTCGACGTGGCCTTCGGGCGCGGCCGGTTACCGGACTTCGTGGCCTCGCTGCCGCTCGGGGCCGGCCGGCTCACCCATGAGTTCTTCGCGGACTGCCAGGATCCGCCCGGCCCGGAGCGGGTGCGTGCCCTGCGGCGCGGGGTGCGCCATCAACTGCGGGACGTGGCGGCGCGTATCCGCTGGGAGGGGCCGCGCACCGCGGTGGCCACCTCACGCACCTTCCAGCAGCTGGGCCGGCTGTGCGGAGCCGCGCCTGGACGCAACGGCCCCTTCGTGGAACGGCAGTTGTACCGCTCGGACCTGCGTGGGGCGATCGGCCGGCTGGCCGCGCTGCCCGCCGCGGAACGCGCCCGCCTCCCCGGCATCTCCGCGCCGCGGGCGGCACAGAGCCTGGCCGGCGCGGTGGTGGGGCACACCGCGATGAAGCTGACGGGACTCACCGCAGTCACCGTCTGTCCCTGGGCGATCCGCGAAGGAGTCCTCCTACGGCACATCGAGGACGGACCTTCCTGGTGGGCGGAGGTCACCCGCCGCAGCGAGGAGGCCGATGCCCCGGACCCGGTGCCGCTCCACGTCGCGACGGCGTCGAGCTGACGCACCGGTGCACCGGGCGCGGCTCTCGTCGGTCCGCCGTCGGGCAGTTCGACGGCGCGGCTGCCATCGCCTCCCACCGTCGGGCAGTTCGACACCGTCGGGAACCACCGGGCCGCGTACGGCGTCGACCCCAGTCGGCCCTTGTCGGCGCAGCGGCCGCTATCCCTGACGCGACACCAGCCACCACACGAAGAGGCAAGTCAATAAGTCGAGTCGAAAGTTCACCGGTTCGAGTGAACAAGATCGTATGCCCGGCTGGACAGGGATGGCCCTCGCCCCGACGGGGTAACTACGGAGATCAAATGCCCCCCTGCCGCGGTGGAGCACACATGACTCCGCAAGCCCAAGTCCAGGCCCACGACCGCGACCCGCCCCCGAACACCTGCGCCCGTACCCGGGCGCTCGGTTCGTTCACCGTGGTCGAGGTGACGGGAGAGGTGGACCTCGCCACCGCGTACCTGGTCGCCGAGCACCTGGACGCCGCGACCGCGCCCCCGGAACCGAACGTGCTGGTGGATCTGCGGCCCGCCGACTTCCTCGACTGCTCGGCGCTGCGCGTGCTGTGCCGGGCCGAGAAGCGGGCCCGGGAGCGCGGCGGCAGCCTGCGGGTCGTCTCCGACGATCCGCGCGTGCGCCGGCTGCTCGGCGCAGCGGGCCTGCTGGGCCGTTTTCCGCTGCTCCCCCGGCTGCCCGGGGAGTCGAATGATGCCAAGTGATTACCAGGGGTCGGCGGGCGGCCCCACTCCGCCCGGCCGACCCCTGGTGCGAGATCGCAGCGGCCCCGCGAACAGGGCTCGCACTCCCCACCTGCGGGCCTCTCGTATCGCTCACGGCCGCACGATCCCGGTCCTTCAGAACTCGAACACGCTGGTCCCATAGGAGTTCTTCACGCACTCGTTGGCGAAGGTGCGCTCATAGGAGACGCGCTTGCCCTGCCAGACACCGTCGACCGTGACGACCACGGGCGCGTACTGCTTGGTGCACTGCGCGTCCTGTCTGCTTGCCAGGGCGTCGGGGTTCCCGCCGGCACCGCGTAGTTCGGCGCAGGCCAGGGCGGCGGCCGGATGGGTGCCGGACGCCGTCGGGGCACAGGTCAGGGTGACCGCCCGCGCCGGGGTCGCGGCGGCGGCGCTCTCGCCGTGCCCCACGGTGAGCACCAGGGCGGACGGGGCGTAGAGCGAGGTCGCAGTGGCGTCCTGGGCGGCGACGGAGGCCCCGGTCAGGGGTCCGCAGACGGCGGCGGCCGCAAGGCCGAGGGTCGCTGCCAGACGCGCGGTGTTCCGCATTGTGTGCATCCTTCCGCTCGATTCGAGGTGGTGCCGACCGCGGCCCGGTGGGTGCCGCGGCGGCGAGCGCGAGTCTGCCGAGTCCGTCGCCGGAACACACATCCGACCCACCGGTTTCAGTAACCTTGCGTGTTGAATCAGTGGCGTGAAGTCACGGAATTCGCACGCGTCAACCGCTCAACCGGGCGGTTCCTCTTCCGTCGAACCGGTCAGATGGCCTGATTCCCTGCGCCCGTTAATCGTCCTGAAACATTCCGCTTCCGCTCTCGGCTGACTCCTCCGCAACCCCTTGTGTTCATGTTCGAGCGGAGTAATCGTCATTACATGATTACGACAGAGCAACGAGAGAAGCTGCGCGGCTGGTTCGCCGGCCGTCTGCCCGACGACCTCTTCGAGGAGCTGACCGAGGTGACGGTCGACCGCGAGGAGATCACCGTGATCGGCCGCATCCCCGAACCCCGGCTGGCCGAGGACGCCCCGGCGGCCGAGCGGGAAGCGGCCGTGCGCAGCCGTATCCAGGAGTTCCGGGAGCGCACCCGCGAGGCTCGGATGGCGGTGGCGCGCGAGGCCGAGCACCGCTTCGACCGCAAGGTCTCCTGGGGTGTGCGGTGCGGCGCGGAGCGCGCCCTGTTCACGCACGTCGCCGCGCCCGTGATGACCCGGCTGCGCCAGCCCGAGCGCCAGGTCCTCGACACCCTGATCGCCGGCGGGGTCGCCCGTAGCCGCAGTGACGCCCTCGCCTGGTGTGTGCGGCTGGTCCAGCGCCACACCGACGACTGGCTCGCAGAACTGCGGGACTCCCTCGAACACGTCCAGCGGGTCCGGGCGCAGGGACCGGACACCGAGCCCGAAGACGACCGGGCCGACGAGGAGTGAGCGCGAACCGGCCCCGATCCTCAAGGAGTCGGCGGCCGGGTCGTGAGTCGTGGAGCGGACCGGCCCCGGCGGGCGGACCCGTGCCTACCCGCCAGTATCGTCGGCGTGCAGCGTGTGCTCGACGACGAGAGGCGGGACGTACGCATGGCCAAGCACTGGGCGGACTTTCAGTACGAGATCTATCTGAACGGGATGACGGGTGCGGTCCCCCGGCTGCCCACCGATCTGACCCGGCTGGAGGAGCTGACCGAGCAGCGGCTCGGCCCCGGCCCGGTCGGCTACGTCGCCGGCAGCGCGGGTGACGGCAGTACGGCCCGCGCCAACCGGGCGGCCCTGGAACGCCGCCGGATCGTGCCGCGCATGCTGCGGGACGTGCACGAGCGCGATCTCTCGGTGGAGGTGCTGGGCCGCCCGCTGCCCGCCCCGCTGGCGCTGGCGCCGGTCGGCGTGCTGTCGATCATGCACCCGGACGCCGAGTCCGCCGCCGCCCGGGCCGCGGCCGCGCAGGGCGTGCCGTACATCCTGTCCTCGGCGTCCAGCACGCCCATGGAACAGGTCGCGGAGGCGATGGGGGACGCCGAGCGCTGGTTCCAGCTGTACTGGGCCAAGGACCGGGAGGTGACCCGGAGCTTCCTGAACCGGGCGAAGGCGGCCGGGTACACGGCTCTGGTGGTCACGCTGGACACCCCGCTGCTGGCCTGGCGGCCCCGCGACCTGGACCAGGCGTACCTGCCGTTCCTGCACGGCGTGGGCACCGCCAACTACTTCTCGGACCCGGCCTTTCAGGCGGGCCTGGCCAAGCCGGTGCACGAGGACCCGAACGCGGCGGTGATGCACTTCGTCGGCATGTTCGCGGACCCCGGCAAGACCTGGCCGGACCTGGCGTTCCTGCGGGAGAACTGGGACGGCCCGATCGTGCTGAAGGGCGTCCTGCACCCGGACGACGCCCGGCTCGCGGCCGACGCCGGCATGGACGGGGTGGTGGTGTCGAACCACGGCGGCCGGCAGGTGGCCGGTTCGGTGGCCGCGGCCGATGCGCTGCCGCGGGTGGCGGAGGCGGTCGGCGACCGCCTCACGGTCCTGTTCGACAGCGGGATCCGTACCGGCGACGACGTCTTCAAGGCGCTCGCGCTCGGCGCCCGGGCGGTGCTCCTCGGCCGGCCGTACGTCTACGGCCTCGGCCTCGACGGGCGGTCCGGCGTCGAGCACGTGATCCGCTGCCTCCTCGCCGAACTCGACCTGACCCTCGCCCTGTCCGGCCACTCGGGCCCCGCCACCGTCGGCGCCGCGGACCTCGTCGAGGACACCGCGTGCCCGCGAGCGGCCGCGGGGCGTGGTGAGCCGGCTCCTTACGCCGTCCGGTCCGAGAGCTCGACCGGTTGCGCGGACGGGGCGTCACTCCCGGTGATCGACAATGAACCGGGGCCGGCCGACGCCGCGGCGGTCAGCCAGCGCTGACCGGTGGAGCCGTCCCGGACCTTGACGACGATGTCGGCGCCCGGGTCCTCGCCCGCGGTGGCGAGGGCGAGGGTCTGGTCCCAGCGGGGCAGCAACTCGCCCTGGACGGTGAGGTCGTAGCGCACGTCGTCGCCCCGCGCGTCCTTCTCGGCGGCGCACGTGCCGAGGATGACGACACCGGCGTCCGCGCGCGAGTCCAGGCACAGCTCCGGGTCGGCCACGCTGCGCAACAGCCCGTCGTTCTCGTACGACCACTGCTGGGTCCAGGCCGACGAGCACACCGCGAGTTCGACGGCCGCTCCCGCCTGGTCCTGACCGCCGATGTCGAGGCACAGGTCGGCGGCCGCGTTGCGCAGTCTGGTCTGCCGCGGCGCTGTGGGCAGTTGGGCGGTTCCCGGCGCTGCGGTGGTGGCGGCCGACGCGGACTGGGAGTCGGTGCCGGGGGCCGTGACGCGACCGTCGGTGACGCTGGTGGAGGCGGCCGGGTCGACGCCACCGTCGTCGCCCGGCCAGAGTCCCACGACGAGCAGGGTCGTCAGCATCCCGGCCGAGGCGAGGCCGACGCCGGTGCGAAGCGCCCGCGGCGAGCGTGTCCCGTCCGGCGACCGGCGGGCAGGCAGGGGGATGCGGGCCAGGATGCGGTGGCGGGCCGCGCGGCGGGAGCCCCCGCCGCCGTGCCGGGCGGAGCCACGGGTACGGGCGCCGGGCTGGGCGGAGCGGCCCGGGCGCGACTCGAGATAGCGGCGGGCGCCCCAGCCGAGCACCGATTCGGCGAGCAGGACTCCCAGCCCGCTCTCGAAAAGGCCGAGTTGTTCGGCGGCGGAACGGCAGTAGCGGCACTCCGACAGATGCCGTCGGACATCCGGCAGCAGAGCGCCACCGCGGCGCATCGGAACGTCGAGAAGCCGGTTGTAGAAGCGGCATTCGTCGGTCGGCGCGAGTTCCCGATGGGCGCGCACGCAGCCCTCGCGGAATTTGTCCCGGGCCTGTTCCAGCACGGCCGAAGCGGAGTCGACGTCCATGCCCAGCAGCCCCGCGGGGACGGTTATGGGCTCCGCCTCGACCTCGGTGTGCCAGAGCAGGCACTGGGCGGCAGGCGGAAGGGACTGGAACGACCGCTGGGCCAGCTCACGGTTTTCGGCGGTCATTGACGTGGCGGCCCGCATGCCGCGCCCCCCGGCGGGTTTCTGCAACTCCGGCAGAACTCCCGTTATTCGCTCCGCGGCGGCCCAGTGCCGGACGGTGTCCCGCACGGTCACCAGCAGCCGGGGGCGCAGCGCGGCGGCGGGCTCGCCCAGATTGAGGCGGTCGAAGACCTGGTGGAACGCGGCCCCGGTGACCATGGCGGCGATCTGCGCCGAGGAGGCCAGGCAGATGGCCGCGTAGGCGTGCACCGGCTGCCAGTGCCGGGCGATGAGCAGCGCGGTCGACTGGGCGACCTCGGCGTCCGGGCCACCCCTCATCCGAAGGGCGAGGGACTCGTCGGACTCTCCGGGTTCCCCGCCGGGCGGGGGGTAGGGCGGTCGAGGGGGGTGGGGGGTGGGCACTGAGCGGATTCCTTCCCACGCGCGCGTGAGCACACAGAAGTTCTGGTCGCCGAAAGGCGCGCTCGGTTGACGCGTACCTTTCAGGCGAGCGCGGGGGAAGGCGAATTCGCCGGGCGCGCACCGGCTCCGGTTCACCGAAGGACGAATGAAGCCCGGCCGTTACCCCCCGCACGGGTGGTTCAGCCTTGCACAACTCACTCGTGCACAACAAGCTACGAGGGCAACATCCGCCTCTTTGACAATTAGTCAGATACGCGGCCGACTCTCGTCGCCTGCGTGGGTTTTCGACATTCCCTGCGCCCCGGTGAAACAGACGCACCCCCCGGTGCGGCACGCACGCTCCCGGCGCGTGCCCCGGCGTAGTGCACTGGAACAGGCCCTTCCTCGGGGCCCCGCGCAGGACGGTGGTTCTCACGCGCGAAACGGCCGCCGGTCTTGCTCCGCCCGCCCTCGGCCGGCGGCCCCGGGTCGGGCGGCCCCTCGGTTGCCCGGCGTGGTTCAGACTTGCCAGGAGCGCAGCCGGTCGGCCGCGCCGTAGATGTCCGTCTTGCCGCTCATCAGGTCACGGGCGAGGTCGACGAGCGCGCCGTAGGGCGGGTCGACACCGACGCCGCTGACGAACATGTATGCCACGGCGGTCGCAGCGGCGAACCGGGCGTTGGCCGCGGGCAGGGGCTTGAGCAGCGCGAGGGTGTGCAGCAGGGCGGCAGCCCGCCAGGCCGGGTCGGAGTCCACGCCGAGGCGCGGCGGGTCGACGCGGTGGCGGGCGACGGCGGCCACCAACGCCGAGAAGTCGTTGATCGTCGGCTGCTCCGGGAGAACTTCCTCATGGCGCTGCAGCAGCCAGGGCACGTCGATGTGGATGACTGGGGGCATCGGTTCAGGCGGCCCGTCCTTCGCCCTTGGCGGGCGGTTCGTCGTCGGGGAACGCGGCTGCGAATTCGTCGGCGTGGGCGGAGAAGAAGCGGCGGAAGGCCTCCGCGCCCTCCTGCAACGCCCGGTGCCGGGCTATGTCGGCCGCGGCCGCCTCGCGTACGAGGGCTTTCATCGACGTACCGCGCTCCTTGGCGATCTGCCGCAGGTCCTCTAGCTCGCGGTCGCTGAACTCCACA
Organism: Streptomyces sp. NPDC001315; assembly: GCF_042896175.1. NCBI lineage: Bacteria > Bacillati > Actinomycetota > Actinomycetes > Kitasatosporales > Streptomycetaceae > Streptomyces > Streptomyces sp. NPDC001315. The sequence goes on along the minus strand of NZ_JBIAWZ010000013.1, from coordinate 43,842 downwards.
TTGAGAGCTGGCATGCCCCTCACGGTACCGCGCGGGTACTTACTCGTAAATATCGGCAGGTCAAGAGCACATTGCTACGGTACCTGAGGACCGACATCCAGTCCGTTCTCCGCCGGTCACGCGCCGCGCGCGGCGGCAGACTCATAGCCGTAGCAGTCGAGACTTCCTCATGGTGGAGCAGCGGCCACGGGCCCGGTCCCGGGGTGTGGCGACCCCGCTCCGGCAGGGCCACGGCCTGGTGTTCACCCCCGCGACCGGCCGGTGCGCACGCGGCGCGGCCGGTCGGCCGGAGGGATGCGGCACGGGGTCAGCACCGTGCACTCCGGCCGACGGCATGCGCTGGGTCTGGTCTTCCACGACGCGTCGTGAGCGTCGCCTAGCTGTGCGCCCACAGCCCCCTGCGCCGGTAACTTCCCTGCCAGAAAACCCGGTTGAGGACACGGACCGGCGGCGGCATGGAGTCCAGGAAGGTGGCCCGGTCGGCGGGCGAGATGCCGTCCACGATCCACGGCACGAACACCGCGGCCCCGCGCAGTCCCTGGGTCTCGCGGATGCGGCCTGTGAAGGCGGCCCAGTCCGCGGCGGTCAGGACGTCCTGGACCAGGGGCAGGGCGCTGTCCTCCTCGTGCTTGAGGTGGTCGGCGAGGGTGGCCGTCAACGCCCGTACGAAGTCGGGCAGTTCGGTCGCCCGATCGTCCAGTGCGGTGTCGACGGCGGCCAGCAGCGGGTCGATCCGGGAGTGCTCGGCCTCCATGTCGTCGAGCAGGGCGAGGGAGCGCGGGTGGCCGGCGACGCGCTCACGCACCCTCGGCCACAGGTCGCTGTCCTCGGCGGTGTGGTGGATGTGCAGCTGGTGCTTGAAGTTCTCCCACCCGGCGCGGACCGGGGCGGTGCCGGCCCTGCCGTCGGCGACGGCTTCGGCGAGGCGCTCCAGATCGCGCCGGAAGGCGTCGTGGGAGGCGAACATGGCGGTGAAGTCGATGGTCATCGCGCGACTTCCTTCAGTTCGGGTTCGGAAGGTTCGGACACGGGCAGGGCGTGCGGGTTGGCGGACGGGCCGCGGTGACGTCGTACGGCGAGGCAGGCCAGCGCTCCGGCCAGCAGGACGGCGGCGGAGACGTACACGGCCGGTCCCATCGCGTCGACGAAGCCGTGGCCGAAGACCTGGCCGCCCAGGGCGCGCATACGCTCGGCGACGTCGTGCGGCACCCCGTCGGGGACGCCGCTCTGCTGCTGGGCGTCGACGTCGGTCTCGGCCCGGGAGAAGGCGCCGACGAACGCGTCGCGGTACGCGGCCGGCAGGCTCCCCGCGCTCTCGCGGGCGCGGTCGGTCAGCGCCGACGACAGCTGGGCCTGGAGCACGGCACCGACGACGGCGCCGGCGAGCACCGAGCCGACCTGCCGGAGGGCGTTGGTGACGCCCGACGCGGCTCCGGACAGCCGGGCCGGGACGTTGCGCATGACCTCGGTGGCCATCGGCGCGAAGGTGCAGCCGACGCCGAGGCCGGTGAGGAACAGCGGCGCGACGAGGTGCGTCCAGGGCGTGCCCACGTCGGCCTCGGCCACCGACCAGGTCAGTCCGCCCGCCCAGGCGAGCAGCCCGCCCATCAGGATGTACTTGCCGCCGATCCGGTCGGCGAGCGCCCCGGCCGGCCCCGCCATCACGAACGAGCCGAGTGCCACCGGCAGCAGCACCAGGCCGGACTTGAGCGCGCTGAAGCCCAGCACGGACTGCAGGTAGATCGTCAGCGGCAGGAACATCCCCACGACCCCGAACGACACCGTCACGCCCACGAAGTTGATGAAAGTGAAGTTGCGGTCCCGGAAGAGCGAGAACGGAACGAGGGGTTCCTCGTTCTGCCGGCCGCGCTCGTGCAGCAGGAAGCCCGCGAAGAGGACGGCGGCCAGGACGATCAGGCCCCAGATCCAGCGGTTCCAGTGGTACCGCTGGCCTTCCGTGAGCCCGAAGGCCAGGCAGAACAGGGCACTTGAGGCAAGCAGTACGCCTACGGTGCCGAATCGGTGCCGGACCGGGCGCCTGGCACCCGGGATGATCGTGGCCGTCAGCAGCAGGACGACCGCACCGAGTGGCAGGTTGACGAAGAAGATCCATCGCCAGGAGAGGTGGGTGATCAGGGCGCCGCCGAGAATCGGCCCGAGCGCGCCGGAGACGCCGGCGACCGCCCCCCAGACGCCCATCGCCACGCCGCGCCGGTCGGCCGGGAACACCTCGGCGATGATCGACAGGGTCTGTGGCATGAGCAGTGCCGCGCCCACGCCCTGCACCGCCCGGAAGGCGATGAGCTGCGCCGGGTCCTGGGCGAGGCCGCAGGCGAGGCTCGCGAGGGTGAACACGGCGACGCCGGCGGCGAACAGGTTCCGTTTGCCGCGCAGGTCGCCGAGACGGCCGCCGGTGATGAGCAGGACGGCCAGGACGAGGGTGTAGGCGTTGACGACCCACAGGATCTGGTCGAGGGACGCGTTCAGATCCTGACCCAGGTCGGGGATCGCGATGTTCACGATGGTCAGGTCGAGGAGTGTCATGAAAAACCCGAGAGAGAGCGTGATGAGGATCGCCCACGGGTTGCCGTGCCATTTCTTGAACACGATGCCGGTCTCCTTGTGTCGGGACTCGCGTTCAAGAGGCGGGGTCGGAGGGCGGGTGTGACGCGCCGGGATTTCACTGAGACGTACGTCACATTTCGCGCGCTCGACGTCACATTCGGGCTCCTCCGGCCCTCCCAGTACTGAGCGCGTGACCGGGGAGGCCCACGTATGACGGAACGTCCTGTCAGCCCTGACACCGACGACCAGCTGCACCAGGCGACCGAGGACTTCCTCCGCCATCGGGAGCTGCTGTTCGGCGTGGTCTACAACATGCTCGGCAGCGTCGCCGACACCGAGGACGTCCTGCAGGAGACCTGGCTGTCATGGACGTCCCGCGGCACCGGCAGCCGGCTCGCCACGGTGACCAATGCGCGCGCCTATCTGGTCCGTATCGCCGTCAACCACGCGCTGAAGCGGCAGGCGGCGATCAGCCGTCGCCGGGAGACCTACGTCGGCCCGTGGCTGCCCGAGCCGCTGGTCGCCGAAACCGGCGGCGACACCGAGGATCCGGCCCTGCGCGAGGAGTCCGTCTCGCTGGCGATGCTGGTGGTCCTTCAGTCGCTGACGCCGCTGGAGCGCGCGGTGTTCGTGCTGGGCGAGGTCTTCGGGTACGCCCACACCGAGATCGCGGAGATCATCGAGCGCACTCCGGCCGCCGTACGGCAGCTCGCGCACCGCGCGCGGGGTCATGTGCACGCCCGGCGACCGCTGTACGAGACGCATCCGCGGGTGCGGCGGGAGGCGACGGAGCGGTTCGTGCGGGCCGCGCTGGGCGGGGACATCGGCGCGCTGATGGAGATCCTGGCGCCGGACGTCACGGTGTGGACGGACGGCGGCGGCAACCGCAAGCCGGCCGGGCTGCGCCCGGTGCACGGCCGCGCCAAGGCGGTCCGGCTCATCACCTCGTACGCGGCCCGGCGCGGACCGCGGAATCTCGACCTGCGCTACCGCCGGGTCAACGGAGACGACGCGGCGGTGCTGTTCCAGGGCGACGCCCCGTACGCGGTGATGGTCATGGACCTCACCCCCGAGGGCGACCAGGTGTCCGGCGTCTACATCGTGACCAACCCCGAGAAGCTCACGCACGTGCACAAGGCCGAAGGCGATGACGAGGGCGAGGCATGAGTGCAGCGGTGGGGTCCGACAGTGCCGGACCCCACCGGAGCGGTCCGGCCTACCCCTGGTCGGCGACGAAGGACGCCATCCGGGTCAGTGCCGCGTTCCAGTTGATCGCGGTCTCGTTCGTCGACCAGGACTGGATGTCGTCGATGTAGCAGAACTGGCCGACGCAGCCGAGGAGTTTGCTCTGCGCGTAGGGGTCCTGGATGTTCGAGTTGGGGCCTCCGGCGAGCGTGCCGTTCGGCGGGTTCGGGAGGCTGGGGTCGAGTTCGTGGGCGTACCAGCGGCTGTGCTGGTTGTGGGAGCTGACCTCGCCGTAGCCGGTGACGTAGGACATGTTCAGGGCGTTGCGGCCGAGGACGTAGTCCATGCTCTGGACGGCGCCGTCGCGGTACTTGGCGGTGCCGGTGAGGTCGTACGCGGTCGACAGGACCACGGCGTTGTTGAGGACCTGATGGGTGGAGCCCCAGTCGTAGACGTTGTCGTCGGGTGCGTAGGGCATGCCGTACGGCTGTGACTTCAGCGTGGACAGGTAGCGGTCGGCGCCGTTGACGACGGACTGGCGGACCTTGTCGCGGCCGGGGAGTCCGCTCGGGACGGTCGCGAGGTCGAGGCGGCCCGCCGCCGCCGTCCTGCCCCAGTCGAAGCCGAGGCTGCCGAAGATGTCGGCGGTGTGGACCGGGGAGTTCAGGACGTACGTCCGGAACTGCTTCTCCCCCGTGGTGAGATACAGCTCGGCGGCCGCCCAGTAGAACTCGTCGGTCGCGTCCGTGTCCGAGTAGGCGCCGCCGCCGATGCCGTCGTTCGGGTCCGCGTAGACCTCGGGGTGGGCCAGCGCGGCCGCCCAGGCCTTACGGGCGGCGGTGAGCGCCTTCGTCGCGAACGCCCGGTCGTAGGGGCGGTACAGACGCGCCGCCTGTGCGGCCGTCGCCGCCAGGTTCAGGGTCGCCTGGGTGGTCGGCGGGTGCAGTTCGCGTTTCTGCGGGTCGTCGCTCGGCAGCAGCGGCAGGCCCGTCCACTGGGCGTCGTGGATCTTGTGGTGGGCCATGCCGGCCAGCGGCTGCCCGTCCGGCACCTGCATCCGCAGTAGGAACTCCAGCTCCCAGCGGGCCTCGTCGAGGATGTCCGGCACCTTGTTGCCGCTCTCGGGGATGGCGAGCGTGCCGTCGCCGAGCTTCGCGGGCCGGCCGGTGGGGGCCAGCAGGGAGCGTTCGTAGGTGCTCAGCAGCTCCCAGGTGGCGATGCCGCCGTTGACGACGTACTTGCCGTGATCGCCCGCGTCGTACCAGCCGCCGGTGACGTCGAGCGTGTAGTCGCACACGCCCGGCTGGCAGGGGACGTTCGCGTCGCCCTGGTTGGGGGCGGTGTTCAGATGGCCGGCCTGCCTGCCGTAGCCCGGCCGGAGCTCGTCGCTGATCGCGATGCCGCTGCGCTGCGTGTAGTAGTACTTCACGGCGTCCAGCCGCAGCTGCTCGTAGGCAGCGGTGCCGATGTCGAAGGAACGGCTCGTCTCCCCGTCGACGACCAGGGTGAAGCCGCTGCCCGGCCTGCGGTAGGAGCCGAAGTCGATGGAGTGGACGTTCTGCCCGGAGGAGACGTCGGTGCCGCGCGGCACGGTCCAGCCGTGGGCGACCGTGGCGCCCAGGTCGTCCTTCAGCTGCCAGGGCAGTTTCGCGGTGGCGTCGGTGACCAGGGTGGCGTTCTTGGGCCCGGCGGGCAGATAGGCGACCTGGTTGACGCGGACGCGCGGACCGGTGTCGGGCTGGTACACCTCCGGCGGTACGCCGCCCAGGAGCGACACGTCGTCCAGGCAGAACCGCCAGGCGTCCGCGCCGCCGCCGACCTGGAAGGCGACCTGGGCCTGGGCCGTGTCGACGGGGGACGTGAACGTGTAGCTGTACGAGTTCCCCGACACGCTCAGTTCCGGGCTCACCTCGTACCAGGTGTCGTACGGCGACACCTGCAACCCCACGATCGCCCGGGCCACATGCCCCTCGGGCGTGCCGGACGCGGTGAAGGAGAAGCGGTACGACTCCCCCTTCACCAGGGTGATGTCGTTCTGGCCGACGGCTGCGTCCCAGGGGTTGGCGGTGCCGCCCGGCACGTCGGCGCACAGCCGGCCGTCGGAGAGGGCGGAGGTGACGTTCGCGGACGTCCACCACGGGTCGGTGGTGGTGTCGAAGGTGCCGTTCCTGACCTGCTCGACCTCGTCGGCCCCGGCCTGCTGGACGGGCAGCGCGGTGAGCGCCGCGCCCAGCAGGCCGGCCAGGGACAGCAGGACGGTTCTGCGTCGTTTCACGCCTGGGCTCCTCGGGGATATGCGGGTGACGCCCTGGTGGGAGCGCTCCCAAATGCGGACGCCCGCCATGCTTATCGGAGACATGACAGCTCGTCAACGGTCCGGACGGGACTGGTTCCCGTCCGGACCGTCGAGCCCGCCTACGCCTCCAACTTGCCGATCCGCACCGCGCCTTGGGCCTCACCCGGGTGAGCGCTCGTCAGCGTGAGCCGGAGCCGGGAGCCGCTCACCGCGTCGAAGGTGATCACCGTCGGGGTGTCCGAGGCGGTGGCCCACTCGACGGACGCGCCCGTGACCCGCGCATACCCACGGCCGTCCCAGACCGCGACCTCGACCGACGCGGGCAGCGTGTGCGTGGCGTCCACGGTGAAGGACACCTCCACCCGGTCGAAGCTCCTCGTCCGCCCCCAGTCCACCGACACCCAGTCCTGCGGCCGCGCGCCGCTGAAGGCCGGCAGCAGGGCCGTCGCCGACTTGGCGAAGGCGTTGGACCAGCCGCTGGCCGGGTCGCCGTCCAGCATGGCGGCGGGAAGGGTGTCGGGGCGTCCGGAGTAACTTGCGTCCGCGTATGGGTAGTTCAGGGGCACCGGATGGTCGGGCTGGAATTCCGCCGCCGGGGTGGTCGCCACCGACCGGGCGTCCGTGGTCCGCACGGTCGCGGTGTCCGCGCGCAGGCCCTCCGCGCGCGCCGTGACCTTCAGCGTGCCCGCCCCGGTGCCGGACCGCACGATGGCCAGAGCCTTGCCGTGGAAGGCGGTCCGGGTACTGGCCTGGTAGCGCTCGGCGCTCTCCTCGCGGCCGTTGTCGAGTCCGGCGAGGGAACCGCCCTTCACGTCGAAGGTGATCAGGTCCTCGGCGTCGGGCACCACCACGCCGTGGACGTCGACGATCTCCGCGGTCACGAAAACCAGCGAACGTCCGTCCGCGGCGACCGACTCACGGTCCGGGGTGAGGCGTACGGCGTGCGGGGCGCCGGCCGTGCGCAGCACGTCGGTGGCGACCGCCTTGCCGCCGCGCCGCGCGACCGCCTTCAGCTCACCCGGCTCATAGGCGACCTTCCAGGTGAGGTGGAGCTTGCCCGCGCTGCCGTTCGGGCTGGTGTAGCTGCCCGGGTAGGGGCCGTCGGTGAAGGTCTTGTCGTCGCCGGTCGCCTCGGTGGTCTCCAGATAGGTGCGGCCGTCGGTGGTCTTCTTGGTGTCGAACGTCCGCGTGCCGAGGGACTTTCCGTTGAGGAACAGCTCGACGGTGTCGACGTTCGCGTACGCCCACACCTCGACCGTGTCGCCCTGCTCGTGGTTCCAGGTCATCGGCACCAGATGGACCATCGGCTCGTCGACCCACTGGCTCCGGAAGAGGTAGTACATGTCCTTCGGGAAGCCGGCCGTGTCGACCGCGCCGAAGAAGGAGGCCTTCACCGGGAAGACGTTGTAGGGGGTGGGTTCCCCGATGTAGTCGATGCCCGACCACAGGAACTGGCCCGCGAACCACTTCCGGTCCCGGTCCTTCTTGTGCCCGTACTCGCCGCTCATGGTCCAGGAGGCGAGGTTGTTGTCGTAGGAGGAGGTCGCCCGCTTGCCCGGGGTGTAGTTCTCGCCGGTGTTGAGGTGCTCGGGCTCCTGGTAGGTGCCGCGGGTCGAGGTCTCCGAGGACGACTCGGACTCGAAGAGGAACAGGTGCGGGTAGGTCGCGTGCAGGACGTCCACGGACTTGGCGGTGTTGTAGTTCAGGCCGAGGCCGTCCAGCTTGGCGAGCATCAGGTCGGCCGCGGAGCCCTTGGCCGGCGGGTTGCGGTACTTGTCGGAGCCGATGACGAGCGGGCGGGTGTCGTCGGCGGCCTTGATCGCGCCGATGATGCGGTCCGCCATCGCCAGCCCGGCGGTGGCGGTGGAGTCGGGGATCTCGTTGCCGATGGACCACAGCACCACGGCGGGCGAGTTACGGGCCGCGAGGACCATCTCGGTGGCGTCCTTCTCGCACCACTCGTCGAAGAACCGGCCGTAGTCGTACTTCGTCTTGCCGGTGCGCCAGCAGTCGAACGTCTCCACCATCATCACGATGCCCAGGTCCTCGCAGACCTCGATCATCTCCGGCGAGGGCGGGTTGTGGGACGTGCGGAAGGCGTTGACGCCCATCGACTTCATGACGGTCATCTGCCGGCGTACGGCGTCGATGCTGATCGCGGCGCCCAGCGCGCCCAGGTCGTGGTGCAGGTCGACGCCCTTGATCTTGGCGTGGGTCCCGTTGAGCTGGAAGCCCTCGTCGGGGTCGAAGCGGAAGGTCCGGATGCCGAAGGGGGTGCGGTAGGTGTCGGTTCGCCGGCCGCCGACCCGGATCTCGGTCTCCAGGGTGTAGCGGTGGGGGGTCTCGAAGTCCCACAACTTCGGTTCGGTGACGGTGAGTTCGTGGGTCTCGGCGGTCTCGTCGGTGACGGCGACCGTGGTGGACGTGCGGGCGACGGTACGGCCGCCGGGGTCGACGATCCGCGAGACGACCTCGACGTCGGCGTCGGCGCCGGACTCGTTGACCACGGATGTCCGCACCCGTACGAGGGCCCGCTCGGCGGTGACCTCCTGCGTGGTCACGTACGTGCCCCAGCGCGCCACGTGCACCGGCTCGGTGACGACCAGGCGGGCCTCGCGGTAGATGCCGCTGCCCGAGTACCAGCGGCTGCTGGGCAACCTGTTCTGGACCTTGACGGCGATGACGTTCTCGGTCGTGCCGTCGGTGTGCACCAGGTCGGTCACGTCGAGAGCGAAGCCCGTGTAGCCGTAAGGGTGGTGGCCGACCTCGGTGCCGTTGCAGTAGACGTACGAGTCCATGTAGACGCCGTCGAACTCGACCGAGATCCGCCGGCCGGCGAGGGCCGGGGGCAGGGTGAAGGCGAGGCGGTACCAGCCGAGGCCGCCGGGGAAGAAGCCGGTGCCGCTGGTGGTGCCGTTCTCCGTGGTGGGGGTCTGCTCGATGCTCCAGTCGTGCGGGACGGCGACCTCGCGCCACGCCGAGTCGTCGTGGCCGGGGTCGGCCGCGTCGGCGTACGCGCCGGTCGGGTCGGTGATCCCGCCCGGGTTGACCAGCGCGAAGCGCCAGCCGTCGCGCAGGGCGAGCGTGCGGCGGCCGGAGGAGTGTCCGACGGCCTCGGCGGCCCACGCCGCCGGGCTACCGAGCAGCGCTCCGGCGGCCGGCGCGGCCGCGGAGGCGAGCAGTACCGATCTGCGAGTGACCGTCATGGCGGCTCTCCCTCATCAGGGCCCAGAAGTAATCACAACTGATCGTTAACAAACAGAATCTGACGACGCGCCACGCACGCCCGTCAAGGGTGCGGGAGCCGTCTTCTGTCCCGGGCGCCCCGCGCGGCTCGGCGGCCGGACGTCACCGTGACCGCCCGCCGTCCGGGCGCGGAGCGCCGTCCACGCGGGACCGGAACGCACTAGGCTGGAAACTCAAGTGACCCACCTGTCACTGTGAGTGTGCGCGATGGAGTGGCGACGATGAGCCCGGACTACCCGTTCGACGATGCCGCGACGGCACGGGCTGTCATCGCCTGTGACGGCACGCTGACCGAGTGGAACTCCGGCGCCCGGCGGCTGCTCGGGTGGGATGCGGCCGAGGTCGTCGGGCGTCCCGCCGCACGGCTGCTGGCCCACGGGGACGCGGGACCGGTGCCCGCACCGACGGAGGTGCGCTGGGACGGGACGGTCGCGCTGCGCCTCCGCGACGGCCGTACGGTGTCCGTGTGGCTGCTCGCCCACCATCGACGGCCGCAGGACGGCGGCCCCGGTCACTGGCTCGTCGTCACCCCGCTGGAGGGCGGTGGCCCGGCGGCACCGGACGATCCGCTGGCCATGGCGGCGCTGCTCCAGTCCCCCTGTGCCGTCGCGGTCTACGACGAGCGGCTGCGGCTGCGCCGTGTCAACGACGCCATGGCGAAGGTGATCGGCCTGCCCGAGGAGCGCATCCAAGGCCTCAGGGCCTCCGAGATCGGCGGGAAGACGCAGAGCGCGGAACTGGAGGAGGAGATGCTGCGGGTGCTCCTCTCCGGCCGCGCGCAGGACGTCCAGACGTACACGCGCACCGGTGGCGAGGACCGGGCGCACGCCTGGCTGACCCGGATGGCCCCGGTCACCGACACCGAGGGCCGGGTGCGGGGCGTGTGTATGGCCGCCCACGACTTCACCGACAACTACCTCGCCCGCCAACGGCTGCAGCTGGTCAACGAGGCGAGCATGCGCATCGGCACCACCCTCGACGTCGCCCGGACCGCCCAGGAGCTGGTGGACGTCTGCGTGCCCGCCGTCGCGGACTTCGTCAGCGTCGACCTGCTGGACCCACGTGATTCCGGCGACGAGCCGTCGGGACCGCTCACCGCGCCGGTCGAACTGCGCCGGGTCGCCCACCAGTCGGTGAACCCGGGCAGCCCCGAGGCGGTGGTCAAGCCGGGTGAGGCACACGCCTACCCCGCCGGATCGCCCCAGGCCGACTCCCTCGTGGTCGGCCGCACGATCGTCGCCTCGGTGGCGGACGGTGACCTGGACCAGTGGCTGGCCTGGGACGAGGTGCGCGACAGATGGGTCCGGGAACACGGCGTCCACTGCACGATGTCCGTGCCGATCCAGGCCCGCGGGACGACCCTCGGCGTCGCGGTCCTCACCCGCTTCCGGCGGCCGGACCCGTTCACGTCCGACGACGTGCTGCTGGCCGAGGACGTGACCGCACGGGCCGCCGTCTGCATCGACAACGCCCGCCGGTTCTCCCGCGAACGCGAGACGGCCCTCGCGCTGCAACGCAGCCTGCTCCCCCGGACCCTGCCGCGGACCGCCGCCCTGACGGCCGTCTCCCGCTACCTTCCGGCCGCGCGGGCCGGGGTGGGCGGCGACTGGTTCGACGTGATCCCGCTGTCCGGCATGCGGGTCGCCATGGTCGTCGGGGACGTCGTCGGCCACGGTATCCAGGCCTCGGCCACCATGGGCCGGCTGCGCACCGCCGTGCGCACCCTCGCGGACATCGACCTGGCCCCCGACGAGCTGCTCACCCACCTCGACGACCTGGTGGTACGGCTGTCCGAGGATGCCGACGGCGAGGGCAGCCCCGGCGAGGTCGGCGCCACCTGTCTGTACGCGGTGTACGACCCGGTGTCCCGCCGCTGCACGCTCGCCCGGGCCGGGCATCCGCCGCCGGTGATGCTGCCGCCGGGCGGCGCGCCGGAGCAGGTCGACCTGCCCGGGGGTCCGCCGCTGGGTCTGGGCGGGCTGCCCTTCGAGTCGACCGAGCTGCACCTGGCCGAGGGCACCGTGCTCGCCTTCTACACGGACGGGCTGATCGAGTCCCGCGAGCGTGACGTGGGCGTCGGCCACCGTCTCCTCGTCGATGCCCTGGCGGCCCACACGGGCTCCCTGGACGTGACCTGCGACCGGATCCTGCACGCGCTGCGCCCGGCGGGCGTGGCCGTCGACGACGTCGCCCTGCTGGTCGCCCGCACCCAGGGACTGCCCGCCTCCCAGGTCGCGACCTGGGACATCCCGGCCGACCCGGCGCTCGTCGCCCCGATCCGCAAACAGGTCGTCGAACAGCTCGCCACCTGGGGGCTGTCCGAGGCGGCGTTCACCACCGAGCTGGTGGTGAGCGAGCTGGTCACCAACGCCATCCGGTACGGCTCCCAGCCGATCCGGCTGCGGCTGATCCACGACGCGACCACAATGATCTGCGAGGTCTCCGACACCAGTCACACGGCTCCGCACCTGCGCCGCGCGAAGACCTGGGACGAGGGCGGCCGGGGACTGCTGCTGGTCGCCCAGCTCACCCAGCGCTGGGGCAGCCGGCACACCGCCTACGGCAAGACGATCTGGGCGGAGCTGGCACTGTTCGACGAGGAGTGAGTTCCGGCCGATCCGGGCACCCTCCTCCCGCGACCGCATCGGACTCGCACGAGAGGGCACCCGATCCACATGTCACAGTCCAAGAGCCCCTCCGCCGCACTGCTGTGCGCGGTCGCGCTGCTCAGCCTGGCAACCGCCTGCGCCGGCGGTGACAGCACGGCGGCCACGCATACACCCCGGCCGCCGACCGGCACGACGAGCAGCGCGCGGCAGCCGACGCCGGGCACCCCGACGATCACCACCGCGAGTACGACGCGGGGTACGTCCGGTGGCCGTACGACCGGCGGCGCCGACGCCACCCGCTGTCACACCTCGGAGCTGCGCGCCTCGGTCGGCCGCAACAACCCGGGGGCCGGGCAGGAGAACTTCCCGATCGTCCTCACCAACGTCTCCTCCCGCGCCTGTACGCTGTACGGCTTCCCGGGCGCCGCGTTCGTGGACGCCTCCGGCAAGCAGCTGGGACCGGACCCGAAGCGCGCGGCCGACTCCTCCCCCACGACCGTCACGCTGGCGCCGGGCCGCAGCGCCTGGGCCGGGCTGACGTTCGCCAATCCGGAGGTCAGCGAGGCGCGCACGGCCACCCCCGTCTCGCTGGTCGTCACCCCGCCGGACGAGCGGGACCCGCTCACGGTGGGCTGGACGGGCGGGAAGGTCCCCGTGGGCGGCAACGAGTCGTCGGTGTTCCTGACGACGTTCAGCTCCGGGACCGGCGCCTGAGGGCAGGTCAGCGGCGGCCGCTCCCGTATCCGCCGTAGCCGCCGTCTCCGTAGCCGCCATTGCCGTAGCCGCCGTACGGGCCGTTCCACGAACAGTTGTACGGGTTGTACGTGCATGGGTTCGCGGTCGTGGCCGAGCTCGTCGACGTCGGAGTCGGCGTCGAGCGGGTCTCGGACGGCGTGGGCGTGGGAGTCGGGGTCTTCTTCGTGGTGGGGGCGGGCGTGGGCGTGTCCGCGTCCCAGTTGACGGCCTCCATCTGGGGGTCGGGCTCGGAGGTGTCGATCACCCAGCGCTGGGCGGCGGTGTCGGTGCGGTTCTTCAGGACCAGGGCACCGGATCCGTCGGTGGCCGCGGGGCTGAGGGCCAGGTTCTGGTCGGAGCGTGGCACCAGGGTGCCCTGGAGGGTGAAGTCGTAGCGGACGCTCTTCGCCGCCGGCGCGGATGCGCCGACGCACGGGCCGAGCCGCACCGAATAGCCGAGGTGGGAGTCGAGGCACAGGTCGGGGGCCGCGACGCTGCGCAGCAGCCCGTCGGTCTCGTACGACCACTGCTGGCTCGCCGCGGAGGAGCAGGTGGCGAGCTCGGTCTCGGAGCCCTCGACGGTCTTCTTGCCGACGACGGCGACACAGAGCCCGGACGCGACGTTGTGGAGTCGGCCGTGCAGTGTGCCCTGTGTCTCCTTCGCGGCGCCCACCCACGACGGGGCGGCGGTCGACGAGCCGCCCGCCGCGGAGCCGGTGGCCTCGACGGCACCGCCGGTCGCCTCGGTGGTCTCGTCCCCGGAGCCGAGGGTGGACCACAGGACCAGCGGAAGGACGATCAGACCGCTCACGGTCAGGACGGCGGTGGTGAGGTTGCGGCGGCGGGCCGCCCTGGCCCGCTGGGCGGCCCGGCGGGAACCCCTGCGCGGGGCGGTGCCGGTCGTGGAGTCCGTCGCCGCGAAGGACTCCCCCGCGCCGGCCGGGGACCCCGCCGGCTGCTCCTGGACCGCGGTGCCCTCGGCCTCCGCGGGGTCGGCCACCCGCGACTCGACGTAGGCGCGGGCACCCCAGCCGAGCACGCCTTCGGCCAGGGCGAGGCCGAGCCCCGCGTTGAACGCGGCCAGCTGGTCGGCCGTGTCACGGCAGTGCCTGCACCGGTCCAGGTGCCTGCGCAGATCGGGGTCGACGTCGGCGCCGCCGCGCCGGTAGGTCACGTCCAGCAGCCGCAGGTACTGCCGGCACTCCTGCTCCGGCGCGAGTTCCCGATGGAGCTGGAGGCACTCCTCGCGCATCCGCTCATGTCCTCGACGCAGAGCGACGCGTGCGCCCTCCTCGTCCAGGCCGAGCAGCGCGGCCGGTGCGGTCAGCGGCTCAGCCTCGACCTCGGTGTGCCACACCAGGCACCGGCCTGACGCGGACAGCCGCTGGAACGCCCGGGACAGCAGGCGCCTGTTCGCCGGCGGCAGCAGCCGGGCAGCCGCGCGGTTGCCGTCGTCGGACCCGGAGCGCAGCGCGGGATGGAGCAGATCGCGTCTGCCGTCGGTGTCCCACTCGGCCGCGATGCGGCGCACGGTGACGAGCAGACGCGGCCGCCAGGCGGCGGTCGGCCCGTCCTGCGGCAGGGATTCGCCGAAGAGCCTGGTGAATGCCGCGGTGGTGAGCATGCCAGCGGCCCGCACACCGTCGGTGCACAGGCGGGCGTAGGCGAAGGCCGCTTCCCAGTGCCGGTCCAGCAGTTCGCCGACCGGATGCAGCGCGGGTGACGCCCCCGTCCACTGCTTCAGCTCTGCGCTCAGCTGCACATCCGTCGCATCGAACGGATGCACGGGACCCGGAGAATTCATCGGGCCTGCCTCATACACGGCTGCATTCCTCCCAGGGACCTGCGGCATAAAGTCCGTACCAAGTGGTAATGCGACCCCGCCGACAGGACGGCGGAGCCCCGAACGCACGCGTTCGGCATCTCGGGCGTCCGCCGGGGGAAGCTCTTTTGAAGCGTGGGGGGGTGGACGGGAGTGGCGTCGTGCGTACAGCAGCGGGAAATTCCTTGTCTGCACGCTGACAAGGCACACCATTGCACAGGCCCGGGAGAAGGAACAAGCGATCTCGCGTTTTTGTGCATTGCACACGCCGGGCCACTAATTGACGGAAGGTCAATCAGGGTCGCTCGGCGGATTGCGCTCCTTTCGGAACAGTAATTGCGGCGCGCATTTCCGCCCGGTACGCGCCGGGTGGGATGCCGTGGCGTTCGCGGAACACCCGGTTGAAGTGGAAGGGGCTGGCGAAGCCCGAGGCCGCGGCGACGCGCTCCACGGACAGGTCGGTGCTCTCCAGCAGCCGGGCGGCGTGACGCAGCCGTGCCTCACGCAGTGCCCGCATGGGTGACTGGCCGAGTTGCCGGGTGAAAAGGTGCGCGAACCGGGAGGGCGAGAGTGCCACGCTCCGCGCGAGGGAGCGGACGGTATGCGGGAAACCCGGGTCGGCGGCCATCGACTCCTGGGCACGGCGCACCCGTTCGTCGACACCCGACGGGTCCGCGGGGGTCCGCGCCGCGGCCGTGGTGAGCAGGACGACCTCCTCCAGTGAGCACAGGGCGAGTTCCCTGGCGGCGCTGCCGTGCGCAACGGCGACCCCGTCGTCGGCGGGCGTGGGACCCGGCGGTGCGCCGGAGCCGGTCCAGCGGGCGTCGGCGAGCATGCGGCCGAACGCCGCCTCGACCCGGCCGTGCACGGCACCCGGGACGGGGGTGACGACGTACATGCCGTCCCCGGCGTCGTACGAGCGCAGCCACGGCGTCCAGGACGGCCGCGCCTGGCAGTGCGCCCACCAGAACCGCCAGTGCCGTGCGGCCGGTCCGACCCCGTAGCCGTGCCGGACCCCCGGCGCCAGCACCACCAGGTCTCCCACTCCCGCCCGTGCCTCGATGCCGCCCTGGTGCAGCCGGCCCTGTCCGCCCGTCGTCCAGGTGAACAGCCAACTGTCGGAGCCGCGCGGCCGGTGGACGGCGTACCCCGCGGGCTGGTCGAAGTGGCCGACCACCACCAGGCCGGGCGGCGGGGACGGATCGCCGGGCGCAGCAGTCCCGGGCAATGCGTCAGCGTTCACGGGCATCCTCCGTCGGGGCGCGTCGTCCTAGCGTGGCGGCCACAGAACACCGAAGCCGAGGAGATTCTGTGACATCCACCAAGAGCAGCCAGGCGCAAGCCGCTCACATCCTGACGGAGGCCGAGCTCGACCGGTACCGGGAGGACGGGTTCACCGTCGTACGCGGGCTGTTCGGGTACGACGAGATCGACCGCCTGCGCGATCGGTTCGCGGCGCTGCACGCGGCCGGCCCCGTGCCCGGCCACTTCGAGCCCCGCCCGGCCACGCCCGGCGAACCGGCCGATCCGCTGGGCGCCTACCCGAGGGTGATGCAGCCGCACGAGATCGACGGCGCGGCGCTGGACACGCTCCTGGACGCACGGCTGCGCACCGTTCTGGAGACCCTGCTGGGCGAGGAGGTGCTGGCCGCGCAGAGCATGTTCTACTTCAAGCCGCCGGGGGCCCGGGGGCAGGCGCTGCACCAGGACAACTTCTATCTTCGGGTCGAGCCGGGCACGTGTGTGGCGGCGTGGATCGCCTGCGACGTGATCGACCGGGACAACGGCGGTCTGGAGGTCGTGCCGGGCACGCACCGGATGGACCTGTTCTGCCCGGAGGAGGCGGACGAACTGGTGTCCTTCGCACGCGAGTACGTACCGCCGCCGCCCGGACTCGCGGCCGTACCGGTGGACATGGCCCCGGGCGACGTCCTGTTCTTCAACGGCAGCCTGGTGCACGGCTCGCAGCCGAACCGCACCGCCGACCGGTTCCGGCGGTCGTTCATCGGGCACTACGTCGGCCGTTCGACGGAGCGCATCGGGGGCTACTACCGCACGCTGTCGATGAGCGGCGACCGGGTCCCGCTGCCGGAGAGCGAGGGCGCGGGGCCGTGCGGCACGGAGTTCGCGCCGCACGGACCGCACTGACCTCACTCGCCGCTCAGCGGTCGTCCGTGGCCGTCAGTGGCCGGCGACGGGGTGCGGGGCGTAGGGCTCCTGGAGCTCCTCGATCTCCTTGTCGCTCAGCTCGAGTTCGACGGCGGCCACCGCGTCCTCGATGTGCTGCGGCTTGGCGGCACCGACGACGGGCGCGGCCACCGTGTCCTGGTGCAGCAGCCAGGCGAGGGCGACCCGCGCGCGCGGGACACCGCGTTCGCCCGCGATGCGGGTGACGGCCTCGACGATGCCGCGGTCGCCCTCCAGGTAAAGGGTGTTGCCGAAGTTGTCGGTGGTGCTGCGCCCGGTGACGGTGCCCCAGTCGCGGGTGAGGCGACCGCGGGCGAGCGGGCTCCAGGGCAGCACACCGACGCCCTGGTCCGCGCACAGCGGCAGCATCTCGCGCTCCTCCTCGCGGTAGAGGAGGTTGTAGTGGTTCTGCATGGAGACGAACTTGGTCCAGCCGTGCCGTTCGGCCGTGTACTGGGCCTTGGAGAACTGCCAGGCGTACATCGAACTCGCCCCGATGTAGCGGACCTTGCCCGCCTTCACCAGGTCGTGCAACGCCTCCATCGTCTCCTCGACGGGTGTGTTCGGGTCCCAGCGGTGGATCTGGTAGAGGTCGACGTAGTCGGTGCCGAGGCGGCTGAGGCTGTGGTCGATCTCGGTCATGATCGCCTTGCGGGACAGGCCGCCGCCGTTGGGCCCGGCGTGCATCCGGCCGTGCACCTTCGTCGCGAGCACGATCTCGTCGCGGCGGGCGAAGTCGCGCAGCGCCTTGCCGACGATCTCCTCGCTCGTGCCGTCGGAGTAGACGTTGGCGGTGTCGAAGAAGTTGATCCCGGCGTCCAGCGCCTGCCGGATCAGCGGGCGCGAGGCCTCCTCGTCGAGCGTCCACTCGTGCACGCCCCGGTCGGGCAGTCCGTAGGTCATGCAGCCCAGACAGATCCGCGACACGTCCAGACCCGTCGAACCGAGCTTCACGTACTGCATCGTTGCTGCTCCTGCCTTCGGTAGGGGGATACCAGGAGGGAGCGTACGTCGTCGCCCGAGGGGCCGCGTCGGGCGTTCCGTTGCTGCCCGCAGGTGACCGCGCGGCGTGGGAGCGGCCGAGCGGCGGTCCACTCCCGCATCCTCGGCGCAGATGACCGGCGCGCGGCCGGTCGGCTGCGCACGGGAGGAACTCGGTGCCCACACGTCTGGCCAGGCTCAGGACCCTTGCGGGGGCGGCCGTACTGCCCCTCGCCCTGGTGTCGCCCGCGTGGGGCCGGTCGGGTCCGCCGCACACGGCTCCGGCGGCGGACGAGCCGTCGACGCTCTGCGCACCCGCGGGAGTCCTGCAGGGCGAGCACGGACAGCGCGCCGTCGTCAGCCTGTGCGCGAGCGGCGGCACGCCGACGATGGGCGTCTCCGCCTCGGCGACATGCCGCCGCCACACGCCGCCCGACGCGCGGTACGCCTGTCTGACGTCGGGCACGTGGACCGCCCGGCGCGACGGCCGCACGGTCGCCTCCGGCACGCTCCCCGGCCCGGGGCCCTACCCCGGCCCCGGCACCTACGACATCGAGGCCACCGTGCACGTTCGTTCGGCGCCCGCGGGCGTGGATCTGCGGGGCACCGTCCGCGCCGCGCTGACACTCACCGCGCCCGAGCCCACGCCCACGCACCGCATCGAGGTCGACCGGCGGACCCTGCGGCCGGGGGCCACGACCACGCTGACGTACACGGTCCACCGCAGCAGCGACGAAGGCGACGGCAGCGCGCGCTTCGGGCTCATCGGCGAGGAGGGTTCGGGAGTGGAGCTGACCACGGCCGACGCCCGCTGCGTCAATCCGCTGGTCGGCCGTCACCCGTCGCGGACGAGGCTGAAGCACTCGCTGGACTGCGCGCTCACCGACCTCCAGCCGGGTCACCCGTCGACCGTGGTGGTCCGGGTGTCGCTCAAGTCCGCCTGCTCCACGGTCGTCTCCAAGCTCGGCTACTGGATGCCGCAGGGACAGGCGCTGTACACCGGAGGCATCGTGGCGGGGCCGACCGTGGGCTGCGGCTAGACCCTGCCCCGTGGGCTGTGACTGGACCCGACCCCGTGGGCTGCGGCTAGACCCCGTCCAGCAGGTCCAGCGCCCGCGCCCAGCCGAACTCGGGCCGTTGTCCGTCCGTGCCCGCCCCGCCGGCGTACGGATCCCCGAAGCGGACGCCCATCCCGCGCAGCCGTATGAGGCTGCCCCCGTAGGCGGGGTGGGTGGCCAGGGTGTCGGACACGCAGGGCAGGACGGCGATCGGGACGCCCAGGCCGGGGGCCTCGCACAGGGTGGCCAGGGCGAGGGTGTCGGCGATGCCGGCCGCCCACTTGTTGACGGTGTTGAAGGTGGCGGGCGCGACGACCACGGCGTCCGGGGGCGGAAAGGGGCGCGGCTCGCCCGGCCTGCGCCAGGCGGAGCGGATGGGGCGACCGGTCTGGGCCTCGACGGCGCCGGTGTCGAAGAACCCGTTCAGCGCCGCCGTGGGCGTGGCGAAGACGCCGACCTCCCAGTCCCGTTCCTGCGCGGCGGTGATCAGTTTGCTGACGTCCACGGCGATCCCGGCGGCGCAGACGACGACGTAGAGGAAGGGCTTCCCGTCCTGTTCGGTCATCCGGGCAGGCTACTGAACCGGGAACGAACGCCCGCGTTCGGCATCGGGCCGCGATCGGAAGACACGGCGGTCCTGCTCCTCGATCGGCACGTCGTTGATGCTGGCCTCGCGCCGGGTCATCAGCCCGTGCTCGTCGAACTCCCAGAGTTCGTTGCCGTACGACCGCCACCACTGGCCGTCGGCGTCCCGGGACTCGTACTGGAAGCGGACCGCGATGCGGTTGCCGTCGAACGCCCACAGGTCCTTGCGCAGGGCGTAGTCGAGTTCGCGCCGCCACTTGGCGCTGAGGAACTCGACGATCTCGTCGCGGCCGTTGATGAAGGTGTCGCGGTTGCGCCAGACGGAGTCCTCGGAGTAGGCGAGCGCCACCTTGTGCGGATCGCGGGTGTTCCAGGCGTCCTCGGCGGCCTGGACCTTCTGCTCGGCGGTGTGGCGGGTGAAGGGCGGCAGGGGCGGGCGGTCGGCCATGGTCTTCCTCCTGGGCGGCACACAGAGGGGGAACGGGCGTTCTCCGGACGACTGCCAACGTAGGAGATCGCTCGTTCCCCCGTCGACCGGCTCGGGCGGCGCTCAGTCCGCCGGGTCCGACAGCGTGATGGCGCCGACCGGGCAGGCCTTGACGGCCACCCGCACCATCGGGTCGCCGGCGCCGTCCTCCTTGCCGGGCAGTACGGTGCTGAAGCCGTCGTCGTCCTGGGTGAAGACGCCGGGAGCGGCCAGGGCGCACTGGCCCGCTCCGATACAGACGTCCTTGTCGATGTCGATGTGCATGACCGGAGCCTCTTACCAGGTCACGGGGAGTTCCAGCATCCCCTGGATCGTGTCACCGGGTTTGAAGGGAATTTCGTCCGCCGGGGCGGCCAGGCGTAGGCCGGGCAGCCGGTCGAAGAGGGTACGCAGGGCGACCTCCAGTTCGGCGCGGGCCAGGTTCTGGCCCAGGCACTGATGGATGCCGAAGCCGAACGCGACGTGGTGACGGGCGGAGCGCTCAAAGTCCAGTGTGTCCGGTTCGGGGTAGGCGGTCTCGTCGCGGTTGATGACCGAGGTCGAGAAGAGCACGCCGTCGCCGGCCCGGATCGTCGTCCCGTCCACCTCGATGTCCTCGACGGCCTGCCGCAGCAGCCCGTCGGCGATCGACAGCATCCGCATGAGCTCCTCGACGGCGGCGGGCAGCAGCGCGGGGTCCGCGCGCAGTTCGGCCAGCCGTCCGGGGTGCCGCAGCAGGGTGTAGGTGCCGAGCGAGATCATGTTGGCGGTCGTCTCGTGGCCCGCGACCAGCAGGATGATCCCCAGGGCGATCAGCTCCTCGCGGTCCACCGCGCCGTCACCCAGTCGCTGGTGGACGAGGTCGTCGAGCACGCCGGTGCCGGGCGGCTCCTTCTGCTTGCGGTCGATCAGATCGCCGAGATACGCCTCGAGCCGTTCGCGGCCCTCCAGCACGTCGGCGACGTCGGGGCCGCGCAGCAGCCGGCGCGACTGCTCCTCGAAGAAGTCGTGGTCGGCGTACGGGACACCGAGCAGCGCGCAGATCACCGTCGACGGCACGGGCAGCGCGAAGGCGCTCACCAGTTCGGCGGGCGGCCCCTGAGCGATCATCGCGTCGAGCCGTTCGTCGACGATCCGCTGGATGTCGGGCCGCAGTGCGGCGGCGCGTCTGACCGTGAAGCTGGGGACGAGCATCCGCCGTTGGATGTGATGTTCCGGGTCGTCGACGCCCAGCAGGGCGGTCCTGCGGTCGCGGACGGCCGCGAAGCGCGGGGTCGTCGCGGGGAAGCCGGGCCGGGTGCGGTCGGTCGACAGGCGCGGGTCGGCCAGCAGCGTGCGGGCGAGGCCGTGGCCGGTGACCAGCCAGGCCTGACGGCCGTCGTAGAGGGTGACGCGGGCCAGCGGCCGGTCGGCGCGCAGGGGGTCGTAGGCCCTGGGCGGGTGATAGGGGCAGCTGCGGTCCTGGGGGAAGGCGACGGGTTCCGAGAGTTCCGTCATGGGAGACCTCACAGACGAAGGATGCGTCGTGCCGATCTTCATTAGATGTCTCAGGCATCCATGGAGCGACGCAACGTTCGGCCAGATCGGCGAATGGGGGCAATCTGGCCGGAATGCTGACCTCCGCTCGGTGGGTTCGGGGTCCGTGCGCGCGGTCACCTCTTAATTCGGTTGCCGCGGGGAAGCCACGACCCCCAGTATCTCGCCATGCCTACGACCGATGCCTTTCTGCCGCTGACGCCCGCCGCCCTGCTTCCGGTCCGCGTCCAGCAGCAGCCCGGCCGCCCCCGGAGGCCCGATTCCGCCCGGTCGTGACGGCCGCGCTCGTCGCGGGCCTGGTCGCGGGCTACGGCATCGCCGTACCCGTCGGCGCGGTCGCGACCTACCTCGTCTCCCTCACCGCCCGCACCTCGCTGCGCACCGGCGCCTGTGCCGCGCTCGGCGTGGCGAGTGCCGACGGGCTCTACGCCCTTCTGGCCACGCTCGGCGGCTCCGCCCTGGCCGCCGCGCTGCGACCGGCCCTGGGGCCGCTGCGCTGGGCCTCGGCACTGGTGCTGATCGCACTGGCGGTACGCAGCGCGGTCACAGCGGTGCGCCGGTACCGGGGCCACCGGCTCGCCACCCGTTCCGACCCGCCGCCACCGAGCCCCGCCCGGGCCTATCTGGGGCTGCTCGGCATCACCCTGCTCAACCCCACCACCGTGATCTACTTCGCCGCGCTCGTCCTCGGCGCCGGCACGGCGCGCAGCGTACGCCCCCTGGAACAAGGCGTCTTCGTCCTGGCGGCCTTCGCCGCGTCCGCGAGCTGGCAGTTGCTGATCGCCGGGGGCGGCGCGCTGCTCGGCCGGGCGCTGACGGGACACCGGGGGCGGCTGGTGACGGCGCTCGCGTCCAGCGGGGTGATGGCCGCGCTGGCCGCGCGGATGCTGGTGGCGTCCGGGTAAGGCTGATCTGCACCGTGCACCGTGGTCCCGGACGAATGCCGGACGTCGCGGTGTTGAAGTACTGTGCGATCAGCCGTACGACGCGACGATGGGACGAATGCCATGCCGCTTGAGGGCGAGTACGAACCCAGCCCGACGCAGTGGGTACGTGAACAGGTGGAGCTGTACGAGAGCTCCGGAGGCACCAAGGGGACGACCCTGCTGGACACGGGACTGCCCGTCATCCTGCTGACCACGCGAGGCACGAAGAGCGGCAAGCTCCGCAAGACGCCGCTGATGCGCGTCGAACACGACGGACGCTATGCCGCCGTCGCCTCGCTGGGCGGGGCACCCAAGCACCCCGTCTGGTACCACAACGTGAAGGCCGATCCCCAGGTGGAGCTGCAGGACGGGCCGAGCAAGCAGGACATGAGGGCCCGCGAGGTGACCGGCGAGGAGAAGGCGGAGTGGTGGAAGCGCGCCGTCGCCGCCTACCCGCCGTACGCGGACTACCAGGAGAAGACGGACCGCGAGATCCCGGTCTTCGTGCTCGAACCGGCCGACGGAAACTGAGCGGAATTTTTCCCGACCGGGATGCATGCACCGGCGTCCGCCGGGCACCCGAGGTTCAGGCCCCGCCGCGCTCCCCCGTCGCGGCGGGGCTTTGCCCTGCCTCCTGTGCGCGCCGGTCGGTCACGTCGAGGAAGATCTCCCGCGCCTGAGGGAACATACGGGCGACGGACCGCTTGATACGCACCGCGACCTCCTCGACCTCCTCGCTGTCCAGGCCTGGCACCAGGTCGATCCGTGCGGCCACCAGGGTCGACTCCAGCCCCGTCATCATCGTGAACAGCGCCTCCACGCTGTCGATCTCGGGCTGCGCCTCCAGCAGCGCCCGGATCCTGCCACGCAGTTCCGGGTCGGCGGCCTCCCCGATGAGCTGGTCGCGCGCCTCGCGGCCGAGCACGTACGCGACGAAGACCAGCAGCGCCCCGATCGCGATCGAGGCGGCCGCCTCCCACACCACCTGTCCCGTGACCATGTGCAGCGCCATGCCGACCATGGCCAGGGTCACGCCCAGCACGGCCGTGCCGTCCTCGGCGACGACCGTACGCAGGGCAGGGTCGCGCAGGCCGGACGCGCCGCCCTGGGCGCGCACCTGGTGCAGGGCCCGCAGCAGCGAGACGCCCTCGGCGACGAAGGCGACGCCGAGCACGATCAGGCCCGCCACATAGCCGCTGAGCTTCTCCTCGGTGCCGTTCCTGAGCGCCTCGAAGCCCTGGAAGAAGGAGAAGCAGCCGCCCATCACGAAGATGCCGACGGCCGCCAGGAGCGACCAGAAATAGCGTTCCTTGCCGTAGCCGAAGGGGTGGCGTCGGTCGGCGGGGCGGCGGCTGCGGCGCAGCGCGGCCAGGAGGAAGACCTCGTTCAGGCTGTCGGCCACGGAGTGCGCGGCCTCCGACAGCAGCGCGGGCGAGCCCGCGAACAGGCCGCCGACGGCCTTGGCGACCGCGATGACGAGATTCGCGGTGAGCGCCACGAGCACGGTGACGCGTGTCTTCCGGTCCGGATTGCTCTCTGCCGTTGTCCCGCTCACGTTCGCCGACTGCCCCGGTCGGTACGACTCGTAACCGTGCCGTCGGCCGAAATCGGGGAACGCGGAGACCAGGAAGCCATGTCGAGGGCCCTCGTGCAAGGCCTTCGTGGGCCTTCATGGGGGGACGTGGCGGATATGTGTGCGACAAGGAGGGATCATGGCCGGCGACGGCAACAGCGCGTACGGGCACAAGCCGTTCACGCGG
This sequence comes from Streptomyces sp. NPDC001315, assembly GCF_042896175.1. Taxonomy (NCBI): domain Bacteria; kingdom Bacillati; phylum Actinomycetota; class Actinomycetes; order Kitasatosporales; family Streptomycetaceae; genus Streptomyces; species Streptomyces sp. NPDC001315. The sequence goes on along the minus strand of NZ_JBIAWZ010000013.1, from coordinate 19,885 downwards.
TCCAGGAGCCACTTCACCGACCGGATCACCGCGGACGGCCGGGACGGCTGGCCGGTGGCGGCGGGTCGCTACCGGCTGGTGGCCAGCCGGGCCTGTCCGTGGGCGAGCCGGGCCGTGGTCTCCCGGCGGCTCCTCGGCCTGGAGGACGCCCTGTCCCTGGCCGTCGTCGACCCCCTCCAGGACGACCGCAGCTGGCGGTTCACCCTGGATCCGGACGGCCGGGATCCCGTCCTCGGCATCCGGTTCCTGAGCGAGGCCTACGACCGTCGGGAGACGGACTACCCGGGCGGGGTCAGTGTGCCCGCCGTGGTGGACGTGCCCAGCGGCAAGCTGGTCACCAACGACTACCAGCGGCTCACCCTGGACCTCGCCACCCAGTGGAGCGCCCTGCACCGGGACGGGGCGCCGGACCTCTACCCGGAGGCGCTGCGCGACGAGATCGACGAGGTCATGGCGGACGTCTACGAGGACGTCAACAACGGTGTGTACCGCGCGGGTTTCGCTCGCGGCCAGGAGGAGTACGAGGCCGCCTGCGCGGGTGTCTTCCGGCGTCTGGAGCTGCTCACGCCCCGGCTGGAACGGCAGCGCTATCTCGTGGGCGAGGCGATCACGGAGGCGGACATCCGGCTGTTCACCACGCTGGTCCGCTTCGACGCCGTCTACCACGGCCACTTCAAGTGCAACCGCTGGAAGCTGACCGAGAACGAGGTGCTGTGGGGCTACGCCCGCGACCTCTACCAGACGCCCGGCTTCGGTGACACGGTCGACTTCGACCACATCAAACGGCACTACTACCAGGTGCACACGGGCATCAACCCGACCCGCATCGTGCCCCTCGGGCCCGACCTGTCCGGCTGGCTGACACCGCACCGCCGGGAGCGGCTCGGCGGCCGCCCCTTCGGGGACGGGACACCGCCGGGGCCGGTGCGCGCCGACGAGGAGGTACCCGCCCGGGGGCGGCCCTGACCCATCCCTCGACTCACCCGTACGAGCCGGTAGGCCCCGTACGACAAGGAGATCCAGTGTCCAAGAAGAACAAGCTCCCCCTCGTCTACCAACCCCTCGGCTTCGTGCTCGGCTGGGTGGGCGGTGCGGTCGCGGGGCTCGCCTTCCGCCGGACGTGGAAGGCGATCCGGCACGAGGACGACGCCCCGGACGCGCTGGACCCGGACCGCGGCTGGGGCGAGATCCTGCTGGCCGCCGCGATCCAGGGCGCCATCTTCGCGGCGGTGCGCAGCGTCGTGGACCGCACGGGCGCGAAGGCCATCGAACGGTCGACCGGCGTCTGGCCGGCGAAGGACCACGGCGGCCGCGACTGACGGACCCGGTCCGCCCGCCCGTCAGTCAGCCCTGCTTCGGTGCCGTCGGACGGGACGAGGCGGAGGGTGACGGAGTGGCCGGCCGGGTCGGCGCGCCCCTGGTCTCCAGGGACAGGCCCCGCCGCCCCCCCTGTACCTTGCGAACATCCCGGCCCGGCGGATTCAGTCGGCCACCAGCCACTTCCCGTCTCGCATCAGCTCCCGCCCGTCCAGCTCGTCCGCCTCGCGCCAGGCCTGCACGCGCTCGGGGCGGACCCGGAAGTACAGATACGGCGTGGCGAGTTGGCGCGGGTCGAAGCCGGTCTTGCCCGCGAAGATCTCGGCGTCCTCCTCGGGCAGGTCCTCGGGCGGCACCGTCAGGACGCTGCCCTCGACGATCACCACATCGCGGGTGGGTCCGATGCCGAGCCGCGCCCGGCCCGTGGCCCGCAGGTTGCGGCCGGTGGGACTGGCGGCCGGAGTGGCGATCAGCAGGGTCGCGCCGTCCCAGAAGAAGGAGAGCGGGACCAGGTACGGGGTACCTCCGGCCTCGTCGGCCGTGGCGACCCACGCGTCCACGTCGTGTTCCAGTCGGTGCAGGGTGTCGTGCTTGCGCTGCTTGGCGGGGCGTGCGGGTGCTGGGGTCATCGTCGAAGGCCTCCCGGCGGGATGTCGTACTTCGCTGACGGTCACACGTCTTCCAGTGTGACCGTCAGCCGCCCGCCCGCGCACTGATCTCCGCCAGACGCGCCGTCGCCGCGCTCAGCAGCAGGTCCAGCGCGGCCGGGTAGGAGCTGTGCCGCATAGTGGCCACGAGGTGGCGGGCCGCGGCGGCGATGTGCGGGTGGGTGTCGGCGGGCAGCCGGGCGTACGTCGCCCGCCACACGGCCGCCTCCGCCTCGCGCGCGGCCTGCGGCAGCCCCCTGTTCGCGGAGTCGAGGGCGCTGAAGGCCAGGGTCTGGTCGACGAAGGCGTGGTAGATCCGCACCGCCTCCTCGTCGGGGAAGCCGGCCTCGCGCAGCACGCCAAGGATCCCCTCCACGGCCTGGATCTCGTGGACGCGCCCGGTCACGCGGTACGAGCTCAGCACCGCCGCTCGCGGATGCGCGAGGGCGCCCGCGTGCATCCTCAGGCCCAGGTCGCGCAGGTCCGCCCGCCAGTCGCCGGTGGGTCGCCAGGTGCGCAGGGTACGGCCGATGAGCTCGTCGGCGATGGCGAGCATCAGGTCGTCGGTGTGCCTGAAGTAGCGGTACAGGGAGCTGGGGTCGGCGCCCAGGGCCCGGCCCAGGCGGCGCACCGAGAGGGCGTCGGCGCCGTGCTCCTCGATCAGCCTGAGGGCGGTCGCGACGATCAGCTCCGTGGAGAGGACGACGCCCTGTTTGGTGGGGCGTCTGCGCCGCCGGGCGGCGGGCGGGACGACACGGTCGGTCATGGGCTGCCTCCCTGAGGCCGGTGCGGGCACCTTATGACAACACCGTTGACCTGTTAAGTCCCGGGCCAGTTTCATGTGCGTTCACCGGGGCCGACCAGGCCCCCCGGTGCGAGCGGAGTCCTGGCCATGACAGACAAGCCCTACGGTGCCGACCCTCCCGCGCGGCCCACGCTGCGCAAGTCCCTCGGCGTCCTGGACGGCGTCGCCATCGCCGCGTCCAGTACGGCGGCGACCACCAGCATCGGCATCGGCCTCGGGGTCACGGCCGGGGTGGTCGGTCTGCATCTGCCGGCGATCATGCTGCTGGCGTTCGTGCCGATCCTGGGGATCGCGGGCGCGTACTCCCGGCTGAACCGGGTCGAGCCGAACGCGGGCAACGGCTATGTGTGGGTGGGCCGTTCGCTGACCCCGTGGCTCGGCTTCATGGTCGGCTGGGTGAACATCGTGGCCACGGTGGCGTTCCTCGCGTACACCACGGCGGTCACCGGGTCGGCGGTCCTCCAGCTGGCCGGGGAGGCCGGGCTGCACCGGGTGGGCGGGCTGACACTGGACCCGGGCTCGACGGCCCAGACCACCGCGGTCGGGATCGTGGTACTGGCCGCGGTCACCCTGACCGCCGTCACCGGCATCCGCACGGCGGCACGGCTCCAGACCGGCCTGCTGGTCTTCGAGTACGTCGTGCTGCTCGGGTTCTGCGGCTACGGCATCGTCACCGGCCCACACGCCTTCAGCCTGAGCTGGTTCGATCCCTTCGCCGTCCCGTCGGCGTCGGCGCTCGCCCAGGGGCTGCTGCTCTCGGTGTTCTGCTACTGGGGTTTCGAGGCCGCGTTCAGCGTCAACGAGGAGGTGCGCGACCCGCGGGACGCCTCGCGCGCCGGGTTCATCACGCTGGTGACGATGCTGGTGCTGTTTCTGCTCGGCTCGGTCGCCTTCCAACGTGTGCTGTCGGTGGAGGAGCTGGCCGGGCACGGCGCCGAGGGGCTGGCGTACTTCGGCGACCGGCTGGCCGCGCAGCCGCTGGCCGCGCTGCCGCTGGTGGCCCTGATGTTCTCGGCGGTCGCCTCGTTGCAGGCCGGGGTGATTCCCACGGCCCGGGCCATGTTCGCGATGAGCCGGGACCGTACGGTCGGGCCGGTGTGGTCCAGGATCAGCTCCCGGTACGGGACTCCGGCGGCCGGGACGCTGCTGATCGGCGCGCTGGCCACGGCGGTGGCGGCGCTGGCCCTGGTCATCCCGCGGCTCGCCGACATGATCATGGCGACGGTGAACGCCGTGGGCATCGTCGTCGCGCTGTCGTACGCGCTCACCGCGCTCGCCGCGGCCGTGCGCTTCCGCGGCCTGCTCCGCGAGGACTGGCGGCAGGGCGTGCGCGCGGTGGTGCTGCCGGCGCTGAGCGCCACGGCGCTGCTGTCGCTCGGCGGCTACCTCGGCTGGTCCTTCTACACCTCCGCCGACCATCTCGAACTCAGCGCGGACAACGGGTGGTTCCTGCTGCTCGTGCCTCTGGTGATGATCGCGTCCGGGTTCGCGGCCGCCGCCTGGGCGAAGTTCGTGCGCAGGTCGCCGTACTTCCGCACGGGCGAGGGCACCGACGCCGACGCGCCCCGGCTCCTCGCCACACCTCGATAGCCCCGACAAGGAAACGAAACATGCACGCTGACCTCCTCTTCACCGGCGGCCCCGTCCTCACCCCCGAGGGCCGCACGGCGACCGCCGTGGCCGTCACCGGTGACCGCGTCACCGCCGTCGGACACACCGAGGTGCTCGACCTCGCCGGACCCCGGACGGAGGTGGTCGACCTCGCCGGCCGGCTGCTGCTGCCCGGCTTCCAGGACGCGCATGTCCATCCGGTGCCGGCGGGACTCGAGCTCTCCCAGTGCGACCTCACCGGGATCCGGACCCCCGACGACACCCTTGCCGCCGTCCGGGCCTACGCGCGGGCGCATCCGGAGCGGGAGTGGATCCTCGGCGGCGGGTGGTCGATGGAGGCGTTCGAGGGCGGTACGCCGACGAAGGAACTCCTGGACGCGGCCGTCCCCGACCGACCCGTCTATCTGCCCAACCGCGACCACCACGGTGCCTGGGTCAACAGCCGCGCCCTCGCGCTGGCCGGAATCACCCGGGACACCCCTGATCCGGCCGACGGACGCATCGAGCGGGACGCCTCCGGTGAGCCGAGCGGGACGCTGCAGGAGGGGGCGATGCAGCTGGTCGGACGGCTCGCACCGCCGGCCACGGCGGCCGACCGGCTGGCCGCGCTGCTGCACGCCCAGCGGGCACTGCACGCACTCGGCATCACGGCCTGGCAGGACGCGCTGGTCGGGGACTTCCTCGGCATGGACGACCCGTCCGAGGCGTATCGGACGGCGGCCCGCGACGGCTCGCTGACCGCGCGTGTCGTCGGCGCCCTGTGGTGGGACCGCGAGCGCGGCTGCGAGCAGATCCCCGAACTCGTCGAACGGCGGGCCGCCTTGAGCCACGGCCGGTTCCGTGCGGGCACCGTGAAGCTGATGCTGGACGGGGTCGCCGAGAACGGCACCGCCGCGTTGCTGGACCCGTATCTGGACCGGTGCGGCTGCGCCACCGCCAACCGGGGCACCAGCTTCGTCGACGCCTCACAACTACCCAAGTACGTCACGGAGTTGGACGCACTCGGCTTCCAGTGCCACTTCCACGCGCTGGGCGACCGGGCCGTACGCGACGCCCTGGACGCGGTCGAGGCCGCGCGCGCCGCGAACGGACCGAGCGACACCCGGCCACATCTGGCGCACCTCCAGGTCGTGCACCCCGACGACGTACCACGCTTCGCCCGGCTGGGCGCCACCGCCAACATCCAGGCGCTGTGGGCGGCGCACGAACCGCAGATGGACGAGCTGACGATCCCCTTCCTCGGGCCCGAACGGGCCGTGTGGCAGTACCCGTTCGGCGCGCTGCTGCGCTCGGGCGCCACCCTCGCGGCGGGCAGCGACTGGCCGGTCAGCAGCCCGGATCCGCTCCAGGGCATTCATGTCGCGGTCAACCGGGTCGAGCCAGGCGGCTCCGGTCCGGTGTTCCTGCCCGGCGAGCGCATCGGACTGACAGAGGCGCTCACGGCGTACACGGCCGGATCGGCGTACGTGAACCACCTCGACGACACCGGCCAGGTACGGGTGGGGGCCCTGGCCGACCTCGTGGTACTGGACCGCGATCCGTTCGCCGGGCCGCCGGAGGCGATCGCGGAGACGGCCGTGGCGCTGACGTATGTGGGAGGCGAGCGGGTGTATTCGGCGGACTAGAGGGGTTCGAAGCGAGGGGCCCCGAGCCACGGTTTCCCAGACACCTGTCCATGTACAGTGGACACCTGTCCAAGAAGGGGGAGGGTATGGAGACCGTCGCGAACGTGCTGGTGGGCCTGGTGGCCGCGCTACACGCGTACATCCTGGTGCTGGAGATGTTCCTGTGGCAGAAGAAGCCGGGGCGGGGGCTGCACGGGTTCGACGCGGAGATGGCCCGGGCGACCGCGCCGCTGGCCGCGAACCAGGGGCTCTACAACGGGTTTCTGGCGGCGGGGCTGGTGTGGGGACTGATCGCGGCGGATCCGACCGGCTTCCGTGTGCAGGTCTTCTTCCTGTGCTGCGTCGTGGTCGCGGGTGTGTACGGATCGGTCACCGCGAACCGCCGGATCCTCTTCGCGCAGGCCCTGCCCGGCGCGCTCGCCCTGGCCGCCGTCCTCGTCGCACAGTGACGCCGGACGACCCGCGGGCCGCCCGGACCCGGGCGAAGCTGCGGCAGGCGCTGCTGGAGGAGTGCGCCGAGCGGCCGCTGGAGGAGGTCGGCGTGGCCGCGCTGGTGCGGCGGGCCGGCGTCGGCCGGGCCACGTTCTACGTGCACTACGCCGACCTGGAGGCGCTGGCCGTCGACACCTGCGCCGATGTCGTACGGGACGCCGTGGAGGCACTGCACGCGTGGCGCGGGCGGCCCGACCCGGTGTCCGCGCCGCCCGCGCTCCGCACGTTCTTCGCCGAGCTGGCCCCGCGCGCCGCCCTCTACCGCGCTCTCCTGAGCCCGGGCGGCGGCGGCCCGCTCGGTCTCGTGCTGCACCGGGATCTGCGCGCCCGCAGCCTGGCCGAGCGCACCTTGGTCGGCGCCCCGGACGCCCCGCTCGTCGCCTCCGCGGTCGCCGCCACCTTCGCGGGGGTCCTCGCCGACTGGCTGCACGGGGTGCTGGAGGGCACCCCGCAGGAGATCGCCGATCAGGTCTGGCAGTTGCTCGTGGCCCTGCACATGAGCCGCTGACGCCTCACCTGCAGCCCACCCCTGCCCTCGTAGCGGGCCATGCCTCCACCCCGTCGGGGGTGCGGATGTAGGCCGTTGCCTTGTCGGCTGCCAGCCACAGTTCCCAGTCGTGGAAGTGGTAGCCAGTGTCACGGGCGTCGGCGGGCATACGGACATCTCCGTCGTACGGGGCGGTGAGCGGCTCGGTCCCGAGCACCCCGTGCGGGTCGCGCACGTACTGCTTGCTCTTCTCGCCCTGCCCCACGCCGAGGAAGTGCACGCTCTCCCAGTCGCAGTGCGCCGCACCCGCGGAGCTGCTCACCACGGAGGTGGGCACGCGGTTGCCGTCGCGGTCGAGCCAGATCTCATAGTCCTTCGAGTCGGTGAAGCTCGCCGGGAATTCGGCGGGGTCGCAGGAGGCGCTGGTCTCCGGGCCCCAGCCGGGGCGGTTCGGCTGGTCCTTGGCCACCACGACGGCGACCTTGGTCCTGCCCTTGACGTCGTACGAGAACAGGACACGGTCTTCTTCCTTGCGCTCCACCCGGTAGCCGCTTTCCGGCACCTCGGGCTGATAGATGTTGAAGTAGGCGTTCAGGCCCTCTTCCGGTGTCTTGCCGCCGTCACCCTTGCTCCACCCATCGCCCCCGGTGCCCTCGTAGATCCCGTGGTCGCATTCCAGCGCCTGGCCGGCCGAGCCCGAACTCTGCTCTGCCTCGCGCGGACTGCCGTCGGCGCTCTCCTTGAACGGCAGATCCAGCCGCCCGGCGTACGGTGTGGCCGGGGGCGTGCCGGTGACGACGAGGTCGTCGCGCATCCCGTCGCCGCACCCCACCGCCGTCAGACCGACCAGCACCACCGTCGCCACGATCCCCTTGCGCATCCCCACCCCTGTTCCTCCGACTCGCGTGTGCCCTCCTGCGACGCACGAGTGGCCGGGATCGTTCGGTGGTCAGCGGGTCGCCTGAAACGTCCGTCGGTACGCCTGCGGCGAGACCCCGATCGCCGCGTGCAGATGCTGGCGCAGGGAGGCGCCCGTGGCGAAGCCGACCCGGCCCGCGATCTGGTCCACGGAGAGGTCGCTGGACTCCAGCAGGTGCCGGGCCCGGGCGACGCGCTGCTGGATCAGCCAGCGGCCCGGGCTGAGGCCCACCTCGTCATGGAAGCGGCGGGCGAAGGTACGGAGGCTCATGCGGGCGTGGCCGGCCAGATCGGCGAGGGTGAGGGTGTCGTCGAGGCGTTCGAGGGCCCAGGCGCGGGTGGCGGCCGTGCCGGCGGAACCGGACGCGGGCACGGGCTGCTCGATGTACTGGGCCTGGCCGCCGTCCCGGAACGGCGGGACCACGCAGCGCCGGGCGACCGTGTTGGCCAGTTCGCTGCCGTGGTCGGTGCGCACGATGTGCAGACAGATGTCGACGCCGGAGGCGGCTCCGGCCGAGGTCAGGATGCGGCCGTCCGCGACGAACAAGACGTCGGGGTCCAGGGACACGTGCGGGTACATGCGCCGGAACGCGTCGGCCAGCTGCCAGTGCGTGGTCGCCTTCCGGCCGTCCAGGAGTCCGGCCGCGGCGAGCACGAAGGCGCCGGTGCAGATGGAGACGATGCGGGCGTCGGGCCGGATGTGCGCGAGGGCCGCCACGACCTCGTCCGAGAGGTCGGCGGTGACCCCGGACGGCGAGACAGGGGCGATCACCACCGTATCGGCCGTGGCGAGCACCTCCGGCCCGTGCTCGACCGTGACCGCGAAGTCCGCGGTGGTGCGCACCGGACGTCCGTCGACGGTGCAGGTCAGCACCTCGTACCGGCCGTCGGCCGCGCCGAGGATCCGGCTGGGGATGCCCAGTTCGAAGGGATAGACGCCGTCCAGCGCCAGGACCACGACCCGTTCCACATGCTGCATGGCATGATTCTATCGAAGGTTGGCAATCGTGCCATGTTCTCGACGGGCGGCCCCCGGCACGCTGGGACACCATGAACACTGTGAAGAACACGATGCGTGCTGTCAGCCAGGACATCCTGGGCGGTCCCGAGGTCCTGAAACTCGTGGAGCTGGAGCGGCCGGAGCCGCGGCCCAACGAGGTGCTGGTCCGGGTACGCGCCGCCGGAATCAACCCGACCGACTGGAAGCACCGCGCCACGGGCGGCTTCCTCGGCAAGCCGCCGTTCGTCCTCGGCTGGGACGTCTCCGGCGTGGTCGAGGCCGTGGGGATCGGCGTCGCCCGGTTCGCTCCCGGGGACGAGGTCTTCGGCATGCTGCCGTACCCGTTCGGCCACGGCTCGCACGCCGAGTACGTCGCCGCCCCGGCCCGCGCCTTCGCCCGCAAGCCCGCCGAGGTCGACCACACGCAGGCGGGCGCGCTGCCGCTGGTGTCGCTGACCGCGTGGCAGGCCCTGGTGGAGACGGCGGAGCTGCGCCCCGGGCAGCGGGTGCTGATCCACGCGGCGGCCGGCGGGGTCGGGCACGTGGCGGTACAGATCGCCAAGGCGAGGGGCGCGTACGTGATCGGCACGGCGAGTGCCGGGAAGCACGAGTTCCTGCGCGGACTCGGCACGGACGAGGCGATCGACTACCGCGAGACCGACTTCGCCGAGGCCGTGAAGGACGTCGACGTCGTGCTGGACACGATCGGCGGCGACCACTCGTTGCGCTCGCTGCGTGTGCTGCGCCCCGGCGGGGTGGTGGTGTCGATCCTGCCCGTGGGGTCGCAGGACTTCTACGAGGAGGCCGAGCGGCTCGGCGTACGGGCCGTGCGCATGCTCGTCGACGCGGACCGCACCGGCATGCAGGCCATCGCGGAGCTGGTCGAGGAGGGCACGTTGCGTGCGACGATCGCGGGGACGTTCCCGCTGGCCGACGCCGCCGAGGCACACGCGCTCGGCGACACCGGCCGGACCACGGGGAAGCTGGTGCTGACCATCTGAAGATGCCGGCTACGTGAAGGTGAGCACGGGCTTGATCGCCTTGCCCGCGCTCACTTCACGCCTTCGCCCCCGTCGTTTCCCGGTCGTTCCCCGGCCGTTCGCCCCAGTTGGCTCAAATCTTGAAAGAAGTCGGTCGCAATTCGAAGACATATGTCAATCGAACATGCTCAAATTCAGTCGTCCCGGGGTAACTTGCAGAGCGGGCAAGCGTTTTGGGGTCCCCGCGCCCGGAGCAGGTTGGAGGCGATGTCGTGCAGCAGGAACCTGCGCCGCTCACCCGGCATCTGCGTGTGCACCGGGACCGGGGCCACACGGTCCTGGAGTTCCGCGGCGAGATCGACATCGCCGCGGCCGTGGAGATCGTCCCACACCTGGACCGTGCCACGTCGGGCGCCGAACCCCGGATCGTGATCGACCTGAAGCAGGTCGAGTTCTTCGACTGCTCGGGCCTGCGCCTGCTCTACCGGGCCCGGCGCCGGGTCCTCGACCACGGAGGGCAACTGCATCTGGTGTGCACCCACCCGCTGACGCTCCGCATCCTGCGGCTGACCGGCCTGTCCCGGCTGCTGCCCCCACGGCCGACCCTGGAAGCGGCCCTGGGACAGCCCGAGGCCACGTCCGGCACGTTATGACCCTCCTCGCTACCTGAGAATCCTGGTGACCTGACCGGCTCCCACCGTCCGGCCGCCCTCGCGGATCGCGAACTTCAGCCCCTCCTCCATGGCGATCGGCTGGATCAGCTGGACGTGCATCGTCGTCTTGTCGCCCGGCATGACCATGTCGGTGCCCTTCGGCAGGGTGACCACCCCCGTCACGTCCGTCGTGCAGAAGCAGAACTGCGGCCGGTAGTTCTGGAAGAACGGCGTGTGCCGGCCGCCCTCGTCCTTGGACAGGATGTACGCGCGCGCCTCGAACTCCGTGTGCGGGGCGACCGATCCCGGCTTGATCACGACCTGCCCGCGCTCGACCTCCTCCCGCTTCACGCCCCGCAGCAGCAGCCCCACGTTCTCCCCGGCCCGGCCCTCTCGAACAGGGCGCTGACGGACTCACGGCGGTGAACACGGCGTACGGCCGTCGTGCCCGCACCGGAGTCCGTCCGTCCACACCGTCGTCTTCGCCGCCGGCCGCGGACCGGTGCGGCCCGGAGGGTGAAGAGATCAGCCAACAAGGCGGTCTGGTGACGGAATTGAGGGGAATCTGCCTAGTAGGAAGGGAGGAGCGTCGACATGACGACTTCCATCAGGAGCATTCCCAAGCGCATGCCCGGCTGGGCGAAAGTGGTGACCGCCTTCGTGCTGGTGCTCGTCGTGCTGTTCGCCGGGATCCGGCTGGCCGTGCTGCCGGGACTGCGCGACCTGTTCGGCACCGAGACCCGGGACCGCTCGGGGCCGGCACTGCTCAAGTCCATCCAGGACATGAGCCGTTACGACGCGGCCTCCGGCAACTTCCAGGTCGTCGTGGACCTGGAGAAGGACGCCAAGTACCTGCCCGACGCGCTCCGCGGCACCCGCACCCTGTACGTCGGGGCGGGCACCGTCGACGCCTACGTCGACCTCGGCAAGGTCGCCAAGAACGACGTGACGGTCAACGACGACCGTACGTCCGCCACGCTCCGGCTGCCCCACGCACAGCTCGGCAAGCCGGCCCTCGACCCCGACCGTTCCTACGCCGTCTCCAAGCAGCGCGGTCTCCTCGACCGGCTCGGAGACCTCTTCTCGGACAACCCGAACGGCGAACAGGCCGTGCAGAAGCTCGCGGTCCGGCACATCGGCGACGCGGCCAAGGACAGCGGGCTGACCACACGCGCCGAGACCAACACCACGGAGATGCTGGAAGGGCTGCTGGGCTCCCTCGGCTTCAAGGAGGTGCACGTCTCCTACGGGACCTGATCAGCCGCCGGCCACACCCGGCAGGGCCAGCGCGCCGAGCAGCGTCGTGCCCACCAGCACCCACGCCACGTAGTCCCCGACGTGCCCGGACTGCAGGCGTCGCAGCGGCAGCAGCCGGTGCGGCGCGCCGAGCAGCTTCGGGCGGGTGACGGCCACGGCCGCCAGGCCCACGGCCAGCAGGGTGGAGAGGAGGCCCAGGAGGATTCCGGCGGGGGTCCAGTGCACGGAGGTGACCACGCCTCCGGACCCGGCTTCGTTGACGGCGTGGGCCACCAGGTCGGCGAAGCCGGGGGCCACGCCGACGGCGAGCGCTCCGGCGAGCAGCACCGCGGGGACCGTGGTCATGGAGTCCGGGACCCGGGTCAGTCGCTGCCGGGTCTCGGGCCGCTCGCCGGAGCCGGTCGTCTCGTACTCGGCCGTCTCCTCCGGCCGGGGGCCCAGGCCGAGGAACACCCGGGCGGCGACCCGGAGCACCGCTCCCGCCGTGACCGCCGACGTGGCGACGTACAGCACGGTGAGCGGGCCGCCCACCGCCTCCTCCGTGATCGCCTTGCCGAGTGCCGTGCCGAAGGGCGGCAGGCCCGCGAGGCCGAGGCCTCCGGCGGTGAACAGCGCGGCGACACCGCGCAGTTCGCGGGCGCGTCCGTGCAGCGCGTGCTCGTCGACGCTGCCGTACCGGTCGAGGAGGATGCCGGTGCACGCGAACAGCGCGGCCTTCACCCCGGCGTGGCCGAGGACGTACAGCGCGACCCCGTCGTCGGCCTCGGGCTTGAGTACGCCGATCCCGATCAGGAAGAGTCCCGTGTGGGCGACCGTCGAGTACGCCAGCAGCCGTTTGATGTGCCGCTGATACCAGCACATGACCGCGCCGACCACCGCCGTCACCGAGCCCAGCACCACCAGCGCCCGCTCGGCATCGGCCGCCGGGACCCCGCCGGGCCCGGAGAACACGGTGCCGTACACACGCCACACCCCGTACGCCCCGAGTTCGACCATGACGCCCGACAGCAGCATGCACACGGGGGTGGGAGCGACGGCGTGCGCGTCCGGCAGCCAGAAGTGGAAGGGCATGGCGGCGGCCTTGACCATCAGCCCGGTCAGTACGAGGACGAAGGCGGCGAGGACGAGTGCGTCGGGCCGGCCGTGCGCGTCGAGCCCCCGGCCGATCTGCGTCATGGACAGTTCGCCGGTGCGCGCGTACAGCAGCCCGACGCCCATCAGCATGGCGTACGCGCCGAGGGAGTTGACGATCCCGAAGGTCAGCGCGCCCTGCACGGCCCTGGGGTCGTCGATCCGGTAGCCGGTCAGCGCGTACGCGACGACGCTCATCAGCTCGAAGAACACGAACGCGTTGAACAGGTCCCCGGCGATCGCGAAGCCGCACATGCCCGCCTGGAAGACCAGCATCAGCGCGGGGAAGGAACCGGCGTGACGGCGCGGCGGTTCGTCGAAGTAGTGCCAGGAGTATGCCAGTGCCGCCAAGGTCAGCAGGGAGGCGAGCGCGGCCAGGCCGAGCCCCGGGCCGTCGCCGGTCAGGGCGATGCCGACGCTCTCGCCGTTGACCGGCACCCAGCCGCCGGCCCACTCGATCATGGGCGGCGAGGAGTTCAGCAGCAGGATCAGCGCGAGCGCGGCGGTGCCGGCCGAGACGGCGCAGCCGATCGACTCGGCGGCGACCCGCGGCAGCCGGCGGCCGCAGGCGACCAGCAGGCCCGCCCCGAGCAGGGGGACGGCGACGACCAGCGGGAGGAGATGGTTCATCAGCCGCGCAGCTCGGAGAGTTCGTCGGGGTCGACCGTCCCGTGCCGCTTGGCGACCTGCACGACCAGGGCGAGCAGCAGCGCGGTGACCGTGGCGCCGACCACGACGTCGGTGAGGGCGAGGGCCTGTACGACCGGATCGACGACGGGCCGCGAACCGGGCTGCACATCGGAGAAGACGGGCGCGGTGGCACCGTCCCGGTAACCGACGGCCAGCAGCAGGACGTAGGTGCCGGACTGGCAGACGGCCAGGCAGCCGACGGCGTGGATCAGGTTGCGGCTGGTGGCGAGGCCGTAGCAGCCGGCCAGGAAGATCCAGACGGCGACCAGATACGGCAGCACGTGCGTCACGGCGGTCACAACGGCCTCACCTCGCGCTCTCCTCCTCGATCTCGACGGCCTGGTCCAGGAAGCGGGCGAGCAGCACGACGACCGCGCAGGCGACCTCCATGCCGATGGCCGCGTTCAGCAGCGGGACGGTGCCGCCGGACGACAGCGTGTTGAACGTGCCGTACGGCAGCAGGGTGTTGGCGAGGAAGGCGGTGCCCGCGAGGACGCCGGCGAGCCCGGTGACGACGTAGGCGGAGGCGGACAGCGCGTCGCCGACCTCGAACAGGCCCACCGGGCGCACGCGTTCCAGGGCGCGGTAGTCGGCGCCGAGGTAGAGCAGGTGCAGGGCGGTCGCGGCGACGACTCCGCCCTGGAAACCACCGCCGGGGCTCAGCTGGCCGTGCGCGATCACGTACAGGCCGGTGACGACGGCGACGGGCAGGACGGTCAGGGCGTAGCCGCGCACGGGCCGGTCCACCTCGGCGGACTCGGGCTTCGCGCGGTGTTCGTCGCGGGCCTGGCGCAGCAGGACGACGCAGCCGAGCACAGCCGCGAACAGGATGCTCATCTCACCGAGCGTGTCGTAGGCACGCTGGTCGAAGTTGACGGAGGCGATGACGTTCGCGGTGTGCCGGACGAGGGCGGCACGCACGGCGCGTGCGCCGTAGGGGTGCCGGGCGCCACCGAAGGCGGGCAGGTCGAAGCAGGCGGCGACGAGCAGCGCGGCCAGCCCGGCGCCGCCGGCCGCCACGAGCCACAGCCGGACGCGGGGGTTCACCGCGCACCTCGCTTCTGTCGCGCCCGCCGTTTCACCTTGCGGACCGTGAGCAGCAGCAACAGGGGCGTCAGCGCCGAGCCGACGGCCAGCTGCGAGAGCCCTACGTCGGGGGCCTGGAGCACGGTGAACAACACCGCGAGGGTCACGCCGAGCACCGCCAGGACGAGGGCCTGGTGCACCGGGTCGCGGGTCGCGACGGCGGCGGTCGCGGCGGCGGCCACCAACAGCAGCGCGACGACGATGACCGCGTCAGCCACGGCGGACCCCGCCGAATCCGCCGGCCAGCGCGCGCGAGGCGATGATGTTCCCGCCGACCAGCAATGCCCCGGTCACCAGGAGCTTCGCCGTCGCCCGGCTCGGCCCGGTGGCCGCGCACAACGCCAGGACGACGACCGCGCCGAGGCCCGCGGCCGCCCAGGTCACGCCCCAGGCGCGCGGCGGGTCTCCGGCCAGTTCGTCGGCGAGCAGCCTGGCGAAGACGAGCGTGCCGACCGGGCCCAGCAGCGCGAGGACCAGGGCGAGGTCGACGTACGAGGGGCGGTCGTAGGCCTGGGCGAGGAGCAGCAGGGCGGGGCAGGCCAGGGCCGTGGACAGGTTCTGGGCGACCACTCGGCGGCTCAGCGGGCCGGTGGCCACGCCCCACAGGGACGCGCCCACTCCCCCGGCCAGGACGCCGGTCGCGGTGAGGAGCCAGCCGTTCACCGGTCGGTCACCGCCCGGCGGGCGGCCCGTGCCGCCGTCGCTCCCAGGCAAGCGGCGCCCGCGCCGACCGCCCACTCCAGGGTGTCCAGGGTGCTGACCAGAACCAGCCACAGTGCGGTGAGCCCGGCCCACCAGGCCAGGAGCTCGGTGAGCGCGAGGAGCCGCGTGCGCCGGTGGCCGCGCCGGTTCACCTGCCACCTCCTCGCGGTCCTGTCCCGTCCGTCGTTCCCCGGCATCCAAACACCGCCCCTGCTGTGGCGAGCGGCGGCGCGCGCGGGTCCCAACCCGGTTGCCCCGAGCGCAGGAATGGAAACGCGGGCCCACTCCGGGCGCCCGTCGTTCACGGCATCGACGGCCCGATCGCGGGTAACCGCCTTATGACGTAGGGAAGTTGAAGACTGGAGGACCGTATGGCCCGCGCAGCCTCGAGGTCGCGTACCGCCTTTCTCCCCCGCACTCTCCGGTCGAAGCCGGCTCCCGCCGGGCCCGAGCCGGCCGCCACCAGCAGCAAGCCGCCCCGCTTTCGCATCGCCAAGGCCAAGGACAAGCACAAGGCCAGGACTCGGCCCAAGGACAAGGCCGGGACTCAGGCCGAGGCCAAGGCCAAGGCCAAGGCCGGGACTCAGGCCAAGGCCAAGGCCAAGGTCACGCCGCGAACGGCCCGCGGCGGGCACCGTCCCCTCCCCCTCCCCCTCCGCCTGCTGGCGATGCTCTGCGCCTTCGCGTTCATGGTGGCCTTCGCCGTCGTGCTGGCCCGGCTCACCCTCCAGCCCTCACCCGCGTCGGAGGCGCTGACGCACACCAATCTGCATCCGGGCCGTTCCCTGAAGGCCTACCTGGACCAGCCGGCGCTGCGCGACGCCGTCAAGCAGATCGGCGGAAACCTGCTGCTCGGCGTGCCGTTCGGCGTTCTGGTGCCGGTCGTGGCCCCGCGGGCCCGCGGGCTGCTGCGCGTGCTGTTGCTGACCGCGATCGTGATGCTCCTGGTGGAGTTCGCACAGGGCGCACTGATCACCGGGCGCGCCTTCGACATCGACGACGTCATCCTCAACACCGGCGGAGCGCTGGTGGGTTACCTGCTCCTGGGACGGAGGCTGAGCCGCGCGGTACACGCGCGGAAGCGCCCTTAAATTACCACTTGAATTAATCGGTGACGTAACCACTCACGGACGCCGCCGACCACAAGCGGACGGTCGGCTGAGCCTGGCCCGCGCTGGTGGCGCTACTTGCGGCCCCAGCGCGGTGTCCACGTGAACTTGTCCCCGCCGACCCAGCGGACCACGTCCGGATCGTCCAGGTCATGAACGACGATGCCGAACGCGGCGGCTGCCGCGAGCACGTCGGTGACGGCCGTCGCCTCACCTACCACTTCGCCGTCGATCTCCACGATGCGGAACGGCGGTGTGCCCGGCTGGACCCCGAGCACCATGATCCGCGGATTGGAGATGTGAGGGCACGCTGCTTCGGTCATGTCATAGAGCCTAGAACGCAACCGGCGGTCGCGAGTGGCGTGCGTCACTCGTCGAGCCCATCTCGGCCGCCGTCGCACTCTCTGGGACGGAAGGGACGCACGGTGTCACCGGGGCGTCCCTTCCTGTCGTGCGGCCCTGCCGCGGCTGGGGAACCCTGGATCCAGGAGGTGGCGATGGAACCCCTGGCGGCACTGGACCGGATCGCCTTCCTGCTCGAGCGGTCCCTGGCGCCGACGTACCGTGTCCGCGCCTTTCGCACCGCGGCGCGCGCGCTGGGGCAGCTGCCGGAGGCGGAGCTGCGCGAGCGGGCGCAGGCCGGGACGCTGGAGCAGCTCAAGGGCGTCGGGCCGAAGACCGCCCAGGTGGTGCGGGAGGCGCTGGACGGGCAGATGCCCGGCTATCTGCAGAAGCTGGAGGGCGAGGCCGCGGGCCCGCTCGCCGAGGGCGGTGAGCGGCTGCGGGCGCTGCTGCGCGGGGACTGCCATCTGCACTCCGACTGGTCGGACGGCGGCAGCCCGATCGAGGAGATGGGCCGTACCGCGGCCGCGCTCGGGCACGAGTGGGCGGCGCTGACCGACCACTCCCCACGGCTGACGGTGGCGCGCGGACTGTCGGCCGAGCGGCTGCGCGAGCAGTTGGCGGTGGTGGCGGAGCTCAACGAGACCTGGGCACCGTTCCGGCTGCTGACCGGCATCGAGTGCGACATCCTCGACGACGGCTCCCTCGACCAGGAGCCGGAGCTGCTGGAGCGGCTCGACGTGGTGGTCGTGTCCGTCCACTCCAAGCTGCGCATGGACGCAGCGTCGATGACCCGGCGCATGGTGGCCGCCGTACGCGATCCGCACGCCGACATCCTGGGGCACTGCACGGGGCGTCTGGTCACCGGGCGGGGCCGGCCGGAGTCGGAGTTCGACGCGGACGAGGTGTTCGCGGCGTGCGCCGAATCCGGTACGGCCGTGGAGATCAACAGCCGTCCGGAGCGGCTCGACCCGCCCAGACGCCTGCTGCGCCGGGCCGTGGCGGCGGGCGTGCTGTTCTCCCTCGACACCGACGCCCACGCGCCGGGCCAGTTGGACTGGCAGATCCACGGCTGCGCGCGGGCCGAGGAGTGCGGGGTGCCCGCCGAGCGCGTGGTCACCACGTGGTCCCTGGACGAGCTGCTGGCCTGGACGCGAGACGGCCGTACGCCCTCCGGAGCGACAGACACCTGACGCAAGCCCGCGCCCCAGCCCGTGAGACACGCGCTGGAGCTCGCCGGGGTCCGCGCCGAGCGGGAGGGTGCGGAGGCGGTCGACGACGACCCCGCCCAGCTGCCGTGCGGCAAGGGTGACGCGGATCACCGCGAGGGACGGCAGGCCGGGGGAACACCGACCGGTGGTTACCCGTTGAACGAACCGTGGGTGCGGATGGGACAGTGTCCCCGGGCCTCACCTTTTGCCCGCAGGGACGATCGTTCGGCTGAAGCCCTGTGGAGCCTTTCGCCGAGAGGCGACCGCCATCCGTGCCCACCACTTGGCCGCCCCGACCGTGATTCCCCCGTCCGGTCGGGGCTTTCCTCTGCCGCCACACCCTTTTCCGCTTGACTTCGAGTGCACTCGAATTCGTAGCGTTCCCGGCATGAGTACTGCGCAGCACAAGATCGGCTCGGGCTTCGGCGCCACGAGCACCGCCGACGACGTCCTTCAGGGCATCGACCTCACCGGGAAGCTCGCCATCGTCACCGGCGGCTACTCGGGCCTCGGCCTGGAGACCACACGCGCCCTGACGAAGGCGGGCGCCCGCGTCGTCGTCCCCGCCCGCCGCCCGGACACGGCCCGGGAGGCGCTGGCCGGGATCGACGCCGTCGAGCTGGACGAGCTGGACCTCGGCGACCTGGAGAGCGTGCGCGCCTTCGCCGGGCGGTTCCTCGCCTCCGGCCGGACGGTGGACCTCGTCATCGACAACGCCGGGATCATGGCCTGCCCGGAAACGCGGGTCGGTCCCGGCTGGGAGGCTCAGTTCGCCACGAACCACCTCGGTCACTTCGCGCTGGTGAACCGCCTGTGGCCGGCGATCGCACCCGGCGGCGCCCGCGTCGTCTCCGTCTCCTCGCGCGCCCACCACTTCTCCGGCATCCGCTGGGACGACATCCACTGGCGCCACGGCTACGACAAGTGGGAGGCGTACGGACAGGCCAAGACGGCCAACGTGCTGTTCGCCGTGCACCTCGACAAGCTCGGCCGGGACGCCGGGGTACGGGCCTTCTCGCTCCACCCCGGGGGCATCATCACACCGCTGCAGCGCCACATCCCCAAGGAGGAGATGGTCGAGCGCGGCTGGATCGACGAGAACGGCAACGTCCTGAACCCCGAGGGCTTCAAGACCCCCGAGCAGGGGGCCGCCACCCAGGTGTGGGCGGCGACCTCGCCCCAGCTGGACGGCCTGGGCGGCCTGTACCTGGAGGACTGCGACGTCGCCGAGCCCGCCCCGGCGGACGGCGCGACGGTCGGCGTGAAGGACTGGGCGACCGATCCCGAACAGGCCGCGCGTCTGTGGGAGTTGTCGGCGCAGCTCACGGGCGTCAACGCGTTCGCGGGCTAGTCTTCTGAGTCAGGAATTCTGTTCAGATAATTAGCGAGGCGTTCGAGGATCTCGTTTGCGGTCTTGGTCCAGACGTAGGGCTTGGGGTCGGTGTTCCATGCGGCGATCCAGGAGCGGATGTCCTTCTCCAATGCGTGGACGGTCTTGTGGGTGGCGTAGTTGTCCAGCACCAGATGGACGTCCAGGCCCGCCGGTACCTCCTGGTCGAGCTTGATCAGGAACTTCTTGAACTCCTCGGCCCGGTGCCGGCGGTGCAGGGAGCCGATCACTTTGCCCGTAGCCACCTCCAGTGCGGCAAACAGTGTGGTGGTGCCCGCCCGTACGTAGTCGTGCGTGACCCACTGGGGAACCCCCGGCATCATCGGCAGCACCGGCCGGGACCGGTCCAGTGCCTGGATCTGTTGGGTCGGGGACGGGACGCCGTGCGGCCTTTCGGCCGCCGGTTTTCCCGTCCCCGCCCGCCGAACCCAG